>NZ_POXL01000001.1:0-377990 GCF_003044645.1 Neisseria subflava
CGGTCGAGGTGGCGGTAATTTCGACACGGTAAGCGGTATTGACCGCCTCGGATGCGCTAAAGGAGCGGACTGAAAGTGAAGGGGAAAAACGGGCAAAGGTAAGGTGGTAGGATTGGCGGGCGGTCATAAGGGTAATATCCGACTGACGATGAACACTGTATGGTAACGGGGATAATGCCGCTGGTAAAGCGAATGGGATGAATGGAAAAAAGTCTGCCCGAACGGTTGAAATAAGGGATAAAGAGACATTCCCCCCGCCCTATTCCACTATTCAGTAAAGCAGTAATACAGTTACTGCAAAACAGAATTGCCAAATTTATCTTAAAAACACCATTTAAATAGGCCGTCTGAAATCACGTTTCAAACGGCCTTTGATAAAACTGATTTATCCAGGCAACAAACAGTTTGATTTAGATTTTGGGGCTGACGTAGATTAGCCCTAAATTCCACACCAATCCCGCAGAATTTTAAGCTGCCGGGAGGGTGTGCCGAAATTAAACCGAAATTCGCATTCTTTCAAGAACAGCGGGAAGGATTTGCGTTCGATTCCGTTGTATTTTCGCAAGACGCGTTTTGCCTGATTCCAAAAATTATCAATGCCGTTAATGTGGTTCTGACGGTCTGCAAATTCCTTGGAATGGTTGATGCGGTAATGAATAAAACCGCTCACATCCAACTTGTCGTAACTGCTCAGACTATCGGTATAAACAATACTGTCCGGCATAATTTTCCGTTTGATAACAGGTATCAAAGTATCGGACTTGGCATTGTTTACAACAACGGTATAGACCCATCCGTTGCGTTTCAGGATGCCAAAGACAACTACTTTTCCTGCTGCACCGCGACCACGTCTGCCTTTAACGCCTTCCGCCGAAATAACTTGCGTCCAGCTCAACAGAGCCCTCAAAAACCTCATCGGCAACCAAGGCCAGTAATGGCTGATAACTATACGAATTTTGCGGTAGAACAGAATAGCGGAGTTGGGCTGAATGCCCAAAATATCGGCAGCGGAACGGGCGGTAACTTGGAGTACAAAAAATTCAAGTAGTTTCTTTTGAACTCTCTTGCTTAATTTACAATTGATTATCTGCATTTTCGTAGCCTAGCATAACCGCTAATCTACGTCAGCCCCTAGATTTTTACCATAGGTATATTTCTTTTCATCTGATTTAGATAACCGACAACATCATGAAGCCTGCTTTTTACCTCCCAATATTGTTTTTACTTTCAGCGTGCCGTCCTGAAGCTGAAACAGCCGATACGGCTGCACCAACGGCACGTAAGCCTTCTTATTACGAGTCTGAAAAGCGTCAAACTGCAGTCACTCCAGTTAAAACACAAATTCCTGCATTATCTGTAATCAAAAGCCAAGCCGATTTTGACTTACTTTCGCGTATCTATGAGCAAGGTAGTGAATATGAAATTCCTCATATCCTTTTCCTCATCGATCGTGAAGACGATAACCGTACTGACTATATCAATACTCCCAAATTTCGGCTGCATGAGCATTATCTGGCTACTATCTCGAAACCCATGCTGTCGAAAACTGAATTGAATCAACAATACCGTAGTCCTAACCGGCGTTATCTGTTTGGCACTATCAGTTGGCAGAATAGCACTCAGGAATATGTTTATGAGTTTTGGGAAGGAGACAAAATCACGCCTGAATTGTTGAAATTGGCGGCAGGCCGTCTGAAAAACAGTTTCTACGCTCCGTTGCGTTATAAAACCAATTCTTTATGGCAGGAAACCGTTGCCGAACAAAGCAAAGTTCCTTTTATTACCCAAGAAAGTTTGATTAAGAATTTCCCCTACCTGCCTCTATACCAAGGCAAAGCGATAGGCACATTACGCATTATTGCCAAAGAAGATGATCTCTATAATGTCGGCTCCGACGATATTATTATTTTGAAAGAGGTTCCCCTAGAGCTGCCACCTGTGGCGGGGATTATCAGTGAGAAACCATCCACTGCACTATCACATGTGAATGTATTGGCACGCGGTTGGGAGATTCCTAATATTTACCTTAAAGACGCAGAAAAAATTCTAGCCCCATATATTGGTCGTCATATCGAATTTGAAGCGACTGCTAAACAATACCGAATTGTCCAAACCAACCGGAACACTACCAGCAAAAGCTTTTCAGACGGCCTTACCCTGCCCCAACCTGATGTTTCCGATTACAGCCTTCGGGCTTTGGCAAACCTGCGCCGTGATGACAGTCGTTACTGCGGCAGTAAGGCTGCCAACCTCGGCCATATCCGCGCCCATATTGAAGGTAGTAATGTACCTGATGGATTCTGCATTCCGTTTGCCTACTATCAAGCCATGATGGATAGGCTGGGTATTAACGCGACAACACTGGCACAAATCGAAACACAAAGTGATGGAGACAACCGCAAGCGCCGCACTGCCTTACTCTCACTGCAGAAAAAAATTACCGATGCCGAAATCCCGTCAGAATGGAAACACAGATGGGCTGAACAATGGCGCAATCAATTAAACAGCAAAGGCGTGTTTGTCCGCAGCTCCTCTAATTCCGAAGACCTACCCAATTTCAGCGGCGCAGGGCTGTACACCACCGTGCCAAATGTTATCGATGAAAACGCGTTAGCCAAAGCAGTGAAGCAATCTTGGGCTTCCGTTTTCAATTACAGCGCATATGAAGCCCGCCGTATTGCCGAATTGCCTCACGATAGCGTGAAAATGAGTGTCTTTGTGCAACAAAGCATCAATGCAGATCTCTCCGGCGTATTGGTTACCATCAATCCCTATGATGCCGCTCAGAAAAATAGCGCCTACATTGCCGCCAAACGCGGGTTGGGTATTCGTGTCGTTGAGGGAAAACGGGTAGCCGAACAGGTAGTCTATAACCGTCGCAATGATTCCGTACAACGTCTCAGCTCCTCTAATGAAACCACAGCGTTGCAACTGGATAAAAATGGTGGAGTACGAGAAGTGCCTGTAACCAGTGGCAACGTGATGAATCAAGAACAAATACGTTGCCTTGACCAAACCGGCCAACAAATCAAACAGCTATTTGCTAATGGCGAGCAGGATATCGAATGGGCGTTTGACAAGGATAAGCTTGTTATCCTCCAGGCACGACCGTATCTAAACGGCACACGTTAAAGTAAAAAGGCCGTCTGAAATTATCGTTTCAGACGGCCTTTGCATCATGAGTTAGTTATACCCTATACTTCCCGTTCTCCAAGGAACTATGATGTCAAAACAACTCACTTTTTATTTTATTCGCCATGGCCGTACCCAATGGAACGAACAGGGGCTTTTGCAGGGATCCGGCAATTCACCACTGACCGAACAAGGGATTGCAGGAGCTCTAAAAACCGGGGCGGTGCTACAACAAGTAGAATTTACCGCTGCTTATTCCAGCATCTTACAACGTGCCATTGATACGGCTAGCCATATTATCGGCCAGCGTCCCATCCCTCTTTTTCAGCACTGTGGACTAAATGAGCAATCTTTTGGAAGTTGGGAAGGTATACAGATCGCTGACCTGCGTAAGCTAACCGAATTCAAACAACTGACCAATGACCCGGCAGCTTATAAAGCATTAAGCAATGGTGGCGAAACCTTTGAACAATTAGCAGTACGTGCAATGGCCGCCATTTACGATATCATTAAGGTACATCAATCGGGAGCCAATATTTTAGTGATATCGCATGGCCATACCTTGCGGCTTTTATTATCCTTACTAGGCGGAGCAACTTGGGAAAATCATCGTGATGAGGGTAAATCCGTGTCATTGTTGAATACTTCGATCAGTATTGTGAAATACGATAGTGAAAGCGGTTTTCATATTGAGCAACTTAACGATGTGGCTCATTTACAATGATCACAATCTATTACCTAATTCACACATCGACACACTGTTAGTCTGTTAACTCAAGCCCCAATACGCTTGTTTTAAATCTACTCATTATTTTTTATTTTAAATCTCAATCCAAACAACGTCTTTTCTATATTTAATGTCTCTACCGTAAATTCTAAAAAACCGTTTGAACTTAAAGATTCAAACGGTTTTTTTGGCATTAATTTATTTATATTCCATGCTTTTAAATACGGTTAAATTTTAAAATTTAATCCTCCTTCAAATCCAACCACTTGCCCCATCAAGCTCTACCTGTACTTAACCCCGCCTTGCCGTTTTCCCACAAGGTTTTCAACAATACTTTCCACGCCGACAATTTAGGATTGGGTTGTTTACCTTGCCCAATCAAGTCCATTTGTGTCATATACCAATTCATCTCCAGCATTGCGCCTGCTTTTTTATCAATGAATGCTACGCCCGTTTTGATGCGGTCGGTTTGCACGATTTGGTAGGTGCCGTTTTGCATTTGGTTTGCTAAATCAGGGACTAAGGCAAACGGGCGAGCGACGCCGACCAAATCCAAATGGCCGCTAGATAAGGCATCTTCCATGGCGTTTTGTGAACGGAAGCCGCCAGTGATAATCAGCGGGGCTTGGCTGACTGCACGGGCTTTTTCGGCGTAATCGATGAAGAAGGCTTCACGTTTGCGGGTGCTGTCTTTGGCGGCGAGCATTTGCGGGCTTTCGTAGTTGCCACCGGAAACTTCAATAAAATCAATGCCCATTTCCGATAGTTTTTGCACCACCTGCACCGATTCGCTTTCGTCAAATCCGCCTTTTTGGAAATCCGCCGAATTGAGTTTTACACCGACCAAGAAATCTTTGCCCACGGCAGCGCGGATGGCAGTGTAGGTTTCCAAAAGGAAGCGCATACGGTTTTCCAAGCTGCCGCCCCATTGGTCTTGGCGGCGATTGTGGTGCGGCGAGAGGAATTGGCTGATGAGATAGCCGTGCGCGCCGTGAATTTGTACGCCTGAAAACCCTGCCTGTTCGGCAATTTTCGCGGTTTGTACGAATTGCTGAATCAGCCCGTTGATTTCATCGGCAGTCAATTCGCGCGGCGGGTTGATAAAGCCGTCCATGCCCACCAACGGCACGGCGCTCGGTGCAAGCGGCGTTTTATTGACCACCGCAGGCGACTGTTTACCCGCATGGTTAATTTGCATGATGAGCAGCGTGTCGTTTTGCGTGCCGGCTTTCGCCCATTTTTTCAGCATCTCAAGGCTGCGGCCGTCTGAAATTACCACATCGTTTATCGAACCTTTGCCGCTTTCGGCGACCATCACATTGCCCGTAACTAAAACGCCCGCGCCGCCTTCTGCCCAAGTGTCGTAGAGGCGGACAAGTTTTTCAGACGGCTGGTCGTTTTGGGCAAGTTGCTCTTCCATGGCGGATTTGAAGATACGGTTTTTGGCGGTTTTACCGTTTTGAAAAGTGAATGGCGTGAATAACATAATCGTTCCTTTAAGTTGATAAGTTTAAAAATGTGAACGTATTTGAGTAAAAATAAAGGGTCAACGGATAACCCTATTTTGAAAGTGGGCAATTTTGAGCCATCAAATCAGCAAGCTGTTTCAATCTCGCCACCGTATCCGCCATGGCAATACTGTAAAACCGCTCTTTGCCGACCTGCTCCACTGCCACCGCTCCGGCTTGCAGCATGATTTTTAAATGGTGCGACACAGCAGGGCGCGACAGATGCAGATGCTCGGTCAGCTCATTCACATTCATCCTGCCATGTTCCCACAATATATGCAGGATTTGATGGCGGTTTTCATCACTCAACACGGTAAAGATGGGAATGCACTCGCGCATTAAATTCATGGTTTGTTGCGGCATATTTGACCTATTGAGTTTATATGTTTAAAAACTTGAACTTATTTTATTGGGAAAGATGGAGAATGTCAAAGGGAATTTTCAGAAGATGGTTTTAGCGTACAAATCACAGCGTTTCATCAATAATCATCTCAGTCTGCAAGCCATTTCAGACGACCTTTTCGTAATAAAGAACGGTCAAATTTTTAAGTGTTTTGCAAATCATCTTAAAAACTTGACCACTTGCATCATTATCAAGACCGCAGCCGTCTGAAACATTGATAGACCGGTTACTGATGTTCGCTTTCTGCTACTTTTGTCCATTTTGCCAATGTCTGCTTCATCTGTGCCTGAGGGATGAAGCGGGCCATCCGTTCTACTTCCTTGCCTTGATAAAACAGCAGCCATGCAGGTACGGTCAGCACATGGAAACGTCCGGCCATTTCGGGTATTTCAGCAATATCGGCTTTTACGGCATACACATTTCCTTCCACCGCCAAAGCTGAATCAAGCTGGGCGGCCACGACCGTACAAACACCGCAGATTGGGGCTTTGATGTACAGTGATACTAAAGGGTGTGTGGCGATGGCCTGTTCGATGTCTTTCAAAGTGTGCAATTGTTGCATGTCATGTCCTCCTTTGAGCGATTAAGCCCTTTTCTAGTTGTCCAGAAAAGGGGCTTTTAACGAAATGAAAACAAGAAAACGTTTTGAGTCGTCTAGATTTTTTCCACAACCACTTTTGCCCGCGCTTTCAGGCTGTTCAACACTGGGGAGGTGGCGGCTGAGCGGTCGGCGAAATTTTGCAGGGTAGGAAGGTCGGCGTCGGCTTTTACTTTTATGGTTAGCACCAGATTATCCAGTCCGCCGTAGCCATCTTCCATGCCGAACAGTTTGGCCATGTCGATACCGCCGCTTGCGGATATTTCAAACTGTTCCAGTTTCACGCCTGCCAATGCTGCTTGCAACTCGAAACCTATGGAGCAGCAGCCTGCCGCAGCGCTGATCAGGTATTCCACCGGATTTGGGGCGGCGTTTTCACCGCCCATGTTTTTCGGTTCGTCTGTGGTAAAGGCAGGGAAGCGGCGCACGGAGATTTCATTCTTCGTGCCGGATACCCAGCGCGAATCGGCGCGTAATACTGCCTTGCCTTTTGCATGGTCGTTTTCAACCGCTGCCATGGTAGTTCGGAAACGTTCGATATCTAACCCGTTAATCATGTTTTGTCCTTTCATATGATGAATTGCAGATGGTTTTTCGCTACACTTACACGCCCATTTTCCACGCGGAGATGCGCTTCAAATTATCCACCGTATCGTGATTGACGATGGCGGCGAACGTGCCGTCCAGTTTGGCAATTTCGGCTTTGTCTTCATCGCTGAGAGCAAAATCAAAGACGTTCAAGTTTTCCGCCATACGTTCGGGTTTGGTGGATTTTGCCAATACAATGATGCCACGTTCCACCAGCCAGCGGGTAATCACTTGCGCCACGGATTTGCCATATTTCGTACCAATTAGCGACTGACAAAATGGTGGGCAAAAGCCCACCGCTTCAAGTTGATGTTTTATCATTAACCGAACACTTTTTTCAAATGTGCTTGGTAGTCTGCGAAGTATTGTTCTACTTGTGGATTTTTAACTACATCGTTACATGTAAATGTCGGTAGACGGGTCAAACCGATGAACTCGTTGAGTTTGTGGAAAGGCATGTACACAGCATCCACATCTTTGCCTTCAAAGAAGTCGCCTTCACGGGTGAACGCTTCAATCGGCGCATTCCAAGTAAGCGAAAGCATGTGTTTTTTGCCTTGCAATAAACCACCTGTACCGAAGCCTTCGGTCGGGCTGATACGATGACGGCCATCACTGTGGTAAAGCTTGCCGTGTCCAGCGATAAATACTTCGTCTATGTATTTCTTCACTGTCCAAGGCTCGTGCATCCACCAAACAGGCATCTGCCAAATCACGGCATCCATCCACAAGAATTTTTCGATTTCTGTCTCAATATCATAGCCAGCATCAATCACAGTTTCTTTTACATTGTGTCCAAGTGCGGTCAAAACTTCTTTTGCTTTTTTGTGAAGCGTGTTGTTTAACTCACCATGCGAATGGCCGAATTCTTTTCCACCGTTTAATAATAAAATGTTCATTTTTACTCCTAGAATAAATAATTTATAAAAAAGGATGTGATGTTTGCGGTTATTGTCTTCTGTTTACTCTCATGAAGTTGCAGTCATTTTATGATTTGTTTTTATTGAGATAAATAGGGTTTATCTTTATAATGTAATGAATTAAATTCACTAATAAAAGAGAGTTTAAAGAGAAAATGCAGAACTTTAACGAACTGAATTATTTTTTGACGTTGGCGCAAACGCAGAGTTTTGTGAAAGCGGGGCAACTTTTGGGGATTTCTTCTTCGGCGTTGAGCCATAGCATGAAAAATTTAGAAACGCGGCTGAACCTGCGTCTGTTCAACCGCACTACACGCAATGTGTCACTGACCGAAGCCGGGCAGCAGCTTTTCGACCAACTTTTCCCACTTTATCAAGCCATAAACCAAGAAGTCGATGCATTAAATGATTTTTTGAATACGCCATCGGGATTGATTCGCATCAACGCCCCGGCGATGGCAGCGGAAGCCGTGTTGTATCCAAAATTAAAGCCGATTTTGAACCAATACCCGAAAATCCGCTTGGAAATCGTGGTGGACGATCGTTGGGCAGATATTGTGAAAGAAGGATTTGATATGGGCGTTCGGTTAGGTAACAAGGTAGCGAAAGAGATGATTGCGGTGCCAATTTCCGCACCGCTCAAAATGGTATTGGTTGCCTCGCCCGATTATTTGGCGCAACACGGCTCACCGAAAAATATTGATGATCTGCAACAGCACCGCCTTATCGGCATAAAACTCTCCGCTGAACACGGCACGGAGATGCAGTGGGAATTCAAATACAAAAAAGAGCTGATTACGTTCACACCAAAATCGCACTTTTCCATCAACAATCATCTGCGTCTGCAAGCCGTTTCAGACGGCCTTGGCATTGCGTGGATAGCACATATGAGCGTAGCGGATGCACTCAATTCGGGACACCTGGTCGAGCTATTGCCTGAGTATGCTATGACTTACGAACCGCTTTACCTCTATTACCCCAGCCGCCGCGGGCATTCCAATGTGTTTAAGTTGATTGTGGATGCGTTAAAAGTAAAAGCCGTCTGAAAATTCAGACGGCTTTTTTATGTGAAAGTGCGGTCAGGTTTTCAGGTATTTTTGCAAATTCTCTTTAAAAGATGACCGCTTATCAATCTAGCCTCACAGTCTCTCCGTCTTCCGGAACGTTCACACGGCTTTCAATGCCTTGACCGCGTATAAATTTACGCATATCGGCGCGGCTGATGGCGGTATGATTCACGGTATCCATGTGTACGGTGATGATTTTGGCTTTAGGCATGACTTGGCTGGCTTTTAATACATCAGCCGTTCCCATAATAATGCCGTCTGAAATGCCTGAAATCAGCGCGTAGCCCGTGTTCATAATCAGATAATCGGGTTTGTAGCGGTTCAATGCTTTGTTTACATCTGCCGTCCACACAGTATCACCCATAATATAAGCAGTTTTATGTCCGTTGCTTTGGAATACCACACCCATTGCATCACCTAAGATTTCGGCTAGCTGAGGGTTGGCATACATGGCTTCTGTACCATGTACGCCGCCGGTTTTGCTGATGGTTACGCCGTTGAAGACAGCGCTGCCGTTCAACACGCGTACATCAGTAAAGCCTTGGCTACGGATTTTTGCCGCGTCGGCTTGGTGCTGCACATATACGGGCAGTTTTTTCGGAATGGAACGTGCTGCGGTTTCGTCCCAATGGTCTTCGTGAGTATGGGTAACGATAACTGCATCCACACCGTCCAAAATTTTATTCACACTCATCGGCAGCCCGACCAGCGGCATTTTGGCTTGGTTATTGAACGTGCCGGCAAAGCCGTTCATGGAATGCTTGGGGGCGAAAAAAGGGTCAATCAAAAACGTCTGTCCTGCATATTCGACTTTGGCAGTAGCGTTACGGATATGTTGGTATGAATCGTCTGCCCAAGCGGAAAAGGCTGTCGCGCCCAAAACAGTGGCAAGAATAAATTGCTTGAATTTCATTATGTTGCTCCTTAAAAAATCATGAAGCGTATTTTAAGCAGCAGGTACATCGGCTAAAATAGGCAATATTGCCAATAAACGTAAGGATAGTGCCAAAATGTCGTCTGAAAACGAGCATAACGAGTTTCGCCAAAATCAAACTGTCCCAAAAATCGTGCTATATGCTCAATCGGGCATGAATGATTTTGTCTTCAACATTCCCTTTTCTGTTTTTCAGACGACCTATCGGGACAATCCGCTCTTTGACCTGAAAATCTGTTCCGATGACAGCAAAGACGTCATCACGGCACTGGGCGCAAGCATTCCCATACACGGCGGCCTAGATTTGACGGAAGAAGCTAACATCATCGTCATCGCAGGCTGGCGCAATATTGAAGAAGCCCCGACGCCGGAACTGGCTGAGAATTTACAGCGGGCAGCGAAACGTGGTGCACATATTGTCGCACTATGCTACGGCTCTTACGCCCTTGCCTACACAGGACTTTTAGACGGCAGAACCGCCGCCACCCACTGGCTTGCCGAAGACGACTTTGTCCGCCGCTTCCCTAAAATTCATCTGGATACCAACCGCCTATATGCGGAAGACGGCAATTTTTTAACATCGGCAGGTGCGGCGGGCGGGCTGGATTGCTGCCTGTACCTCATCCGCAAAATCCACGGTGCAACCGTTGCCAACGACCTTGCTCGTACCTTGGTTGCGGCACCACACCGCGAAGGCGGACAGGCACAGTTTATCCACCGACCTGTCGAACGTCGTACCGCCGATGACAAAATCAATCACTTATTGGACGAACTGCGCCAAAACCTTGCCACCTCATACCGCTTGGACGATTTGGCAAAAAAATTAGCCGTTTCCCGCCGAACCTTTATCCGCCATTTTTCTCAAGCCACAGGCATGAATTTCGGTGAGTGGCTCACCACAGAGCGGCTATGGCAGGTACAGGATTTGTTGGAAAATACGGATTTGCCGATAGAACGCATCGCCGAACAAAGCGGCTTCGGCAGCGCAGTAAACCTGCGTTTACAGTTCAAAGCCAAGTTTAAAATCAATCCGAATGCCTGGCGGAAAGTATTTGGCAGATAGCTCGCGTTAGTCAATCCAAGATACCTGGGTGCAGGCTGCTTTGAAGGTCGTCTGAAAACCCAAAAAGCAGCCTGCACTTTTCAGACGGCCTTTTTTCTTTTTCAAAGAGTATAGAGATTTCAAAGAGTTTTTATAAATCGTCTTCAAAATTCAAACGCTTGTTCTATCCTAATCATTTATATTCAAAGATTACAAGCTCAATTTCACTAATTAATATAGATTACAGATTTTCTATGGACACAAAATGCCGTCTGAAACAATATCGCGCATTTACAAAAAAGGATGGATTTTTTCCTTTTCACCCCACCAAAACCGACGTCATACTAAGCGATCCTGCAAGCAGCTTATCGTTGAAAAATGTAATCTTGTCTTGCGGTTCACGTAATGCCATGGTGTACAGCAACGGTAAGTAATGATCCGGCGTTGGTACAGAAAGCTCGGCCTTTTCGCCTAGCTGCTCATAATGCACCAGAGTTTCATTATCTTGTACCGCAATCGCCTGATTGACCGTTTCACGAAAAGCAAACGCCCAGTCATACCCTGCACCGATTTGATCGATATGTTCCCAGCTTATCGCCCTCAGATTATGCACAATATTACTGCTGCCGATAATCAGCACGCCTTGTTCGCGTAAAGCAGATAATTTTTTCGCCAAATTGAAATGCCATTCAGCTGATTTCAAACGGTTAAGGCTCAGTTGCACTACGGGAATATCGGCATCGGGATAGAGAAATTTCAACACCGCCCAGGCGCCATGATCAAAGCCTCGTGTTGGGTTCAACTCAACATTTTCCGACTGTAATAATGACTTCACTTGCTCCGCCAACTCAGGCGAACCGGGCGCAGGATATTGCACTTGGCTGAGCTCTTCAGGAAAGCCGTAGAAATCGTAAATCATTTCTGGATGTTTGCCAGACGTAACCTGCAAACGGCTACTGTACCAATGCGCTGAAATCATCAAAATGGCTTTGGGTTTGGCAAACTTTTGCGTAATTAGGCTGAAATTCTGATTGAACGGGTTTTCTTTATCTAACACATTCATCGGGCTACCATGCCCAACAAACAATACAGGCATTTTTTTCATTATTTTCTCCTCGTTATCGGATCCAGCAGATTGTATGGATAAATTTTTATTCAAAAAATACCGGTTTATGAATAACATCTTTTCCTCATAAGAAATCATGACTGATAAAGTCTAGAGATATTGAGAGAATATATAGAAGAAGGGGTGATTCAAAAGGCCGTCTGAACATTTTTACTTCATACGCTAAAATTTCTTTATTTCTGTATTGACAGAAATAAAAGATAAAAATAGAATACCATCACTATGAAACTGAATCCGACCACTGAAAAATTTATCCTCCATTGGGGCGAAATGGGTACCAAATGGGGGGTCAACCGTACCGTTGCACAAATCCACGCCCTGCTCTACATCTTGGGCAGGCCGATGAATGCCGAGGAAATTACCGAAACGCTCGGCGTGGCGCGCTCCAATGTCAGCAACAGTATTAAAGAGCTGCAAAACCTGAGATTGGTACATACTGTGCATATCTTGGGCGATAGGCGCGATCATTTTGAAACTTCGGATGATGTCTGGACTTTGTTCCGCACCATTGCTGAAGTGCGTATGCAGCGCGAAATAGAACCGACGCGGCAATTTTTGCAAAGCCTGATCGACAGCCCCGAATTTAGTCAGGAAAATGAAACTGCCAAGCAGCGAATCCAACAAACCCATGATTTCATTAGTACGCTGACCGTGTGGGCAAATGAAATGCTGAAGCTTTCTACTTCAACCATGGTAAAAATTTTGAAAATAGGCGCTGGAATACAAAAATTTTTCCGATGATGGCAATGGACTTGTTCTCAATAAACATAGCCAATCCTATTTAGGATACGGAAACATACTCATGGCAGCCTTGCATGGGCATATTTATCTGAAGCTTGATGTTCTTTGGTAGATTTTGAATCACTGGATATGGATTTCCCACCCAAAGAAACAATCCCGGAGCCTATTTAAAATTTTTTGCCCTATAATTTCTCTTTTAACAGAAATTATAGAAATTACAGACTAATTATATATTTAAACTAAAACAAAATAGGAAACCAGCATGTCCGACAACACTACGCACACCCTACCCGCCTACCTGTCTTACTCGATGGGGCTGCTATGGCTGTGGAGCGGTACCCAACCTCTGTTTTTCATGCCTGAAATGTCATTGGATTTGCTGCATTCGGTCGGTATTCCCGATCCGTTGCAATGGCCTACATTAATCGCCGCTTCTCTGCTGGACATTGGTTTTGCCTTTTTATGCTTCAGCCGCTTTCGCTCCCGTTCCGAAATATGGTTGCTGCAATTGATAACCGTCACGGCATACAGCCTGATTATTGCCTTCAGACTGCCCGAAATGTGGATGCATCCATTTGCACCTTTGATGAAAAATCTGCCGATTATGGCTACTTTGTTTTTCCTGTATCAATCCGTAGGAGATAAAAAATGAATACCTATTTAATCGTTAAAACCCTGCATATCATCTCGGCTACCTTAATGGTCGGCACCGGTTTTGGTACAGCGTTTTACCTCTTTTGGGCAAACCGCAGCGGTTCGGTTGCCGCGCAGTCGGTCGTCTCGCATTGGGTCATCAAAGCGGACTGGTGGTTTACAACCCCCGCCGTTATTTTCCAACCCTTATCCGGCTTATGGATGCTGTATGAACGCGGCTACACTGTTGCCACTATGCTGGAACAAAATTGGGTATGGATGACGCTGGCCTTATACATCTTTTCAGGTATTTGCTGGCTCCCCGTTGTTTGGCTGCAAATCCGCATGGCCAAGATTGCAGAAAAAGCGCATAAAGAAAACGCAGACACCATTCCGGAACCCTACTGGCGTTACGCTAGACGCTGGGAATTGCTCGGCTATCCTGCCTTTTGCGCCACTATCGTGATTTACTTCCTAATGGTGATGAAACCGATTTAAGGGTTTTCAGACGGCCTCAGCAACAATATAAAGAAAAACATATGAACATCATCATTTTCGGAGGCAGCGGCTTTATCGGCAGCCGTACCGTTCAAATCCTCAAAGAACAAGGTCACCAAGTTTGTACGCCCGACCGCCGCGCCTTCGACTTTCTTCATCCCAATGAAACAGCCGCACGCCGTTTATTGGAAGGACAAGACGTCCTCATTAACTGTATTGGCATCATGAGCCGTCATGCCCAAATACTCGAAACCGTACACTACCACACGCCTAGACAGCTCGCTACATGGGCAAAAGCAGCAGGCGTAAAACGCTGGGTGCAACTATCCGCGCTGGGTGCCGATCCATCTCACTCCATCAACTTTGTCGGCAGCAAAGGACGTGGCGATGATGCCATTGCTCAAAACGATATATCGATTGCCATAGCCAGACCATCCGTCGTTTACGGGCGAGGAGGAACCAGTTGCGAGCTATTCATCAAACTAGCCTGCCTCCCTTTACTTCCCCTGCCGGAAGGTGGCCGCTTTCCTTTGCAGCCTGTCCATCTTGCCGATGTTGCCGAAGGTTTGGCAAAACTTGCCGTCCAAGCCGACACCGACCATAGCATCATCAATATGGCTGGCAGTCAAACGCTGACTTTGGCGAAATACCTGACCACCATCCGCCAAACCCTGCACCATAAACCGCCACAACGTATTCTGTCTTTCCCCCTACGCCTGCTTAACCCAGCGCTACCGTTGGCAAATATCCTCAGCAACGGCATTATCAGCCGAGACAGCTTTTCCCTACTCAAGCAAGGCTCATGCGCCGACTATTCTGATTTTGCAGCTTTACTAGGCAGGGAACCATTGGCGGCAGAAAACTTTGCCGGTTGCCTATAAATCGGCTGATAACTATTTAACCTTAAAATCAAGAAAGAAAGGCCGTCTGTTGTTCAGACGGCCTATTCAGACATTGCTATTGACAGGTTCTAGCATCAATAAAGGTATGTTATAAGTTTCCATTTAGGAATTTGGCACATCGGCAAAAACACTATGCCGTTTCGTGCAAGCTTGCTTGTCTTTAGACACACAGTAAGCATAAACAAAAAATGAAAAAAGGTGGGCAAATGCCCACCTCCCAAACCCATATTTTGCAATTAGCCAAACACTTTTTCCAAGTGGGCTTGGTAGTCAGCTAAGTATTGTTCTACTTGTGGATTCTTAATCACATCGTTACATAAGAATGTCGGCAGACGGGTCAAGCCGATGAACTTGTTGAGTTTGTGTTCCATGCTTTCTCCAAATATTTTTATCAATAAAGCTTCTTAAAAGGTTTGAGAATTATCTCATTTTTAATGTTTTTCACAAAATCTTGTATAAATAAAAAACCGTCTGAATGATCGTTTCAGACGGTTTTTTATTGAGCCAAATCTCTTTGAGCAGACTAAAGTTCCTATAGATGCGATAAAGACCAGTTTTTGTAAATACTTTCCAATAATTCTTTTTGTCGATTTTTTACAATCTCTGGTGTCCACTCATTTTCTTTTAATACTTGGCTAGTCAGAGCATAGGAAGAAACGCTATCATTCCCTGAAAAATATTTTTCTTTCTTTATTTTAAATTCCCAATTTGAAGCAGCAGAATTGCGTCTCTTATTCAATGGAACTAAATTTGCCAATCGGTGCAACCAAGTTTGGTGTAGGGTATCGTTCCCATCTTTGTCTACCCACCACTGTTTCCATTGACTGCCGTCCTCTATTGTTTGTGGCAACACATGCTCAATTGTTAATAATCCAGACCCATTATTATAATTAGCTGCACCATCGGAAATCATAGCATCCAATCTTAAAATCAAATAATTTCTTCTAATTGATGTAAGCTTATTATAAATATTGCCATCCAACAGTTCTTTAAAGGATTGTTTTTCCTCGTCGTTTAAGAATAAGTTTGAGCTACATTGTCTTGGATTATTCTGCAAATCCTTTAAGATTAAGGCATAACGTTCAATGCGTTTATTTACATCTTTTGCGGATAGATGCAAATAAGAAGTTAATATCTCTAAATATTTAAAGAACTCAATCGATTGATTACTATCTGGTTTTTGATGTAAGAACAATATCGCTACGGGTAACCATTCAGAAAAGCCTACTCGATTTAACCAATAAACATATTGGTTTATTTCAAATTCATTGCTATCTGCTCGGTACTTACTATTTTTTAATGCACTAAATGCTGAAGCGTAACTAGAAAGTTCATTATCAATAAAGTCTGAAATAGAGGTGATTTTAGGTAAAACTAACTCTTGTAATTCTTCTAAAATACTTCTTTGTGCTTTATTTTTCAACTCTATCATACGGATATGGGTAAATAGTTCATTAAAACGGTTTCGTCCTAACTCTTGCTCTAAATCCTCCCATTTTTGAGTATATTCATCTTGATTAGTCTGTATTTTTCCTATCAAGTCTGCTTTTAAAATATCAGTTGGCAACAAATCCAAACCACGATTATTCATAACGGAAAAAATACGAAATGCTGATTTTTGATTAGGTGTAGATACAATAACCAAGCAACATTTTTGAATTAAAAAACTAAAAAAATCAAAAATAGCTACACTATCATTACTAAATTTATTTTGAATACACTCTAATATGATTTTGGCATTTCTAACTATATTTTTTTGGGCATCATTTTTACAATCATGATCTATAGTTAAATTTTTTAATTCATTGAATCTTAGTTCTTGAATATATTTTCTAAAAAAATCTTTATCACGTTGTCGAAGAGTTAATCTTGGTTGTGCAGCAAGATTTTGTGATTTTTTAGCAGGCTGCTGTAAAATTTCCTTGCCTTCAGGTTTATCTTCGTCTGAAAAATAGTGGGTTAAAGCTGCAATTAGTATAGTTAAACTAGTTAAACGTTGCTGACCATCAACCACATCTGCTTCCGGGTGATGATCTTTTTTAATAACCACAATACTGCCTAAAAAATAGCTTTCATCTGTTTTTCTTTGATAAAACTCATATAAATCATTAAATAATTGCTTGATATGCTCTTCTTCCCAAGAATATGGACGTTGATAATCAGGAATGGAATATTGGAAATCCGAACTGAATACTTTACTTAAATAAAACGCTTCACCTTTAATAGTATAATCTTGAATACTCATAATTTATTCCTAATAACAGTAAGTTTAGACATAAATATTGTACACTAATTATATGTAATAATCCTATACAACAGTATATTTATCATCCAATCCTGTCCACGATAATCCACTATTGAAAACCACAATTTCTGTTCAGATGTAAACTGTTCTACGTAAACTTTTAAACTATTCGTCTTCACTCTGGATGAGAGTTTATCTGTATTGTTAGATTAAATATTCATTCTCCCTTTCTATTAGGAAGTTTGATGTGCAAACTAACTTTTTTAGATAAAGTATTAGATACAATAATACGTTATTTAAGCCAACATATTCCTTTTTACTGCCCATGTTACTAAAAATTGGCTTTAAGATGTATTGAAAATCGAATAAAAAAGGTGAGCCAAAATGCTCACCCTCTAAACGAATGTTTCTCAATTATCAATTAACCAAATACTTTTTCTAAATATGCTTGGTAGTTAGCTAAGTATTGTTCTACTTGTGGATTTTTAATCACATCGTTACATAAGAATGTCGGCAGACGGGTCAGACCGATGAACTCGTTGAGTTTGTGGAAGTGCATATACAATACATCTACACCTTTACCTTCGAAGAAGTCACCTTCACGGGTGAAGGCTTCAATCGGCGCATTCCAAGTAAGTGAAAGCATGTGTTTTTTGCCTTGCAACAAGCCACCTGTGCCGTAGCCTTCGGTTGGATTGACACGATGACGGCCATCACTTTGATAAAGCTTGCCGTGTCCAGTGGTGAATACTTCGTCTATGTATTTTTTCACTGTCCAAGGTTCATGCATCCACCAGCCCGGCATCTGCCAAATCACGGCATCCATCCATAAGAATTTTTCGATTTCTGCTTCAACATCATAGCCGGCATCAATCACGGTTTCTTTTACATTGTGTCCAAGTGCGGTCAAAACTTCTTTCGCTTTTTTGTGAAGCGTGTGGTTCAACTCGCCATGCGAATGTCCGAAATCTTTACCGCCATCCAATAATAAAATATTCATTTCACTCTCCTAAACCAGACAATTCTAAAAAAGAGGGGCTGCTATTATGCCGTTTTAGCCTTTATTTTGAAAGTATGGCCGTCTGAACATCTTAAGCCATGCAACGTAAAATCAGAATATCCTGTGAATTTTTTCGGTCAACTGTTTTACGAGGATTTGTTTGTAGATAATTTGGACTTAGGCAGACTAAATGACCTAAAAGCTTCAGTCGATAGGGAAAAGCTAAAATTTATTTCAACGAGAAACGTATCATTCTTCTGAATATACGGATTGAATAATTTATAAGGGGACTGATTACAAGATAGTTATTACCTATTGAAAGATATTAAATAATCATCAATTTGGCATATCTCTACCTGAACATTAGTCCCCTTATCTACCCAACTACAAAGGCTGGGCCAAATCGTTTTCTGTGTTGTAGCTGATAAAATCCTGCTCATGAGGGAAATGGACAACCCGCGCGCGCTGTTGCTGCAGCCAACCTCGGATGCTGCGCATTCCTGAATAAAGGTATGGCACGGTGCTTTGCAGGATTTGCGGACGGATAAACATCACGCTGTAATGCGGTCTAGCCGGGGTTTCAACGTAAAATGCATTGCACAACGGCGTGCGTTTGGCGATGGTCTCAAACTGGGAAACCAAGTTTTCAGGTAGGCGGGGCATATCGCAGGAGACGATAAGCAACCAGTCTGCAGTAGCAATTTGCAAATCGTTGGCAGCGGTACACAAGGCGGCCAAAGGGCCGTAATGCTGCCATTGGCGCGCATCCGAGAAAACGTGCGCGCTGCGTTGGGCGTAGGATTCGAGATTGCGGTTGGCACTGATGGCGATATGGCTGACTTGCGGGCGGATTTTTTCGATAACGTGGTCTATCAAGGCTTTGTTGTGCCATTGCACCAACCCTTTATCGACACCTCCCATCCGGCTTCCCTGCCCGCCGGCCAATATCAGTGCAAAAATTTTCATTTTGGTAGTCCTTTGCAAAGCAGAGTGTGTAAGTGTTATTCGCGATGTTGTATTTATAGAATAAGTTTTTAAGGCTTCAGGCCGTCTGAAACCTGGTTTTGTGATTTAATTCACTTAAGATGAATTTTATCATAACATGATTTTACATTAAACCCCTGTTTTTTCTTATCATAACCATACAATTATTTTAGATAGGTTGTTTATAGACCAAAAGAATGATATTTTTATAAGATTATCGGATTAGTTTTCCTGCGTACTTTATGCGTTTATTCTCCGGATCTTCAGACGGCCTGAGCCTGTCCTCGCGTTTAAAACTACTGACTGTGTTATGGGTCGGCTCGGCTTTTTTATCGATTGCCTTTACCCTGCTGCTTTCTTGGCGTTTGGAAAGCGCGGCTAAAACGATTGAAGATGCGGGCAGCTTGAAAATGCAGGTATATCGTTTGGCTTATATGGCAAGCGTCCGTACGCCCAATGCTCAAATTGACAACCAAATTAAAGAATTTGAACGTACGCTGGCCAATGTAACGCAAAGCGATGCCATTCATCCGCTGATTCCGTCACAAATGCCGCTGGCTTACGATTTGATCCAATCGATGCTGTTGATTGATTGGGAATCCAACATCAAGCCTTCTTTGCAACATTACGAGCGGCCGACCCAAATCGGCCTATACCGTTTTGCCGGCAATATCGAGCTGTTTTTACAAGCTATGGAAAACGCCAACGAGCAAAATACTTTGTGGCTACGCCGTTTTCAAATGGCGATGATGTTGATGATTTTAGTGGCTGCCGGCTTGATGATTGTTTGGCATTATTCGTGGATCATCCGGCCGCTGGAAAAATTGCGCGACGGGGTAGAAACCATCAGCGAAGGTCGTTTCGGGGTACAAATCGATACAGACCAAATTCGTGAATTCGCCCAAGTCAGCAAGGGCTTCAACCAAATGAGCCGACGTCTGAAAACGCTTTATACGGATTTAGAAGGACAGGTTGACAAACAAACTCAAGATCTCGCGCGGCAAAACCGTGATTTGACCTTACTCTACCAAACCACGCGCAATCTGCACCAAACCTTTACGCCGCAACAGGCCGCAGAAGAATTTTTGGCTCAGATTCTGCCGGCGTTTTCTGCTTTGGGCGGTACGGTATATCTTTCCGATGAAGAACGCAAACGCTCTGACTTGGCGGCAAGTGTCGGTGAAACCGAAGAGGGAAATCGTGTAGAATTCCCAATCGTTTACCAGGACGAACAGCTCGGTGTATTGGCCCTGTATTTTTCAGACGGCCATATGCCCAATGAGCAAGATGAAAAATTGTTGCATACTTTAAGCGGACAGCTGGGCATTTCCATCGCTAACAACCGCATGGAACAAGAGCGCCGCCTGCTTGCCGTCTTACAGGAGCGTAACTTGATTGCACAAGGTTTACATGACAGCATCGCGCAAGCTTTGACCTTTTTGAATTTGCAGGTACAAATGTTGGAAAGCGCGTTTGCTTCAGACCAACGCGAGCAGGCCGAAGAAAATATCGGCTTCATCAAAGACGGCGTGCAGGAATGCTACGAGGACGTACGCGAACTTTTGATGAATTTCCGCACCAAAATCAGTAATAAAGATTTTCCTGAAGCGGTAGAATCGCTGCTGGCGCGTTTTGAACGACAAACCGGTATTCCAGTTGATTTAAAATGGCAGGACGACGGGCAGGCTTTGAATTATGATGAGCATTTGCAGATCATCTTCATCTTGCAGGAAAGCCTGTCTAATATCCGTAAGCACGCGCGTGCGCAACATGTCAGCGTCGAAATTGCCAACCACGGCGATTTTGTCATGACGATTCGTGATGACGGCGCAGGCTTTAATAAAGAACACCTATCAAACCGGCCTTCAGGCGAACATGTCGGCTTGGGCATTATGCAAGAACGGGCCCAACGGATTAACGCAGAATTGGCCATTACATCGCAGATTGGGCAAGGTACGGCGGTTATGCTGACTTTGCCGCAACAAATGAGAACAGCATCATGACGATTAAAATTACCCTTATTGACGACCACACCCTATTTCGCAGCGGTATCAAGGCCTTGCTTTCGCGCCAGCCTGATTTTGAAGTCGTCGGCGAAGCTTCAGACGGCCTGGCCGGCGTAAAAATGGTTGAGCAGCTCAAGCCTGATGTGGTCTTGCTGGACTTGGATATGCCGGTCATGAACGGCCGCGAAGCATTGGCCCAAATTTTAAGTATCAATCCGCAGCTGACCGTCATCATGCTGACTGTTTCCGAAGACAGCGATGATTTGACCGAATGTATGCGTATGGGTGCAAAAGGCTTTTTGCTGAAAAACATCAATGCCGACTTCCTGTTGGAAAGCATCCGTAAAGCCGTCGATGGCGACAATGTCTTCTCTCCGGAAATGACCAGCCGCTTGGTGCAATCGCTGATTTCTCCTTCTCCTTCCCGCTCCGACCATCTGCTGGAGCAACTGACCCCGCGCGAAATGGAAATCTTGGGCTACCTTGCCGCCGGACACAGCAATAAAATCATTGCCCGCCATTTAAACTTGGCTGAGTCAACCGTCAAAGTGCATGTGCAGAACCTGTTGCGCAAGCTGAATCTAAGCAGCCGCGTTCAAGCTGCGGTTTATGCGGTGCAACACAAAGTACCGCAACCGGAATTGTCTTAAAAAGGCCGTCTGAAACCTTCTTTTTAAAAGGTTTCGGGAAGAGCGTTTATTCGCTATAATCACGCCGATTTATATGCAGGGTTGTCTGATTCTTTCAGACGGCCTTTTTATTTGATTTCTCACTGATTTTAAACAATATGTCTGAAAACATTCCAGAAAATACACCCGAAAATACCGTTCCTGAAGAACACAAACGCAGCATCCGCAGTTTCGTCTTGCGCCAAGGCCATATGACCGCGGCCCAACAGCGCGCCATCGATACGATGTGGCCGCAATTTGGTGTGGACTTCCAAGAAGCTCCTTTGGATTTGAACCATGCTTTTGGACGGGACAATCCTAAAGTTTTAGAAATCGGTTTCGGTATGGGCGTCGCGACAGTGGAAATCGCCAAACGTCTGCCTGATACCGACTTTTTAGCGATTGATGTTCACGGCCCGGGCGTCGGCAATATCTTGAAGCTGATTGAGGAAGAACACATTTCCAATATCCGCGTGATGCGTCATGATGCGGTGGAAGTAGTGGAAAAGATGCTGGAAGACGGTTCTTTAGACGGCATTCATATTTTCTTCCCCGACCCTTGGCACAAAAAACGCCACAACAAACGCCGCTTGGTACAAGTGCCGTTTGTTGAAAAGCTGCTGCCCAAACTCAAAAGCGACGGCTATGTCCATATGGCGACCGACTGGGAAGAATACGCCGTGCAAATGCTGGAAGTTTTGAGCAGTTTCGACTCTTTGCAAAACACGGCTGCCGATTACGCCCCTACGCCTGATTATCGTCCTGAAACCAAGTTTGAAGCCCGAGGCAAGCGATTGGGTCATGGCGTTTGGGACTTGGTGTTCCGCAAAAAATAAAGCAAAATATAAAACACAAGGCCATCTGAAAAGTTTCAGACGGCCTTTTATCTTACTGATTAAGCCAAGAAAAGTTTATAAGCCGGATTATCGGTTTCTACTTTATAAACATAACCCAAACTCTCCAAAAAGTCGGTAAAGGCTTCATTGTCGCTTTCAGGTACATCGATACCGACCAAAATACGGCCGTAGTCCGCACCATGATTGCGATAATGGAACAAAGTGATATTCCATTCGGCACGCATATGATTCAAGAAACGGGACAACGCACCCGGGCGTTCAGGAAATTCAAAGCTGACCAAACGTTCGTTGGCTACTTTTTCCGTACGGCCGCCGACCATGTAACGGATATGGATTTTGGCGATTTCATCATTGGTCAAATCGACATTGGGCAGGCCTGCTTCAGTCAGTTGTTCACTGATGACTGCCAAATCTTGCGCACCGGCGGTTTGCAAACCGACAAAAATATGCGCATTTTTATCGCTGCCGTAGCGATAATTGAACTCAGTAATGTTCCGGCTTCCCAGCAAATTGATAAACTTCAGGAAGCTGCCCTTTTCTTCGGGAATGGTAACGGCGAAAATACCTTCGTTGCCCTCGCCCAGCTCACTGCGCTCCGAAACGTGGCGTAAGCGGTGGAAGTTCATATTGGCGCCACTGGTGACGGCAACCAAGTTTTGACCTTGGATATTGTTTTTCGCAACGTAAGCCTTCAGGCCGGCAAGTGCCAATGCGCCAGCAGGCTCGGTAATGCTGCGCGTATCGTCAAAAATATCTTTAATCGCGCCGCACAACATATCCGTATTGACCGTAATAATTTCGTCCAACAGCTCTTTACACAAGCGGAAGGTTTCCTCGCCCACCACTTTAACAGCCGTGCCGTCTGAAAACAGGCCAACATCTTTCAAATGTACGATTTCCCCTGCCTCAACCGATTGCTTCATACAGCAAGAATCATCGGTTTGCACGCCAATGACTTTAATTTCAGGGCAAACCTGTTTAATAAACGCCGCCACGCCTGCTGCCAAACCGCCGCCGCCAATCGGGACAAAAATCGCATTGATATTGCGGTGTTGACGGAGGATTTCCATGCCGATGGTTCCCTGACCCGCAATCACATCAGGATCATCAAACGGCGCGATATAGGTCAGTTTTTCCTTTTCTGCCAACTCCATCGCATAATCATAGGCATCGTTGTAAGACACACCTTTCAATACCACTTCACCGCCACGGCTCTTTACCGCATCAATTTTGATTTTAGGCGTTGTTTCCGGCATTACGATGACGGCGCGGCAACCCAAATATTGCGCCGATAAAGCCACACCCTGCGCATGGTTGCCCGCGCTGGCAGCGATCACGCCGCAATCCAAGGCTTCTTTCGGCAGCTTCGCCATTTTGTTGTACGCGCCGCGAATTTTGAACGAAAACACCGGCTGCAAATCTTCGCGCTTGAGCAAAACCTGATTGTTCAGACGGTCTGACAGACTGCGTGCCAGATCCAAAGGCGTTTCTACGGCTACATCATAAACGGAAGCAGTCAAAATACGGGTTAGATAATCAGAAAGAGGAAGGGAATGGTTCATGGTATTTTAGTGTTCGGAAATAAATTGCAATTCGGTCAAACCGACCGGAGGAAAAAGTTAAAACCATACCCCTGAGGCCGTCTGAAGGCAAGAAAAATCTTAGCAAAGCCTAAATGAGACGGTATAATGTCCGCTTAATATCTATTTAATATGCCAAACTGTTTGCTTCATAACAGTATCCACTCATATTTAAATCCACAAATAATGATGAAAAAAACGCTACTTAGCTTAATTTTTGCTGCCCTCCTGAATACTCCTGCCCTCGCTGCCAACCCGGTTGCATCTACACCTGCCGTACAAAGCGAGGCTCAAACGCAGCCGCTGCTGCACAGCATCAACAGCCCGACAACGCCGCCGGAAATTGCGGCGACGGCCTATATCGTTACCGACCTGCACAGCAAGCAAACCTTGGCATCCAACAATGCCGATACACCTATCGAGCCAGCCGCGTTGACGCAAATGATGACCGCCTACCTTGCCTTTAAAGCACTGGAAAACGGTACACTTGAAGCAAGCCAAATGCTGACCGTTTCCAATGCCGCATGGAAAGTCGAAGGTTCGCGCATGTTCCTTGATCCGAAAGTTCCTGTCAGCGTCAGCTCCTTGATTAAGGGTACAACCATCCAATCGGCCAACGATGCCGCCATTACCCTTGCCGAAGCCATTGGCAACGGCTCTATCGACGAATTCGTCAAACAAATGAATGAAGAAGCCAAACGCTTGGGCATGAAGCACACCCACTTCAACAACCCGACCGGTATTTCTTCTAACGGTCATGTTTCAACCGTTGGCGACCTTGCCATCTTGGCTGCTGCACTCATCAATGACTATCCGAAATATTATCCTTTATTCGCGAATAAATCTTTCAAATACAATAATATCGAGCAACCCAACCGTAATCTCCTACTCTATCGCGACAGCAGTATCGACGGTTTAAAAACCGGCTATTCTGAAGGCGCAGGCTACCATCTTGCCGCTTCCAGCAAACGCAACAACCGCCGCATTGTTTCCATCCTTGCCGGTGCCGAATCCACCGAAGCGCGCGCCAGCGAAAGCAGCAAACTACTCAACTGGTCATTGCAGGCATTTGATACGCCTAAACTGTACAACAGCGGAGAAGTGATTTCCCAAGTCAAAGTTTACAAAGGCAGCACCAAAGCCGTAGATATCGGCTTCTTGGACGATGTCTACATTACCATTCCCCACGATACCGGCAAAAACGTCAAACCTATTTTAGAAACGCTTCAGCCTGTCCTCGCCCCGATTGAAAAAGGCCAAGTATTGGGCAAGCTGAAAGTCATGAAAGACGGCAAAATCATTGCCGAAAAAGACGTCGTCGCCCTGACCGGCGTGGAAGAAGGCAGCTGGTTGCGCCGTATGTGGGATGCGATTGTGTTGTGGTTTAAAGGATTATTCAGTTAATGCCCTTCTAAACATTCAACCATAAACAAGATAAGCTACAAAAAGGCCGTCTGAAACCTGTTTTCTAGATTTCAGACGGCCTTTATTCAGCCTAAAAGACAGCTAATTAGATAATTCCAGCGTTGGCGGTAGATGCTGTGTCATCATGAACATCAGTCGTATCGACAGACGAGTAGCTCATGCGCTCAGTATGCGTATTGACGGCTGACAAATTATTGATATTGCCATTGCCTGACAATCTCCCCATCAACTCTTGCAGGCTCAATGTGCCTTCATCGAAACGGAAGGTATCAATCACGGCATTGTTAGTGTTACCGGAAACGAATTGGTCATTGATGGTAATGCTGTCCCCTTCTGATCCCTTAATGGTAATTTTCCAATCAGTATTGCCTCGAACATCGCTGGTAACATCAATGTGCAGGTCATTAACAGAGATATTTTGGCCGAATTGCAGTGCATTATGTTCGCCTACATTATCGATAATCGTATCCTTACCTTCTCCAAGGCTGAAAACATAAGTATCGGCACCCTTGCCGCCTACCAAGTAATCGGTTCCTTGTCCGCCGAACAAAACGTCGTCGCCATCACCGCCATTCAAACGGTCATTGCCACTTTCGCCCCATAAAGTATCGTTGCCGTTACCTCCATGTATAGAATCATTACCAATACCGCCATTGAGACGATCGTTTCCATCATAGCCAAAAATAATGTCATTACCTGAATCACCGTTAATCGTATCATTGCCCAAACCGCCTCTGATACGGTCATTGCCATCGCCGCCGCTGACAAGAGCATGGCTGCTGTCTGTAATTGTGATGATATTATCAGCACCTAAATGAAGTGAGGCTTGGGTAAGACTGTGATCATCTATTTCCGCTACATTTTTTGCAGAAGTATTTTCTGCTACCGAAAGGCTATGATTATTTTCGATGGTTAATGTAGTCTCGTTTGCAGGCTCCGGAATATTGCCTTCTTTAGGATTACGGGTTTTGGTAATCTCTTGGTCGGAAAGATTATTCACAATAGTGTTATTTTCAATTTTGATATTGTTGAGTTCTCCCAAAATATCTTTTTCGGGAGTAGCATAATCCCTGCCTTCTTCTAAATCGATAGAACCCTTAACACGACCATATGTGTCCGTATTAGTCCCATTGTTTACCAGCAAGTTATCGTGAACGGAAATACCCGTATCATTGAAATCAAAATTATGGCTGTTTTTGAATACAGTGTTTAAGCGTACACCACCCCAATTGGCATTATCTTTGATAAGATTATTGGCTACTTCATGACCTTTACCGCCAAAGATACCAATACCTGCCGCACGCCAGCCTAATTCAACGGTATTATTCAAAAAGCGGTTATTTTCAGCAACATGGGCATTGGTATTCTCATGATGACTTGACCATGTTGCTAAGCCATCATCACCATTGCCGCGGATATTGGAATTGATAACGGTGGAATTACTGGTACCTTGGGCAAAGTTAACGCCGTCTGCAAAGTTGTTGCGAATAGTAGCATTAGAAATAGTCAAACCATTAGTGTAGTGCATATCAGATGCTGGGGCATAATCACCAATCCAGGCACCTACTTCAAAATGTTCAATTTTGATATCGTGAATCGATGAACCGTTACCCAAGGTACCGGAAATAGCTTTATAGTTCGCGCCTTCGTTATAGCGAGAAGTTAAATCCGAATCCATGGAAACATTTCCAAAATCAATTTTATTGGTGCCGTGTTCAAACACGATACCTCCTCCACCTACTTTTGTGCTGGTAAAGTGCAATTTAGTGTGCCATTGTCCTGCTCCACTAATTTTTACACCTTCGGGGGCGTAAATGTGCAGCTGTTGACTGAAATCAAATTGACCTTCAGGAATGTAAACAGATTTTTTAGACGCTTTTGCAGATTCGATTGCAGCCATGAATGCTTGGTAATCATCCGAGACGTCATTGGCAATTGCGCCGAAATCAGTAATGCTGACACTGTTTTCAGGCTGTTTAATGGCATCCGGTGCTTTTTCCAAATCAACCAAGTCAATGCCTATAGGCGTGCTATCGATATTAGTGATGGTAACCTTATCCCCTACCTTAATGTTGGCTTCTTTAAATAATTGGCTGACTTCATCAAATTGGAAGCGGGCAAGCCTATCTGCCGCAGGTGTATCATTAACTTTAATATCGCCATCCGGATGATATTTGTAGTTATCCAAATATTGCCAGTTGGATTTGGAAGATAAATCCAAAGTACCGATCACTGTATTATTGACTTTGACTTCTACTTTACCGCTTTCACCGTCAGGAACGGTATAACGGATGGTTGCAGCATTGGTTTCTGCTTGCGCAATAAATGAAACAGATGCATTAGTTGGCAAATCAACATATGCCTGACCGCTTGCTTCACGGGCAGTTACGCGATCTGTTTCTTTAGAAGAAGAGTGGTTCTCAACGATACCGTTCTTCAACTCACCCTGTTCTGCCTCGTAAGTCGTGTAGGCAAGTTTTGCACCATATTGGGAAGCGTTTGATACTACAGTTTTAAGGTCTACCATTTGATATATTCCTTCAAAAATATTGTATTTTTAAATTAATCTCCGATATAAGTTCCTATTGGTCATAAAATTAGCATAAAAGTTCAGTAATCTATTATTAAGTTTGATAAAGAAAAAAATGCCGTCTGAAAACACAACGGTTTTCAGACGGCATTTCAATACCTTAATAGCTTATCAATATGAGCTTAAACTAAGCCTTTTTTCTCTAGATAGCTTTCGTAATCACCCAGGTAGTGTTCATATCCGCCTTTGCCATCCAATTCGATGATTTGGGTAGCCAGCGAAGATACAAACTGACGGTCGTGTGAGACGAAAATCAGCGTGCCGTTATATTTTTCCAGCGCCATGTTTAAGGATTCAATGCTTTCCATGTCCATGTGGTTGGTCGGTTCGTCCATGACCAAAACATTGGGTTTCAAAAGCAACAGTTTGCCGTAAAGCATACGGCCTTTTTCACCACCGGAGAGAACCTTCACTTTTTTCACGACATCGTTGCTGCCGAAGAGCAAGCGGCCTAAAGTGCCGCGGATGACTTGTTCGTCATCGCCTTCCTGACCCCATTGGCGCATCCATTCGCTCAGGTCCATATCGACGTCGAAGTCGTTTTCATGGTCTTGCGGATAGTAGCCGACACTGGCTTTTTCTGCCCATTTGATGGTGCCTTCGTCCGGCAACAGGCCGTCTGAATATTCGGGGTTGTACGCGCCTGCCAAGAGTTTCAGCAAGGTGGATTTACCTGCGCCGTTCGGGCCGATGATGGCGAGGCGCTGGCCTGCTTCAAGGATGAAGTTCAGGTTTTTAAACAACTGGGTTTCAAAACGTTTGGCCAGTTTTTCAACTTCCACTGCCTGACGGTGCAACTTGGCTTTTTCGTCGGCTTCAAAACGGATATATGGGTTTTGACGGGTAGAAGGTTTGACTTCGACCATCTCCGATTTAATTTTGTCTGCCTGTTTCAGACGGCTGGTTGCCTGACGAGCTTTGGATTTGTTGGCAGAGAAGCGGGCGACGAACTCTTGCAGCTCTTGCAGTTTCTCTTTGGCTTTGGCGTTGTCTTTCAGGGCACGCTCACGCGACTGGGCGGAAGCGAGCATATAATCGTCGTAGTTACCCGGATAGATGGTGATGGTGTTGTAGTCCAAATCCGCCATGTGTGTGCAGACTTCGTTCAAAAAGTGACGGTCGTGCGAAATAATAATCATGGTGGAGTCGTACTGGTTCAACACGCCTTCCAACCAGCGGATGGTATTAATGTCCAAGTTATTGGTTGGTTCGTCCAAGAGCAATACATCTGGTTTGGAGAACAGGGCTTGCGCCAGCAATACGCGCAGTTTGAAGCCCGGGGCAACTTCTGCCATGGTCGCATTGTGCAAATCTTCGGAAATGCCCACGCCGCTCAACAATTCGGCAGCGCGTGCTTCGGCAGTGTAGCCGTCGTATTCGGCAAACTTAGCTTCCAGTTCGGCGGCTTTCATGTAGTCGTCTTCGGTAGCTTCGGGGTTGGCGTAAATCGCATCACGCTCGGTCATCGCCGCCCACATTTCGGTATGGCCCATCATCACTACGTCCAGCACGCGCATGTCTTCGTAGGCAAACTGGTCTTGGCGCAATTTACCCAAACGCACGCCGTTTTCAATCGCTACTTCGCCGGCAGTCTGTTCCAAATCGCCGCCGAGGATTTTCATGAAGGTGGATTTGCCTGAGCCATTGGCGCCGATCAAGCCGTAACGGTTGCCTTCGCCGAATTTGACGGATACGTTTTCAAACAGCGGCTTTGCGCCGAACTGCATGGTAATGCCGTTGGTAGAAATCATTATTCGTAAAACCTTTATAAATAGAATGTTATAATCGGACGCGATTGTAGCATATTTTTGCAAAGACCTCAGGATTGAGGCCATGGCAAATGTGCCCAATACCGATGCAAGATGAAAACAGGCAACGCTTCACGCAAAAATGCGTTGTAGGCAGCCTTTCAGGCCGTCTGAAACGGAGAAACGATATAGAAACGCACAAAATCTATTACGCCGTGATTATTTTGGTATGCGCCGCTTCCATGCTACTCAGCCCGTTTTTCTATATCCGCCGCACACGATCTGGCTCTGAATTGCGGCGCGCGCCCAGACAGTGGAAACCCATCCTCTTCGCCAACATCATCATGATTGCGGCTTTGTTTGTTTGGTGGAAATGGTTTTAAGGAAAAATAAAAAATGAACAAAATCTGGATCAGCACATTACTGCTCACTTTGACAACTGCGGTTTCCGCCGCGCCTATTTTTGAATGTACCAATTCTGCCGGCCGCAAAGTCTATACCCAAGCTGGCGGCAAAAACTGCAAAGCCAGCAATATCGGCAAACCGTCCGTATATACTTCTGCGCCTGTTTCAACACCGGCAACGCCGACTTCCCCAAGCAAAGCCGAGCAGGCGGAAGAAGCTGTCGCCCCGGTCAATCCGGCTGATGTCGGCGCGGCCAAGCGTGCTTTAGATACCGCTAAGAAAAATTTGGAAGAAGGCAAAAAAGTGCGTTATGGCAATGAGCGTAACTACGCCCGTTATCTCGAACGGATAAACGGTTTGGAAAAAGCCGTCCGCTCGGCTCAGGAAAACTATGACGCGGCGCAACGCCAGCCTGCATCTCAAAATCCTGTTGCCTATTGATCCTTACCACACCAGCAAGGCCGTCTGAAACTTGATGTTCAGACGGCCTTTTCATCTTTTCAATATAACAAAATCGTCTTTATACCAAACAAAGCATTCTTTCCAGTTTTCAGACGGCCTTGTTAAAGTAAGCGTGTATTAAATTCTGACGGTTGCCATTATGTTGTTACTCAAAACACCCTCTGTATTGCCGGGTTTCAAGCTCAGCCTGGGTTTGACGGTTTTGTGCCTGTCGCTTTTGGTGGTTTTGCCGTTTGCGATGATGGCGGCCAAAGCGGCGGAAATCGGCTGGAGCGGATTTTGGAACACAATTACCGAACCCAATGTCTTGGCGGCCGTCTGGCTGAGTTTGCGGATGTCGTTTTATGCGATGTTGACCAATATCGTGTTCGGCACGTTGGTCGCCTGGGTATTGGTGCGCTATGAATTTCCGGGCAAAGGGTTGGTAAACGCTTTGGTCGATTTGCCGTTTGCGCTGCCGACGGCGGTAACAGGCATTGCTTTGGCAACCCTATACGCTCCCAATGGCTGGATAGGCCGTTTTTTCGAGCCTTTGGGCATCAAAATTGCCTTTACGCCTACCGGCATCTGGATTGCGCTGATTGTCGTCAGCCTGCCCTTTATCGTCCGCGCCGTGCAGCCGGTATTGGAAGAATTATCGGGCGAGTATGAAGAAGCGGCGGCAACTTTGGGCGCAAGCCGTTGGACTACGTTCCGCCGTGTTCTTTTGCCTGAAATCACACCGGCCCTGTTGACCGGCGCAGGCATGATGTTTGCCCGCTCTACCGGCGAATACGGCTCGGTCATTTTCATCGCAGGCAATATTCCGATGGTGTCTGAAATCCTGCCCTTGATTATTACCGGCAAACTGGAGCAATACGATGCTCAGGGCGCGTCTGCCGTTGCTCTGTTTATGCTGATGATTTCGTTTGTCATCCTGCTGATTTTAAACATTATGCAATGGACTTTAAGCCGCCGCGCCGGAGCGAGGGTTTAACAAACAACAGGCCGTCTGAAACATCAAGCAAACATTTTTCAGACGGCCTAAACGGATACAAGAATAAATCGAGACTTCACTAACATGAAAACCCATTCTACCAATCCAAACCTGAGCGAACCGCGTTGGCTGCGCGTGTTGCTGACTGCTACTGCCTTGGGCTTTCTGCTGCTGATGCTGGTCGTGCCTTTGGTTGCCGTATTCTACGAGGCCTTAAAAGGCGGTTGGGATTTGTACCTGCAATCTCTGACCGATCCCGAAGCATGGTCTGCCATCAAATTAACACTGATTACCGCGCTGATTGTCGTTCCCGTCAATGCCGTATTGGGTGTGGCGATGGCGTGGCTGCTGACCCGTTTTGACTTCCTAGGCAAGCAGTTGCTGACCACCCTGCTCGATTTGCCGTTTTCCGTATCACCCGTGGTGGCCGGTTTGATGTTCGTCTTATTGTTCGGCGCGCACACGGCATTGGGCGGCTGGCTCGAAGCGCAAGGCATACAGATTATCTTCGCCATCCCCGGCATTATTTTGGCGACGCTGTTCGTTACCTTCCCCTTTGTTGCGCGTGAAATCATTCCTTTGATGCAGGCGCAGGGAGACAACGAAGAACAGGCCGCGCTGATTCTCGGCGCAAGCGGCTGGCAGATGTTTTGGCGCGTTACCCTGCCCAACATCAAATGGGCGCTACTCTACGGCATCATCCTTACCAACGCCCGCGCGATGGGCGAATTCGGCGCAGTCAGCGTAGTATCGGGACACATACGCGGCGAAACCAACACCATCCCGCTTTTGGTCGAAATCTTCTACAACGAATACAACTTCACCGGCGCATTCGCCCTCTCCGGCGTATTGGCACTTTTAGCCTTGGCCACCTTGCTGGTGCAAAACATCATCACAAAATTACAAGACAAAAAACTCGCCGCCGCCGAAAGGAACGCAGTATGAGCATCACTATTCAAAATTTAAACAAACACTTCGGAGCATTCCACGCGCTGAAAAACATCAACCTCAACGTCCCCACCGGCAAACTCGTTTCCCTGCTCGGCCCTTCCGGCTGCGGCAAAACCACGCTCCTGCGCATCATCGCCGGGCTGGAAAACGCCGACGGTGGCCAAATTCTCTTTGACGGGCAAGACGTCACCGCCAAGCATGTGCGCGAGCGCAAAGTCGGTTTCGTGTTCCAACACTACGCCCTTTTCCGCCATATGAACGTGTTTGACAACGTTGCTTTCGGTTTGACCGTATTGCCCAAATCCGAACGCCCGTCCAAAGAACAAATCCGCGCCAAAGTCGAAGAATTGCTCAAACTCGTGCAGCTCTCCCACCTCGCCAAATCCTATCCACACCAACTCTCCGGCGGCCAACGCCAACGCATCGCCCTCGCCCGCGCCCTTGCGGTCGAACCCAAACTCCTGCTTCTGGACGAACCCTTCGGCGCGCTGGATGCCAAAGTGCGCAAAGAATTACGCACCTGGTTGCGCGACATCCATCACAACTTGGGCGTAACCAGCATTTTGGTCACACACGACCAAGAAGAAGCCCTTGAAGTTTCCGACGAAATCGTCGTCATGAACCACGGCAAAATCGAACAAACCGGCAGCGCCGAAGCCATTTACCGCAAACCCGAAAACGCCTTCGTTACCGAGTTCCTCGGCGAAACCGATGCTTTTGAAGGACGCATCGAAAAAGGCATCTGGCATTACAACGGCTTCGCATGGAAATTGGACGCGCAATACAAATGGCAGGAGCAAACTGCCATCGGCTACATTCGTCCGCACGAATGGCAGCTGGCCGCCGAAAACGAAACACCGATGATCCGCGCCGAAATCGAAAAAATCCACGCCGTCGGCGCACTGACGCATATTTTGGTGAAACACGACAAACAAGACGTGCATATCACGCTGGCAGGCAGCGATGCCGCGCGTTACCAAATCGCTGAAGGCAAAGAATTGAAGCTGATTCCGAAACAGGTTTATGTCTTTTCTCAAAACGAACTGATTGAATATTCGATTTGAGACTAAAGCATAAGGCCGTCTGAAAATATGCTTTCAGACGGCCTTTCATCTTATTTAAACCTGCCAATCAATCGGCTCTAAATCATGCGCCTGCAAATAAGTGTTTGCCTGCGAAAAATGTTTGCAGCCGAAAAAGCCGCGATATGCCGATAAAGGCGAAGGGTGCGGCGCGGTCAGCACCAAATGGCGGTTGCGGTCGATAAACGCTCCTTTCTTCTGCGCATGGCTGCCCCACAGCATAAAGACTAAATGCTCGCGTTCCTTATCCAATTGTCGGATGACTTCATCGGTAAACGCCTCCCAGCCAAAAGTCGCATGAGAATGCGCCGCACCGGCACGGACAGTCAATACCGTGTTCAACAGCAACACGCCCTGTTCCGCCCAATGCTGCAAATAGCCGTGTTGCGGAATCTGAAAACCTTCAATATCCGTCGCCAACTCTTTATAAATATTGACCAGCGACGGCGGCACTGCAATTTCAGGTTGCACGGAAAACGCCAAACCATGCGCCTGACCCGCACCGTGATACGGGTCTTGCCCCAAAATCACAACCTTTACACTTCTAAACTCTGTCGTCCGAAAGGCATTGAATACATCGCGCTCAGGAGGATAAACGGTTATCCCAGCCTGCCTTTCGTGGCGCACCTTCTCCAAAATCGTTTGAAAATACGCCTTTTCTTTTTCCGCACCAATTGCCTCGTGCCAAGTCTGCATTATTTGCCGCTCCGTATTTGAATGGGCTTATTATAAAGGATATGCCGCATAACGATATGGTTTGTTGTCGCCGCAGGACTGAAGATTATCGACAGCAACAAACCTAAAGCGTCATAATAGCGTTCTGACTCAGGCCGTCTGAAAACCCAATACGGCTTTTCAGACGGCCTTTTTATATCGTTCGATTTTTATATGAATACACAAACCATCAAAACCTATCTTGTCGGCGGCGCTGTCCGCGACCATCTTTTAGGCCTGCCCGTCAAAGACCGCGACTGGGTAGTCGTCGGTGCAGATGCGCAAACCATGTTGGCTCAAGGCTATCAACCTGTTGGCAAGGATTTTCCCGTCTTTCTCCACCCGGACAGCCACGAAGAATACGCCCTCGCCCGTACCGAGCGTAAAACTGCCAAAGGCTATGCCGGATTCAGTTTTCATGCCGATAAAGACGTTACGCTGAAACAAGACCTGATGCGCCGCGACCTGACCATCAATGCCATGGCGCAGGATTCAGACGGCACGATCATCGACCCCTTTGGCGGACAACAAGACTTGGCGGCCGGCATCCTGCGCCACGTTTCGCCTGCCTTTGCCGAAGACCCCGTGCGGATTTTGCGTATCGCCCGTTTTGCCGCGCGTTATGGTTTTCAAATTGCCGATGAAACCATGTCGCTGATGCGGAAAATGGTAGAAAACGGCGAGGCGGATGCCTTGGTTGCCGAACGCGTCTGGCAGGAATTGGCCAAAGGCTTGATGGAGAAAAATCCGCGCCGAATGATTGAAGTTTTGCGCGAATGCGGCGCACTCAAAGTTTTACTGCCAGAAGTCGATGCCCTTTTCGGCGTACCGCAACGCGCCGACTATCATCCCGAAATCGACAGCGGTATTCATACGCTGATGGTTGTACAACGAGCCGCCGAGATGAACCTGTCCCTCGCCGAACGCTATGCCGCCCTATTACACGACTTGGGCAAGGCAAAAACACCGGCCGATATACTGCCAAAACACTACGGACACGACCTTAACGGCGTCGAACCCGTCCGCGAAGTCAATCAACGCCTGCGCGCGCCCAAACACTGTGCCGAGCTTGCCGAACTCGTCTGCCGTTGGCACATCATGCTCCATCAAGTCGGGCAGTTCAAAAGTAAAACTATTTTGAATGTTTTGAAAAAAACCGACGCATTCCGCCGCCCCGAACGTTTTCAGACGGCCTTAAACGTCTGCGTGGCCGACAAACAAGGCCGTCTGAACCTTGAAGACGCCCTCTATCCGCAGCGTGAACACTGGCTGGCCTTACTTGAAGCAGCCAACCAAGTAGATGCAGGCAAAATTGCCGCCGAGTGCCGCGCGCAAGGCAAAGCCCATTTAATTGCCGAACAAATCGATCATGCACGCTTGGCGCAAATTAGGCCGCTGCAAAAAGCGTATCAGGCTGAAAAAATAGGAGGCTATTGATGGCATCTTCGCGTTATAAAATCGAACTCATGCCCGACGGCATTGCCGTATCTGCACGTGTTGTACATGACTCGCAGGAAATCGGTTTTACCGCGGTATTTCTTATGTTTTCCTTTGCTCTTACATGCATCGCGCCGTTTTACCTTGAAGAACACTATTTCACTAATTTAGAAGCCATTCTCATCCCTTTACTTTTTACTTTCTACTTAGTGGGTTCACTTGTTTACGGCCTTCTTTGGCAACTTTTCGTACGTGAAAACATCAAGATCCGTAACCATACGCTGTCTCATGGTTATACCTTGTTCTCCATTGGGCGTTGGCGTAGTTTCCCGTTGTCAGAAATCTCCGAATGGCATTCTCGTGACCATATTCCCAAAGCTCCTATTGCACAAGGAAGGGAACAGAGGTTGCCAAACGAAAACCTATACCAAAATGGTATGAAACGAAAAATTCACAATATCCCCAATATTTTACGTATCCAAAAATGTGTACAAGGTGCATGGTCTTTCGATTATCAGGGAAAAACCATACGTATCGGCGATTTTTTTGATAGCCGCGATTTTCAGGCAGTCAATATTGAATTGAACAGATTTATCCCCACATTCGCCAAAGCCCGTCAACTTAAAGACGCCCTTTGAAACAGCCGACACGATATCCGCTATAATCCGCACCTTAACCATCTTATTTCAACAATAAAATCATGACTATCCAGACCAATTTACTTCACGAAAAAATCAGCAATGAAGATTATCAACGCCTCATTGTCAAACACAGCGAATCTTTCAGCGACGGCGAAATCTGCCTATTGAATGAGATTTTGGAAAAATTTGAATTTGATGTCATACAGGAACAAGCATTGGCGCAAGCTGTGATGCAGCAGGTGCGCTTCGATCCAAACGACTACCATATCGACAGCGACGATGAAGACACGACCGGTATCTGTCCGCACTGCATCAATCCGCCCATGCCGCCCCTGCGCGATTATTTGGTTTGGCGCGAAACACGTGGCTGAAAATTTCCCTAATCGATTTTGATAAGTTATTAACCATTCGTTATCGAACAAGGCCGTCTGAACAGGTGTCATCGTTACATTTGTTCAGACGGCCTTTTGTAAATAAATGTTCATGACTAGGATAAATCAGTATAATCTGCGCCGTTTGAATTTTCTTCGGAGCTTTTATGAATCAGCTTAAAACGGCGGTAGCCGGTGCGCAGATTTTGTTTGTCGCATTCGGTGCCATGGTGCTTGTGCCGCTTCTGACGGGACTGAACCCGGCTTTGGCATTATTAGGCGCAGGCTTGGGCACCTTGTTGTTCCAATTGGTTACCAAACGTAAAGTGCCGATTTTCCTCGGTTCTTCTTTTGCCTTTATTGCACCGATCATCTATTCAGTCAAAGAATGGGGTCTGCCTTCTACCATGTTTGGCCTGTTTGCGGCAGGTTTCATGTACTTCATCTTTGCCGCATTGATCAGATGGCGCGGTCTGGATGCAGTACACAAGCTGTTGCCGCCCGTGGTTATCGGCCCGGTGATTATGGTAATCGGTTTGTCCGTTGCCTCAGAAGCCAGCAAGATGGCCATGGGTCAATCAGGCGGCAAGCAGGTCATCGACTATATCGACTCGCTGATTCTCTCCGGCTTTACCTTTGCGGTAACCGTCATCGTTTCTGTCTTCGGCAGTAAAATGATGAAGCTGATTCCGATTCTGATCGGCGTGGCTTCCGGCTATGTGTTGGCTTTAATCATGGGTTTGGTCGACACCAGCGCCATCATCAAGGCTCCTTGGTTTGCCGTCCCTCATTTTGAAACGCCTCAAGTCAACTGGCAGGCTGCCTTGTTTATGTTGCCCGTCGCCATTGCCCCTGCCATCGAACACATCGGCGGCATTATGGCCATCGGTAATGTAACCGGCAAAAACTACACCAAAGACCCTGGCTTGGACAAAACCCTCGCCGGCGACGGCTTGGGCGTATGCGTGGCCGGTTTGATTGGCGGCCCTCCTGTCACCACTTATGGCGAAGTAACCGGCGCGGTGATGATTACCAAAAACAGCAACCCCGTCATCATGACTTGGGCGGCAATTTTTGCGATTTTCATGGCGTTTTTCGGTAAGTTCAATGCGTTTTTGGCTTCGATTCCCATGCCGGTTATGGGCGGCATCATGTTGCTGCTGTTCGGTACGATTGCCTCTTTGGGCATCAAAACATTGATTGATGCAAAAGTCGATTTGATGCAGCCGAAAAATCTGGTTATCGTCAGCTCCGTATTGACGACCGGCATCGGCGGCATGATTATCAAAGTAGGTACTTTGAGCTTCGCCGGTGTAGGTTTGTGCGCCGTATTGGCCATTATCCTAAACTGCGTTTTGCCCAATACCAAATCAGAAGAAGCATAAATAGCTGGCTCATAAACTCAAAGGCCGTCTGAAAATGAGATTTCAGACGGCCTTTTTATTACGCTTTATACAATGAAAAATGCCAGAGACTTTATCATCTCCGGCATTTTTGAATAAGGTGGCGAGCCGAACCCCCGGCACTGGCTCATCAGAGTGGGCTGCTGGCTTCCGCCCCTGACCCGGTGTTCCGAATTACCATGCGGGGAGACCCGCCATAGAAGAAACGCATTATAGCGATTTTACAGAAAAACTCAAGCGATAAAATCTCTCAGGCTGTCTGAAAACCATTTACACGACAAGATTGTAAACAATATTACCTAGTTGCAAATCATTCCCATTGAAATGTTTATCGTCTTTTCCGTTGAAAAATATCGAAAATTACACTACATTAACACTTTACGCCATCAAGAAGAAATTGCATTTTTCAGACGGCCTTTAATATAAAAACATTACATCCATCAACGGAACACGACCATGACCACGACTACTGCCCCTCAGCGTATTCGAGAAATTCCCTATAACTATACTTCTTATACCGACCGCGAAATCGTCATCCGACTGTTGGGCAACGAAGCGTGGCAAATCCTGCAAGACCTGCGCGGTCAACGCAAAACAGGACGTTCGGCACGAATGCTGTTTGAAGTATTGGGCGATATTTGGGTGGTCGTGCGCAATCCGTATCTGGTCGATGACTTGCTGGAGCACCCAAAACGCCGCGCCGCGTTGGTACGCGAAATGCGCCACCGCTTAAATGAAATCCGCAAACGCCGCGACGATAATCGGCAAGTGGATGTCTTGGTTGCCGCAGCAGAAAAAGCAGTCGAGCGTTTTGATAGCAGTTTTGATGAAACCAGCCAAAAACGCCATCAGATTTTGGAACGCTTAAGTAAAATCACCAAGCCGCACAACATCATGTTTGACGGCTTGGCTCGCGTAACGCACGTTACCGATGCGACCGACTGGCGCGTGGAGTATCCATTTGTCGTCGTCAATCCTGATACCGAGGCAGAAATTGCGCCTTTGGTGCGCACCTTAATCGAGTTAGACTTGGTTATTATCCCGCGCGGCGGCGGTACGGGTTATACCGGCGGCGCCGTGCCTCTGGACGCAAACAGCGCAGTCATCAATACCGAAAAACTCGACAAGCATCGCGGCGTCGAATACGTTGAGCTGGCAGGTTTGGATGGCAGACATCCGATTATCCATTGCGGCGCAGGCGTAGTAACCCGCCGAGTAGAAGAAACCGCGCATCAGGCTGGTTTGGTGTTTGCTGTTGATCCGACTTCCGCCGATGCGTCTTGCGTGGGCGGTAATGTGGCGATGAATGCAGGTGGCAAAAAAGCCGTACTGTGGGGTACTGCCTTGGACAACCTCGCCTACTGGAACATGGTTAACCCTCAAGGCGAATGGCTGCGTATCGAACGCGTGCGCCACAATTTCGGCAAAATCCACGATGAAGAAATCGCCTTGTTTGACGTACATACGTTGGATTCAGACGGCCGCAATATCGTCAATACCAAACGCTTGGAAATCCCCGGCCACAAATTCCGCAAAGTCGGTTTGGGCAAAGACGTTACCGATAAATTCTTGAGCGGTCTGCCCGGCGTGCAGAAAGAAGGCACAGACGGCATCATCACCAGCGTCGCCTTCGTATTGCACAAAATGCCGAAATACACGCGCACCGTGTGTATGGAGTTTTTCGGCACGGTTGCCACCGCCACGCCATCTATTGTCGAAATCCGCGACTTTTTGCTTGCCCATGAAAGCGTACGACTGGCCGGTTTGGAACATTTAGACTGGCGTTACGTCCGTGCCGTCGGTTATGCCACCAAAGCGGCAGGCAAAGGCCGACCTAAAATGGTCTTGCTGGCAGACGTGGTTTCCGACGACGAAGCCGCCGTACAGGCAGCCGCCGAACACATCTGCAAACTCGCCCGTGCACGCGATGGCGAAGGCTTTATCGCCATATCTCCCGAAGCCCGTAAAACCTTCTGGCTTGACCGCAGCCGCACTGCAGCCATTGCCAAACACACCAACGCCTTTAAAATCAACGAAGACGTGGTAATCCCGCTTGAAAGGCTCGGCGAGTATTCAGACGGCATCGAACGCATCAACATTGAGCTTTCTATCCAAAACAAACTCAAACTCTGTGCCGCTTTGGAACAATATCTGTCCGGCAAACTCCCCATCGACAAAATGGGTACGGACCTGCCGACCGCCGAACTTTTAGGCGAACGCGGCAAACACGCCCTAGCCCACGTTTCTGCCGTCAAAGCGCGTTGGGAATGGCTACTTGATAACTTAGACGCGCCGCTTGCCGACTATAAAGCATGCTATGGCGCAGCTGTCCACGCCGCGCCCGAAGCCAAAGACAATGAAAGCTGCTTTATTGCCTTCCGCGATTTCCGCCTGCGCGTGTCTGTCAAAGCAGACGTAATGAAGCCGCTTTCTGAAATCTTCAGCGGCAAAACCGATACCAAAATTATCCAAGGCTTGGGCAAAATCCACGCCAAAACCGTACGCAGCCGCGTCTTCGTTGCCCTGCATATGCACGCCGGAGACGGTAACGTTCACACCAATATTCCGGTTAACTCAGACGATGCCGAAATGCTTCAGACGGCCTATCGTTCGGTCGAACGCATTATGAAAATCGCCCGTTCGCTCGGCGGCGTAATTTCCGGCGAACACGGCATCGGCATTACCAAGCTTGAATTTTTGACCGATGAAGATTTGCAACCGTTTTGGAACTACAAAAACCAAGTCGATCCCAAACACACCTTCAACCGTCACAAACTGATGAAAGGCTCGGACCTGCGCAACGCCTATACGCCGTCTTTCGAGCTTTTGGGGGCGGAATCTCTGATTATGGAAAAATCAGACCTCGGCACCATCGCCGATTCCGTCAAAGACTGTCTGCGCTGCGGCAAATGCAAACCTGTTTGCTCTACTCACGTCCCGCGTGCCAACTTGTTGTACAGCCCACGCAACAAAATCCTCGGTGTAGGCTTGCTGACCGAAGCCTTCTTATACGAAGAACAAACCCGTCGCGGCGTTTCCATTAAACATTTTGAAGAACTGATGGACATCGGCGACCACTGTACCGTGTGCCACCGCTGCGTTAAGCCTTGCCCTGTCAATATCGACTTTGGCGATGTTACCGTAGCCGTCCGCAACTACCTTGCCGATTCTGGCCACAAACGATTTGCGCCTGCGGCTTCAATGGGCATGGCATTTTTGAACGCCACAGGCCCGAAAACCATCAAAGCCCTTCGCGCCGCAATGATACAGACCGGCTTCCCTGCACAAAACTTTGCCTACAAAATCGGCAAGCTTCTTCCGATTGGCACTAAAAAGCAAAAAGCCGAACCGAAAGCCACCGTCGGTACCGCCTCAATCAAAGAACAGGTTATCCATTTCATCAACCGTCCTTTGCCGAAAAGCGTGCCTGCCAAAACTCCGCGCTCCATGCTGGGCATAGAAGACGACAAGAGCATCCCCATCATCCGCAATCCGGCCGCGTCGGAAGATGCCGAAGCCGTGTTCTACTTCCCCGGCTGCGGCTCTGAGCGCCTGTTCAGCCAAATCGGACTAGCCGTTCAAGCCATGCTCTGGCATGTCGGCGTACAAACCGTTCTGCCGCCGGGCTATATGTGTTGCGGCTATCCGCAAGACGCAGGCGGCAATAAGGCTAAAGCCGAAGAAATGAGCACCAACAACCGCGTGGCTTTCCACCGTATGGCGAACACCCTCAACTACCTCGACATTAAAACCGTCGTTGTCAGTTGCGGCACCTGCTACGACCAACTGGAAAAATACCGTTTTGAGGAAATCTTCCCAGGCTGCCGTATCATTGACATCCACGAATACCTGCTTGAAAAAGGGGTGCAGCTAAACGGCGTGCAAGGTCAGCAATACCTCTACCACGACCCTTGCCATACCCCGATTAAAACCATGAACGCCACCCAAATGGCCAGCAGCCTGATGGGACAAAAAGTCGTCTTAAGCGACCGCTGTTGCGGCGAGTCCGGTATGTTTGCCGTCAAACGACCAGACATTGCCACTCAGGTCAAGTTCCGCAAACAAGAGGAAATTGAGAAAAACCTCAAAGAGCTGCCGCAGGGCGAACCCGTCAAAATGCTCACCTCCTGCCCAGCCTGCCTGCAAGGCCTGAGCCGCTATGCCGATGACAACAATATGCCTGCCGACTACATCGTCATCGAAATGGCGAAACACATCCTCGGCGAAAACTGGCTGGATGAGTTTGTGAAAAAAGCCAACAACGGCGGTATAGAAAAAGTATTGCTCTAAAGACTTAGACAAAAACTTTTGGCTGTAATAAAGGCCGTCTGAAAATCTTTCAGACGGCCTTTTGATTCAAAAGAATCAAAATACAATAATCAAATCAAATGCCTTTACAAATAGCGATGCTACACCAGCAGTATTCAATAAAAAATAAAACCTGAGGCTTTTATCCCCCAGGTTTTATTTTCAAGTCTTATGCTTTTTCTTGCTGACGTTTTCTTTCTGCCATCATCTCATGCAATGTTTGCTTGGCAGGTTTCATCGGAACATGGTTATTGGTCCAGCTTAACTGCTTGCTTGGCGTCAATGCACGGAATTTGGTAGCAGCCCAGCCGAATGCTCGGTAAGCCTTACTGCCGCTGAAAATACCGTTAAACGTACGCCATGCCATTTGTTCGCCGAAAGTATGCGATGCACCTTGACCACGGATAGGATGTGGAACGGTTTCTGTTGGCGAACGTTGTGCTTCAACACGCAGACGTTGCATTTGTTCGGTAATCGGAATGCGTACCGGACAAACTTCAACGCATGCGCCACACATGGTACACGCAGTCGGCAGATCGCGTGTCACATCCAAACCTAACAAATGCGGAGAGATAATCTCACCAATCGGGCCAGGATAAGTCGTACCGTAAGCCGCGCCACCGATACGGGTATAAACCGGACAGTGGTTCATACACGCACCGCAACGGATACATTGCAAGGTGCGGCGCATTTGATCTTCTGCATACGCTTGGCTACGACCGTTATCAAGCAGTACCAAGTGCATTTCTTGAGGACCATCCAGCTCTTCGCCACGGCGAGGGCCGGTAATCATATTGAAATAAGTGGTAATGTTCTGACCGATGGCGGAGCGTGGCAACAGGCTGTACAAAGGTGGAACATCCGACAGCTTCGCAACCACTTTTTCAATACCGGTAATGGCGATGTGCACAGGCGGTACAGTGGTACTCAAGCGGCCGTTGCCTTCGTTTTCGACCAGACACAAAGTGCCCGTTTCAGCAACGGCAAAGTTCACACCGCTCAAACCGACATCGGCAGTGCTGTAAATATCGCGCAAAGCTTTACGCGCAAATCCGGTCAGTTGGTCTACGTCGTCTGTTAACGGCGTGCCAAGGTTTTGATGAAAAAGCTCGCTAACCTGCTCTTTGGTCTTGTGAATGGCAGGCATCACAATATGGGTTGGTTTCTCACCGGCCATTTGAACGATAAACTCGCCCAAGTCGCTCTCAACCGCTTTGATGCCTTGGTCTTGCAGATAATGGTTCAGCTCAATCTCTTCGCTGACCATAGATTTGCCTTTCACCATCAGCTTGCCGTTTTTATCGGTAATGATGTTGTGAATGATTTGGCAGGCTTCGGCAGGGGTTTCCGCCCAGTGGACTTTAACGCCTAACTTGGTCAGGTTCTCTTCCAGCTGTTCCAATAATGCAGGTAATTTGGACAACGAACGTTGACGGACATGCTCACACAAGTCACGCAGGCTTTGCAGCTCTTCTTCATCTGTCAAAACGGCTTTGCGCTTGGTCATCAGCATATCCATCGCTGTGCGCAAGCTTTTACGCAGAGGTTTGTCTTGCAAAGAAATCGCGGCGTTTTGCTTGAATGTTTCCGGCTTCATATGGAATTTAATGGTTTGGGAACTCATGCTTTTTCCTCCAAATCGGCAGGGGAAATGTGATCAGGCAGAACGGCCAAAACCACTAAATCGCGCGGGCCGTGTGCACCATAGGCCAAAGTCAATTGAATATCGGCAGTCTTAGACGGGCCGGAAATCAAAATAACGTTGGTAGGCATGCCTTTTTCTACCAGTTTTTCGCCTTCAACAGCATTATGGAATTCGTTGTACATTTTGCTGGTGTCAAATAGGCAGAAATGCACAGGTGGAACCAAACTCAGGCTGCGCGGCTCAACAGGGCTGGACTCCAGCATAATCGTACCGGTACGGGCAATACCGCATTTAGAGCCGCTAAAACCGGCCTCAATATCGGTAAAGAATTCGTTTTTCCAGTCGTCGATTTTTCGCTCAAAACCACGCGCTTCAATATTGGTATCGGCTAAAGCTGCACGAGCCAGCTGACCATGTTCTGTTTCCAATGGGAGCAGAATGTTTTTCAAGCCTTTACCTTCGGCTGCTTGGCGGAATACTTGCGGCCAGTTGGATTTGGTAACCCAATAGATTTCAGTTTTGACGGCACGCATGGCGGCCGCCCAATGTTTCAAACGCTCGACATCGTTTGCCCAAGAAACACCCATTTCACGGTAATAATCGAAAACCGGCGGTTCTTCCATCGGCAAGGCATCGGCTTTTTTCAATTTCGCTAAAATATTTTCGCGCGCGCTCATGCTTTACCTCCGGTACGTTCCAATAGGAAAGATGCAATATGTTTCGGACGTGGCATATTGGGTTCGTCTTTGGCAATTTTGCCGCCGATATTCATCATGCAGCCGCAATCCGCGCTGATGATTTCAGTTGCGCCTGTTTCTTTTAAGGCTGCGACTTTGTCGGTTACCATCGCACCGGAAATATCGGCTTGTTTCACAGAGAATGTACCGCCAAAACCGCAGCACTCGCTTTCATGGTCGTGAACGATACGTTCAACATTTTCCATGCCGTCAATCAGCTGCCAGCCTGACACATGGACATTCATCTCACGACGCGCCGCGCAGGAAGTATGGACAGCCACTTTAACCGGCTCACCTTTATCTTCAGGTTTGTAACCAATCGCCAGCAGGAAGTGGGTAAATTCAATGATACGGTTGGCACAATCAATGGCTTTTTGTTCGTACTCGGTGCCTTTGAACAAAGTCGGCCAATGGTGTTTCATCATGCCGCCGCAAGAACCGGAAGGTACGACAATCGGCCAATTTTCTGGGAATAAATCCAGTTGCGCTTTGGCAACATCAAAGGCTTCTTTAGGATGACCTGACGAATAGGCTGGTTGACCGCAGCAGCTTTGTTCCATCGGATAATGGACACGGATACCCTGTTGTTCGATTAAAGTGATGGCATCCATGCCTGCTTCTGGCATAAAAAGGTCGAGAACGCAAGTACCGAAGAAATAAGCATCGGTTGGCTTGCTGTCGAATACGGTGATTTGTGGTGGTTTGATTGCGCTCATTTTTTTGGAACGGGACAACCCGTTTTCTTGTGTAAAAATAAGATGGGTACTTTAAGTAATTGCTTGTAATGGGTCAAGTCTAATTTTAAAAAATAATATTAAAAAAGCATGACAAACCAGACAAACACCTTTTCCTTATTAACTTGATAATCTACATAATAACCACTATCAATAAGAAAACTGATGGATTCATTTTTTAATAAATGAAACTCGTACATCCCCTCTCTCTTCAAAACACAATAACTGCCTCTTTATAGAATCTTGATTTACATCAGAAGTCATGAACTTAATCTCTATGACTCATTTTTAAACAAAATAAGCAACCCCTTATGCTGTACATATGTTTCAGACGGCTATATCTGAATAAAAAGATGTCTAAGATAATAAAAATAAAAGTTTTTCTCACAAGACTCAGGCCGTCTGAAAGATAAGTTCGTCAAAAGGCTACTTTCCATCTGCTTAATCCTACTTTTAATCAAAATCAAACACTTGAAAAATCATCATCCCTAACCTTGAAAACCCTATGCACACTCAAGCACTTCCAGTATCATTGAGACAGTTTCTTGACGCAAAATTACAGTCTTAGCCGCCCACAATCGGCATGGATTTGCAAAAGAAGTGAAACCAAGCTTCAAAACAATTTCACCTTAATTTCGGAGTAGGCATTATGTTGACCCAGACTCAACAGGTTGATTTGACCTTGCATCACCTTAAAGAACGCACCCTATCGATTTATACCCCCGAACAGCGTGCAAGTATCGAGACATCTGAAGACTGGAAACAGTTTGACAGACGACTTGAGGAACACTTCCCAAAACTGATGCACGAGCTGGACAACGTTTACAACAACAACGAAGCCGTCCTCCCCATGCTGGAACAACTGATTGCCCAAGCATGGCAAAGCTATTCCCAACGCAACGCATCTTTAAAAGATATTGATATCACGCGCGAAAACGATCCTGACTGGATTTTGTCCAACAAACAGGTTGGCGGCGTGTGCTACGTCGATTTGTTCGCAGGCGATCTGCAAGGTTTGAAAGCCCAAATCCCTTATTTCCAAGAATTGGGTCTGACCTATCTGCACCTGATGCCCCTGTTTAAATGTCCCGAAGGCAAAAGCGACGGCGGCTATGCAGTCAGCAGCTACCGCGATGTCAATCCAGCTTTGGGCACAATAGACGACTTGCGCGATGTCATTGCCGCACTGCACGAAGCAGGCATTTCCGCCGTTGTCGATTTCATCTTCAACCACACTTCCAATGAACACGAATGGGCAAAACGCTGCGCCGCCGGTGATCCGCTCTACGACAATTTCTACTACATTTTTCCTGACCGTTGGATGCCCGACCAATACGACCGCACCCTGCGTGAAATCTTCCCCGACCAACACCCGGGTGGCTTCTCCCAACTGGAAGACGGACGCTGGGTATGGACAACGTTCAATTCCTTCCAGTGGGACTTGAATTACAGCAACCCGTGGGTATTCCGCGCTATGGCAGGCGAAATGATGTTCCTGGCCAACTTGGGCGTTGATATTCTGCGCATGGACGCCGTTGCCTTTATTTGGAAACAAATGGGCACAAGCTGCGAAAACCTGCCTCAGGCACACGCTCTGATTCGTGCATTTAACTCCGTCATGCGTATTGCCGCCCCGGCCGTGTTCTTCAAATCCGAAGCCATCGTTCACCCTGACCAAGTTGTCCAATACATCAGCCAAGACGAATGCCAAATCGGTTACAACCCGCTGCAAATGGCATTGTTGTGGAACACGCTTGCCACGCGCGAAGTCAACCTGCTCCATCAGGCATTGACCTACCGCCACAACCTGCCCGACCACACTGCATGGGTCAACTACGTCCGCAGCCATGACGACATCGGCTGGACATTTGCCGATGAGGACGCATGGCAGTTCGGCATCCACGGCTACGACCACCGACAATTCCTCAACCGCTTCTTCGTCAACCATTTCGACGGCAGCTTCGCGCGCGGCCTCCCCTTCCAATACAACCCCAACACTGGCGACTGCCGTGTCAGCGGTACAGCCGCAGCATTGGTTGGTTTGGCTCAAAATGACCCGTACGCCGTTGACCGCATCAAACTTTTGTACAGCATTGCTCTGAGTACCGGCGGTCTGCCGCTGATTTACTTGGGTGACGAAGTGGGTACACTCAATGATGACGACTGGTCGCAAGACAGCAATAAGAGCGACGACAGCCGCTGGGCACACCGTCCTCGTTATAATGAAAAGTTGTACAACCAACGCCATGACAGCTCGACCACTGCCGGTCAAATCTTCCAAGGTTTGCGCCATATGATTGCCATCCGACAAAGCAATCCGCGCTTTGACGGCGGCAAGTTGGTTACCTTCAATACCAACAATAAACACATCATCGGCTATATGCGCAACAACGCACTATTGGCATTCGGCAACTTCAGCGAACATCCGCAAACCATCAGTGCGCATACGCTGCAAGCCATGCCGTTTAAAGCACACGATTTGATCAGCGGTCAAACCGTTTCCCTGAATCAGGATTTGGTACTGCAACCCTATCAAGTCATGTGGCTTGAAATTGCATAAGCCGAAATTTTGATACACCACTCAAGGCCGTCTGAACAAATCAGCGTTCAGACGGCCTTTTAAGAAACTAAGATGTATTTTGTATTTTGGGCAGTTTCGCTTAGAATGCATGCTTTAATACCAGATGACACACTAAAAATCAGGAGTAAAAATCCATGTTGAAAAAATTCGTACTCGGCACCATCGCTGCAGTAGTTTTGGCTGCTTGCGGCGGAGAAGGCAGCAACTCAGCTTCTTCTGCACCGGCCCAATCCGGCGCGGCTTCCGGCTCACTGATTGAGCGTATCAACAACAAAGGTACCATCACTGTCGGTACGGAAGGCACTTACGCACCTTTCACCTACCATGATAAAGACGGCAAATTGACCGGCTACGATGTCGAAGTTACCCGCGCCGTTGCCGACAAACTGGGCGTAAAAGTCGAATTTAAAGAAACACAATGGGACTCCATGATGGCAGGTTTAAAAGCCGGCCGTTTCGACGTGGTTGCCAACCAAGTCGGCCTGACCAGCCCTGAACGTCAAGCAACTTTTGACAAATCCGAGCCTTACAGCTGGAGCGGTGCCGTTTTGGTTGCGCGCAAAGACAGCAACATCAAATCCATCGACGACATCAAAGGCGTGAAAACCGCACAATCCCTGACCAGCAACTATGGCGAAAAAGCCAAAGCTGCAGGCGCAGAACTCGTACCGGTGGACGGCTTGGCGCAATCCCTGACCTTGATTGAACAAAAACGTGCCGATGCAACCCTGAACGACGAATTGGCGGTATTGGACTATCTGAAGAAAAATCCGAATGCCGGCGTAAAAATCGTTTGGTCTGCACCGGCTGACGAAAAAGTCGGCTCAGGCCTGATTGTCAATAAAGGCAACGATGAAGCATTGGCTAAATTCAGCACAGCCATGACTGAGCTGAAAGCTGACGGCACGCTGAAAAAACTGGGCGAACAATTCTTCGGAAAAGACATCAGTGTTAAATAATTTCCTTGCCTCTCTGCCGTTTATGACGGAAACACGCGCTGATATGCTCATCAGCGCGTTTTGGCCCATGGTCAAAGCCGGCTTCGCAGTGTCTTTGCCTTTGGCGATCGCTTCTTTCGTTATCGGCATGATTATTGCCGTAGCCGTTGCTTTGGTAAGAATCATGCCCTCCGGCGGCGTTTTCCAAAAATGCTTGCTGAAGCTGGTAGAATTTTATATTTCCGTCATTCGCGGTACACCGCTGTTGGTACAGTTGGTCATCGTATTCTATGGTTTGCCTTCTGTCGGCATCTATATTGATCCGATTCCTGCCGCCATCATCGGCTTTTCGCTCAATGTCGGCGCATACGCTTCCGAAACCATACGCGCGGCAATCTTGTCCGTACCTAAAGGCCAATGGGAAGCCGGTTTTTCCATCGGTATGACCTATATGCAGACGTTCCGACGCATTATTGCGCCACAGGCATTCCGCGTTGCCGTACCGCCTTTGAGCAACGAGTTTATCGGCTTGTTCAAAAATACTTCGCTTGCCGCAGTGGTAACGGTAACCGAGCTTTTCCGTGTTGCTCAAGAGACAGCAAACCGTACTTATGACTTTTTGCCCGTTTATATCGAAGCCGCCGTGGTTTATTGGTGCTTCTGCAAAGTGCTGTTTTTGATTCAGGCGCGCTTGGAAAAACGCTTTGACCGCTATGTCGCCAAATAAGGAGTTGTCATGATTAAAATCCGCAATATCCATAAGATCTTTGGCGAAAATACCATTTTGCGCGGCATCGATTTGGATGTCGGCAAAGGACAGGTGGTTGTTATCTTAGGCCCGTCCGGCTCAGGTAAAACCACGTTTTTGCGCTGTTTAAATGCTTTGGAAATGCCAGAACAAGGTCAGATCGAGTTTGACAACGCGCAGCCGTTAAGCATCGATTTTTCCAAAAAACCAAGCAAACACGATATTTTGGCACTGCGCCGCAAGTCCGGCATGGTATTCCAACAATACAACCTCTTTCCGCACAAAACTGCTTTGGAAAACGTCATGGAAGGACCGGTTGCCGTACAAGGCAAGCCTGTCGCCAAAGCGCGTGAAGAGGCTGTCAGATTGCTTAAAAAAGTCGGTTTGGGCGATAAGATTGACCTCTACCCCTACCAGCTTTCCGGCGGTCAACAGCAGCGTGTCGGCATTGCCCGCGCATTGGCGATTCAGCCTGAATTGATGCTGTTTGACGAACCGACTTCCGCACTTGACCCTGAATTGGTACAAGATGTTTTGGATACCATGAAGGAATTGGCACAAGAAGGCTGGACCATGGTTGTCGTTACGCATGAAATCAAATTTGCCTTGGAAGTGGCAACCACCGTTGTCGTGATGGACGGCGGCGTTATTGTCGAACAAGGCAGCCCGCAAGATTTGTTCAATCATCCCAAACATGAGCGGACACAAAAATTCCTGCGCCAAATCCGTGCGGACAATGCCGATCTTCAAATTTAATTGAAACGACAGACAATTTGAAAGCATTTCCGACCGTCATTTCATAAAGGCCGTCTGAATAAGTGAAATAGAAATCGTTGATTTCGTTTTCATACTTGTTCAGACGGCCTTTTATATATCTTTTCAGGTAAAATAACGCCTTTCGTTTTACTCATCCCCTTGCCTGCCATCATGATAGAAATTAAAAAACTCACCTTACAACGCGGTTTGAAAGTCCTGCTCGACAAAGCCGATGCCGTAATCAACCCCGGCCAACGCGTTGGTTTAATCGGTAAAAACGGTACGGGCAAATCCAGCCTGTTTGCGCTGATAAAAGGTGAAATCACGCAAGATGGCGGCGAAATCCTTATTCCCAAAACATGGCGCCTTGCTTCCGTCTCTCAAGAAACGCCTGATTTAGATATTTCCGCTTTAGACTACGTTTTGCAAGGCGATGCCGAATTGCAGGCTTTTCAGACGGCCTTGGCTCAAGCAGAAGCGCAAAACGACGGCATGAAGCAAGCCGAATATCACGCCAAACTTGAAGAAATCGATGCCTACACTGCTCCGGCACGCGCCGCCAAACTGCTTAACGGCTTGGGTTTTGCACAAGAAGAACATACCCGTCCCGTCAAATCCTTTTCCGGCGGCTGGCGTATGCGCCTCAACCTTGCCCAAGCGCTGATTTGTCGTGCCGATTTGCTGCTTTTGGACGAACCGACCAACCACTTGGATTTGGAAACCGTGTTGTGGCTGGAAAACCATCTCGCTTCCCTACCCTGTACGCAAATCATCATCTCCCATGACCGCGACTTCTTGAATGCCACCACAACGCAGACCATCGAACTGTCGCAACAAAAACTGACCCAATACGGCGGCAATTACGATTTCTACCAAGCCGAACGCGCCCAACGTCTGGCGCAACAACAAGCCGCCTACGTCAAACAGCAGGCACAAATCAAACATTTACAATCCTTTATCGACCGTTTCAAAGCCAAAGCCACAAAGGCCGTACAAGCTCAAAGCCGCATGAAGGCATTAGCCAAGCTCGAACGCATCGCCCCTGCACATTTGGATAGTGAATTTTCCTTTGAGTTTGCCAATCCAACCCACCTGCCCAACCCATTATTGAAACTCGACCATTCCGACTTGGGTTATGGCGATAATACCGTTTTGCACGATATCACCTTGTCTCTCGAAAGCGGCGCACGTTACGGCCTGTTGGGCGTTAACGGCAGCGGTAAATCTACATTTATCAAAGCATTGGCAGGAAAAATCGATTTACTTTCCGGCAGCATCGTACGCTCCGAAAAGCTCAATATCGGCTATTTTGCCCAGCATCAACTAGATACCTTGCGCGCAGACCAAAGTCCGGTTTGGCATATCCAACAGCTTTCGCCCGAAGTCCGCGAACAGGAAATCCGTAACTTTTTAGGCGGTTTCAACTTTGTCGGTGATATGGCGGTTCAAAAGACCGAGCCTTTTTCGGGTGGGGAAAAAGCACGGCTCGCCCTTGCCATGATTATCTGGCAAAAACCTAATCTGCTGCTGCTTGACGAACCGACCAACCACCTAGACTTGGATATGCGCCACGCCCTGACACTTGCTCTGCAAAGTTTCCAAGGTGCATTGATTGTCGTTTCGCACGACCGCAGCCTGCTTGAAGCGACTACCGACAGCTTCCTCCTTATCGACAAAGGCCGTCTGAACAACTTCGACGGCGATTTGAACGACTACCGTCAATGGCGGTTGGCACAAGAAAACGCTGCAGCAGCCCCCGCCGCTTCTGCACAAAGCCAAAGCCGTAAGGACACCAAGCGCATAGAGGCACAAATCCGTCAGGAAAAAGCCAAACGCAGTAAACCGATTCAGCAAAAAATCGACAAAGCCGAAAAAGAAATCACGCGATTGACTGATATTCAGACGGCCTGTGAAGCATTTTTGGCACAAGAATCTGCTTATTCAGAAGAAAATAAACCCAAATTGCAAGAGACACTCGCACAATTAACAGAAACTAAAGTAAAATTAACGCAACTGGAAGAAAACTGGCTGCAATGGCAGGAAGAGCTTGAGCAAATCCAAGTGGATGTCGAAGCCGAGTTTTCCCAATAAAAATAGAGCCATCAGGCCGTCTGAAACAAAACACAATACGGAAAAACATGACTTCAACCATCAAACAAGCCGGATACTTCCTCGTATCCTCTTTCGTCTTGGGCATTTCTCTTCACGCAGCCGCCGCAGTTTATTCCTGCGGCAACGGCAGCTATACCTCCGAACCTAACTCCTCCTGCGCACAGGCTCAATTGCCTAAAATCAGCGGCCATCAAGGCAACGGTTACCACCTCAACATCCGCAGCCTCAATGCCTCTGATGAACGCACAAGTGCAAAGCCTAAGAAAAAGGCACGCGCGGAAAAATCCGATAAACAAGAGAAAAAAGCCGACAAACCGAGCAAAAACAAAAACCGTGCAAAAGCTAAGAAACAGCAGCCCATGCCGTCTGAACAAGAATAAAATGCTCAACTGCAACGAATCAGCCCTACCCGAATCATGAAAAAATATCTGCTTACCCTATCCCTGCTACCGCTTGCCATTTTCAACAACCAAGCCCACGCCGCAAAAATCTATACCTGTGAAGTCAACGGCTCGATTGTCTATACCTCGCGCCCAAGCGGCAACTGCCAAGCCGTCAACGATTTGCCGATTGTCGGCAAATACAGCAGCAGCCGATACGACGCCCCGGTCAGCGATGCGCCTACACTCAACGCGCCAACATCACAAACGGCTCCGGCAAAAAGCAAAAATACAGCGACAAAATCTAACCACAAAGCAACACCCAAACCTGCCCCTGTCCGCACCGCTTCTGAAACAGCTCCTCCTCCGGTTCCAAAATCCTCCGGCGTCAACAGCCGCCGCTCTATTTTGGAAACCGAGTTGTCCAATGAACGCGCGGCTTTGGCCGATGCCAAAAAGCAACTAAGCCAAGCGCGGACAGCCAAAGGCGGTAGCGTCAATCAACAGGCCATCAGTACGTTGCAAGGCGCGGTTTTGGATAGGGAGAAAAACATTCAAGCCCTCCAGCGCGAACTGGGCAGAATGTAAGTCCAAATCAATCAAAACATCAGGCCGTCTGAACAGGTGGAAACGAAATCCAAAATTTTCGTCACGCCAAACAGACGGCCTGAATCCTATAATGATTACGCCCGTTTCAATTTCTTGTGCCTAGTAAATACGGTATAATTTGCCCTTTACGCACATTACCTCCGGTCTTTTCAGACGGCCTTTATCTCATGACTGCAAAATCTTCTAAAACCCAAACAAAAAAACGCGTCTCTACCAAACCGGCAGCCAAACCGACCACACGCAAATCCACCAAAGCACAAACTCAAGCCGACAATAAAGTCTCCCAACGCCTGAAAGCCGCCAAAGAGCTGCAAAAAAACGAAGAAAAAAAAGCGCGTCCCGAGCATGTCGTCAACTTGATTAATGATGCTTTATGGCTGTTTGGCTTGGTTATCACCATTTATCTGGCCATTTCCCTGGCCAGCTTCAGCATGGACGACCCTGCATGGTCGCGCAGCGTTCCCAAAAGCAATGATGTTGCCAACCTCGGCGGCCTCTTTGGCTCCTATCTTTCCGATGTCGGATATTATTTATTCGGCCTATCGTTTTGGTGGTGGATAGCTGCCTCTTGCGTTTTCCTCTACAAAAATTTCCGCCCCATGAAAAAGCAGGAAAACCACAAGCCTTACAATCACGGTATAGCCGCTTTGGCATTATTCCTCCTGCTGGTGTGCAGCCCGATTATCGAACATTTTCTGTTTGACAACGCATTGAGCGAATCTCTTCCCGTCGGTGCCGGCGGCTTGGTCGGCTTATTGGCCGGCTCAGGCTTGGCTTGGCTGTTGGGTAAGTCGGGCAGCCTGTTGATTATGCTGGTGATGTTGCTGTTGTCCATTTCCCTGCTGGCTCAGGTGTCATGGTTGGAAGTCATGGCCAAATCCGGCAACCATATGGGCGGCCTGTTTGGCAATTTGATGAAAAAACTGTCTCAGTTCCAAAATAAAAAAGAAGATGTCTGCACCGAAGCTTTGGAAACCCAAAATACGCGCCGCATGGTTAAAGAAGCCAAAACCATTACCGCTACTCCGGTTGCTCCGTTGGCAGGCAGCAGCAGCAACCGTAAAACTGTTGCCGTATCCGTTGCGCCGCCCCCTAAAATCCAAACTTCCCTGTTTGACGATACTGAACCTAAAAACAACGGCGAATACCACAAGCCCAACATGAATCTGTTGCGTATGCCGTCTGAAGAACCGGTTGCCGTCAATCCGGATGAATTGCAACAAACCGCAGAATTAATCGAAGCCAAGCTGGCTGAATTTGGAATCGGCGTACAGGTTGTTTCCGCTACTTCAGGCCCTGTGATTACCCGCTACGAAATCGAACCGGCACAAGGTGTCAAAGGCAGCCAAATTGTCGCCCTGTCCAAAGATTTGGCGCGCTCGATGTCTCTGCAAGCGGTACGCATCGTAGAAACCATTGCCGGTAAAAACACCATGGGCATTGAATTGCCCAATGAGAAGCGCCAAGACGTCATGTTGAGCGAAATCCTCTCTTCTCCCGTGTTTACCGACGCCAAGTCCAAACTGACCGTTGCTTTGGGTAAAGATATTGCAGGTACGCCCGTTGTCGGCGACTTGGCAAAAATGCCGCATCTTTTAGTCGCAGGTATGACCGGCTCTGGTAAATCCGTCGGTGTGAACGGCATGATTATGTCCATGCTCTTCAAAGCCACGCCTGACGAAGTCCGTTTCATTATGATTGACCCGAAAATGCTGGAATTGAGCATTTACGACGGCATTCCGCACCTGCTCTGCCCGGTTGTGACCGATATGCGCGAGGCTGGGCAAGCGTTGAACTGGTGTGTTGCCGAAATGGAAAAACGTTATCGCCTGCTTTCCCATGCCGGCGTGCGTAATTTGGACGGTTTCAACCAAAAAGTCGAACAAGCCAAAGCAGCAGGCAAACCATTACTCAATCCGTTCAGCTTAAATCCTGACGATCCTGAGCCTCTGGAAAAACTGCCGTTGATTGTGGTCGTTATCGATGAGTTGGCTGACTTGATGATGACCGAACGCAAATCCGTTGAGCAGCAAATCGCACGCCTTGCCCAAAAAGCACGTGCTGCAGGCATTCACATGATTGTCGCCACCCAGCGTCCGAGTGTCGACGTGGTTACCGGCCTGATTAAAGCCAACATTCCGACACGCATGGCCTTTACCGTACAAAGCAAAATCGACAGCCGCACCATTCTTGACCAAATGGGTGCGGACGAATTGCTCAAATACGGTGACTCGTTATTCCTGCAACCGGGTAGCGCAGAACCGACACGCCTGCAAGGTGCGTTTGTTTCCGATGATGAAGTGCATCAGGTCGTCAATTTCGTCAAAGAACAGGCTCCGACCAATTATGTGGAAGGTCTGCTCAGTGGCGAAGCAGCCATCGAAACCACCAATATTGTCAATCCGAACGCAAACAGCGATGAGTTATTCGATCAAGCCGTTGCCTTCGTATTGGAGAGCCGCAAGACTTCCATTTCCGCCCTCCAACGCCAATTGCGCATCGGCTACAACCGTGCCGCCAATTTGGTAGATGCGCTTGAAAATGCCGGTGTTCTTTCTCCGGCAGACATCAACGGCAGCCGACGGATTCTAGCTCAAAAAGACCAGCTGTAAAAAACAACAATATCGAAACGCAAAGGCCGTCTGAAAAGAATTTCCTACTTTTCAGACGGCCTTTTTATGTTATTCGTGAAACATTGTGTTATACTAAGCAGCTAAATTTTGACCTTATGCACGCTTCCGAAATTCTTCGGAATACTGAGCAGAAGGATAACCGTTTAAACACAACAAATTTAAGGGCTTACGATGAGCGTAACTGTTGAAACTTTAGAAAATCTGGAACGCAAAGTAGTATTGTCTCTGCCTTGGTCCAAAATCAACGCAGAAACTGAGAAAAAACTGAAACAAACCCAACGCCGCGCAAAAATTGACGGCTTCCGTCCGGGTAAAGCACCGTTCAAAATGATTGCCCAAATGTACGGCGCAAGCGCACAAAACGATGTTATCAACGAATTGGTACAACGCGAATTCTACGAAGTTGCCGTTGCTCAAGAATTGAAAGTTGCCGGTTACCCGCGCTTTGAAGGCGTTGAAGAACAAGACGATCAAGAGTCTTTCAAAGTTGCCGCTATTTTTGAAGTTTTCCCTGAAGTAACTATTGGCGACCTGTCTGCCCAAGAAGTAGAAAAAGTTACTGCGACTGTTGGCGATGCCGAAGTTGACCAAACTGTAGAAATCCTGCGTAAACAACGCACCCGCTTCAACCATGTTGACCGCGAAGCCCAAAACGGCGATCGCGTCATCATTGACTTTGAAGGCAAAATCGACGGCGAGCCTTTCGCTGGCGGCGCATCTAAAAACTACGCTTTCGTATTGGGTGCAGGTCAAATGCTGCCTGAATTCGAGGCCGGTGTTGTCGGCATGAAAGCCGGTGAAAGCAAAGATGTTACCGTAAACTTCCCTGAAGACTACCACGGTAAAGATGTTGCCGGTAAATCTGCCGTATTCACCATCACTCTGAACAACGTTTCTGAAGCTACTTTGCCTGAAGTTGATGCTGACTTTGCTAAAGCTTTGGGTATTGAAGACGGCGACGTTGCCAAAATGCGCGAAGAAGTGAAGAAAAACGTTGGCCGCGAAGTTGAGCGCCGCATCGGTGAACAAACCAAAGAATCTGTAATGAATGCCCTGCTCAAAGCAGCCGATTTGCAAGTTCCTGTTGCTTTGGTCAACGAAGAAGCCGCCCGCTTGGCAAACGAAATGAAACAAAACTTCGTTAATCAAGGTATGGCTGACGCTGCCAACTTGGATCTGCCTTTGGATATGTTCAAAGAACAAGCAGAACGCCGCGTTGCTTTGGGTCTGATTTTGGCTAAATTGGTTGAAGAAAACAAACTTGAGCCAACTGAAGACCAAATCAAAGCCGTTGTTGCCAACTTCGCTGAAAGCTACGAAGATCCTCAAGAAGTTATCGACTGGTACTACGCAGAGCCTTCCCGCCTGCAAGGTCCGACTTCTTTGGCAGTAGAAAGCAACGTTGTTGATTTCGTTCTGAGCAAAGCCAAAGTAACTGAAAAAGCGCTGTCTTTTGACGAAGTAATGGGCGCACAAGCTTAATTGCTCCAAGGCCGTCTGAAACAGACAATCAAAAGCACCGAAGCGCTTTAAATGCTTTGGTGCTTTTCCATCATTAACAGGAGACAAAAATGTCCTTCGATTTCAATAATTACCTTGTCCCTACCGTTATCGAACAAAGCGGTCGCGGCGAGCGCGCATTCGACATCTACTCACGCCTTTTGAAAGAGCGCATCGTTTTCTTGATCGGCCCGGTGACAGACGAATCTGCCAATCTGGTTGTTGCGCAATTACTGTTCTTGGAAAGCGAAAACCCAGATAAAGATATCTTCTTCTATATCAACTCTCCGGGCGGTTCGGTTACTGCCGGTATGTCGATTTACGACACCATGAACTTCATCAAGCCTCATGTTTCTACTTTATGCTTGGGCCAAGCGGCAAGTATGGGCGCATTCCTTTTGTCCGCAGGCGAAAAAGGCAAACGCTTTGCCCTGCCAAACAGCCGCATCATGATTCACCAACCGCTCATCAGCGGCGGCTTGGCCGGTCAGGCTTCCGATATTGAAATTCACGCTAAAGAGCTGCTGAAAATCAAAGAGAAACTGAACCGCTTGCTTGCCAAACATTGTGATCGCGATTTAGCCGACTTGGAACGCGATACCGACCGCGACAATTATATGTCTGCCGATGAAGCTAAAGAATATGGTTTGATTGACCAAGTTTTGGAAAACCGCGAATCTCTACAAGCCTAATCTTTATTGGTTTAAATCAAAAGGCCGTCTGAAAAGTATATATTCAGACGACCTTTTTTCAATCCTACTTCGTATTGTCTTTATTATTCACTTGAACCGGATACAGCAAAATCAAAGGGTTGGCTTTTACTTGGTTCCAAAAGCTTTTCAGCAGATTGCGTATACTGCCCAAACGCGTACCGCGGGAACGGAGCGCAACAGCCAAAGCCAAAGAAAAGCTGACCACTAAATTTACCATACCGATTGCCAATACGCTTGCCAAGCCGAGTATAAACGTGAATACATCTGCATGGCCACTGATCGCGGCATAACCTAAGTTTGCCGAAGAAAACGCCACATGACGAATATCCAGCGGCAAACCGAAAAGATGGCCAAAATAGCCTGTCATGCCTAAAAGCATACCGAAAATAAAATTACCCATAAGCGAACCATAATGCTTATGAATATAAGCAGCCAACCGACGGCGCGGCTCCGGACGCATGATTTTTCGTAACAACGGATTAAATGGCAGGCGCTGACGCAGGTTCAGATAATCGGAACGGTTGTCAAAAAAGCCGGCAATAATACCCGAACAAAACAACCATACGCCGGCAATAGCGGCATACCATAAGGTCGGTTGGGTAAAAATCTCAATGGATTTGAACTGATAGGCCGTAACTGCCTCATTCAGCAAGGGCTGATCATGCGTATGGGCATAGCCAAAAGCAATCCCTGCCGCCAACAATACCGCAATCGATACATTGCCAAACACGGCGACACTTTGCGAACGGCACACGTCAATCAGCAGTTTAGCCAATTTATTGTCCACCGCTTTGCTGCCTTCATTCGAGTCCACCTGTTCGGCAAAGCTCGCTGCCGTCATGGCAGGCTGCTTGGTTGCAACAGTGCAATGCAGCATATGAATCAGCATAAAGCCCAAACCATAATTGAGCCCGGCCAAGAATGAAGTAGTAAATTCGCCGAACCCCAAAGACGCAATATGGATTTTATTCAATGCCATCAAAGCAATAATTACGCCGCCGCCCGCTGCGGAATAAAACATTTTGAAATATTCGCTACGGTTGCGCGTAATGTAATGCTCGCCATGATGGCTTTTATTTTCCGTAATACTGCGTGCCAGCATTCGGATGCTGCTTTTACGCAAGTGGCTGGTGCTGTATTGCTCCACCGCCGCATAAATCATCGCATTCATCAGATTGACGGTTAAGCGGGTGCGGCTGGTTTCGATTTGAATATTGGTCAATAATTTCAGGCGATCTATGGTTTGTTGCAAGCGTTCGAGCAAGTGGGCAACTTTTACTGACGAACCAGACCCTGCTCCGGTACCACGACGGCGCAAATAGTCAATTTGATTTTCACACTGGTCAAACATAACCTCCAAATGCGCCGTGTCGTAAGTTTCTTCGCTATGGCGATAGTGTTCTACCAATTTTGCAATTTCACGTTGCAAAGCGACAAATGCCGAATCCGCTTCCAACAAACGGGGAGCAATCCGTATTAAATCCGGCTCAATCGCTTCGGAAGCAATCCAAATAGACAGCATTTCCACCGCTCGCAAACGGGCATCTGCCAACTGTCGGCTGGCCGTCTGAAGCAAAGCAGGATCAGCTTTGCTCTGCAACAATTCATACATGCTCAACCATTGGCGCAAACTCAGGGTTTGCAACCATTTATCATCGTTTTTCGAATGAAAAAGATATAAAAATACTTCGCGCAGATTGGAAAAATCTTTATAAGACGGGCTGAAACGTTCATAAATCCGTATGCCCATCTCCCGAGTAAAACTATGGCGCGAGAAAATACCCAGCTTAATCAGCGCAGGATAGATGTGAACTTTGGACAGCCAGGCATAGAAGCGCAGGCTGAATTGACGACATAGAGCATCGTCTTGTTTTAAAGTAGATAAAATCAAATCAAAACGTTCGGAAGCCTGTTTTTTGCCTCCTCGGCGCAAAAATTTGATTAATGCATTGAGAATAAGAACAAAGTCGGTATCATTTAAGCGCTCCGACAAAATAATGTGAAGATTTTGATTAGTCAGTTTTTGCATTGTAGTATTATTACATAAGATGAGATATTTAGCAAGAACTTCAGCAAACAGGTCGGATTATATCGCATTCTTTATCAATCCACGGCACAAGATTTTCAATTAATATTCTCTAAAATTCAATGAATAATCAAATTACATAACAAATATATAATGTGAATCAATAACTAAGAAAGGCCGTCTGAATTCTTTCAGACGGCCTTTTACAACAACATACTACATTGTTTTAACCTTATGCAAACAAGAGCTTACCACCCTCTTCTTTAACATAGATTGTGCTATCAGGTGCATATTTTCCTTCAAGTAATGCTTTTGCCAGCGTATTTTCGATTTCAGACTGAATAGCGCGTTTGAGTGGACGGGCACCATACACAGGGTCGAAACCGGCTTTGGCAATCAGATCCAAGGCAGCATCATCGATTTTCAGATACAGATGTTGTACTTCCAAACGTTTTTCCAAACCTTTAAGCTGGATTTTCGCAATACTGCGGATATTGGCCTGATCCAAACCATGGAACACGACTACTTCGTCAATACGGTTGATCATTTCAGGACGGAAATGTTCTTTCACATCCTCCATCACAACTTCTTTTACTGCTTCATAGTCTTGAGTACCCATTTGTTGGATATGTTGGCTACCGATGTTGGAAGTCATGACGATAACAGTATTTTTAAAGTCTACGGTACGGCCTTGTCCGTCGGTCAAGCGGCCGTCATCCAATACTTGCAGCAAGATGTTGAATACGTCCGGATGGGCCTTTTCCACTTCATCCAAAAGAATCACACTGTATGGTTTGCGGCGGACTTGCTCAGTCAAGTAGCCGCCTTCTTCGTAGCCGACATAGCCAGGAGGCGCACCGATTAAGCGGGCAACAGCATGTTTTTCCATGTATTCGGACATGTCGATACGAATCAGATGATCTTCGCTGTCAAACAGGAAACCTGCCAAAGCTTTGCACAACTCGGTTTTACCCACACCGGTCGGGCCTAGGAACAGGAAGCTGCCGTAAGGTTTGTTTGGATCGGCAAGGCCGGAACGGCTGCGGCGGATGGCGTCGGATACAGCACGCACGGCTTCATCTTGGCCAACCACACGGCGGTGTAATACTTCTTCCATTTTCAACAGCTTGTCGCGTTCGCCTTCCATCATTTTGGACACAGGGATGCCGGTCATACGGGAAACAATTTCGGCCACTTCATCCGCACCGACTTCAGTACGGAAAAGTTTGTTTTGTTTTTTGCCGTCGAGGTTACTTTCCGCAGCTTGCAACTGTGCGCCCAATTTTGGTAACTCACCGTATTCGAGTTCGGACGCACGGGCAAAATTGCCTTGACGTTTGGCCTGCTCGATTTTGACTTTGATGTCGTCCATCTGTTTTTTGATGTCGGCGGTGCTGGAAGAGACGGCTTTTTCTGCTTTCCAGATTTCGTCCAAATCGGCGTATTCTTTTTGCAGCCCGGCGATTTCTTCGTCTATCAATTCCAGACGTTTCTTGCTGGCATCATCGGTTTCTTTGGCAACGTGCATTTTTTCCATCTTGAGCTGGATAATGCGACGGTCAAGTTTATCCATTTGCTCAGGTTTACTGTCCAGCTCCATTTTGATGCGGCTGGCTGCTTCGTCGATCAAATCAATCGCTTTATCAGGCAGGAAGCGGTCGGTAATATAACGGTCGCTCAACTCCGCTGCGGCAACAATAGCAGGGTCGGTAATATCGATACCGTGGTGGATTTCATAACGCTCTTGCAAACCGCGCAAAATAGCGATGGTATCTTCTACACTTGGCTCACCAACCAATACTTTTTGGAAGCGGCGTTCGAGTGCCGCGTCTTTTTCGATATACTGACGGTATTCGTCCAAAGTAGTCGCACCGATACAGTGCAATTCGCCGCGTGCCAAGGCCGGTTTCAACATATTACCTGCGTCCATCGCGCCGTCGGTTTTACCCGCGCCAACCAAAGTATGGATTTCGTCAATGAAAATCAAAGTGTTGCCATCGTCTTTAGCCAAGTCGTTCAACACACCTTTCAAGCGTTCTTCAAATTCGCCGCGGTATTTCGCGCCAGCAATCAAAGCCGCCAAGTCCAGAACCAAAAGGCGTTTGTTACGCAGGGATTCAGGTACTTCGCCGTTAACAATACGTTGCGCCAAGCCTTCAACAATAGCGGTTTTACCCACACCCGGCTCACCAATCAGCACAGGGTTGTTTTTGGTACGGCGTTGCAATACCTGAATTGCACGACGGATTTCATCATCACGACCGATAACAGGGTCGAGCTTGCCGTCTCGGGCGCGTTGAGTCAGGTCGAGTGTGTATTTTTTCAAAGCATCGCGTTGGTCTTCGGCATTCGCATCGCTCACGTTTTGTCCTCCTCGTACCGCATCGATCGCGGCATTGATGTTTTGTTCGGTCGCACCGGCTTCTTTCAGGATTTTGCCGGTCGCATCATTTTGCTGAACCAAAGCCAGCAGGAAAAGTTCGCTGGCGATATAGGCATCGCCACGTTTGGTCGCAGCCTTGTCCATCAAGTTCAATACAGCTTGCAGCTCACGGCTAGGCATAATATCGCCACCTTGACCGGATACTTTTGGCAAGCTGCTCAAATGTTGCTGCAAACGTTGTTTTACTTGAGGCACATTCACACCTGCATGAGCCAGTAACGCAGCAGCACCACTGTTTTGATCGTCAAGCAACGCTTTTAAGATAAAGCCTGCCTCAAGGTAGCTGCTGTCCGCAGCCAAAGCCAGACTTTGACCTTCTTGCAGAGCTTGCTGAAATTTGGCAGTCAATTTATCAAATCTCATTCTAAGTTCCTCTTCAAATATATTCTGTTAGAACCTATATAAGCGCAAATGTGGATAACTCAAGAGCCATTTACCCCATTAATCAACAATTTTTACTATATTATTGTTTTATAACGTTTTATTTTTATAATTTTATGTGCATAACTTTTATTATCCATCTATTCTTTACTCAAAAGGCCGTCTGAAAAATCAAGAATAATCAGGTATAATCGGCACCATATTTATTTTCAGACGGCCTTTGTGCCGAAGGATACTTTCATGAGCAAAAAACGAGTTTTAACAGGCGTTACCACAACAGGTATTCCACACTTGGGCAACTATGTCGGTGCCATCCGCCCGGCTATCCGCGCAGCGCAAGATTCCAATACTGAATCATTCCTCTTTTTGGCCGACTATCACGGCATCATCAAATGTCATGAGCCGGAAATGATTCATCAATCTACTCAAGCTGTTGCCGCCACATGGCTCGCCTGCGGACTCAATCCGGAACAGACCACTTTCTACCGTCAAAGCGACATTCCCGAAGTGATGGAGTTGAACTGGATTCTGACCTGTATCACTGCAAAAGGCCTGATGAACCGCGCCCACGCTTATAAAGCCGCAGTGCAGGCAAATACCGAAAACGGTCAGGAAGATCCGGATCATGGTGTGGAAATGGGTCTGTACAGCTACCCTATCCTCATGACTGCCGACATCCTGATGTTCAATGCCCATGAAGTTCCAGTCGGTCGCGACCAAATCCAACACGTTGAAATGGCACGTGATATTGCCGGTCGCTTCAACCACCGCTTCCAAGAGCTCTTCACCCTGCCAGAAGTAAAAATCGACGAAAACGTCGAACTCTTGGTCGGCTTGGACGGACGCAAAATGTCCAAGTCCTACGGCAATACCATTCCGCTTTGGGAAAACGACAAGAAAACCCAAAAATCGGTCAACAAAATCATCACCAACATGAAAGAGCCCGGAGAGCCGAAACAGCCTGATGAAAGTCCTCTGTTTGAAATCTACAAAGCCTTCTCCACGCCGTCTGAAACTGCCGAATTCACACAAATGCTGGCCGAAGGCCTTGCTTGGGGTGAAGCCAAAAAACTCTTGGGCGCAAAGATCAATGCCGAGCTCGCAGAACCGCGCGAGCGTTACAATGAATTGACAGCCAAACCCTCTCAAATTGAAGACATTTTGCAGGCCGGCGCACAAAAAGCGCGTAAAGAAGCACGCGAATTGTTGGATAAAATACGCAATGCAGTAGGTATTCGTCCGTTGAAATAATAATAGTAAGGCCGTCTGAATATTTCAGACGGCCATAACATCGTTTATCATTTGAAATATAATCGTTTTCTAGGGTTTCTCATATGAAAAAAACCTTCCCCCTTATCTTACTCAGCCTTTCATTGGCTGCCTGCGGCGGTAAATCTGAAGATACTGCAGCCAATGATGCTGCTTCAGGCAAAGCCCCCAAGCCTACCTTCAAAGTTAAATATATCGATGAACAAGCCATAGCCGGTTTGGATTTAGGTACAGCTCAAGAAGGCGAAACTAAAGAAGGTAAAAAACAACGCACCTATCCGATTAATGGTATAGAGGGCGGTGTTATCAATCTGATTGGTAAGCACCCTACTGACTTAGAAGTCATCAGCGGCCAATGCATGGAGAAAAATGAAAAAGGCGTTTCAGCCGGCTGGTCATCCAACGGAGTTTGCCACACTGCCTTTGCAAAAATGGTGGACAATATTGCCCAAGATAGCAGTAAATTGACCGACTATCTGATTTCACACGCTGCTTTGCAGCCTTATACCGAAGGAAAAAGCGGCTATGCCGCCGTACAAAACGGCCGCTATATTTTAGAAATTGACAGCGAAGGCATGTTCTATTTCCGTCGCCGTCATTACTAAACTCCTGACCATCCTATTTTCCCCCTGACACAAGGACTGAATCATGGCCCAAGTTACTTTCCAAGGCTCACCTATTTCTACAAACGGCAATTTGCCTGCCATCGGCCAAGTTGCACCTGATTTCACATTGGTAGCGGCGGACCTATCTGAGAAATCATTGGTTGACTTTGCAGGCAAACGCAAAGTGCTGAATATTTTCCCCAGCATTGACACTGGCGTATGCGCCCAATCCGTCCGCACTTTCAACAAACGTGCCTCGTCTTTGGACAATACCGTCGTCTTGTGCATTTCTGCCGATTTACCGTTTGCACAAGCCCGTTTCTGCGGCGCAGAAGGCTTGGAAAATGTAGTGACACTTTCTACATTCCGCAGCAGCTTTTCTAACGATTACGGTGTTACACTGACAGAAAGCCCATTACGCGGCCTAACTGCCCGTGCAGTGGTGGTTTTGAATGAGCAAAACCAAGTTCTCCACGCTGAGCTGGTATCTGAAATTGCGAACGAGCCTGACTACGAAGCTGCTTTGGCTGTTTTGTAATTAACCAAATAAAATCAGGCCGTCTGAAAATTTTCAGACGGCCTGAGACCTTTAGCTTATCTTCAAAATAAAAACGGTAGCTTAAAAGCTACCGTTTTCTGTTTCAAACCTTATACAGATTTATCTGTTTTGTCTGCCTCTACTGACTCAGTATTCTGAACCTCATTTTGCTCAACAGGTTCAGTAGCTTCAGCAACAGGCGCTTCAGACTCTTCTACTTTGTCATCACGGACATTGTGGCTGTAATCTTTAGGTGGACTAGGCTGTTTACCGGCCATAATTTCCAAAACTTGGTCTCGATCGATGGTTTCCCAATCCATCAGTGCTTTGCACATGGTTTCCATCTTATCGCGATTTTCATCCAAGATTTTGTAGGCCACTTGGTATTGCTCATCCAAAATACGGCGGATTTCCGCATCGATATCTTGTTGGGTTTTCTCGGAAATATTTTGAGAACGGGTTACGCTGCGACCCAAGAACACTTCACCTTCGTTCTCAGCATAAACCATCACCCCCATTTTGTCGCTCATACCATAACGCGTTACCATCTCGCGTGCCATTTGAGTTGCACGCTCAAAGTCATTAGATGCGCCGGTAGAAATACGACCGACAAAAATATCTTCAGCAATACGGCCACCGAACAAAATTGAGATCTGGCTCAACATTTGGTCTTTGTACATGCTGATGCGGTCACGCTCAGGCAGTTGCCAAGTCAAACCTAACGCACGGCCGCGAGGCATAATGGTTACCTTGTGAACCGGATCAGTAAACGGCAGGCTTTCCGCTACGATTGCATGGCCTGCCTCATGATAGGCTGTCGCACGTTTTTCATCTTCATGCATTACCATACTGCGACGTTCCGGCCCCATGTAGATTTTGTCTTTAGCATCTTCAAAGTCGCTTTGATCGACTTTAACTTTATTGCGACGACCGGCAAACAAAGCAGCTTCATTGACCAAGTTTGCCAAATCCGCACCTGAAAAACCAGGTGTACCACGAGCCAAAGAAGTCAAATCTACAGATGCATCCAAAGGCACTTTTTTAGCGTGAACTTTCAAGATTTGCTCACGGCCACGAATATCAGGCAACGGAACAACGACTTGACGGTCAAAACGGCCCGGACGCTGCAACGCAGGGTCAAGTACATCAGGACGGTTGGTTGCTGCAATCACAATAACGGTTTGATTACTTTCAAAACCATCCATTTCAACCAACAATTGGTTCAATGTTTGCTCACGCTCATCATTGCCACCGCCCAAACCGGCACCGCGCTGACGGCCGACAGCATCAATTTCATCGATAAAGATGATACATGGCGCGTTTTTCTTAGCCTGCTCGAACATATCGCGGACACGGCTCGCACCGACACCGACAAACATTTCTACGAAGTCAGAACCTGAAATACTGAAGAATGGCACACCGGCCTCACCAGCAATCGCTTTAGCCAGCAATGTTTTACCCGTACCAGGGCTACCGGCCAACAAAATACCGCGCGGTACACGACCACCCAGGCTTTGATAGCGGTTAGGCGATTTCAGGTAATCCACAATTTCTTGTACTTCTTCTTTTGCCTCATCACAACCTGCAACATCGGCAAAAGTAACTTTATTGGAATCTTTGTCCAACAAACGTGCACGGCTCTTACCAAAAGAGAATGCGCCGCCTTTACCGCCACCGCCGCTTTGCATGCGCATGAAGTAGAACCATGCACCGATCAACAACAAAACAGGCAGCAGGCTGTAAAACAGACTGGCCAGCATGCTTGGTTTTTCTTCCGGAGTCACTTTGACGCGTACTTTGTTGTCCAACAGTGTTTTAACTAAGTTGTCATCCAAAGGCGCATTGGTATAGAAGGCAGTTTTATCGGTGCGCTCACCTTTAATCAGATAGCCGCTGACAACAGATCCTTCAATATTGACATTGGATACTTCGCCACTATTAACTTGCTGAATAAATTGAGAATATTCGATTTGCTGTTTATCTTCCTGCTTATCGCTGAGCGCATTGAATGCTGCTAAAAGCATAGCACCACCCACTACCCAGACTAATATGTTTTTAATGGTATTCCCCACTGAACAGGCTCCATGGTTACAAAATAAATAAAATCAAGGGAAAGAATTTTAAAGCACCCACCCTACATTGTCAGCGTTTATTTTTACCTAATAGGTAAATCTCACTGGAACGATTGCGGGAAGCATCCGGCTTTCGAGTTTGTACACTGGCAAAAATTTCGCGCATAGCCGCCGTATACTCCTGATAACCCGCACCTTGAAACACCTTCACTAAAAAACTGCCTCCGGTTTTCAAATGTTGGGAGGCAAAATCTAAAGCCAGTTCACACAAATAAAAACTGCGTGCCTGGTCTGTTACGGCATTGCCTGACATATTGGGTGCCATATCACAGATTACAAGGTCTAACGGGCGATTATTCAACAAAGCTTCAAACTGCTCCAAAACAGTATCTTCCCTAAAATCACCCTGAATAAACGACACACCATCAATCGCATCCATCGGTAAAATATCCAAAGCAAACACCGCCCCTGTTTTACCGACCAGCTTGGCCGCCACCTGCGACCAACTACCCGGCGCACTACCCAAATCTGCTAAGACCGTACCCGGCTTAATCAATTTATCTTTCTGATTGATTTCTAATAATTTATAAGCCGCTCGGGCACGATATCCATCCTTTTGTGCCATATGGACATAATGATCGTTGACATGCTCATGCAGCCATGCTTTTGAAGATTTTGAGCGTACAGCCATCTTGATTTGAAATGCTTAAGTTAAAATTAGCATTGTACGTTATTTCCCCCGTAAATGTTCTAAATCGCGTACAATATAGCCATTATTCTTTTTAATTGGATACTTATTAATATGAGCGACAACAAACTAAGCACCAAAGAAATTTTGGCCTTGAAAGCCCAAGCACACCACCTCCACCCTGTCGTTATGGTTGGCCAACAAGGCTTGACCGACTCGGTCATCAAAGAAACCGATGCCGCATTGACAGCGCACGAATTGATTAAAGTCCGTGTTTTTGGCGATGATCGTGCTGAACGTATTGAAATTTGTGATGCACTATGTGAAACACTGGGTGCTCAACTGGTGCAACATATTGGCAAATTACTTGTTTTGTGGCGTAAAAAACCGGACGATAAATAATTTAAAGTGAATAAACAGCAGAAGTATTTTCTCAACCCACTTTATCATATGCCTCTGTTGTATTTATGCAGCATAAAACAAATTATTCCATTATTCTAAGTATAAAAATACAAATACGGTTGCCTGTTTTTGTAAATAACCCCAAAATTACAAAATCATAACGGCCGCACCCTGTCGGCCGATTATTTTATTCTTAATCCTTCACAAAATATAAAAGCAAACCGATGAATGCTCAACAATATGAAGAATCTTTTCTGCTGGCAGAAAAATTAATCACTCAAGATCCACCTGACTTTGCACGAGCCATCCCATTGCTCTGCGAAGCTGCAGAAGCCGGACATATTGAGGCTGCATTTCAGCTGGCAGGATGCCTAATCGAACATCACGAAAATGCGCAAGATTTAGCAATTGCTGTCTCATATCTCAAACAGGCCGCTCAAGCCGGTCACCCATATGCTCGTTACAACCTTCTGCAAATAGAAGAAAGCAGAGGGATTGCAATAGAAGACTTAGTTGACGCCTATCAAGAGCTTGCCGAAGAAGGATTGGCTCCTGCCCAACTGCGCCTGATGCGTTTATATGCAGACAATGGCAATGACCAAGAAGCAGTCAAATGGGCACTGAAAGCTGCCGAACAACAAAATCCTCAGGCACAATACTTCTTAGCCCAGCATTACCAATATTCCAGCTCTCCTGATTTGGAATATTCCCATAAACTTTATCAGCAATCCGCTGCACAGGGATTTATTGCGGCACACTGGCAACTCGGCCTTCAATACAAATTGGGGCAAGGTGTTGCACAAAACCCTGAAAAAGCAATCGAACATTTGCGTATTGCCGCCGATTACGACATTGTTCCAGCGCAAACTTCTCTTGCAGAACTCTTAGCTGTATCAAATCCTGCTGAAGCATTGGAATGGTTTGAAAAAGCTGCCGAACAAGGTGACAGCAATGCGCATGTAGCACTTGCCGAAATCTATCTTCTGGGTAAAAACACCGAACGAGACCCTCAAAAGGCCTATCAGCATGCTAAATTGGCTGCAGATCAAAATGACCCGGAAGGATTGCGTCTTTTAGGCGATATCCATCGCTACGGATTGGGACGAGCAGTTGATGCAGACACCGCGCGTCAATATTATCAACGCTCGGCTGATTTAGGTAATCTTGTCGCTTACCAAAAACTTCTGTCTGACAGCGCATTGAATAACCAGCAAAACTATGAGCTGACGAAAGAAATCGCCCTCCAACGTCAGGAAGCTGAACGCCTGTACAAGCTAGCATTTGCAGCGCACTATGGCTTAAAACGCCAACAAAATTATGCTGAAGCACTGGAGCTATACCTTCAGTCTGCAGAACGAGGGCACAGTAAATCACAAACCAATCTTGGCATGATGTATTACAGCGGACAAGGCGTACCTGTCGATTATGCCCAAGCGGCAAAATGGTTTGAGGCGGCAGCCAAACAAAGGGATACAATGGCTCAATATAATCTTGCCTGTCTGTATTACCACGGCCTGGGTGTAGAGAAAGACATCAATAATGCATGTTTTTGGCTGCAAGAAGCCATCCAACATGGACATGAGCAGCAAGACGTTCTCAAAAAGCTTTTAGCTCAATGGAAGCAATTTCCTCAAAAATCCTCTGCAGTTTAAAGGCCGTCTGAAATTCTCAGACTACTAACAAATGACATGCCCAGCTATTCAACTAGCCTGTGCATGTCATTTTTTAATTTTCCCTTCCTCAATCATCGTACTCTTAAAATTTCACTCTTTCTTAACCTCTTCCAAAATCTTCAGACGGCCCATTCGCTTGTAAAAAATAACACGGTCTGAATTTTCTTTTTCAAACTCGAAGTTTAAATTTAATTTTCGATTTTAGACATATTTTGAAAATTAATTTTCATATTCGAATTTTTTCATCCAAACAACAGAGACTTTTACCGTGTCTGTTTAATATTCTAATTTTAAAACCATCATAAGGGCACTTTTAAAAATCATCAATTCAACCTCTACCCTCCTATTAATATCAACAGCGCGATTTGCCAGTTTGCCCAATTACTGATAGCATTTGCAGATTAGCCAGTTTGCAAAAAATTTTAATTTTTCAGAATTTTCATTGCTTCATATAACGTATTGAAAATATTTAAATAATTAAAATTTTTTCGAATTTGACTCTTGGAATTTTCGTTTATAAGCCGTATTTGTTCACAAACGAAAATATCGGGGTACTACTCCGTCATTGAAAAACACTCAACACAAGGATAGATATTATGTCCACCCAATTACACGATGTTGACCCAATTGAAACCAAAGAATGGTTAGACGCGTTAAGCTCTGTTTTAGAATATGAAGGCAGCGAACGCGCCCAATACCTGCTGGAAAGTTTGGTCAAATACAGCCGTGACAAAGGCATCCGCATGCCTCATGGCACCACTACTCCATATTTGAACACTGTTTCCGTTGAAAACGAAAAAGGCATTCCCGGCGACCAAAACATCGAGCACCGTATTCGTGCTTTCGTACGTTGGAATGCCGCGGCTATCGTATTGCGCGCGGGTAAAAAAGATTTGGAATTGGGTGGGCACATTGCATCTTTCCAATCAGCCGCCACTATGTACGAAGTCGGCTTCAACCACTTCTGGAAAGCCAAAGGCGAAGGCGAAGAAGGCGATTTGGTATTCTTCCAAGGCCACGTTGCCCCTGGCATCTACGCACGCGCTTTCGTTGAAGGCCGTCTGACTGAAGACCAATTGAACAACTTCCGTCAAGAAGTTGCCGGTCATGGTCTGCCTTCTTACCCTCACCCTCACCTGTTGCCTGACTTCTGGCAATTCCCAACCGTATCTATGGGTCTTGGCCCATTGATGGCGATTTACCAAGCACGCTTCCTGAAATACTTGGAATCTCGCGGCCTGGCTAAAACCAAAGGCCGTAAAGTATGGGTATTCTGTGGCGACGGCGAAATGGACGAACCTGAAAGCCAAGGTGCTATTGCTCTGGCTTCACGCGAAGGCTTGGACAACTTGGTATTCGTCATCAACTGTAACCTGCAACGTTTGGACGGTCCAGTACGCGGTAACGGCAAAATCATTCAAGAGCTGGAAGGCAACTTTGCCGGGGCTGGCTGGAATGTTGTGAAAGTCATCTGGGGTCGTCGTTGGGACCGCCTCTTGGCAAAAGACAAAGATGGCATCCTGCGCAAACGTATGGAAGAGTGCTTGGACGGTGACTACCAAACTTACAAATCCAAAGACGGTGCATACGTTCGCGAACACTTCTTCAATACTCCTGAACTGAAAGCATTGGTTGCCGATATGACCGATGATGAAATTTGGGCATTGAACCGCGGCGGCCATGATCCTCAAAAAGTGTACAACGCTTACGACCGCGCAGTGAACCATGCTGATGGCAAACCTACTGTCATTTTGGCTAAAACCATTAAAGGTTACGGCATGGGCGCATCCGGCGAAGGTCAAAACGTTGCCCACCAAGCTAAAAAAATGGACAAAGCGTCTCTGAAACAATTCCGTGACCGCTTTGATATTCCTGTTACCGATGAGCAAATCGACAGCGGCGACCTGCCTTACCTGACTTTTGCTCCCGACAGCGAAGAATACAAATACCTGCATGCACGCCGTGAAGCTTTGGGTGGCTACCTGCCTCAACGTAAACCTACCCAAGAAGTTCTGGAAGTGCCTGAGTTGTCAGCATTTGAGACTCAACTGAAATCCAGCGGTGACCGTGAATTCTCAACCACCATGGCTTTCGTCCGCATCCTGTCTACTTTGCTGAAAGACAAAAAAATCGGCAAACGCGTGGTGCCTATCGTTCCAGATGAAAGCCGTACGTTCGGTATGGAAGGTATGTTCCGTCAATACGGTATTTGGAACCCTAAAGGACAACAATACACCCCTCAAGATAAAGACCAACTGATGTTCTATAAAGAATCTGTTGACGGTCAAATCTTGCAAGAAGGTATTAACGAACCAGGTGCTATGGCTGACTGGATTGCTGCTGCGACCAGCTACGCAAACAACGACTTTGCCATGATTCCTTTCTACATCTACTACTCTATGTTCGGTTTCCAACGAGTTGGCGACTTGGCATGGGCAGCAGGCGATATGCATGCACGAGGTTTCCTGCTGGGTGGTACAGCCGGCCGTACAACACTGAATGGCGAAGGTTTGCAACACGAAGACGGCCACAGCCACATTCAAGCAGACTTGATTCCAAACTGTGTAACTTACGATCCGACATTCCAATATGAAGTAGCCGTTATCGTACACGATGGCTTGCGCCGCATGTATGTTAACCACGAAGACGTGTTCTACTACATCACCCTGATGAATGAAAACTACACTCATCCGGACATGCCTGAAGGCGTAGAACAAGACATCCTGAAAGGTATGTACTTGCTGAAAGCCGGCGGCAAAGGCGATAAAAAAGTCCAATTGATGGGTTCCGGTACCATCCTGCAAGAAGTAATTGCCGGTGCCGAATTGTTGAAAGCCGACTTCGGTGTAGAAGCAGACATCTGGTCTTGCCCATCATTCAACCAGCTGCACCGCGATGCCATCGAAGTGGAACGCTTCAATCGTCTGAACCCATTGGAAACTGCAAAAGTACCGTTTGTTACTTCTCAACTGCAAGGTCATGACGGTCCGGTTATTGCCGCTACCGACTACATCCGCAGCTATGCCGACCGTATCCGCGCCTACATCCCTAACGACTACCACGTCTTGGGTACTGACGGCTTCGGTCGCTCCGACAGCCGCGCCAACCTGCGCAGCTTCTTCGAAGTTGACCGCTACAACGTTGCCGTTGCTGCATTGAGCGCATTGGCCGAGCAAGGCAAAGTCAGCAAAGAAACCGTTCAACAAGCCATTGAAAAATATGGTATCAAAGCCGATTCAGCTCCTAGCTGGAAACGCTAATTGATGTTTCAGACGGCCTGTTTGCTTCATTCAGACATCAGGCCGTCTGAAAACCGAATACTTGAATGGTTTGAACAAACTGTACCGATGTCGTAAGAAACAGTTTTCAGACGACATCAAACTGAAAATGTTAAAGGAACTCAAATGAGTATCGTAGAAATCAAAGTCCCTGATATCGGCGGTCATGAAAACGTCGACATCATCGCCGTAGAAGTCAAAGCGGGCGACACCATCGCCGTTGACGACACCCTGATTACGTTGGAAACCGATAAAGCCACTATGGATGTACCTGCTGATGCAGCCGGCGTCGTGAAAGAAGTTAAAGTTAAAGTGGGCGATAAAATCTCTGAAGGCGGCGTGATTCTGACCGTTGAAACCGGTGCTGCCGCTGCTGATGCCGCTCCGGCTCCTGCAGCAGAAGCTCCTGCTGCTCCAGCTGCCGCGCCTGCAGCCGCTCCTGCCGGTGGCGCTACCGTACAAGTTGTTGTACCTGATATCGGCGGCCACTCTGACGTAGACGTTATTGCCGTTGAAGTTAAAGTCGGCGACACTGTTGCCGTTGACGACACCCTGATTACTTTGGAAACCGACAAAGCCACCATGGACGTACCATGTACCGAAGCCGGTGTAGTTAAAGCCGTATTCCTGAAAGTTGGCGACAAAGTATCCGAAGGCTCTGCCATTATCGAAGTAGAAACTGCCGGCTCTGCCGCAGCAGCCCCTGCTCCTGCCGCTCAAGCTGCCACACCTGCACCAGCCGCTGCTCCTACTGCTGCTCCCGCACCAGCCGCTGCGCCTGCACCTTCTGCACCTGCAGCTGCCAAAATCGACGAAGCTGCATTTGCCAAAGCCCATGCAGGTCCTTCCGCGCGCAAACTGGCGCGTGAATTGGGCGTAGATTTGGGTCAAGTTAAAGGTACCGGTCTGAAAGGCCGTATCATGGGCGAAGACGTTAAAGCCTTCGTTAAATCCGTTATGCAAAGCGGTGCAGGCAAACCTGCCGCTGCCTCTTTGGGCGGTGGTCTGGACTTGTTGCCATGGCCTAAAGTTGACTTCTCTAAATTCGGCAGCGTCGAAGTTAAAGAACTGTCTCGTATTAAGAAAATCTCCGGTCAAAACCTGTCTCGCAACTGGGTTGTGATTCCTCACGTTACCGTACACGAAGAAGCGGACATGACCGAATTGGAAGAATTCCGCAAACAACTGAACAAAGAATGGGAACGCGAAGGTGTGAAACTGTCCCCATTGGCGTTCATCATCAAAGCCTCTGTTGCTGCGCTGAAAGCCTTCCCTGAATTCAACGCCTCTCTGGATGGCGACAACCTGGTGCTGAAAAACTACTTCAACATCGGTTTTGCAGCCGACACGCCAAACGGCTTGGTTGTTCCAGTCATCAAAGATGTGGATCAAAAAGGCTTGAAACAAATCAGCCAAGAGCTGACCGAATTGTCTAAAAAAGCCCGTGAAGGCAAGCTCAAACCACAAGAAATGCAAGGCGCATGCTTTACCATTTCCAGCTTGGGCGGTATCGGCGGTACAGGCTTCACGCCAATCGTGAATGCTCCTGAAGTTGCTATCTTGGGCGTGTGCAAATCCCAAATCAAACCGGTTTGGAACGGCAAAGAATTCGCTCCTCGCCTGATGTGCCCATTGAGCCTGTCCTTCGACCACCGAGTCATCGACGGTGCCGCCGGTATGCGCTTTACCGTATTCCTGGCTAACCTGTTGAAAGACTTCCGCCGCATTACTCTATAATCCGAGCATTTTCAGACGGCCTTTTTACTCAGGCCGTCTGAAAAAAGAAGTCCGAACATCATTCAGAAAGATTAGACATGAGCTTAGTTGAATTAAAAGTGCCCGACATTGGCGGTCACGAAAACGTAGATATTATTGCGGTTGAAGTAAATGTAGGCGACACCATTGCTGTGGACGATACCCTGATTACTTTGGAAACCGATAAAGCCACTATGGACGTACCTGCCGAAGTTGCAGGTGTCGTTAAAGAAGTTAAAGTTAAAGTGGGCGACAAAATCTCTGAAGGCGGTTTGATTGTTGTCGTTGAAGCAGAAGGTGCAGCTGCTGCTCCTAAAGCCGAAGCACCAGCTGCTCCTGCACAAGAAGCCCCTAAAGCAGCCGCTCCTGCTCCTCAAGCTGCTCAATTTGGCGGTTCTGCCGATGCCGAATACGACGTAGTTGTATTGGGTGGCGGCCCTGGCGGTTATTCTGCTGCATTTGCCGCTGCTGACGAAGGCTTGAAAGTTGCCATCGTCGAGCGTTACAAAACTTTGGGCGGCGTTTGCTTGAACGTCGGCTGTATCCCTTCAAAAGCTCTGTTGCACAATGCGGCCGTTATCGATGAAGTACGTCACTTGGCTGCCAACGGTATCAAATACCCTGAGCCTGAACTCGATATCGATATGCTGCGCGGCTACAAAGACGGCGTAGTTTCCCGCTTGACTACCGGTTTGGCAGGCATGGCTAAAGGCCGTAAAGTAGACATTATCCAAGGTGACGGCCAATTCTTGGATCCGCACCACTTGGAAGTTTCTCTGACGACCAGCGAAGTGTACGAACAAGCTACGCCTACCGGCGAGAAAAAAATCGTTGCCTTCAAAAACTGTATCATTGCAGCAGGTAGCCGCGTAACCAAACTGCCTTTCATCCCTGAAGATCCACGCATCATCGATTCCAGCGGCGCTTTGGCTTTGAAAGAAGTACCGGGCAAACTATTGATCATCGGCGGCGGTATTATTGGTCTCGAAATGGGTACGGTTTACAGCACTCTGGGTTCTCGCCTGGATGTGGTTGAAATGATGGACGGCCTGATGCAAGGTGCAGATCGCGACTTGGTTAAAGTATGGCAAAAACAAAACGAATACCGTTTTGACAACATCATGATCAACACCAAAACCGTTGCTGTCGAGCCTAAAGAAGACGGCGTTTACGTTACCTTCGAAGGTGCAAATGCACCTAAAGAACCACAACGTTACGATGCCGTACTGGTGGCTGCCGGTCGTGCGCCTAACGGTAAACTCATCAGCGCTGAAAAAGCTGGTGTTACCGTTACCGATCGCGGCTTTATCGAAGTAGACAAACAAATGCGTACCAACGTGCCGCACATCTACGCTATCGGCGATATCGTCGGTCAACCAATGTTGGCACACAAAGCCGTTCACGAAGGTCACGTTGCCGCTGAAAACTGTGCCGGCCACAAAGCCTACTTCGACGCACGCGTTATCCCAGGCGTTGCCTACACTTCTCCTGAAGTGGCATGGGTTGGCGAAACCGAGTTGTCTGCCAAAGCTTCCGGCCGCAAAATCACTAAAGCCAACTTCCCATGGGCTGCTTCCGGCCGTGCGATTGCCAACGGTTGCGACAATGGTTTCACTAAGCTGATTTTTGATGCTGAAACCGGCCGCATCATCGGTGGCGGTATCGTTGGTCCTAACGGCGGCGATATGATCGGCGAAGTCTGCTTGGCGATTGAAATGGGCTGTGATGCAGCCGATATCGGTAAAACCATCCACCCACACCCAACCCTGGGCGAATCCATCGGTATGGCTGCGGAAGTGGCATTGGGCGTATGTACCGACCTGCCTGCTCAGAAAAAGAAATAAGTTCACTCAAATAAAATTTGAACAAACTTGATGGAACAAAGGCCGTCTGAATGTTTCAGACGGCCTTTTCACAAATAAGGAGACTCAATATGAAAAAAATCGAAGCTATTATCAAACCTTTCAAACTCGACGATGTACGCGAAATCCTAACTGAAATCGGCATTACCGGCATGACTGTCAGCGAAGTCAAAGGTTTCGGCCGCCAAAAAGGCCACACGGAAATTTATCGTGGCGCAGAATACGCGGTTGATTTCCTGCCTAAAGTGAAAATCGAATTGGTATTGGCTGACGATAAAGTCGATCAGGCTGTTGATGCCATTTTAGAAACCGCACATTCCGGCAAAATCGGTGACGGTAAAATCTTTATTTATCCAGTTGAAGAGGCTATCCGTATCCGTACCGGAGAACGCTCAGAAGCAGCGCTTTAATAGAAATCGCAAAATACAGAATACAAATGCCGTCTGAAAAAAGTCATGACTTGTTTTAATCAAGACTTATTTCTCAGACGGCATTATTTTAATAACAACAACCATCCATTTTCTAAAGTCTATCCAAATAAACCGGTTACCGAAAAACTCACGCCATCAAGTATGGAGGAATTCAAGACAATGCTTCCCTTGACCTTCATGAACGACTTTACCGTATCAAATAACTCTTTCCAAAGTAGTGCTTACCCAATCCCATACTTGCAAAACCTCAATACCCTCCTTTTAAAATCAAATTCCTTGTATTTTTTTCCTATTCTTATTGTTGCCTAACTTTTCAGACGACCCCTTTCTTTATCCAAACTCCGTTATAATGACAGCTTTAAAATTAATTTATCCAAAGACAGTCTTATCATGAAACACATCCACATTATCGGTATCGGCGGCACATTTATGGGCGGCGTAGCGGCTATTGCCAAAGAAGCAGGTTTTAAAGTCAGCGGTTGCGACGCAAAGATGTATCCGCCGATGAGCACCCAGCTCGAAGCCTTGGGCATTGACGTACACGAAGGTTTTGATGCTGCTCAATTGAACGAATTTAAAGCCGATATTTACGTTATCGGTAATGTTGCCAAACGCGGCATGTATGTAATTGAAGCCATTTTGAACAAAGGCCTGCCTTATATTTCCGGCCCGCAATGGCTGGCTGAAAACGTATTACACCAGCACTGGGTACTCGGCGTGGCGGGGACGCACGGCAAAACGACCACAGCCTCCATGCTGGCATGGGTCTTGGAATATGCCGGCCTTGCGCCGGGCTTCCTCATCGGCGGAGTACCGGAAAACTTCAGCGTTTCCGCCCGTCTGCCGCAAACGCCGCGCCAAGACCCTAACTCAAAATCCCCATTCTTCGTTATCGAAGCCGACGAATACGATACCGCCTTTTTTGACAAACGCTCCAAATTCGTACACTACCGTCCGCGTACCGCCATTTTGAACAATCTGGAATTCGACCACGCTGACATTTTTGCCGATTTGGGCGCCATTCAAACCCAATTCCATCATTTGGTACGCACCGTGCCGTCTGAAGGCCTCATCGTCTGCAACGGCCAGCAGCAAAGCCTGCAAGATACTTTAGACAAAGGCTGCTGGACGCCCGTAGAAAAATTCGGTACCGAACAAGGCTGGCAAGTTGGTAGCGTCCATGCCGACGGCTCGTTTGACGTACGCCATCACGGCGAAACGGTCGGACACGTCGCTTGGGAACTGATGGGCGAACACAACCGCATGAACGCGCTCGCTGTCATCGCTGCCGCGCGTCATGCCGGAGTCGATATTCAGACGGCCTGCGAAGCCTTGAGTGCATTTAAAAACGTCAAACGCCGTATGGAAATCAAAGGCACGGTGAATGGCATCACTGTTTACGATGACTTCGCCCACCATCCGACCGCCATCGAAACCACTATCGAAGGTCTGCGCCAACGTATCGGTAACGCACGCATCATCGCCATCCTCGAGCCGCGTTCCAATACCATGAAACTCGGCACCATGAAAGCCGCTCTGCCCGCAAGTTTAAATGATGCAGACCAAGTATTCTGCTACGCCGGCGGCGTGGACTGGGATGTTGCCGAAGCCCTCGCGCCTTTAGGCAGCAAGCTGCACGTCGGCAAAGACTTCGATGCCTTTGTTGCCGAAATCGTGAAAAATGCCGAAGCAGGCGATCATATTTTGGTCATGAGCAACGGCGGTTTCGGCGGAATACACGGAAAACTGTTAGAAGCATTGAAATAATGCCTTCTCCAATAACTAAGGCCGTCTGAAAAGTTTTCAGACGGCCTTTTATCATGTGCTAATTAAAATCTATTAGTAATACCCAAATAGCACTCATCCATTATTAGTCCATACATACTTGCTCAAGACCATTTTTCCATTATGCATTGCCAATCCTACCCAAAATCTGATAATAATGCAGACAACATCTAAGCCGTGCATATATCATGAAACACAAAACTGCCTTTAAGCCCATAGTTCTCAGTATTGCGCTTTCCATCCTTCTGATTACAACAGCGGTATTTTTTGCCCGTCATCACAACTCTATTCCAAGCATTGACACCGTTTTCCTACAACAAGAGATTACCGAACCCGAAGGACCATCACCGAAAATCGTACAATCTGCACGAAACCAAATTGGCAAAACCCTTCGTTACGACCCTGCTTACACCAAGCTCAAATATCCAATGGGCAATGTACCGATGGAAAAAGGCGTTTGCACAGACGTGGTCATCCGTGCCTTGCGCGACCAAAATATCGATTTGCAAGAGCTTGTTCATCAAGACATGAGCCGCAACTTTTCCGTTTATCCGAAACGCTGGGGATTAAAACAGCCGGACACTAATATCGATCACCGCCGCGTCCCTAACCTAATGACTTATTTCATGCGCCAAGGCTGGGCCGTTCAAGATACAAACTATCAGGCTGGCGATATTGTAATTTGGGAACTGAAAGGCAACCGTCCCCATATCGGCATCGTCTCCGATCGAAAAATCGGCGATAGGCCTCTGATTATCCATAATATCGGTTTAGGAACCCGTGAAGACGATATCCTCTACCGCTACACCATCACTGGACATTTCAGGCTTCCCGTTCAATAAATCCTGGTGCTAAGCTCTAAATACCTAGTTTTGCATCTGAAAAGCCATAGAGCAATAAAAAAGACCGTCTGAAACCATTTCAGACGGCCTTTTACTTTTACCTAACCCTCTTTATTTAACCACAACCGCCGCATTTACCGCAGCCGCTGCTGCAGTCGCGTTTTTTCGGTTTGAATACGAATTTTCGCAAGAGGAAGAATACGCAGGCAAGCATAATCAAGCCGACGATAATATATTGAGTCATGATGATAGTATCCTTGAAGAAATTTGGTAAACCACGAATGCGGCAAAATAAGCCATCAGGAACAAATAGCCTGTAATCATAAGCATATTTTTCGTGGATTTGGTTTCGCGTCTAATCACGGTCAAAGTCGCGGCACACATCGGAGCATACACATACCAAGCCAAGAAGGCAAAGGCGGTCGGCAAGCCCCAGTTGTTGTGTATGATGGGAATTAATGCGTTTTGTACGGCATCTTCAGACGACGCGCTGACGGCATAAACGGTACCCAATGCGGCAACGACCACTTCGCGCGCGGCAATACCCGGAATCATGGCGATACACATTTCCCAAGTAAAACCCAAAGGTGCAAAAAACGGCTGAATAGCATGACCAAGCGTACCTGCCAAGCTGTAATCGATGGCGGCACCGGTTGCGCCTTCAGGCGGTTGCGGCCAGCTTACCAAGCCCCACAAGACCACGGCCAACGCAAAAATGATGGTACCCGCGCGTTTCAGGAAGGCTTTTACCCTATCCCACAAGCTGGTCATGATGTGTTTGAAGTTAGGCGTACGGAAAGTCGGCAATTCCATCAAAAGTGGGAATTGTTGCACATTGCCTTTCATCCGCGCCAAGCGTTTCATGATATACGCTGCCAATGCAGCCGACAGAATGCCTACGATATAAAGAATAAACAATGTCAGGCCTTGCAGGTTGAAAATCCCACCCACTGTACGGTCAGGAATAACAGCGGCGATAATCAGCGCATACACCGGCAAACGTGCGGAACAAGTCAGCAACGGCGCAACCGCGATGGTAACAAGGCGTTCGCGCGGGTCGTTAATGGTACGCGCCGACATCACGGCAGGAACGGCACAGGCAAAGCTGGACAAAAGGGGAATAAACGAACGGCCGGACAAACCGCTTTTTGCCATGATGTTATCCAGCAGGAAGGCTGCACGCGGCAGATAGCCTGAGTCTTCCAATAGCAGGATAAAGGCAAACAAAATCGTAATCTGCGGCAGGAACACCAACACGCTGCCCAAACCGGCAATGACGCCGTTGACGAGCAAGTCGCTGAGGATGCCCGGCTCCATGTTGGCGCCTATCCATTCGCCCAGCGCGGTAAAGCCGCCTTCGATGGCGTCCATAATCGGCGCCGCCCATGTGTAAACCGCTTGGAACACCATAAACAGGATGACCAGCAGCATAATCATGCCCCAGACGGGGTGCAGCACGATGTCGTCGAGTTTTTTGTGCCATGCGGGCAGCGTCATCTGGGTGCGTACCACTTGTGCCAAAATCGATTCGACTTCTTGATAAAGTTTGTCGCTATCCAGCGCATCGAGCGTGCGTTCGGCAGAGGCGGGGTTTGCGGGGAAAGAGCGTTTGCGCGGCAGCTTCGCCACGGCTTCGCGTACAGCCTGTACACCCGACGCGCTCACTGCAACTGTTTCCAAAACAGGTGCATCCAACAACTCGCTCAGTTTGGCCGCGTCGATATTCAAGCCCCTTTTGCGGGCCACGTCGCTCAAATTCAGCGACACCACCATAGGCAGTCCCAGCGTTTTCAGTTCCAAAATCATGCGCAGGGTCATACGCAGGTTGGTCGCGTCGGCAACGGCAATAATGGCATCGGGCGGAATGCCCATCTTGCCTACCATTACATCTTTCGCCACCGCTTCGTCGGGGCTGGTCGTGCGTAGGCTGTATGTGCCCGGCAGGTCGATAATGCGGACGGCCTCGTCGTCGAGGAAGGCGCCCTCGCGCTTATCGACAGTTACGCCCGGATAATTGGCAACCTTGGCATGTGAGCCGGTCAAACCGTTGAACAAAACGGTTTTGCCGCAGTTTGGCGCGCCAATCAAGGCAAAATAGCTTAGTTCCATCATTTTTCCTTATTCTTTCAGACGGCCTTAAACGGCCTCAACGATACGACACATAATCTTCCCGGCCTCTTCCAACCGCAGGGAAAATTGGGATTGATTGCCCAAGCGTACTGCAAACGGTCCTCTTCCAAAACCGCCCACGGCAATCACTTGCAACGGCATTCCGCTGGAAAAACCCAAATCCGCAAGACGACGGGTTACCAAGGAATCCAATTCACCAAAAACAGGGTTGGAAATAATAGAATCAATATGTACGACTGCGCCTTTTTTCAGGCGCGACAAAGGAATGGTAGACATAAGCCTCTCTTTTCATTTGTTTTAAAATCAGATTATTGAAAAAACGTGAGAAGTGTGGCGAATGTGCGGCACATTTGAAAGATTGGTTATGAATGGCTATTTGCCCCTTCTTTCGATAAGTGCGGTTTGTTTTAAGTATTGTTATTTTTTTGCTAATGATAAAACTTATTAATACAAAAATCAACTGTAGGCAGGAGAATTAAAAAAGCAGAAATCCTTTGATTGTTTGGGTTTCAGCCTTTATATACACTCGATAAACTAAAGGCCGTCTGAAAAGTTTCAGACGGCCTTCAAAATAAAAAACCGAATAGAATCGGTTTTTTATTCCTATTCAGGAAAAAACGCTCAATTACAGAGCATCTTTTAATGCTTTACCGGCACGGAATTTAGGCGTTTTAGCAGCAGCAATAGTCAAAGGCTCGCCAGTTTTAGGGTTGCGGCCTTGACGTTCGGCGCGTTCGCCGACGTAGAAAGTACCGAAACCGACCAGAGTAACAGTGTCGCCGTTTTTCAACGCATTGGTTACGGCATTAGTAGTAGCATCCAAAGCTTTTTGCGCAGCAGATTTGGAAATGCCGGCTTCTTGAGCAATTGCTTCGATCAATTCAGACTTATTCACAATTAGTCCCTTCCTATCGTAAAAAATGATGAAATGCCCGAATACTCGGGGCTTAAGCACTTTTAAAGCACATACGCACTTTATAGCAATTCTGAAATTATCATGTCAAGTAAAAGATGTGGAATTGCCCTATTTTTGTGGCATTCAGGGCAAAACCACATTTTTTGCAACATCAGACGACCAACTTAATGCTTGGTTGCTTTTGTTCTTGACTTCGTCTTAGAAGTTTGCGGGGTCTCAGCATCCGCCAATTCAGCCGCCCATTGCTCAGGCTGAGCTGCCAAACCCAAAGCCAACACTTCATCAATCCATTTGACCGGATGAATGGTCAGACCGGTTTTGACATTTTCAGGGATTTCTTCCAAATCTTTGACGTTGTCTTTTGGAATCAATACATGCTTGATACCGCCGCGCAAAGCAGCCAGCAGTTTTTCTTTCAAACCGCCGATAGGCAAGACTTCGCCACGCAAAGTGATTTCGCCGGTCATCGCCACATCTGCACGCACCGGAATTTTGGTGAAAGCAGAAACCATCGCCAAAGTCATGGCGATACCTGCGCTCGGACCGTCTTTCGGCGTCGCACCTTCAGGCACATGGACGTGAATGTCTTTCTTCTCGTAAAAATCAGGAGCCAAACCCACTGATTCAGCACGGGAACGGACAACCGACCATGCAGCCGATACCGATTCTTTCATAACATCGCCCAGTTGGCCGGTACATTGAATCGTACCTTTGCCCGGCAAAGCTACTGCCTCAACAGTCAACAACTCGCCACCGACTTCGGTCCAAGCCAAACCGGTTACCTGACCGATGCGGTTTTCGCTTTCGGCCACACCATAGTCGAAACGGCGCACGCCCAGATAGTCATGCAGATTTTTCTCAGTAACTTTAATTGCTTTAGGCTTGGCCTTGCTTACTGTTTTGGATTTGGACGCTTTTTTCTTGTCCTCATTCAAAGTAACCTGCATCACCACTTTACGGCAGATTTTGGCAATTTCGCGATCCAACGAGCGGACACCGGCCTCACGGGTGTAGTAACGGATAATATCGCGCACCGCACTTTCATCAACCACCAACTCGCCCTCTTTCACACCATTGCGCTTCATTTGTTTCGGCACAAGGTATTGCATGGCGATATTGATTTTTTCGTCTTCCGTATAACCGGACAGACGGATGATTTCCATACGGTCAAGCAGCGGAGTCGGGATATTCAAGCTGTTTGAAGTGGCAATAAACATCACATCGCTCAAATCATAATCGACTTCGGCATAATGGTCGGCGAACTTATTGTTTTGCTCAGGATCGAGCACTTCAAGCAATGCACTGGCCGGATCACCACGGAAATCGCTGCCCATCTTGTCGATTTCATCAAGCAGAAACAATGGGTTCTTCACACCCGCTTTCGCCATGTTTTGCAGGATTTTGCCCGGCATAGAGCCGATATAGGTACGGCGGTGACCGCGGATTTCACTTTCATCACGCACGCCGCCCAATGCCATACGCACATATTGTCGGCCTGTGGCTTTGGCAATCGATTCACCCAAGGAAGTTTTACCTACCCCCGGAGGGCCAACCAAACACAAAATCGGGCCTTTGAGCTTGTCCATACGTTTTTGAACGGCCAAATATTCCAAAATACGCTCTTTGACTTTTTCCAAACCATAATGGTCGGCATTCAAAATCAAATCAGCCTTGGCAATATCTTTGCTGACACGGGATTTTTTCTTCCACGGCAGCTCAAGCAAAGTATCGATATAGTTGCGCACGACGGTAGATTCCGCAGACATCGGCGGCATCATTTTCAGTTTTTTCAATTCAGACAGACATTTTTCTTCAGCCTCTTTGCTCATGCCTGCTTCTTTGATTTTTGCTTCCAACGCATCCAGTTCGCCGCGTTCGTCTTCTTCGCCCAATTCTTTCTGAATCGCTTTTACTTGCTCATTCAAGTAATACTCACGTTGGGATTTTTCCATTTGACGTTTTACACGGCCACGGATGCGTTTCTCGACCTGCATGATATCGAGTTCGGCTTCCAACTGAGCCAGCAGAAATTCCAAACGCTCAACAATGCCGGCAGTCTCCAGCACATATTGACGCTGCTCCAACTTCAGCTGCAAATGCGCGGCAATAGTATCGGCAAGACGGCTGTTGTCATCGATACTGCTGATGGTACTGATAACTTCGGCAGGGATTTTTTTGTTCAATTTCGCATATTGCTCAAATTGAGTCAGCAAGGTACGACGCAAGGCTTCAATTTCGGGATTGTCCTTGTCGCTGTTTTCATCAATCGCCTCAACATGGGATAAAAACAGTCCGCCTGTTTCGTCAACCGTCAATGCGCGCGCACGACGGATGCCTTCTACCAATACTTTCACGGTGCCGTCAGGCAGCTTCAAAACCTGTAAAACTTGGGCAACCGTACCAGTTTGGTGCAAATCTTCAGCTTTAGGGTCTTCTGTATTAGGGTCAAGCTGGGCCAACAGGAAAACCGGATCATCATTGGCCATTGCAGCCTCAAGGGCCGCAATCGATTTAGGACGACCGACGAACAGCGGCAATACCATATGCGGATACACCACGACATCGCGTAAAGGCAAGGTAGCCAGCGCACTGTATTCCTCGAAATATTTGTCTTTTGTCGGCATAGTTAATAATCTCAATCATTGTTAAATCAGAATGTAGCTCAAAATTGGGCTGAAGCGCTCCATTTCAAGACTTGAAAACAGCTTATCCGCACCTATTTTCGAAAACATCATTTTTAATAGCCCGATATGGACGTTTACGATAAAATATATCGGATTTTGGGCCGTCTGAAAACTTTTCAGACGGCCCTGGCAAACCAAACAAGGTAGTAAACCATGACAGACTCAACCGAAAAAAAATCATTAATTGAATTCCCTTGCACCTTTCCTGTAAAAGTCATGGGCGCAGTTCATCCGGAATTTGAATCCGCCATCTTGGAAACCGTGCGTAAACACGCTCCCGATACCGAGCCGCACCACATTACTGCGCGCCCAAGCAGCAAAGGCAACTACACCAGCGCAACCGTCAAAGTAAATGTCGACAACCAAGAGCAGCTCGACAATATCTACCGCGACCTGACTTCACACGAATTGGTAAAAGTGGTGCTGTAATGAAAATCGTGCACAAAGGCTTGGTCGATTACCTGCCGACTTTCGAAGCCATGAAGGCATTTAATGCCTCGCGTGACGAAAACACCGAAGACGAATTATGGGTGGTCGAACATCCGCCCGTATTTACCCAAGGCTTGGCCGGAAAACCCGAACACCTCCTCATTCGCGACGATATTCCCGTTGTCCAAATTGACAGAGGTGGTCAAATTACTTACCACGGCCCCGGTCAATTGGTCGTCTATACGATGATCAATTTCAAACGCCGTAAAACCAGCGTCCGCCATATCGTTTCCGCACTTGAAAATAGCATCATCGCCACCTTGGCAGAATACGGCATCGAAGCAGCCGCTGACCCCAAACGTCCCGGCGTTTATGTCGGCGAGCGTAAAATCGCTTCCCTGGGCCTGCGTATCAAAGACGGCTCCGTTTACCACGGCTTGGCTCTCAATGTGAACATGGATTTAAGTCCGTTTACCCATATCAACCCCTGCGGTTATGCCGGTATGGAAATGACCCAAATTGCCGACTACGTCTCTCCGGCACCCAGTTTGGCAGAGGTTTCAGACAAACTGACCAAGCATTTACAAAAAGAGCTGGCATAAGTCCGTCTGAAAATATTCGACCCCAACACCATCTTTTAACTGCCCCTCTGAACCCACAAGCCCTTAGGTCATAAAGACTACGATAAGCTTTTCAGACGGCCTTTATAACGACAGAAAGAACACATCACCATGAGTGAAGAAGTAAAACACGACCCTAAACGCGGCATCAAACTGAAAGGCGCAGACAAAACTGCACGCATTCCGATTAAAGTTGTTCCATTGGAACAAAAATTGAAAAAGCCCGAATGGATCCGCGCCAAATTACCGGGCAAGAAATTTTTTGAAATCAAAAACATTCTTCGCGAACAAAAAATGCATACCGTATGCGAAGAAGCATCTTGTCCAAATATCAGCGAATGCTTTACCAAGGGTACGGCCACATTCATGATTATGGGCGATATTTGTACCCGCCGCTGCCCATTCTGCGACGTTGGCCATGGCCGCCCCAATATGTTGGATCCTGACGAGCCTAAACACTTGGCCGAATCCGTCAAGTCCATGAACCTGCGCTATGTCGTGATTACTTCCGTCGACCGTGACGACCTGCGTGATGGCGGAGCCCAACACTTCGCCGACTGCATTAAAGCCATCCGCGAAACCAGCCCGAATACCAAAATCGAAATCCTCGTTCCCGATTTCCGCGGCCGTCTGGACATCGCACTGGAAATCTTGGCAGAAACACCGCCCGACGTGATGAACCACAACTTGGAAACCCATCCAAGCCTGTATAAAAAAGCCCGTCCGGGTGCCAACTACCAACATTCCCTCGAGCTTCTGCGCCGCTACAAAGAAATGATGCCACATATCCCGACCAAATCCGGCATCATGGTCGGCTTGGGCGAAACAGACGAGGACGTGCGCGAAATCATGCGCGATATGCGTGCCAACAATATCGAGATGATTACCATCGGCCAATATCTGCAACCTTCAGACGGCCACTTGCCCGTCTTGCGCTATGTAACGCCCGACCAATTCAAAGTTTTTGAAAAAGAAGCATACGAATTAGGCTTTACCAATGCCGCCATCGGCGCAATGGTTCGTTCCAGCTACCACGCAGACGAACAAGCAGCCGAAGCTTTGCGTGAAACCCACGGTGGTTGCAGCCATCACTAAACAATTGTGAATTCTGACGCTATTTGAGACTGAACTACGCTATTTGCGACTTTATAACGCTAAGTTCGACTGGGCAAATATGGATCAACAACCAGTTATTGAAATTGCCGAATTCCCACATGATAATAAATTGTGGCGAATTGATGGGTTAGGGAAGATTTTTTCCCAATTGAAAAATAACAATAACCTGTTTATTGAAGTCTATTTACGCCCAGTTAACTTTCACGATAATTCTGTATATAACTTTGCTAGATTTGATAGCTCTGGTAGAGAAATTCCAGAATATAATCAATTGAAAAAGATTCCTGTTAATATAGGCTTGCTTCCTATTTTAAGAGTGGGATCTCTTTGGATAAAAGGAAAACTTCAAAACAATAATGCAGTTACAGATATAGCCACTCTTAAAAATATTGAAATAAATGCAAATACAGTAGAAATAATTAATAGCAATTACAAAATAAAATATTTAGATTCAAGCAGAAGAGAACAAGAGTGCAAACTATTGTTGCAGAAAAATTTTGCAACAGATGCAAAAGTACCTTTTTCTTGCTTCAAAATTCAAAATGAGAATTACAAATATGGAATAATTATTCCAGTAATAGAAATTATCCGTTTTTATTATGCCTGTTCAACTAGACTAGCTCATTTAACATTTTCTAATCCAGAAGAAATTACAAAAATTTCATATGCGATAGATAATGAAACAGATAAGGTAGTCATTAAATTACCACAACAATATACAGATCAAGAGGCCTTTATTTTAGCAAGAATATTGACTTCAGATATTGCATTGTCTGGATTCTTTCAGATTAAAAACTCCCTAATAAAAATAGGAGTTAACGAACAACCAACTACATTATTATCTACCAATTTCCCATTTATTAATCCAACCAATTTAATGGTTCGCGGTATTAAAATTGTTGATAGATTCTTAGTTACGGAGATTTGTTCTTGTTCGGCTCCTTTTCCCGATATTTCTGTTGATAGGAGTAATGACAATCGAAAGGGAGATAAAAAAACAGATATACCTGATGATAAAAAGAAAGAGTATCGAAGAGAGGGGCGAACTCCCAGTCTCAAGGGAAATTCTATTATTCAAAATCAATATGAATCAGTCAATTGCGTATCAACATTACAATTTAACTTAAACATAAATTGCTTTTCAGATTTAATCGGTAAAAAGATTGAAAAACCCAAAAAGCCCTTTAATGAATACAAAGCACAGAAACTTGCCATAAATGAAAAAATTAATGTAACTAGCTTAGGAGTGGATTTAGGTACATGGAGCCAAACTACAATTGCACCTGCGTCCATTAGCACTTTTAATACCCAATCTGAAAAACAAAATAGGGCTGCCTTAGCTGCGACTTTTGATAATTCCGTACGGGCTATCGAACATTTGAATGAAGAATATTCAGATATTAAGGCAACTATCTACATGTCTAGCTCTCCAGCTTGTGAGTTTGTTCCATTAACTGACTCAGCCCATAAAGCCCAATGGTCGTATCTTGTTTCCAAAACCAAAACAAGGCGTAAGGTATTATTAGGAAAAATTGAGTACAAAGATAAAACATTTTGGTTGATTGAAATTCAAGCTCGAAAAAGTGAACATTTTGTTACGGCGATTATTTATTTTCAGGCAATTGACGAGACAAAGTATCTGACTCAATTATTATATGTCTTAGCAAAACAGCGAGGAATTTGGGATAAAGTTCCAAAAAACTCCAGTTTACAAATTAATACTCTAAAGCATACACATAAAGATATCAAAAACTACGCTCAAAAAATACACAAAAAAATATTAAATTTTATTTTAAAATAAATTAGTCAGTAATTTATAAATTACCAACTCTCTTATTGATAAGGCTGAGGGTATCGTAACTACTATATAGGGGTAATTATTACCATCTGCATTACCATCTGCTAACATAAATGTTAAGTAAATTCTAAAGACACAAAAGAAAAGGGTTCTTTTGATATTTCAAGGTTATGGTTTTTAATCTAAGACATAATATTAACAATTTCTATTTTTAGGTATTCAAAATGAAAAATCGAGATACTCCGCATAAAAAATTTATTAACCCTACAGGATATAGTCTATTTGCAGAAGAAGAACAACATGATTTTGAATTAATGATTGAAAATCAGATAAAAGAACATGAAAAAGAAATTGATTACTATGTAACTGATTACCCAATAGAAACACTAGTTGCCAAATTAGATCGGCAAGAATTGTTTATTCCAGGCTACCAGAGAAAAAACATTTGGGAAAAACATCGTAAAAGTAGGTTCATTGAGTCTGTTTTAATTGGCCTACCCATCCCATTTTTATTTTTTTGGCAGGATCCTTCAACTGGAAATATGGAAGTGGTAGATGGTGCACAACGACTAACAGCATTGTCTGAATTTATTCATGGTAATTTAAAATTATCCGATTTGGAAAAGCTTATTTATCTTAACGGCCAAACTTATCACCAACTCCTAGAAAGTCGTCAAAAGATTTTCAAAAATAAACCTATCCGAGGCGTAGTACTTAGTAATAAAACAGACAAAGAAGCTCGACTTGACTTATTTGAACGTCTTAATACAGGTAGCAAAAATGCTACACCTGCAGAAATTCGTCGAGGTCTGCTTCAAGGAGCATTTTACGATATGGTTGAGACTTTATCTGAAGATAAAACATTTAATGAATTAGCAAAAATTAGCAAGAATATGCAGGATATGGGGGAGCGAGAAGAATTCATTACTCGCTTTTTTGCCTATGGTGAGTATTTAGACCATTATTCTGCTAATGTTCGTAAATTTATCTTTGATTATACAGAAATCATGAATGAAGAATTTGCTAAAAATCCAAACATGCGTGCGACTTACGAACAAAAATTCCATGAAATTATGGCTTTTTTCAAAGAAAAATATCCAATTGGTTTTAAAAGAGATGGAAAGGGTCAGTCTTCTCGTACTCGTTTCGAAGGCATGGCTGTTTCAGCTTATCTCGCTGAAAAGGAAAATCCAGGCATTTTAGCTCAAGTTACCCCAAAGGAGTGCGTTGATATTTTTGACAGTAAAGAATTCATTGAAGTAACTGGTAGTGATGGTGCAAATGCCACTAAAAAGCTACATGCTAGATTATTTTTTGCTAAAAATGCCTTTAAACGGAATCATCCATGAACTCAGTAAAATCTATGATGGAAAGTCGTGAAGAGGAAATAAACCTATATATGGATCTGCTAAAGTATATCCATGATAGTACTCAACATGGTTTACCAGCTTTACAAAATAGAAATGGTGTTGAATATCAATTGGAAAATACTCATCTCCATATCCTTACCGCTAGTATCTATATGTTACTATATAACTACATTGAGGCTGTTGTTACCCAAAGCCTAAATACTTTAATTTGCTATATTCAAAATGAAAGGATGCCTATTACCCAATTTTCAGAACCCATCCAAAAAGAATGGCTAATAGGAGGGTTAAACCTTAATGATGCAAAAGCTAGTGTAGAAACACGATTAGGTAATGGACTCAAAATGCTTAAACATTTCGGTGATACACAAAAAATAGATATTAAAATTTCTAAAGGAGGAGGAGGAAATTTTAATGATGACGAAATATTTAAGCTTGCAAAGAAACTTCAAGTTAATATGTGTATCGATGACGAAACTCACCGCCAATTACGGCAAGCAGGAAATATTACCTATGAAAGTACGCGCAAATTTCAAGATACTTGTATGAAAGAAATAACCCGTGAACGAAATAAACTTGCTCATGGAGAAATCACCTTTCAAGAATGTGGTAGAAACCGAACAATATCTGATTTAATGGCAATAAAAGCCACTACTTTCCGCTATATGCATTTATTTACTGATGCATTTACTGAATATCTAATGCAGAAGAAATATCTCAAACCAACAGTTTAAAACTATTTCCGATTGCCTCACCTAGCAATACAGGAACAGCATTACCAATCATTCGACTAATTTGGCGAATTGGAGTATCAGTTTCTTGAGTGAACTGGTAATCTAGAGGAAAACTTTGGAATAAGGCTGCCTCCCTTAAAGAAATTGCACGGTCTTGTTCCGGATGCCCAAAGCGTCCATTGCCGAAGCCAATACATAAAGTTGTCATTGTTGGGGCGGGCTTGTCCCATTCCATACGACCATAAATTCGTTTATAAGACTGTCCTTTTTTTTTGCGATGACATGCGGCTCGTAAATCTTCTGGCCAATCCATCCATGTTCCTCCTGGACGAGAAGCACGAATCCGTTCTAGATTACGAGCTGACATTGATGAACACCGATGTAATACATCTATAGTATCTTGTTTGCCTGCTGCCAGTGGCGGCAAGTGTCCAATAGCCTGACGAACTGTTACATGGCAATTTGAATGCGTTGGAGGAACCATCTGAATATTACCGATACGTGATGCAAGTAATACGTGTCTACGTCGTGATTGAGGGACTCCATAATCTGCACATAATACTTTTTCAGCCCAAACTTGGTATCCCTGTTGTTTTAAATTATTTACAAAATCTTGGTATACCTCATGTTTTACAACATCTGGCACATTCTCCATAGTCACAAGCTCTGGTTGCACTTCATGAATCAAGCGAGAAAAAGCGTATAGTAATGGCCATTTTTTGTCATTACGAACATCACGACCTTGATTGTAAGTAGAAAATGGCTGACAAGGAGCACAACCAGCTAATAATCTAACTGCATCTTTTGAATAGTGCGCCTGAATCTGATCTCCAGTAACTGTTTCCACATCTTGTAATATAAATTTTGCACCTTTATTGTTATACTCGTACGCATATGCACAAGCTGCATCAATATCATATCCAGCTTTCACTTTAATTCCTGCTCGAAGTAAACCTGCTGTCAACCCACCTGCTCCACAAAATAAATCTACTGCTTCAATTTTCATTTTTCAACTCATATTTTTGATATAAGGATTATATCCTTAACTTTGATTGGAGTCGAGCTTTTAATAGTATATAAGCTCTGAATAGTACAGTTCCTTATGAACGTTTCTATTCATTTTTAAAATTATTTCCTGAAAACTTTGGGGGCAATCATTAAAATCCTTCAATAAATGGTTATAACGGACGGCTTTATCTTGCCATGCTTTAAATAGATTTTTTGGAAAATTTTGTATTAACCACAAACAAGCATGAATAGTACTGTGTCGTTCCGCCAAACTGCGACTTTCCCAACTCAGTCGACGAGAACGTTCTAATTGAACTGGAATCTGATGTATTTGCTTGCACAAATAAGAGTACAAATCCGGTGCAAGCTTCTTTGATGTAGTAATCGCCAAAAAGTGATGCAGAATTTTTAGTTGTTCTTTTTCAGATTGGTTAAAAAGATAATCAAGATTAGCAATTTGGTTTAACCAATTTTGCCATTGCAGCCTGATTTCATCATTAAAGAAAATAACATTCTCACAAGGACTGTTGCTCAAGTCATATTGACAATTCCAACAATATTTCAACTCTGTAAAGCGCTGCAAATTAGGTTTACCTAAATCTTGTCGGTGAAAAGCAATATATATGCCACATTTAGGACAGCAATCATGCATCATGATTTGATGTATTGGACAAAATGTATATAGGGCTATGCGCCATGATTTTCGGAAATATGTTTCATGGTCAGTAGCTAGACATAGCGGGCAATAAACAATAGCATTATTATCGCGTTTACGGTGATTGGCTTTAAGGCTGTTTATCCACGTCAATTGTCCTGAAAAATTGTTTTTGTCAAATAATCGACCTTGTAGGCTATCTAATGTGGTTGTTTTGATTCGAATGGTTGAACAGCCTGTTTTTTCAGCCAATGTATTGACCAACCAGTCAGGAGTATGGCGATCTATATCCCTATTCCATATCTCATAATTAGGAAATAGCAAATGACAGAAGGTTTGTACTTTCAACCCGTTTGCATGTGCTAAGCGAACCAACCATGATGTAAACAATTCATCAGGATAAGGTTTCGGATGAGCGGGTAAAATCATCTGAGTTTATCCAATTGACGTTTACGTTGGCTTGGACTAATCCAGTTGATTGAATTTAAGATTGTTTCGTTAATACATTCAGTTTGTTGTTGAATGGCGGCTACAGCAGCTTGTGTCAGCAAACGAGAAAGCTCTCCAATATATCCTTCACTCATGCCATATAACTTTGTAGCCAACGAAATTTCATGTAAATCCGACGGCTGACTAAGCGGCAGCATCCGTTCAAAGCTCATCAATAAACGCATAAAATCCTTATTTAATTCCCAACGAGGAAGCACCGCAGGTTCAAAACGGTTGGCCAACTGTGCATCAGTTTGAATGGCTCGATATGCGTCTTTAATACCTACACCTACAATCGGAATTTGTAATTCATTTCCTAAGTATTTAATTACATTTAAAAACGTTTTCTGCTTATTCAAACTACCGGAAAGGATATGGTGGATTTCATCAATAATCAACATTTTAGTATTAACGTATTTGAGCAAATGAAGCACTTGGGCAAGTTTTTTATCTGTCCTGTCATGAGTTTTATAGGGGGCAAACAGTAAATCTAAAATAGCATTGTAAAAACGGCTTTCATCAGGTATAGGTGGTGCTTGAATAATCACTACTGGTGCGATAATACCATTTCCATGTGGATTATCATGGGCTGGATGTTGCCGCAAAAAATGTTTAATCAACATGGTTTTACCGTTATTAGTATCACCAACCAACAACATATTAGGCATACGGTTTTGTTTCGGGAAACTTAGCAAATCTTCCAGTTTTACCAAAACCTGTTGAGCCTGCGGATAACCTATCCAACGCGGGGAACGTATGTATTCGATGCGCTCAATATCACTATACTTTAGTTGTTCTTCTGCTTTGGGAGAAAGGTGAGGATAGTTCATGATAAATCGTCCAAATCATCAAAAGGTTGAATATCATCAAACATATTTTCCTCATTTTCAGACAATATAATATTCCTCGAATCAATTTGAGGCATAGGTAAAGATGCTCGAGTACGTTGATCTAATTGGCGACGTTGTTGAGCGCGACGGATAGCTTTAGTCTTACCTTGAGCTTGCTTTTCCAATTCTCGCATTCGTCCGTATGCTGCGAAAATCATGTTCTCATCAATATTCTGTTTCTGCTCATTTTTTAATTGTCTCTGAATCTCTCGTAGCTCCCAAATGCTGATAACCGGATTCGAACTGTTCCGATAAGGTATTGGAAAATACATCAATAAATCTGGGTCATAAAACCAAATCACGCTTAAATCACGTGGATCTATGCGAAAAATGAACTGGCGAGCCTGTCTAGGATTAGTCGGATTAGTTGCTGCAATCCACGGTCGTAAAACGTCATGCCAATAAGTGATTTTATGGATAACTACCCCATATTGCTGCACCGTTCGCATTTCAAACGGCATAAAGGTCAAGCGCAATAGTGTCTCATCAACCACTTTATCAGGTAATCCTGTTCCTAAAGAAACATCATCTCCTAATACACCTGATTTCCATTTGGCTAACGGTGAGATTCCCAATCCAGAATGAGTACGCTGATGATAAACATCACAAATAAATAGTGTTAACCACGTTTCAAATTCAGTTAGCGTTAATGCCGCCTTACTTTCGGAAGCATAATCTTTTCTTTGTTGTGTATTTGCAAAAGTAGTACCAGTTAAACCGTGGACTTCATCCAAAATCGTACCCAGTAAACGCTCAATGTGTCCTCCGAAATGAGGACGTGCCACAGGCCTCCACTCAATTTCAATACCGTATTGTTTACACGCCTTTTCCAGCACTTTGCCACGGAATTCTTTTGCATTATCCAAATGAATTTTGCGTGGCAAACCCCACACAGGCCACCGCCCTTTCACTCCATGTTTTGCCAACCAGCTTTCCTTAGACAAAATACTATGTGCTAAACACAAACCTGTAGATAATGCACTTGGTGGATCGAATGACACATAAAATCCCGTAACTATTCGACTGAACACATCAATCGCCAGCGTAATCCACGGCCTACCAATAGGCTTACGATATATATCGTCAACTAAAATAATGTCTAACTTTGTATGATCTATTTGTACCACTGAAAGCGGATAATCGGCATTTGGAAAGCTACCTTGTAAAGGAGAAAATTTCATTTCTGCTGCTTTATGGCTTAGCCGTTTAGCAATTTTAATTTGAGGCGCAATATTTTTGATTCGAGAACGAATGGTATTAGCATGAGGAGCTGGTAAATTTTGTTTATGGCAACGCCGTGTAATTTCTCTAATGATTTTCTGTATTGATTTACGTTGTGTGCTTAAATAATCCACTTCCAATACTTGCCTGATAAGCTGTTCTACATCATCAGAAAGCTGTGTTTTACCACTATCACTACGCTGCTTACGTGTTAAAGCAGTCAGAACGCCGCTTTCCTTATAACTTTTTAACCAGCGATAAACCGTACTGATATGTACACCGCATTCGGCAGCTCTCGCTTGAACATCAGATTTACTACGTTTTGGATTTCGGATAAGTGGCTCAATTACATCGAAATGTTGTTGAGCTAATTGCCATTTTTGCTCAGGAATACTATCTAAGTGGGTTAATTCAGCACTCTGGACTGTTGATAGATCCGCTAATTTTGCTTGGTAATCTGCACCGGTTACACTATCGCGTAACTGATATGTTTCTAAATCCAGGACTGCTGTAATTACACAGATTTTGTTTTGAAACAAAACCATTGCACCGACATTCACATTTAAAGTTGCTTTCATTTTTTAAACCATATAGCGGATTGCATAGTGAGTGGTTGATTTAAATCTGCGCCAATTTTTCGTTCTGCAATTAAGTACCACAATACAGGCAATAATTTTGCTTGATTGTATTCATCCTGAAAAGTCTGTTGAATAAGCTGTTTAGGTGTGGATTTTTTCAATTCGCGTAACGATTCATCCAATAAAGTCATATATGCTTCGCTGTATTCGCCAGATAAACCATTTTGTTGATATGGCAATAAAAAGCGTACATTGCATAAATAATCAGTATGAATCTCTAACTCTGTAATCAGTTTAAAATGCCAACCGTGTAATTTGCAAAAATGTAAGGCAGCCTGAAATTTAGGTTTGAGTTCACACCAGTTTTTACGTAAATCGCTACGATATTTTACTTCGTAAATAATTACATCATTTTGATAATGAACCAAAACATCAGGGGTATAGATATGCTTCTTTCCTGCTGGGTCAAACCACTCAATCGTGATAGGCTGTACTTCGAAATGCTGCACATTAGAATCAAATTCCAGCAGAGTTAAAAAATCACGCTCCAAAGATGACTCATAAGCTGCAATGCCTATAGCTTTGTTATATGGAGCGATACCTGTAATATTTCGATAGTTTTTAGGAATTTTACGGATTGGCATAGTTTTATATGTGTAGTAGAAAAAGGATTAAAAGGAAGACAATCTTAATGAGTTAATGCCCTTTATCAATAACCCAAACTCAATTAGCTTTCTTATAATTTAGTCTCAAATAACAATATTATTTTCAAATCTTAATGCAAAATTTTTGTTTTCAGTCGCAAATAACGTTATTAGAAGTATAAGATTTTGCATATTCTAGTCGCAAACAACGTTGGAATTCACAACAATAGGAAAAATCATAATGAAAAAAATGATTGTTATTTTTTTAGGCTTACTAAGCTTTAATGCTTATGCCTATGATGCCACAAGAGGCGCCCTGCAAAACGACCCTACTTTGTGCCAGTATGGATATAATCCAAACTGTGGTTCTAAAAATAGATCTGCTCCCTCTACAGAAATTATTTATTATAATGTTGATGTAAAAGTTCCGCCTTTATTTGCAGCTTTAGCTTTTAGTCGTCAAACAGCCTATCTTGCAGGAGCTGCAAATCAAGACTCTTTAGATATAGCAAAAAAGAAAGCAATTAAAAAGTGTCAAGAAGGTAGTCGCAATACTCCTTGTAAAGTTATTATATGGGTCAAGAATGGTTGTCTTGCTGCTGCTGAAGGAAAAACAAATGACACATATGTTTTATCTCCTGGTTCAGGTTACCCAGGAGAGGCAGAGGGAGTTGCTTTGCAAAATTGTATGAAACAAGGGGCAAGAGAATGTAAAATTATTCAACCTGAATTTTGCTCGATTCGTTAAGTATATATTATGATTTTCCAATAGTAGAAAAATATATTACGCATTCTAAAATAATCAATAAGTTAGTTCGTAAATTTATTAGTATATAATTAAAAGGCCGTCTGCAGCAGTTTTCAGACGGCCTTTATATTGAGCCAATCTTAAGTAATACAAAAAAGCGGCTAAACAGGATAAACACTGTTTGCCGCTTTTTGATTTATTTCTTTATTTTACTTCTTCAACAATTTTGCCGCTTCAATCGCATAGTAAGTCAAAATGCCATCGGCGCCGGCGCGTTTGAATGCCAATAAGCTTTCCAAAATGGTTTTTTCGCCATCCAGCCAACCGTTTTGAATGGCTGCCTGAAGCATGGCATATTCGCCGGAAACTTGGTAAGCGTAAGTCGGTACGCCGAACTCATCTTTAACTCGGCGGACGACATCCAGATACGGAAGACCCGGTTTTACCATTACCATGTCTGCGCCCTCTTGAATATCCAATGCTACTTCGTGCAAGGCTTCGTTAGTGTTTGCAGGATCCATTTGGTAGGTTTTCTTGTCTGCCTTACCCAAATTGCCGGAACTGCCGACAGCGTCGCGGAACGGGCCATAGAACGCTGAAGCATATTTTGCCGAATACGCCATGATGCGTGTATGGATGTGTCCGGCATCTTCCAAAGCTTCGCGGATAGCAAGAATACGTCCGTCCATCATGTCTGATGGGGCAATGACTTGTGCGCCTGCATCAGCATGACACAAAGCCTGTTTTACCAAAACTTCAATGGTTTCATCGTTGAGGACATAGCCATTTTCATCGGTTAAACCGTCTTGACCGTGAATGGTGTAGGGATCCAAGGCAACGTCGGTCATGATACCCAACTCTGGGAATTTCTCGCGCAGGGTTCGCACTACTGTCGGTACCAAGCCTTCAGGGTTATAAGCCTCCTCCGCAAACTCGGTTTTGTTTTGCGTTACCACAGGAAACAAAGCCAGCATAGGAATGCCAAGCTTCAGTGCTTCTTCAGCAGTGAACAACAATTTGTCCAAACTTTGGCGTTTGACACCCGGCATGGATGGGACTGCCTCTTCCTGATTCTGGCCTTCCAATACAAAAACCGGATAGATTAAATCATCTGCCGTCAAAGTATGCTCGCGCATCAGACGACGTGAAAAATCGTCTTTACGCATACGGCGCATACGGGTGTTTGAGACATAACGCGGAGGGAAATTCATAACAATTGCCTTTCAATAATGAAGTCTTAAAATCAGTCTTCGACTTGACGTATGGCTTTAACCGAACGTTTGATTTCGCTGAGCGTACCGGTTTTATAACTATTACGTTCCTGTTCGGTCATACCGTTTTGATCCAATTTGGCGATATTTTTCAATGCCTCGGCATACTGGCCGTCTGAAAGTTTTTCCTGTTTGATGCGCCAACGGTTGTTCACTTCGGAAACCGTCCATAAGCCTACTTTGTTGTAGTAGAACAAAATGCTTGCCGCCAGCGTTTTCATATCGCTGTCGGGCTTGGCACTGCCGATACTGCGGCCGATACGGTTGTTGCGTTGATCGACCGCTTGGTCGGCAAGGTAGCGGCTGAAGTAGTCGTCTTTACCTTCTCGCAACTCCATATCTGTCAAACGCGCATTACCTGCTTTTTCTGCAATAATGCTGTCGAATTTAGAAGCAATCGCTGCCTGCCACAATGCTTGGCGTACGGCATTGACCTGTGTTCCCCTGCTGTCGCCGTTTGCTTTGTCGTCCAAACCTGTACGCTCGGCAAAGCGTGTGGCATTACTGGTCATATTGATTAAGCCTTCGTCTTCCATCCCGATAACTTGGGCGGCCACGGGATGGTTAAGCGCAAATTGTGCCATTTTACTGCGGCGGCTTTGATCTTCCTGATACGATTGGCAACCGGACAATACCAGCATGCCGAAAACGGCGCATTGAATGTGTTTTTTAATATGTTTCATGATGTAACTATCGATATTATTGTGTGAGTTCAACTTATTGTTTAACATAGAAACGCCCGTAAGCGCAAAATAATTCCCATACGGCCAAATCGGCGCATGAATGGCTATTTTATAATAAAAATAAGGCCATCTGAAAATTTTCAGACGGCCTGAGTATTTTTAACCTACCAAACTGCAAATCTGCGGCCAATAAAATAGGCAGGCTATCGAGCAAATAGCAATGCTGATACCGGCTGCATTAATGCTGCTGATTTTTTCCTTAAATATTGCCGCACCGATCAGCGTACCCAAAACAATCACGCCGATATTCATACCGGCAAATACCAAGGTCGGATTATCTTTCATGATTTGGTGTGCCGAGATATAGGTAACAATATTCAAAAAGTTCAGACAGCCCAAAATCATACCACCCACTATGCCCTCTTTGGTCCATTTGCTTCCTTTGGCAAATAGGTAGCCAAACATCAAGATGCCGGCCAAACAAAACGCCACCAGCAAATTACCGGCAAACGCGGTACCGCTTTTCGCCACTTGTTTGAACAAAATATCAATGACGCCATAGCCGCACCAAACGCCCAAAAGCAGCATTACTTGCACGCTGAGACCGCCAGATTTCTTGCCGCCGTCACTTTTCCAAAGCAAGAAAAACAGTGCCGTAAACGCCAATACCAAACCAATCAGACGGCCTTCGGTCAGTTGCTCATGAAACAGCGTAAACGAAGCAACGATGGGCAAAAACAGTGAGAGGCGTTGTGCTGCATCCGACTTGACGATACCTGCTGCATCTACGGATTTGCCCATAATGACAAACACGGTTGGCAGCAATATGCCCAAGGCTGCAAAAAGCCACCAAGTCGGCAAAAATACCTGCGGATTGCTCAAATCAGGTTTTAACACCAGCATGGTCAAAGTGACGGCAACGATGTAGTTCACCGCTACCGCCTGCTCGATATTGATTTTTTGCTTGCGCGCCACTTTCAGCAATACGGAAACCAACACGCTGCAAACGATACTTGCCAATAAATATGCCATGCTTTAGAACCATCCTTGAGTGGAGACGGGCTTATCTTCATTCAGTTTAATCAGTCCGATGACTACACGGTAAATAAACCAAATGGCAGTTACCAACAAAATCAGCCAACCAATTAAGATCAGTGTAGTAAAAGTTCCCAAAACCGTACCCACTAAAGACACCCAAAATGTCTTAATCAAATAATCTATATGACTGGCGTAAATACTGCCTTGAGCCTCATCGCGTTTAACATACGCCATAATCACACCGACAACAGGGGTAAACAAAATCAATAAGCCAACAGCATATGTAACATAAGCTATAAAAACATAGTTTTTCACGTCAGAGCTGGGCGTGTTGACCACATTTGTCGCCATATTAGTGAAGTTGTTGTCTTTGGCTTCCTGATGCTCGTACTGCATAGCCGCATCATAAGCCAGACGTTTTTCCGGATGAGACAATACTTCAAACGCCTGTCCAATGGCTTTAAACCGCTCCGCATCTTTCTGAATATCCGGATTGGCCACCAATTTGCCGTAAGCTTCGCGGATAACGTTGATATCAGCATCCTGAGACACACCCAAGATTTCGTATAAATTTAATTGTTCCATCTTTATTCCTATCCTTTATGAATCGACTGCAACATGAACATCTTGCGGATTGAGCGTCCGCAGGTTTTCAGGCTTCATGCCCACGATAAACCCACGTTTGCCGCCATTGATAAAAATCTCGTCCAAAGCCCAAATACTTTCTTCCACATAAACCGGCAACGCGGTTTTCATACCGAACGGCGACGTCCCGCCGACCAAATATCCTGTCCATTTCGCCGCCTGATCTGCCGTTGCCGGTTCGATGTGTTTCAAACCCAGTTCGCGCGCCAGATTGCGGGTGGAAATATGTTTGTCACCGTGCATTAAAACAACCAAACCTTTTTTATGCTCATCCTGCAAAACAATCGTTTTGATGACCTGATGCTCGGGCTTGCCCGTACATTCGGCAAAACGCGCCGTACCACCATGTTCTTCATATGCGTAAACATAAGGGACAAAATCGATTTTCTTACTGCGTAAAAAGCGTACTGCCTGCGTAACCGGATATTCTGCTTTACTCATGGGTTGTTTTCCGCCATCCTTTTCAGACAGCCCCTCTTAAATGTGGAACGTAAACAGTCGCAATGTTACCATACCTTCTTTTTGAAATCAGGAGACAACATGGACATCCGCTATCTTGGTACAAGCAAACGCTATTCGGAAGCCGTCGTAGCCAACGGCTTGGTTTTCCTCTCCGGCATGGTTCCCGAAAATCCTGAAGCCGATGCCAAAGCGCAAACTGAAAATGTTTTGGCGCAAATCGATTCATGGCTCGCCCAATGCCAATCCGACAAAGCCCACATTTTAGAAGCCACCATCTATCTGCCCGATATGAACGACTACGCCGCCATGAACGAAGCCTGGGATGCATGGACAGCCCCTGAACGCGCTCCGGCCCGTGCCTGCGTGGAGGCGAAACTGGCTTCGCCCGACTGGAAGGTTGAAATCAAAATTACCGCCCTTCAAATCAAATAAAACACAATCCTCAGGCCGTCTGAAAACGCAGCTTCAACCAAGTAAGCGCAGTTTTTCAGACGGCCTTTATTCTTTTGCGGTACAATACCGCCCTTAAATTTTTCTATTATTTCAAAGCACAAACAGCCATGTCCAAAAAAACCAAGCAAGAATTAGAAAACAATAAACTCAGCAAACGCCTGCGCCACGCCGTCGGCGATGCCATTAACGATTTCAACATGATCGAGCCGGGCGACAAAATCATGGTCTGCCTCTCAGGTGGCAAAGACAGCTACGCCCTTTTAGACATCCTGCGCCAGCTTCAAGCCAGCGCGCCGATTGATTTTGAACTGGTCGCCGTCAATCTCGACCAAAAGCAGCCGGGCTTCCCCGAAGAAGTATTGCCAACCTATCTCGAAAGCATCGGCGTACCGTACAAAATCGTTGAAGAAGACACCTACTCCACCGTCAAACGCGTGTTGGACGAAGGCAAAACGACTTGTTCGCTGTGCAGCCGCCTGCGCCGCGGCATCCTCTACCGCACCGCAAAAGAATTGGGCTGCACCAAAATCGCCTTGGGACACCACCGCGACGACATTCTTGCCACCATGTTCCTGAATATGTTCTACGGCGGCAAACTCAAAGCCATGCCGCCCAAACTGGTCAGCGACAACGGCGAACACATCGTCATCCGTCCTCTGGCGTATGTCAAAGAGAAGGACTTGATCAAATACGCCGAGCTGAAGCAATTCCCAATTATTCCATGCAACCTCTGCGGCTCTCAGCCCAACCTGCAACGCCAAGTCATCGGTGACATGCTGCGCGATTGGGACAAACGTTTCCCCGGCCGTATTGAGTCTATGTTCTCCGCGCTACAAAACGTCGTTCCATCACATTTGGCCGATACCGAACTCTTCGACTTTGTCGGCTTAGAACGCGGTCAAAGCCTGAAACACGGCGGCGACTTGGCGTTTGATAGTGAAAAAATGCCGGAACGTTTCTCCGACGGCAGCGAAGAAGACGAAAGCGAAATCAAAATCGAGCCGCAAAAAGCCGAACGCAAAGTCATCAATATTCTGGCAAACAAACCTAAAACCTGCGGTTTATAATTCCATTTAAGTTTCAGACGGCCTTTCGGTAGCTATTTACCGAAAGGCCGTCTGAATATTCATATTTAAAATTTTTCTATTCTTTTTTATCTATTCTTTCCCTGACAAACCGTGCAGCAGCAATCCTAATACGTCTTGCGGCAACTTTTGCGGCGCGGCGGCATAAAGCGCGGTCAGTTGCGGATGGCGCATCAATATATCCGCCTGACGGATGAACAGGTCGATGAGCTCCACCGGCAAATCGGGCTGAATCAGGCGGCGTTGTTGCAGAGCATGGAAGAATCCGCGCATAAAGGCATATTTTTCTTCGTTCAATTCGTGGAAAAACCGCTCCAGCTCCAAATCGGTGTTCTCTTCGATGTCGCGCAGGAAAGCGGCGGAATAGAGTTCTTCAAACGATTGTCTTTGCAGGGCAAACACAGCCTCGGCGGCTTCGCGCAGGCTGCATTGCTGTTCAAGCAGATTTTCAAATTCGGCACGGACACGGTTTTTCTGCTCGGTAACAATTTCCTGCAAGAGTGCGTTTTTACCGCTGTAATATTTGTAAAAAGTGACGCGGCTGACGCTGGCCTCGGCGCAGATACTGCCTACGAATACGGCGGAAAAGCCATGTTCGCGGAATAGGCGGCGGGCGGTGTCGGCGATGGTTTGTTGTTTGCTGGCGGTCATGACGGTAAGAAGATTTTGATTTTGTTCATAAAGGTTTTTCATTAAAGTTATCCGCAAGTCGGATACTCATCATATTTCCCCACGGCGGCAATGGCAATATGGCGGCTTTCAGACGACCTCTTTCCTTGTCTCTCCTCTCCGCCCTACGGATGAGGGCTATCGGATGCTTAGCAGGCCAAATTCATAAAGATTACAGAATCTGCCTCCTCCAACCTTCTCCCCAAAATAGGAGAGGGATTTTTTTTTGGTCGATTCACAAGATAAGAGGGAAGCAAAGTGAATGATAAACACTTGCATTCCTGTTTCTTATTTCTTATACTTTACATTAATAGTTTGTTTTATGTAAATGTGTAAACACAAATATTTGCATACTGACGGAGCAATTGGATTACCTGATCCCCGACGTATGCCGTCTGAAAGGATAAGGAAATGCAGAAACACACCCTCCGCCGCCTCCCCCTATTGATTGCTGCCGCTTTCGCCTCCGAATGGATCTATGCTGCCGATGCGGTGCAAGATCCGGAACAGGTGCAGTTGGAAGAAGTCGTCGTCACCGGCGAACGCACCAACCGCAGCGGCTTTGAAACCGCCACGTCCAACCGCGTTTTCTCCACGCCGAACATCGACCGCAGCGGCCACAATCTTTCCGCCACCGACCTGCTCAAACAGAGCGTGAACACGGTGGACTTGGGCAGCGGCAACGATTTGCCGACCGTGCGCGGCGTGGACGGCTCTGGCCCCGCCGTCGGCGCGGTAGCGTTTTTCGCGGGCACCCGACCGCGCCTGAACCTGTCCATAGACGGCCGCTCCGCCACTTACAACGAATACGCCTTCGGCACGCAGTCGCTGTGGGACATGCAGCAAGTGGAAGTCTTGCGCGGGCCGCAAAGCCATGTACGCGGGCAGAACGCGGTGGCTGGCGCGGTGGTGATGCGTTCCAAAGACCCGACCGACGAATGGGAAGGCGTGCTGCGCTTGGGTTTGGGCAACCAGAAAACGCGCAACATCGCCGGCGTAGTGTCCGGCCCGATTGTAAAAAACAACCTTGCCTTCAGATTGAGCGCGGAGCGGCAGCAACGCGAAAGCTACGAGCCGTTCGTGTCCTATGAGCCGACCGGCAACCCGCGCCGCGCGGAAAACACCAACGTGCGCTTCAAACTCCTGCTCACACCCGAAAACCATCCCGATTTTTACAGCCGCCTGACGCTGAACCACATCCGTTCGCGCGCGCCGCAAAACGAAATCATGGGCAACACCGCCAGCCGCCGTTTTTTAAAAGAAAAGCCCGTGTTCGTAACCGGCTCGACATCGGGCATCTGGGACGTATCGTGGCAGCTTAACGACTATCTAAAACTGGAAAACAAACTGGTTTACAGCCGCTACCACAACGAGCGGCTGCACCTGCCGATGACTGTCAGCCCGCAAGGCGTGCCTGCCGAACTCAAAGGCCGCGAACTGCAATGGGAGCCGGTATTGCATTTTTCCAACAAAGGCCGTCTGAAAGGCCTTGCCGGACTGCACTACTTCCGCAGCAAACAAGACGAATGGGTAGATATCCGCAGCGTCGGCGGCCGCAACACCTTTGACGACCGCAACAGCGTACGCGCCCTGTTTGCCGAAACCACATACAGCCCCAGCGAAAAATGGGACATCACGGCCGCCGCCCGCATTGAAAAAGAAACGCACAAACGAAGCGGCGGCAGCGGCGCACTTCACCTCGATTTGGACAAAGGCCAGACCGTGTTCCTGCCCAAAATCGATATCGCCTTCAAACCCACCGACCAATGGGTCAGCGGCATCAAAGCCGCGCGCGGCTACAACCCCGGCGGCGCGGGCATCACCTTTGGCCGCCCCGTCGTAACCTACACTTATGAGCCCGAATATGTGAACAACTACGAGTGGTACACCCGCTGGCGCAGCGCAGACCGCCGCCTGCAACTCTCCGGCAACCTGTTCCTGAACCACTACCGCGACATGCAGCTTCCCTTCTATCTCGGCACCAACTCCGCCGTCATCCGCAACGCCAAAAAAGTCCACACCTACGGCGCGGAACTCGCCGCCGACTGGCAGGCAACCGACAGCCTGAAACTCACCACCGGACTGGGGCTGCTCAACACCAAAATCAAAAGCTATCCCAACAGCGGCATCGAAGGCAACAAACTCGGCCGCGCGCCCAAATACACCGCCAACATCGGCGTGAAATACCTGAATGACAAAGGCTGGGAAGCCGGCGGCGATGTGCGCTTCTACGGCGGCTACTACTCCGCCGCCGACAATGCCGAATCAGGCAAAATCGGCGCATACAACCAAGTCAACCTCTACACCGCCTACAACTTCAAACAAGGACGCATCTCGCTCTATGCCGACAACGTGTTCAACCGCCGCCGCCCCATATTCATTTCCAGCGCCGACCGCCAAGACGCGCTCTACCAACGCCCCAGAAGCGTGGGCGTGAGCGCGGAATGGAAGTTTTAAATGAAGCTGAAATGATGGAGGCCGTCTGAAAAAACATAGGTCGGACATTTATGCCCGACCTACCGTTTATTCCTCCAAAACACCCAAAGGAATCCCATGCACTACTTCACCCCCGCCAAAACCCTGCCCGAAGGCACCATCTACCTGACCGACCTGACCCACGTCGCCGACTTCGCCGACTGGCTGACCGAATTCGAAACCCTGTTAAACCAAAACCCCCGCTTCGCCACCGTCTGCACCCCGATGCAGCGGCAGGTAAGCGACGAACAGCGCATTGCCGACCGTAAAACTTACATCGAATGGATAAAGGCACATCGGCCGCAACTGTCCGAACGCTGCGCCGCCATGCTCCTTATCGAACCCGACGCGGCGCAACTGGCGTTCTTCCGCGAACAATCGTCCAAACTCGGCCCCGCGCTGGGCGTGAACTACATCGTCGAAGCAGATGAAACAACCGCCCTGCTTCGCGCAGAAGAAGCGTTGAAGGCCGTCTGAAAAGATACTAAACCTATTTAAATACAAATCAAGTATTGTCAACCAATATGTTCAGACGGCCTTGTCCCTTTATTTGCCTCATCTTCAAAAGAATCATGTGATGTCCGACAATCAGACTTCCCCAAACTCACGCGACTGGCTGCTGCTTATCGGCGGCAGCACCTACAAATTCACGCTGACCGGTTTTTATCTGGTCGCGCTGGTGGCCATTTTGAAAAACCACGGTTACAGCCTAAACCAACTAAGCTGGATTCATTTGATCGGCGGTATCGAAGCGGCGAAGGTATTGTTTGCCGCGCTGATGGAGCGGCGGCCGGCGGGGCGGTTCGGACGGTTTCGCGGCTGGCTGCTGGCGGCGACGCTGGGGCTTTCGGCGGTGTTCGGGCTGATGGCCTGTACCGACATCACGCAGAACTTCCCGCTGCTTTTGACCTGCTGCGTACTGCTCTCGGCGATGTCGGCGGTGTACGGCTGCGCGATGCTGGGTTTGTCGTGCATCGTCCTGCCGCACCACGAACGCGGTTTCGGCGGCGTGATTCAAACGATGGCGGCACGCGGCGGCAAGATGATCGGCGGCGCGCTGGTATTGTGGCTGTATCAGGAATACGGACAGACGGCGGCGGCCGGCTTTATGCTGGCGTTCAGCCTGCTGATGCTGCTGCAACTCTTGTACTACCGCGAGCCGGAAAGTCCGACTGCGCAAGGCAGTTGGACGGCGTTGGCAGCACGGCTGGTTTCTTTTTGGCAGCAACCTGAAACAGGCTGGCTGTGGCTGGTTTTGCTGTTTGCCGTTGCCGAACCGTATGCGTTTATGGCGGCAACTTTTGTGCCCAGGCTGGCGGATTTGGGCTTCAACCCGAAGCAGACGGGCGGGATTCTGGCGGTGGGCATTCCTGTTGCCTGCCTGATTGTGACTCCGCTGTCGGGCTGGTTTTCGCGCAATTATCCACGCCGCAAACTCGTTTTCCTGCTCTACGTGCTGCAACTGCCGCTTTTGGCGTCCATGACCGCCATCGATACGCTCGCCCGCGTCCACCCTTGGCTGCCCCCGCGCAAATCATCGCCCTGAGCCTGAGCTACACGCTGCTGCTGCCGGTGATACTGGCGTTGGTGATGGACAAATCCGACCGCTCCACCGCTGCACTCGACAGCAGCCTGCAATTTTCCGTCGTCCTGCTCGGCAGTTACGCGGCCGGTTTCGCCGCCCTACGGCTGGCAAAGGCTATTGGTTATACAGATGCGTATTGGGTTGCAGTGTACTTGGCCGTATCGGTAGGCCTGCTTTTATATTTGAATAGAAATTTATTCAATCATTCAGAGCATGATTCACAATAATTCGCTCAGATATTTATCCATCGATTTTAATTGGGCGCGCCTCCGGATAATTTTTCATTTTATTGCACAATCTCTCATGAAAATATAACAAAACGTGCCCATAATACTGCCGTTATTACACTCTTAAATTTAAAAGGAACCTCATGACTGCTGTTCTCATCGTTCTCGGCTTGATCGCCATTGTTGTCGGCATTTTAGGCACGATTTACCCTGCCTTGCCCGGATTGGGTTTGATGTTTGGTGGTGCATGGCTGTTGGGTTATGCCGGCGATTATCAAGTATTTGGCTCGGGTACGCTGACCTTTTTGGCCATCGTTGCCGTATTCGGCACTGCGATGGACTATGTGGCGGGTGCGTTGGGTGCAAAATATACCGGCGCAAGTAAAACCGCGGTTTGGGGCGCGTTTATCGGCGGTATCGTCGGTGCATTCTTCTCTATTCCCGGCTTGTTGCTCGGTCCGTTGACCGGAGCGGCCATCGGCGAATTTATCGCACGCAAAGACACTTGGCAGGCAGGCAAAGTCGGTATCGGTACGTTTATCGGCTTCATCATCGGTACTGTGGCCAAAATCGGCTGCGCATTAACCATTGCGTTGACCATCCTGTTTGTTTGGTTGGCCTCGTTGTTCTAAGACAAAACATTAAAGGCCGTCTGAATTTCAAGCATTCAGACGGCCTTTTCATTGCACTATTTATTTTCTTATTTGCCGCAGCAGGCTTTGTATTTTTTACCGCTGCCACACGGGCAAGGATCGTTGCGACCCACTTTTTCGCCTTCACGGCGTACGGTTTGCGGCTTATTGATGATAGCCTGCCAGTACCAGTAAATATCAAGCAGGACATGCGGCAAATCAGATTCCAGCTGGGTCAGCTCTTTTTCATTCAGATGCAAGATGACTTCGCCGTTTTCCTCATCGTCATAGATGCCACCCAAAGCCATAATCGGATAGAACAAATCTTCAAACTCTTCCTGATCGACTGCTTCAAACCAATCGGTAGGCACAATATCCAGTGCGTAAAGATAGGCGTTACACCAAGTGTAGAAATCCGGATTGCCGGCTTCATCTTCATAAAACCACAAATCAGGCAGGATTTTCTCGTTGAGCTTCATACGCATATCGGCGGCCATTGCCATCACCAAACGTTCGATTTCGGTGCGCTCCTTGGCATCAAACAAAGATTCTTCACCTAAAATCTCAGGCAACCAGTTGGTCGGATTCAAAGCATCCGGACCGCTCAATAAAGCCATCATAAAACCTTGAACCTCATCACAACGCATGGTGTTGTGGGCTTCAGATTTGGCATCCAGCAATTCCATCAATCGGCTGCGTGCCGCTTCATCAAAAGTCAGTATTTGCATTTTTGTTCCTTAACATAAAATCGTATTATTGTTTTCAGACGGCCTGGGCATGGATACGCTGCCGCATTTGTTCAAACAGACAAACCGTTGCCGCCATCGCGACATTCAAGGATTCGGTTTGTCCCAACATTGGGATTTTGACACAGGCATCGGCCTTCTCTTTTGCCGTTTCACTCACGCCGCTGCCTTCATTGCCAAACATCCAAGCACAAGGTTGACTGAGATCCATCTCATACAAACCGATATTGCGACCGCCCAAGGCAGTTGCCCAAATTTGATGCTTATACGTTTCCATCCAAGCGGATAATTCCACTCGGCTGAAAATAGACAGCAGAAAATGCGCGCCCATCCCCGCTCGCAACACTTTAGGCGACCAGATATCTACGGAATCATTGCCGCACACGATTTTCTTGACTCCGGCCGCCGCCGCGCTGCGTAAAATCGTGCCTGCATTGCCTGGGTCTTGTACCCGCTCCAATACCACGCAATCGCCGTCTGAAGGCAAGCCAGTTTGCTTCGGAATATCAATCCAAGTCATCACATCATCGGCATCGGTCAAACTGGTGATTTTAGATAGCGCTTCGTTACCGACCCAAGTAATCAATCCCTCATCCAACTGTGCCGTAATTTCTTGAATTTCAGGATGTTGCTGTTTCTTTTCAGGCAGGTAAATCTGTTTGGGCGTACCGCCGCTTTGCAAATAAGTTTGCAGCAGATGTACGCCTTCCAATACGGTTTCACCGCTTTCGCGCCTTGCTTTGGCCTGCGTCAGCAGACGGAATAAATGTTTGAGCTGTTCGTTTTGAGCAGAGGTAATCAGTTTCATGGAGCGCATTATAACTGTTTTGACTTCATTGAAGCTATGCTTTCAAACGGCCTGACGGTTTTGCTACGAAAATAAAAAACCCTTGCAATGAAGCAAGGGTTTCACATGATTTCATTTTTTACTGCACAACAGTCTGCTGCTCATTTTGCTGCTCGGTGCGGACAGTAGGACGGTTTTCAAGTTTGCCGTCTTTTGCCGCATTCGGCACAACAGTCTCGCCAGGCTCAGAAGCCACTTTATCAACAGGCGTACCGCTTACCGGAATGATATTTTGGGCAGGCTGAGTATTAGACTTCTCTGCAACTGGCATAGCGTCACGAGAAGTTTGCGGTGTAAATTGCCATACTGCAACAGCAATCGCACACACACTGGCAGCGGCCGCGAAGAATTTGAAGAAGCCGCTATTGGCCGCTTCACGCTGAGCATATTTTTCCTGTTTGCCTTCAGCTTCGGTTTGAGGCACTGTAAATGCTTTGCTTTGCATGGTTTCACCGGCAACACTCGCCGCCACACCCTGACGGATACAGTCGCCGATAATGTGGTACTCATGCCAAGCGCGCATAGCTTCCTCGTCTGCCAATACGGCATCCAGCATCTCATCAGTCAATGCTTCACCGTCCATCAATGCAGACACATACTCCAATGCTTTATTTGTTTTTTCGTTCATTTTTATTACCACCTTTGATCTTCAGAAGTATCCAACAGCGGCCGCAAATCTTTTGCAATCAGTTCACGCGCTCTGAAAATACGCGAACGTACAGTACCTATCGGACAATCCACTACCCGAGCTATTTCTTCATAAGACAAGCCATCCATTTCCCTAAGCGTAATGGCTTGACGCATATCGTCTGGCAGTTGCGCAATGCTTGCTTCGACGGTCTGCAAGATTTCCCGATTCATCATTTCAGCTTCCGGCGTATGGTAATCCGCAATCTGATCGGTTAAATCAAGAACATCTCCCTCCTCATTGGCTGCTTCCGAGCTGACAAAAAACTGGCGACCCGAAGTGGTCAGAAAATTCTTTGCCGTATTGATACCGATACGGTACAGCCATGTATAAAATGCACTTTCTCCACGAAAATTTGCCAATGCACGATAAGCCCTAATCATTGCCTCTTGGGTTACATCGTGTACTTCGTGCTCATCCTGAATAAAACGGGAAATCAGTCTGTTTAGCCGACGCTGATACTTGGACATCAGCATCTCGAATGCCTTATGGTCACCTTTCTGTGCGCGCTCCACCAAAACTTGATCTATTTGGCGATCGTTCATATTCAACCTTTAATCGTTTTACTGCTTTAAACCAAAAATAGTAAAGCGTGCTGTGCACAGTAAAGACAGCAACGCTTTGAAATAGTTCCACAAGATTACACTCAATTGCCAAAGTTTATTCGTATAGATACTCTAACATTGACTATATTTCTTGATATACATGGGCTTAATAAAAGTAATTTAATTACTAATAGTTACTAAACTTAGAGTTAGCCACTTTATTTTTTGCCATGTATTTGGCTAACTTTTCATGAACAGGTAAATAACCTTGCTCCATTCGAACATCACTTCCTACCCGAAGATTAACAACAGCAAGGCACTTGTTTCCCATACTTACGATAATCGGCCAATATTTACGGACGAGTGGCACAATATGACACTCTTGCAATAGTTTTTCGACTGATTTTTCCCTCTCTCCCGAATGAATCACATCACCTTTGACCACACTTCTAAGTACCGCCGGCTTCTCCAACTCCTCTTCTGACAAACCTCCCTTAAACGGTAATAAAACGAAACCATTTTTCAACAAAATATCTTTCAGACGGCCTCGAACTTCCCTGCCATTACACCAAGGAAGTTTTTGAAACTCACTTTCCTGACAAACAAACAGCTTGTCCCGATATGCGACCAGTTCTCCGTCTGACAAATTCAACTGCGCCTGATCTGCGGTTTCCAATACTCGGGCAAAATCGGCAATACTGTGATAAGAAGGCAATGATTCCGTTTGTTTTCGCAAAAAATACCAAAGCAAACGACGACGCAAAAGCGGCGTACATTGCCGCCACAGACTGATGCTGAATATTCCGTTTGGACTGATGCGTTGATATTCAGACTCAATTAATTCATCTAAAAGATGCAAATCTTCCTGCAATAATCGAACATTGGCACAAATTTGCTGCTCAAAATTCGGAATACGCTGCTGCCATTGCGGCAAAGCCTGATTTCTCATCCAATTGCGTAAATAGCCGGAGTCTTCATTACTCTCGTCTTCAACAAAAGACAATCCCCATTGTTGCGCATACTCAGCCAATTCCTGACGGGAAAATGCCAAAAGCGGCCGCCAGATTTGGATCGCTTCATTTAAATCACGCCACACCGGCATGGCCGCCATACCGCGCAATCCGCCTCCGCGTACAGCCGACAACATAAATGTTTCGATTTGATCATTGCGGTGATGGGCCAAAACAATAATTTTTCTCAGGCCGTCTGAAAATGCCTGATATCGTGCAGCCCTAGCCGCCGCTTCCAAACCTTTTCCTTGTTTTTCCACATTGACACGACACACCCGCAAAACAACATTCAAACCCCGACAATAATCCTGACAAAATTTAGCCCAACTGTCGGCATTGGTACTTAAACCATGATGAACATGGACGGCACGCAAATCAAAATGGCGAAGTTCGCGCATCCGATGCAAAAGATGCAGCAGGACGACAGAATCCAATCCGCCACTCAAGCCAACTTCAAAAACAGTATGGCTCGGCAAATCAGGAAAAGCTGCTTGAAAACTTTTAAATAGGGAATCAGGGGATACTTGCGACATTTCAGACGGCCTGAAATTGTGAATGACTCAAAAATAGAACACAAAAAAAGCAAGCAGCGACGGCATCTGCTTGCTTCTTCAACAGTCAAACTTATTTATCGGTAAATTTACCGTAAGCCATGATGCGGTCGAAACGGCGAGAAAGCAAGTCAGGCATGGTCATGCTTTGCGCTTCGCTTAATTGCTGTTCCAAAACGGTTTTGACGTTTTTCATCGTGGTTTCAAAATCACGGTGTGCACCGCCCAAAGGTTCATCAATCACTTTGTCGATGACATCCAATTCTTGCAGGCGTTTGGCGGTAATACCCAATGCTTGCGCGGCATCCGCTGCTTTTTCAGCAGTTTTCCAAAGAATAGAGGCGCAGCCTTCGGGAGAAATCACCGAATAAGTCGAGTATTGCAGCATATTGACGTAGTCACCGACAGCCACTGCCAACGCGCCACCCGAACCGCCTTCGCCAATGATGGTGCACAATACCGGCACATGCAAGCGGGTCAGTTCGTACAAATTACGGCCGATGGCTTCAGACTGGCCGCGTTCTTCCGCACCAATGCCCGGATACGCACCCGGGGTATCGACAAAGGTCATGATCGGAATATTGAATTTTTCGGCAGTCTGCATCAAGCGCAGTGCTTTACGGTAACCCTCAGGACGCGGCATACCGAAATTGCGACGGATTTTTTCTTTGGTATCGCGGCCTTTTTGATGGCCGATAACCATCACGCTTTGGCCGTTGAAACGAGCCAAACCGCCGACAATGGCATGATCGTCAGAATAATGTCGGTCGCCGTGCAACTCTTCAAAATCAGTAAAAATACCGTTGATGTAGTCTAAAGTATAAGGACGTTGCGGATGACGGGACACTTGTGAAATTTGAGCCGGAGTCAGCTTGCTGAAAATTGACTTGGTCAACTCGTTGCTTTTCTTTTGCAGTCTGGCAATCTCGTCGGAAATATCGACGGCAGATTCATCCTGTACGAATCGCAACTCGTCGATTTTATTGGTTAATTCGGCGATGGGTTGTTCGAAGTCCAAAAAAACGGGTTTCATAAAACAAAGCTCTCGGTAACGGTTGCTGACATGATACGCTAATCAGACGTATTTGACAGCATTTCTCAAAGGGAAACTGCCATCTTTTGCAATAAAAAATCTTTCAGACGGCCTTTAACAAAGAAATAGTATATCTGCACTAAACGAATGAAGTGCCGTATCTTATGATAAACTTCAATTCAGTTCAATCATTTCAAACAGGCTATGAAAAACGATCATGACAATTCGTCCATGCGCTTGGACAAATGGCTTTGGGCCGCGCGCTTTTTCAAGACCCGCGCGCTGGCACAAAAACATATTGAGCTGGGCAGGGTTTTGGTAAACGGCTCGAAGGTGAAAAACAGCAAAAATATTTCTGCCGGCGACACCATCGACATGACTTTGAACTCCCTTCCCTACAAATTCAAAGTTGCTGCGCTCAATCATCAACGCCGCCCGGCTCCGGAAGCGCGTTTACTCTACGAAGAAGACATGAAAACGGCTGCCGAACGCGAAGCTCAAAAACAACTCGACCAAGCCAGCCGCATCAGTGCTGCTTATCCGGACGGACGTCCGACCAAACGCGACCGCCGCCAGCTTGACCGTATGAAACGCGATAGCTGGTAAGCGTTGAATCCATTATTTCAGACGGCCCCATATCCATGCCGTCTGAAAACCAAAAACAGGCAGGACATCCTGCCTGTTTTTTTATTTGTGATGATTAAAATTTATATTCTAACTGACCACGAATAACGTTTACGTCCTGCTTATCCGTGCCGACAGTAGGCGTAACCTGTTTGCCTGCCAAATAGAAGCCTTTAAGTTTCCAGTTTTTCCAAGGAATATAGGTTGCACCGATTTGCACGCCTTGGACGTTTTTGCTGTAATCCTCAACAGAAGAGACACCAGACAACGAACCGACACGGCGGTAGTTCAAGAATACGTCGTAAGAATTGCGGACATTCCAGTCGGCCAATTTATAGCGCACTTCAGTGAACACGCCATCATTTTTGATTTTTTGTCCGGCATCATTATAGGCTTTGATATTGGACTTGCTAACCGCCGCCATCCAATGCCAATCGTCATTAAACTTGATGTCCGTACCGATTTCTCCGAAGACCGCATTTTTCTTCGCACCGTGTACATCGATGTCCTTCATGTAGCTGACGGTTGCGCCGACGTTGATATTCTCATTCACAGGCAACATGCTTTGCACCGCGGCAAAATGTCTGCGACGGCCGCCAATGCCCCATGCGTTGTCGTTCAGATTGCCAGTACGGCGACCTGCATAGATTTTAGTAGGCAGGGTTTTATTGTCAAAGAAGATTTCGCCGCCGGTTACTTCGGTATCCCATACGCGACCGTATGAAGAGAACGCACCAAATTTACCGACACGCGCTTTAATGTTGTTGTACAAAGTGCCTTCGGCATACAGTTTATTCACCGGCACATCATGATCGCCATTGAATTTACCGGTTTCCAAATCGATATTCGGCTCGATTTGCGCAACCAATTTCCAGTCTTTGTACAGTTTTGCGCGTACCCAAAACTCCGCATTGAAGTTGGCATTGGTATCTTCAGGCGTCGGATTGATGCTGCTGTTGTTGGCATTGATGTCTTTGGTATCCGCACGTACGCGCAAGCCACCATTTACAGTCAACAAGTCATTGAAAATACTGATTTTATCATCATCTTTGCGAATAATACTGTCGGAATTGACATAATCGTTGGTGGTAGCCAAAGCTGCCGCATCACGTCCGCCATCAGCATTTTCTGCCAATGAATAAGACGATGAAGCCAATAAAATACAGGTTGCAATCAGTTTGGTTTGAAATTTCATGCCGACTCTCCAAAAGAAGGTATTGAAAGTGAAGTATTCGATAAAGCGTACAAAATTATGAATTTCGTATAAATTATTCATTTTATTTACTAATTATTTTTATCGTATGTAAATTAGTGTAATCAGTCAAGCAGATTTAAACGCTTTATCCTCTTTCAGACGGCCTCTTGATTCAAGTCAAACGGAAGCCTGCTCATCAGGCTGTTCAAACTGCCATTTCAAGGCATCGGCCAATGCCGTCCTGCGTTTTTGATGGCATCCAACAGCCTTAACCAATTCCTCCGCATTTCCCCAAAACACGAAACGTTCACGCGCACGGGTAATGGCTGTGTAAAGCAGAGCCTTATCCAAACCTCGGGCTTCTTCTTCGCTTTCCGTTGTTGCAGGCACTGACGGGGGCAACAGCCATACTTCCCGATATTCCGAACCTTGGCTCTTATGCACCGTCATGGCAAAAGCCGATTCAAAATCGGGCAAACGGCTGATGGCAATTTTTTTGAATCCATCTTTTTCAGGAAAATATGCAGACAAGCCATTCAACGATTCTTCATCTTTCATAATCAGCCCGATGTCGCCGTTAAACACTTCCAGCATGTAATCATTGTGCGTAATCATGATGATTTGTCCGGCAAACCAAGGCGTTTCTCCCGAAACCTTGCCTTGTCGTTGCAAGTATTCTTGATAAGCCTGATTCAAATCATCCGCATCCTGCCGCCAAGCTGCCAATACCACCACATCGGCCGCATGACCATAGGCGAGTGCAACATTATTCTTTGCCACAGCCTGCCAATAATCCTGTTGCTTTTGATACAGCAAAGCGACCTGCTCTTTCAGACGGCCTGATTTCATTTCCAATTCTTTGGGGAACTTATCAAACTGTTCGACCGCAGTTTGCTTTTCCCCGGACACCACCGCCCTTGCCAAACAGCCGATACCGCTGTCTGCACCGAAACGGTGGCTGAATGTCAATTTGGCATTGTTTTTCGATAAAGCCTGTGGCTGCCCTTTAATTTCAAAGCCATGATTGGGCAGGTACACTTCCAACTTTCCAGCAGTTTCTTTATCCAAAGCCGTCGGACGCGACAATGCCGCCAATACGGCTCCTAACCCAACCGACGGCAACTGGTTTTCATCGCCAAGCAACACCAGACGACAGCCGGTCGGCACGGCGCGCAATAAATCCAACACCAGCGGCAAATCCAACATTGAGGCCTCATCCACCACCAAAATATCCAATGCAAGCGGATATTCATGATTAAACGCAGGACGCATTTGCGGCGGCCGCAGTTTCAACAATCGATGGACAGTCTGCCCTTCCAAGTTTTCCAAATGCGCTTTAATGCTCAGAGACAAATCAAAACCGTCCAAAGCACGCTGCAAAGCCCGTGCCATATGCGCAGCCGCTTTGCCCGTCGGCGCAGCCAACGCAATACGGGGCAGCTTCGTACTGTTATTACAAATCAGACCCAAAAGCTTTGCTACGGTCGTCGTCTTACCCGTACCCGGCCCGCCGGTAATCAGCATAAAGTTTTGCAGCAAAGCCAAAGCCGCAGCATCCCTCTGCTCTTTGCTGTCTTTAGTATCAAACCAATCGCTCAGGCTTTTTGAAGCTGCCATGAAATTCACTTCTTCCGCCTCGGCACTTGCCAGCCGTTTGATTTCGACAGCCAAATCATGCTCCAACTGCCACATCCGTCCCAAAAACAATTTCCGGCCTTGCAGGATAAGCGGTTTATCCGCATTACCGACCAAATTCGGCAAGTTGCTTAAGGCATCGACATCCGATTTATCCAAGTAAATAAACGAATGCCCGTTTTGCAAGGCTGCAAACAGTCGCACCACATAAGGCTCAATAACGGATGCACCCTGCACTTCGTGGCGGCGGAAAAACGCTATGGCCGCATCTGCGGCAGAGGAAAGGATAGAGTCGGTCGGATTCATGGCTCAGGATTGATTGATGTGGAAAAAAGAAAGGCCGTCTGAAAAACAGCGTTTCCATAAATGAAAACCTATTTTTCAGACGGCCTCTATTATACCTTTCAAAGCATAAAATATTTGCCTGAAATAATAACCTTATTGCAGAACTTGCAGGCTGCCGTCTTTCATGGTCATTACCCTGTCGAAACGCTCAGCCAGCTCGTCATCATGGGTTACCACAATCAGGCTGGTGTTCAATTCGAGTTTCAAATCCAGCATCATGTCCAGCACATTTTGCGCATTTTTACGGTCAAGGTTCCCCGTCGGTTCATCTGCCAATAAGCATTTCGGCTCATTAACCAAAGCACGGGCAATCGCCGCACGCTGACGCTCGCCTCCGGAAAGTTCACTCGGACGGTGCAACATACGTTTGTCCAAGCCAACCTTTTTCAGCATTTTGACAGCCTTCTCCTCAGCCATCGCCTTGGGCATTTTGCCGATTAAAAGCGGCATCATGACATTTTCCAAAGCAGAGAACTCAGGCAATAAATGGTGGAACTGATACACAAAGCCCAAATAACGGTTGCGCAATTCGCCCAATTGTTTTTGGCTCAAACCGCTCAAATCCTGATCCATCAGTATTACCTTGCCTTCAGACGGCATATCCAAACCACCAAGAAGGTGCAACAACGTAGATTTACCGCTGCCTGATGAACCAATAATACTCACGCTTTCCGCTTCAGCAACTTCAAAATCCAAATGATTCAACACCTGTACATTCAATGCGCCGTCATTATAGCTTTTGCCAACACCGATACATTTCAAAATTGTCTTACTCATAGCGCAAAGCCTCCGCAGGTTGGGTTTTTGCAGCACGCCAGCTCGGATACAGTGTAGCAATAAATGCCAAGCCAAGCGAAATGCAGGCAATAACGGCGACATCCTTCAAGTTCACATCACTAGGCAGGTAATCGATGAAATAAACCTGTGAGTTAATCAAATGCACGCCAAACAGGTCTTCAAAAAACGCGACAATCTTACCGACATTCCAACCCAGCAAGACACCGCATACCACGCCCACAAGCGTACCGAAGAACCCCGCAAATGCGCCCTGCACCAAGAAAATCTTCATGACGCCGCCTGGGGACAAACCTAAAGTGCGCAAAATCGCAATATCGGCTTGTTTTTCCGTTACCGCCATTACCAAAGACGAGACGAGGTTAAACGCAGCAACTGCGATAATCAGTGTCAAAATGATGAACATCATGCGTTTTTCCAATTCAACGGCTTCAAAATAGCTGCGGTTGTTAAACGTCCAGTCACGCACCCATACTTCATCTTTTTTAGCATCGGGAATCAACTTGGCAATGAAAGACGGCGCATTCTGAGGATCAGCCAATCGTAAACGCAGCCCACCGACATTTTCTCCCAGTCGATACAAGACTTGCGCATCCTTGATATGCGTCATGGCCAATGTGTTATCGACTTCATAAACACCTGTTTTTACCACACCGACTACATTAAACTGCTTCAAGCGCGGTACTACGCCGGCAGGAGTAACATTCCCCTCAGGCGTAATCACTGTAACCTTGCCGCCAAGCTCCGTACCCAATGCCTCAGCCAGCCCTTGGCCTAAAATAATATCAAATTCTCCCGGCTTCAAATCGTCAAAACTGCCGGCCGGCATATCCTTGCCGTAATCAACGACATTTTTTTCTTCAGACGGCAAGATACCGCGTATCTGTACACCGCGTACTTCTCCTGCATTAGCAAGCAAAGCTTGATCGGAAACATAAGGCGCGCTGGCCAATACTTCCTTTTTGCCTTTTACAAATTCGCGCAAATTCTGCCAACCCGGCGCACTGCCGACATCGTAATAGCCGATTTCCGCATGAGGTGCGACGTTCAACAATTGGCCGCGTATCTCTTTCTGAAATCCGTTCATTACCGATAACACCACAATCAGCGCCGTTACACCCAAGGCGATACCGACGATTGAAATCATGGTAATAAATGACATAAAGCCGTTGCGTTTTTTCGCACGCAGATAGCGCAGGCCTATCCAAGTTTCTAAAGAAGCCATTCAAAAATGCCTCATTCGTTTGTCAAAAAAGGCTTATTGTACCGTAAAACCGACAGGTCGTCCGATTGCCCGACTGATGTAGCATTCAGGGATAAAGTGTATGTAAAACCATGTATCTTCCCGTAAATTCCGCCGAAAAACTTGCACAATCTGCCAATCGCCCTTATTCTGAAGCTGTGACACACTTTGTCACCATCAAAAAGGAAATACACTAATGAACAGCAAAAAATTCTTGGCCCTCGTATCTGTAGCTGTAGGTTTGTCATTCAGCTTCAATGCATATGCCGCCAAAGAAATCAAAATCAGTTCAAACAATACCGCTTACTCCGACGCCGATGTTCAAAAACTGGCAGCCACTGCTGTCGGCATGGGCGTAAAAGAACCTGTCAGCCTCAACAGCGGAAACGGTGTTGTTACCGTATCCGGTAGCAGCGCAACCAAATGCGCATTTAAAGTCGGCAATGGTGATACGCCTCAAATTCAAGGCGTCAGCTGCAAATAATCTGATTTAATCAATAAAAAGGCCGTCTGAAAGACTTTCAGACGGCCTTTTTATATTGCCATTTAAGATTGGATATTTCTTCTATCGTAAACAGCCTGTGCCAAAGTACCGGCATCCACATATTCCATCTCGCCGCCTAAAGGGATTCCCCTCGCCAATCGGCTGACTTTATAAGGAAGATTTTTAAACAATTCTGCCAATACATACGCTGTCGCGTCGCCTTCGGCTGTGAAGTTGGTTGCAATGATAATTTCCTCAATATCACTCGCCTGTAAACGGGCCACCAGCTTATCTAATGCCACTGCCGAAATATCCATACCCTGCGCCGGACTGACTTGCCCCATCAGAACAAAATACAGACCATCATGACAGTTGGCCGCCTCCATACTGGAAACATCCGCCGGCATATGGACAATCATCAAGCGGTTTTTCTCGCGTTTTTCGTCCGCACAAATTTCACACAAATCGCCTTCGCAAAATGTGTTGCACATCCGACAATGCTGCACCTGCTTCAAAGCAAATTGCAAAGCGTCCACCAATTCCTGAGCCTCTTCGCGTTTGTACTGTAAAAGCTGGTAAGCCATGCGTTGAGCGGATTTCGGGCCGACATTGGGCAGAATTTTTAATGCATTAATCAAGCGGACAAAGGCATCAGGATTTTTACTCATGATTTCAGACGGCCTTTTAAAAGATAGCTAAAAATAAGAAAACAGCCGGAATTCATCCGGCTGCCCTACTCAAATACCCTGCTTATTCGGCAGCATTATTAACTTGCTGTGCGCCTTGCGTACGATCGATTTTCTTACCCAAATACTGGAGTAAATTATCGAACACATTGGCAGAAAGCTGCTGAACCAAAGCCTGTTTGGCAGCCGGAATCTGTGAATCGGCATTTTCAGGAGCAGAAACACTCTGAACTTCCATAATCACCGGTGCAGGCATACCTTCCAACAATGCGTACGCAGGTTTACCGCCGACAGGGTGCGCTTTCAACAAAGCCGCATAAGCCTCCGGAGACATGGTTCTACGTGCATCTTGCGCGCTCAATTGCGAAACAGGCGACCATTGAACATCGGCAGCTTTACCGGCTTTCAACGCAGCCAAAGTTTCTTGGGCTTTCTTCTCTGCCAGTTTGGCGGCTTCAGAGCGCAGATATGCTGCACGGACAGTGTCTTTGACCTCTGCAAATGGTGCAATTTTCTCTTCGCGCACCTCTTTCGCACGAATGACCCAAACGGTTTCGTTGTTGATGGCAATTACTTCAGAATTGTGTTTTTTCTTCAGTACATCATCGCTAAACGCAGCATTAATCAACGTTTCAGGCAAACCGGCCTCTTTCGCGCCTGCTTTGGTTACCCATTCATCCAGGTTTTCCACTTTCAAACCTGAATTGGCGGCTGCTTTTGCTAAAGAAGATGGATCATTGAAGGCATCTTCACCCAATTTTTCTTTAGCGGCATTAAAGGCAGAAGCTGCTTTTTTCAGTTTCAAGGCTGCTTCGATCCGCGCTTTGGCTTGTTCCAAAGTCGGCTCAGCTTCGACATTCAAAACTTTGATGATGTGATAACCCAAAGACGATTTAACGGTATCGCTGACTTCGCCTTTGCCCAATGCAAATGCCGCTTTATCGAATTCAGGTCCAAAGCCGCTGCCGCCGCTTTTGCTCAGGTAGCCCAAATTGCCACCTTTGTTGCTGCTGGACAAATCTTTGGAGTACTTAGCCGCCAGTTCGGCAAAAGCATCTGGGTGCGCTTTGAGCTCTGCAGCCATTTTGTCTACTTCGGCTTTAATTTCCGCATTGCTTGCTTCATCTCCGTTAGGCATAACCGGAATGAAAATATGCGCAATTTCGACCCTTGGTGACAAATCTACGCTTTTACTGTCGTAAGCTTTTTGTACTTCTTCCGCACTGACGGTTTGCTTGTCAGCCAAATCTTTAATATTCAAAGCCACATATTCCAGCTTAACGGCTTGAGGAACCAAGTAATCTTTTTTATGCGCTTCATAATACTTTTGCAAAGCCGCATCATCTACTTTTACTTGTGCCGCAAATGCTTCAGGGCTGAAAGTAAATGAACGGATGGTACGTGTTGCTTGAGTCAGGTTAATCAACTGACGCGCTTGCGCATCGCTGACCAAAGTGCCGTTTTGCACCAAATTCAACAGATTTTGCAATTGGAACTGTTCACGGATATCTTCAACGAACTGATCCTCGGTCATCCTGCGTTGATCCAAATATTTCTTGAGCAAATCCTGGCTGAATTTACCGGAAGCATCATGAAAATTCGGATCATCCACAATAACTTGCTTGATTTGTTCCTGAGACACAGCAATGCCCATCAGCTTGGCACCTTGCTTCAGATAAGCACGTTGCAATAACGATTGGAATACCGCATCACGCGAAGGCGCATTATTGCCGGCAGCCTGCTCATTTTGTATCGCAATCTGTAAAGCGTGTTCGCTGACTTTCTCATCCCCGACTTTAACAATGTAATCAGAACCCGGCGAAGACAAATTATTGGCACCGAATCCGATAAAAGTCAGACCGATGATACCTAAAACAATCTGGGCGGGTGTTTTATATTTTTCAACAATATGGAACATATTTATCCGAAAGAAAAGTTTGGCGTGGCAGACGCAAAATGCTGCCGCAAAAATCTTAAAATCCTGAAAACAGGCTCAAAGCGCGTATTGTAACGTATTTTTTCAAGGCTTGCTTTTTCAGACGGCCTAAAAACCTAAAAATGCCTTATCCGAACATTTCCTGATACGCTTCTACTGAAAATCCGACATGAACCTGCCCTTCTTTGACCAACACAGGCCGCTTGATGATGCTGGGATTCTCCACCATCAAAGCAATCGCACCTTCTTTTGTGGCGGCAGATTCTTGCGCATCTTTATCCAGCTTGCGCCAAGTCGTACCTCTTTTATTAAGCAAAATTTCCAAAGCTGCCTGCTCCAGCCAGCCATCAATCAAATCAGCAGTTGGGGCGTTTTTCTTAAAATCTACAAACTCAAACTCAATTCCATTTTCCGCCAACCAACTACGCGCTTTTTTAACCGTATCGCAATTGGGAATACCGTATAGTTTTATCATCTTATTTATCCTTAAGTTTTATTCATGAAATCACAAATTCAGGCCGTCTGAAACCTTTCAGACGGCCTGAATTGAATGCTACTTATTTCTTAGCAGCTTTCTTCACTTTAATCTTCACGCTTTTGCCTTGAGCGTTATTTTTACGCCCGGCCTTAACAGAGGCTGTTTTCGCCTGCGCTTTTTTCTTACCTGCGGCTTTAGGTTTGCTTGGCTTGGCCGGTTTGGAAGCAGGTTTACTTTTTACCTTGGCCTTCTTTGCCTTCACGGGAGCAGCCAACGCTTCATCGATTTCTTTAGCCGAAAGTTTACGCTTACGCTTTTCGACAGGCTTGTCAGCAGCTGTCGGCTTACTCACAGATTTCGCTTTTCTTCCGCCGCGTCTCTTACCGACTGAACCGCCGCTGATTAAGGTCAAATCAATCTTGCTGGTATCCAAATCGGCACGCACGACTTTTACAGTAACCGTATCGCCCATATTGAAACGGACACCACTACGCTCGCCCTCAATTGCCATAATCTCAGGACGGAAGTTGAAATAATCCTCTCCCAAATCGCTGATATGTACCAAGCCGTCGATATGAATATCGTCCAAGGTTACAAAAATACCGAAGCTGGTCATGCCCGAAATCTTGCCACTGAAAACTTCGCCGACTTTGTCGCGCATATAATAAGTTTTCAGCCAGTTTTCCACATCGCGGCTGGCATCATCGGCTCGGCGTTCGCAGAAAGAGGTATGCACGCCCAAAGCCTGCCAGGTTTTATTGGGTTGGTAAGTTTGTCCGTTCAATACAGCCTTAATGGCACGATGGACCGTCAAATCTGGATAACGGCGGATAGGCGAAGTAAAGTGTGCATATGCGCTATAAGCCAGACCAAAGTGACCGTCGCAATGCGGCTCATAAACCGCCTGCTGCATAGAACGCAACATCATTACTTGTAACAATTCCGCGTCTGGACGTTTTTTGAATTGCTCGGCAAGCGCAGCATAGTCTTTCGGCGTCGGATTATCACCGCCACCCAAACTCAGCCCCAGCAAACCAAGCTGCTCGCGTAAAGTGGCCAGTTTTTCGGGGGTCGGGCCCAAGTGATTGCGGAACAAAGCCGTATGTTTGTTCTTCAGCAAAAATTCTGCCGCGCAAACATTCGCTGCCAACATACATTCTTCAATCAGCTTGTGCGCATCGTTGCGGACGACGGGAACAATCTTGTCGATTTTACCGTTGTCATCAAAAATCATCTGAGTCTCAACGCTCTCAAACTCAACCGCGCCACGCTCAAAACGTTTTTTCTGCAAGATTTTAAATAACTGATACAGAGTATCGATTTGCTGTTTAAACGGATGATCCCGGCCGTCTGAAATCCAATCCCAAACTTGATTATAAGTCAGTCGCGCATGCGAACGCATTACTGCCGGATAGAAACGGTATTCCTTGATATTGCCGGCATAGGTAATCACCATATCGCATACCATACACAGGCGTTCGACATCAGGATTGAGCGAGCAGATACCGTTGGACAACTTCTCCGGCAACATCGGAATCACACGGCGTGGGAAGTACACGCTGGTACTGCGTTCCTGAGCATCTACATCAATTCCGTCATCAGGACGGACATAATGACTGACATCGGCAATCGCCACCACCAAACGGTAATTGCGGCCGACTTTTTCAGCAAAAACCGCATCGTCAAAGTCCCGCGCAGTTTCGCCGTCAATGGTTACCAGAGGCAAATCGCGTAAGTCCACGCGCCCTTTCAAGTCGGTTTTACGCACATGATCAGGAATTTTCTTCGCAGCTTTGACACATGCTTCGCTGAATTGATGAGGCAAATGGTGCTTGCGTACAGCAATTTCGATTTCCATACCGCTGTCGGCATAATCGCCCAACACTTCAATCAGCTTAGCCACAGCAGGACGATGCGCTTCAGGATACGTCTCAATTTCAGCCACAATCACTTGACCGGATTGCGGTTTAAAGTGCGCCACGCTTTCAGGTTCCAGCACGATACTTTGGCTCAAACGCTTGTCTTCGGCTTCCAAAATAGCCACGCCGCGATCCATATAAAAACGGCCGACCACTTTAGACTGCGCACGCTCCACCACATCCAAAACCGTACCTTCACGACGGCCTCTGCGGTCAATACCGGCAGGACGAACGGTAACAATATCCCCGTGCATTACACCGCGCATCTGACGCTCATACAAAATAAAATCGCCCTCGCCTGTCGGCGTTAGCGGCACGGCAAAACCAAAGCCGTCTTTATGAGCCTCGACACGGCATTTAACCAATGCCAATTTTTCTGCCGCACATACCGCACCACGTCGGTTGATCAACACCTGACCATCGCGCGCCATCGCTTTCAGACGGCGTTCGAAAAATTCATATTCATCTTCTGCAATCGACAATTCATGTGCCAAAGCTTCTATTTTTGTCGGCACACCTTTTTGTTCCAATAATTCAATAACCCATTCACGGCTGGGCAACGGATGAGCGTAACGTTGTTTCTCCCGCTCCAAATATGGGTCTTTTTCTCGTAAATTTAAAGATTTAGTATTTTTGTTCATTTTGATAGTTGACATTCTTTTTTTAAAATATATAATAGCTGCTTCTTCGCAGTTCAGGTAGTCAACTCTACCTTAAATTGAAGAATAAAGCAAAGCCCAGGTGGCGGAATTGGTAGACGCGCTAGCTTCAGGTGCTAGTGTCCTCACGGGCGTGGAAGTTCGAGTCTTCTCCTGGGCACCAAATATTTTGGTGCTTCTTTGCTTAAGAAAATTTAAATTGCCCAGGTGGCGGAATTGGTAGACGCGCTAGCTTCAGGTGCTAGTATCCTCACGGGTGTGGAAGTTCGAGTCTTCTCCTGGGCACCACTGATAAATCAATCAGTCAAGTTTTCACATTATTCTGAATAACAAGTCAGGGTAATAGTCCACAGAGAGGTGGATGAGTGGTTTAAGTCGCACGCCTGGAAAGCGTGTATACGTGAATAGCGTATCGAGGGTTCGAATCCCTTCCTCTCTGCCAGATACTAAAGACACCAGCTAACGGTGTCTTTTTTCATATCTGCCCTTCTTAAAAATATTACACCACACTTTTATTTCTATTACCCTCTAATCAGAAACCTGCCACTCATTCTTATCTTATACTAAACCTTAATGATTAAAGGCCGTCTGAAAGTTTTCAGACGGCCTCTCTTAAAACCTACCAAATCCCAAACCATTGTTTATCAGACTGCTTTTTATTGCCGTTCTGCTGCTCGTGATTTTGACGGCGAAATTGCCAAGGCGCTTGCGGATTGTCTTTTTTCCATAAGCCTTTACGCTTTTCCTTGGCTTGTTTTTGCGCGGCCGAATAGTCGGTGTAAGCGGTTTTACTTTGTTGTTTTTTGGCATAACTTTCATAATGCCATGCAGCGCCATCCCGTATCTGCATCAAATTCAGGTCAATCGTGCCGACTGATACTTGGGCAACTTCGCGCTGGTAATGGTCGGCTTCAAACACGCGGACTTTGGCTTTTTTATTCAATGCTGCATCAATCAGATTGTCTCGTGATTGCGTACCATAAGCCTGGTTGATTTCCGGTGCATCGATATAGGCCATGCGGATTTTGTGTTTCCTGCCGTCGCTATCGATAATGTGTATGGTATCGCCATCATGGATTTTGATGATTTTTCCGTTGTATGTGTAGGATTGTCGCGATGACTTTTGTTTTTGCTCCGGTTTGGGTTTAACTTCGGCTTTGGTGTCAGATGTGGCTTTGACGACATTTTCACCCAGCCATTCATTAACCTTTTCTAAACCGATATTGTCGCCTTGTGCCAATGTTGCAGCAACGCTTACCCCTGTACGAATCAACTCGGTATCGCGTGAGCTGTAACCAAGTGCACCCAACACGGATAAAACAACGGGCAACCATTTTATAATTTTACTGATTTGCATATTTTGCCAAATTGAAGGCCGTCTGAAAGACCTGATGTACTTTCAGACAGCCTTTAAGATTGATTAATCTCCATTAATCCTGACAAGGCAGGATGACTTTTGCGCCTTCTGCCGTACCCAAAACCAACACATCGGCGGCATCACGGGCAAAAATACCGTTTTCAAGTACGCCGGTGATTTTGTTGATTTCGTCTTCCATTTTCAGGGCTTGGTCGATATTGAGGCCATGAACATCAACGATTTGATTGCCATAGAAAGTGGTATAACCGACACGCAACTCAGGCTGTCCGCCCATGGCAAGCAATTTGCGCGACACCAGTGAACGGGCATTTTCAACCACTTCTACCGGCAATGGAAATTTGCCCAAACGGGAAACATATTTGCTTTCATCGGCGATACAAACAAATTTATCGGATGCGCTAGCCACGATTTTTTCGCTCAAATGCGCACCGCCGCCGCCTTTAATCATTTGCAGCGCGTGGTTAACTTCGTCTGCGCCGTCAACATAAACTGCCAAACCCATCACTTCATTCAGTGAAACTTCAGGAATCTCGTATTTTGCCAAAAGCTCGCTGGATTTTTTAGAAGTAGACACGGCACCCTTGATTTTCTTACCGCTTTTACCCAAAGCTTCGATAAAGAAGTTGATGGTCGAGCCGGTACCGATACCGATGTATTCGTTTTCAGGAACAAATTCCACCGCTTTTTCGGCGGCAATGCGTTTGAGTTCGTCTTGAGTTGCCATGTTGTCAGTCTTTCGGTTTGAATAATAAAGTAATTTTAAGCTCTTAGGCTTTAATCAGCAATACTGCCGCTTGCGCTTCAATGGCTTCCATACGTCCCAGATAGCCAAGTTTTTCGTTGGTTTTACCCTTGATGTTCACGCAGTTTTCAGGCAAACCCAAATCTGCGGCAATATTGGCACGCATTGACGGAATATGCGGCGCAAGTTTTGGCTTTTGCGCAATCACAGTCGCATCGACGTTAACCACCTTCCAACCCAATGCCTGCACGCTTTGATAAGCCTCGCGCAACAGCACACGGCTGTCAGCATCTTTGAATTCGGCGGCAGTATCAGGAAAATGGCTGCCGATATCGCCCAAACCGGCCGCACCCAAGAGGGCATCTGTAATCGCATGCAAAAGCGCATCAGCATCGGAATGACCCAGCAATCCTTTTTCAAACGGAATGTTGACGCCGCCGAGTATCAAATCTCGTCCTTCAACCAACTGATGGACATCGTAGCCCTGTCCGACACGGATATTCATGTTTGTTTCCTTAAATAATGGGTTTTGATTGTTCAGACGGCTTTGAGCAACAATCTGACAATGTATTCGTCTTGCGGCAGCGTCAATTTCAAATTGCGCGTATCGCCCTGCACCAAGCGCGGCCGGATACCCAGTTTTTCAACCGCTGACGCTTCATCCGTAATCTCACTTAAATCATCAACCGATAAAGCACGGTGTAACAAGGCCGTCTGAAAAAGCTGCGGCGTTTGCGCCTGCCATAACCCTGCGCGCGCAACGGTTTCATCAATATGATGACTGCCGTCTGCCCGCTTGAGCGTATCGGCCACCGGTATGGCCAAAATACCGCCTTCATCATTCTCACCCGCCTCATCAAGCAAACGCGTTAGCGCTTCAGGAGGCAGGCAACAGCGTGCGGCATCATGAACCAAAATATTGTCTTGCGCCTCAGCCAAACCTTGCTCCAATAAAACGGACACACCATTGCGTACCGTTTCGGCACGACTTGCGCCGCCTACTCGAAAGACGCGTACTTTCTCAGAAACGGCCGTCTGAAAAACCGAATCTTCCGGCGAAAGAATAACGGCAATTAAATCTATGCGGGAGTGTTGCTCAAAGATTTCTATGGTATGTTGCAATACGGTTTTACCATTGATTTCAACATATTGTTTGGGTTTTCCTGCGCCAAATCGCGCTCCCACACCGGCAGCAGGAATCAAAGCGATATTGCGACACATCATGCTGACGCTCCCGCATTAGCCTCATCAGAAGTTTCGGCCTTGCGCCATACACACACTTCGCCCAAATCGTCCAAATATTTTTCATGTGCGGCCAGCTCGTCCGCATTGGCTTTGATGACTTTCAACTGCGACGTACGTTTGGTTTCCGCAATAACGGTTTGTTTGACTTCGCCCTCTTCTTCCGTCTCGCCGCCCATCAGATCGAACTGCTGACGCGTCATGGCAAGATAGACTTCACCCAAAAGCTCGCAGTCGATTAGCGCGCCGTGCAAGACCCGTTTGCTGCGGTCAACGGAAAAGCGGTTACACAACGCATCCAAACTCGCCTTTTGTCCCGGAAACATCTCACGCGCCATGGCCAGCGTATCGGTCACTTTACAACCGAGTTCCTCAATAGAAGGCAAACCCATGCGGCGGAATTCCATATTCAGGAAGCCGACATCAAACTTAGCATTATGGATAATCAGCTCTGCACCACGAATAAAGTCGGCAATCTGTTTACCCACTTGAGCAAACGGCGGCGCATTCTTCGCTTCCAATACTTCAATCGTCAAACCATGCACCTTCGCCGCATCCTCCGGCATATCGCGTTCGGGGTGGACATATAAATGAAGGTTGGAGTCGGTCATTTGGCGGTTGATCATTTCCAAGCCGGCAAATTCGACCAGACGGTCGCCGTTTTCAGGATAAAGACCCGTGGTTTCCGTATCGAGGATAATCTGACGTTGGCTCATGGTTGGTGGTTTCTGCAATTATCAAAACGCCTTGAATCATACTGAAGGCCGTCTGAAATGTATAGTCAGCAAAACTTTAGCTGCTTTTGAAATACCTTTTTATAGCTGGATTTTTTCAGACGGCCTTTATTCTTTTTTCATCCAATGGCCATCTATTACTCCAATTTTGAGTAGAAAATCCAATTTCTACAAAATTTTTTAAATTTAATTTCTTTAATAATTAATATCTTACGTATAAATTAAATAATAGGAACAATTATCATTTGCAAATTTAAAAAATCGCCGTATAATACAACCCATCGAAACAAAACAACCGCACAACAGAATGAAAGGAGAAGAAAATGCCCGAAAGTATTTTTAAGCAAGTCTCCCTTGATATTCTGAGACTGCACCAACAAGCCATCCGCTCTTTAATCGCCACCAAATGTTGCGATGAGTGCGAAGTACACGACTCAGTATTCATTACTTTAGATGGCCGATATTATGTTTGGCTCCCTTGTATGGGCAAATCGCCCCAATCAGAAACCGGTATCCTGCTGATTGAAGATGAAGACGGCAATACACGCTTGAGCTGGGTTGCCGATACACGCGAAGTCAAGCAAAAGGACAGTCTGTACAACCGCGTTGTTTCCGCCCTGCAAAGAAAAATGCAGCGCACGAAAAACAAGTTTATCCAGTCGGCAAACGCCCGATTGCTTGAGTTGACGCCGCAGCAAGGCCGTCTGACGACAAACAGCAAAGATTTCTCGCTTTCACCACATGACTTGATGAAAGCACTTTATCCGGCAACACATCAAATAGGAGAATTTGCCCTGTAACAGTTTTTGGTAGTGGTTTGTGTTCCTTTTGCGCCCCTTAACATTTTAAAGGGGCGATTTTTTTGCCCCTACTTTTCAGACGACCTAAACACCGGTTTTCCAGTACAATAAAGGCCGTCTGAACATTTCCTACTTTTCAACCATGCAACTGCTCAAATACATCCAATCACAAGGCCTCGGCAGCCGCAAGCAATGCCAATGGCTGATAGATAATGACTGCATCGCCATCAACGGCGAAATCTATAATCGTGCCAAAGACGATATCGACCCGTCTCAAGTGCACACCCTGTCTGTTGACGGCGAAGAAATTGCCGCCGTCCCCATGCCCTATTTCTACATTCTGCTTCATAAGCCTGCAGATTACGAGACTTCGCACAAACCTCAGCAATATCCAAGCATCTTCAGCCTTTTTCCCGACCACATGCGCAATATCGATATGCAGGCAGTCGGCCGCTTGGATGCAGACACAACCGGTATTATTCTGATTACCAACGACGGACAATTTAACCATCGCGTTACCTCGCCCAAACACAAAGTTCCGAAGCTCTACCGCGTCACTTTGAAACATCCTGCCGACGATACCCTTTGCACCACACTCAAAAACGGCGTCCTCCTGCATGACGATAATGAAACCGTCGCCGCAGCCGAAGCAGTATTAGCCGTCCCAACCACATTGATGATGACCATTACCGAGGGTAAATACCATCAGGTCAAACGCATGGTTGCAGCCGCAGGCAACCGTGTCGAGCAGCTCCACCGTGAGAAATTCGGCGACTGGAATGTCGATGATTTGGCCGCAGGAGAATGGAAATTCATCCAAATCTAAAAAAAATTCCAAATTTTTTCGATCATTTTTTAAACAATATAGATTTTTTATTTATTTAAAATCAAATATCTAAACCTTGTTATTTTTATTTAACGAAATTTAACACTGTAAAGACTGAACTATTGTATAATTCGCCTGTCTGAGTAACACTTGCTTCGAAAGAAGTGAGTAAGTGAGTAAGACGTTTTCCCCGTAATGTGTTTGGCCATCTATACTTTCCCCTTAGTATAGATGGTTTTTTTTATCTAAAATTTGGCAACCTAACGAATGTACTTTTAGACGGCCTTTCTCATCTAAAAAAGCCATCATTGCCAAACCCCATCTCTACTCATTAACTTGCCATTATCCCTTTTCTCTTTCTTGTCTCTTCCGCATCAATCTGTGCCGTTCCAATTTCAGACAAATCGTTTTATAGAAAGAAAAACTATCGGCAACTATCCAAGCTAGGGTTACAGAATGTTATTTAGACAGCCTTTAGATAAATACCATCTTTGTTGCCGACATACTTAAAAGCACACCTTAGTACTATCCAATATCCTCACAATAACCCTTTCCCATATCCCACTTTTCAGACGGTCTTTATCGTTACGGCTCTTTCAATCATTCATATCGCTTCAGCCAAATTCTCTGTTTCCAGGTTTCAATACCAAGTAAACCAGATAAATCCACTAAAAATTCTTTATTACATGGTTTTTTTAACTAATTTTCTTTTCCGACTTTAGTCAAGATTCGTTAAATCTTTGCTGTAAAATGTTGTCTTTATTTTTATGCATCTGAGTATTTATGTCTTCCAATCAACCCCGTCAAACCTGGTCCAACCGTTTGACTTACATCCTTACCGTTGCCGGCGCGACTGTCGGCTTTGGCGCAACTTGGCGTTTCCCGTATTTGGTCGGTGAAAACGGCGGCGGCGCGTATGTGTTTCTGTTCTGTATCGCCATGCTGGTCATCGGTATTCCGATGATTTTGGTGGAAAACGTCATCGGCCGCCGTAAAGGCGTGAACGCGCTGGATGCGTTCGGCGGCTCAATGAACGGCAAACCTGTTGCCAAAGTTTGGAAAGCAGTCGGTTGGATGGGCCTGCTCGGCGCATTCGGCATCATGGCCTATTACATGGTACTCGGCGGCTGGGTTATCAGCTACATCGTCAATATCATCGGCGGTAATTTGGATATTTCCAGCCCTGTTTCCGGCGAAGTTACCAAAAGTTTCTTTACCGAACACATCGAAAACAGCCCTTGGGAAATTGCGTTTTACACCTTCCTATTTGTGGTTGTGAACCAATGGATCTTGGTCAAAGGCGTTATCGGCGGTATTGAAAAAGCGGCAAAATACCTGATGCCTTTGCTGTTTTTATTCCTGATTGCGATGGTTGTGCGCAACGTTACTCTGCCGGGCGCTATGGAAGGCATTACCTTCTATCTGAAACCTGACTTCAGCAAAATTACGGCCGAACTGTTCGTCTTCGTTTTGGGTCAAGTATTCTTCGCCTTGAGCTTGGGTTTCGGCGTGATGATTACGTTATCCAGCTATCTGGATAAAAACGAAAATCTGGTTCAGACGGCCGTAATTACCGCAATTACCAACACTTTGATTGCCGTGTTGGCCGGCTTTATGATTTTCCCATCCCTCTTCAGCTTTGGCGTTGCCCCGAATTCTGGCCCAACTTTGGTATTCCAAAGCCTGCCGATCGTGTTTTCCAATATGTGGGCAGGCCCCGTGTTTGCAGTAATTTTCTTCTCACTGCTTCTGATTGCCGCGCTGACCACTTCTCTGACCATTTATGAAGTGTTGATTACAACCATTCAGGAAAAAACCAAAATCCGCCGCGCAGCTGCGATTACCATCGTACTGGCAGGTATTTTTATCTTCGGCAATATCCCGTCCATCTTGAGCTACGGCCCATGGAAAGATATTTCCGTGTTTGGTAAAAACATTTTTGATGCCTTTGACTACATCAGCGGCAACATCCTGTTTATGCTGACCGCGCTTGGCTCAGCCTTGTTTGTCGGCTTCGTGATGAAAGATGAAGCGAAGGACGAATTGCTTTATAAAGGCAACCATACGACGGTCAATATTTGGTTTGCCTATGTGAAATATCTCGTGCCGTTGGTGATTTTGCTGATTTTCATCAGCAACCTGTTCTGATAAGCAAGCATATAAAAAGGCCGTCTGAAAAATTCAGACGGCCTTTGTTTGACTATGCTTTATTCAGCCCAGTTTTTCTTCTTACTGGTTTTACCGATACCGGGGTTAAAGCTGTTGGTTGGGTCGAGTTTTTTATAGAACTGTTTCAGCTCAGGCTTGGCTTCATACAGATGACCGACATTATGCTCGGCAGGATATTGCGCGCCGCGTTGGTCAAGCAAATGGAGCATTTCATGTTCCAAAGCCATACAGTCGTTGCCTTTTTTAATGATGTAGTCCTGATGGAACACATGACACATAAAATGTCCGTAATACAATTTATGGATGATTTTATTGTCGATTTCAGGCGGCAGTGTTTCAAACCAATCACGATCATCACGGCGCAAGGCGATATCGAGTGCAACCAAATCCTCTACTTCATCATCATGTACAGAACGGTAACGGATCGCGGCAGAAGCCACAGCAAAGCGATGCAGCATGGCCGCCTGCGTTTCTTCGGCATTACATTCAAAGAATGCGCCGCCATGGGTTGCAAAATATTCCTTCAAGAAAGCACGCGCTTCTTCTACGCCCTCGCCACCCATTTTTAAAATCAGGTGATGTTCATATTTATCCCGATAGTTGCGCATAGACTTCGGCAAGTGATCGGGCAAAATCTTACTGATCAGTTGCATGAATTTATCAGAGAAGTGTTTTGGTAAGAAACTTATCTTTTTGCTGAATCTATCCACACGGGCTTTCAGATCAAACAGTTTCGGAAGTTGGTGGGTACCGAACGTCTTAATGATATAAAAAGTATCTTTACCATAAACGGCAGCAATATCAAAAGCATGACGATGGATATACTCACCGGAAATAGGCAGGTTTTTAAACTCACTCAAAGCAGCACGACGAATATCGGTCAGCTCATTAATATCATTTGTACCGATATAGAAAACGGCAGTCTGTTTTTCTTGTGGGAACGTATCCAAGCGTACGGCAAACACCATCAGCTTGCCCGCGCAACCTGATGCTTCGTAGTGACGCGCAGGGTCGGCATTAAAACGGGCGGCAGTCGGTTCATTCACTTGGCGGACATGATCGCAATACGCATGGTCATGCCCTTTGCCTGCATTTTGAACAATGTCTTTTTTCTGATAATGGAAACCTTGCAAGTTGGTCAAAATTTCTTCAGGGGTTTCTCCCAAATCAATGCCCAAATGGTTGACCAGCTCCAGCTTGCCCTCTTCGTTGATTTGTGCAAACAGCGCCATTTCCGTATAAGCAGGGCCACGCTGTACCAATGCACCGCCGGAGTTATTACATACGCCACCCAATACAGATGCGCCAATACAGGACGAACCGATCACGGAGTGCGGCTCACGGCCTAAAGGTTTCAGCAGCAGTTCCAATTGATTCAGGGTAGAACCAGGCAGGCAGACAACTTGTTCGTTATTATTAATTGGCTGAATGATGTTCAGACGCATGGTATTTACAATCACGATATCGCGGTCGTAATCATTGCCGTCAGGAGTCGAGCCGCCAGTCAAACCGGTATTGGCAGCCTGCGTAATCACGATAACATCAGCCTCAACACACGCCTGCAAAATTTGCCACATTTCCAATACCGTACCCGGACGGACAACTGCCAGCGCCTTGCCTTCGCCAAAACGGTAGCCTTGACGGTATTGTTCGGTTTTTGCCGGGTCTGTGATGATGTATTTTTCACCGACGGTTTGCGTCAGCCGGCTGATTAATTGTGTAGCATTCATTGCATACTCCTTGAGAGATGAATATATTTATTAAATTGCAAGCATTGTAGTAATCCCTTTTATCAAAGTAAAGGCAAAACCCGTTTTTTAAACTCATCTTTTAAATAAACAAAAGGCCGTCTGAAAATTTCAGACGGCCTTTTGTTTCAAGCTTGAATAATCAGATTATTCGGCTGCTTTCTCTTCGCGAGCAGGCGCTTCCAGCAAAGCTTTGATAGACAGACGTACGCGGCCGCGGTCGTCCACTTCCAATGCTTTTACATTCACAACCTGACCTACTTGCAGGTAGTCGCTGACATTGCGTACGCGCTCGTGGGCGATTTGGCTGATGTGTACCAAACCGTCTTTGCCCGGCATCACGCTGACAATCGCGCCAACGTTGTTGTCGAGGATTTTAACCACAGTACCTTCGTACACTTTGCCCACTTCCACTTCGGCAGTGATTTCTTCGATACGTTTTTTCGCTGCATCGCCTGCTTCTTGAGTAGTCGCAGCGATAGTGATAGTACCATCTTCAGCGATGTTGATTTCAGTACCGGTTTCAGCAGTAATCGAACGAATGGTTTCGCCGCCTTTACCAATCACATCACGAATTTTGTCTTGGTTGATTTTCATGGTGAACAAGCGTGGCGCGTGTGCAGACAGCTCTTGTGGACCTGCAACGGCGGCTTTCATCTGATCCAAAATATGCAAACGTGCTTCTTTGGCTTGAGCCAAAGCGATTTGCATGATTTCTTTGGTAATACCTTGGATTTTGATGTCCATTTGCAGCGCGGTCACACCTTCGGTTGTACCGGCTACTTTAAAGTCCATATCGCCCAAGTGGTCTTCGTCGCCCAAGATGTCGGTCAGGACGGCAAATTTGTTGTTGTCCAAAATCAGGCCCATGGCGATACCGGCAACGTGTGCTTTCAAAGGCACACCGGCAGACAACAGGCTCAAGCAGCCGCCGCAGACGGAAGCCATAGAGGAAGAGCCGTTGGATTCAGTAATTTCAGAAACCACGCGCATGGTGTAGCTGAAATCTTCAGGTTCTGGCAATACGGCCAACAACGCACGTTTAGCCAAACGGCCGTGACCGATTTCACGACGCTTTGGCGCACCTACGCGACCCACCTCGCCGGTAGAGTATGGTGGGAAGTTGTAGTGCAGCATAAAGCGGTCGGTGTATTCTCCGGATAGTGCATCAATGATTTGCTCGTCGCGTGAAGTACCCAAAGTTGCAACCGCCAAAGCTTGGGTTTCGCCACGGGTAAACAGTGCAGAACCGTGAGTGCGCGGCAATACGCCGGTTTGAATATTCAACGGACGAACAGTGCGGGTGTCGCGACCGTCGATACGCGGTTGGCCGTCTAAAATTTGGCTGCGGACAACATCGGCTTCCAAGTGTTTGAAAATGCCTTTGATTTCGTTGGCTGCCAAAGTGTCGGTTTCTTCGGTAATCAACGCTTCTTTCACGGCACTCCAAGCTTCGTCCAATTTGGCAGAACGCGCTTGTTTTTGACGGATTTTGAACGCTTCTTTAATGGTTTCACCGGCAATTTCGCGTACTTTTGCAACCAATTCTTCATTGGTTTCAGGAGCTTTCCAATCCCAAACTTCCGGATTAACTTCGTCGGCAAACTCATTGATGGCGTTAATGGCCACTTGCATTTGATCGTGACCGTAAACAACCGCACCCAGCATCACTTCTTCAGACAAGATGTCAGCTTCGGATTCCACCATCAACACGGCTTTAGAAGTACCGGCAACCACCAAGTCCAATTGTGATTTGGCTAATTCGGCTTTAGTCGGGTTCAAAACGTACACGCCGTTTACATAACCCACGCGTGCCGCACCAATCGGACCGGCAAACGGTACGCCGCTCAACACCAGCGCGGCAGATGCACCCAGCATTGCAGGAATATCAGAATCAATTTCAGGGTCAACAGACACGACCATCGCTACGATTTGGATGTCGTGGTAGAAACCTTCAGGGAACAGAGGACGAATCGGACGGTCGATCAGACGGCTGGTCAGGATTTCTTTTTCGCTTTGTTTGCCTTCGCGTTTGAAGAAACCGCCGGGGATTTTACCTGCTGCGTAAGTACGCTCGAGGTAATCGACAGTTAGAGGGAAGAAGTCTTGGCCTTCTTTCACTTCTTTGTTGGTAGTAACGGCAACCAAAACAACGGTGTCGCCCATAGATACTTTAACGGCAGCAGCAGCTTGGCGAGCGATTTCGCCGGTTTCCAAAGTAACGGTTTGATTACCGTATTGGAAGGTCTTAACGTGTTTATTGAACATCATTGTTCCTTTCAAAATACCGTACTGCTAAAACACTAATAATGCACACTAAAATCCGAATGTGCATAGTTAGGGTTTCAGACCGTGCGGCAGGTTATAAACAAGCTTTCAGACGGCCTTTAAGGCGCTGAAAACAACTCTCGATTATAAAGGCAACCATCCTTAAAATCCAGTATTTATACAATAAAAAGGCCGTCTGAAACATATCCTATTCAGACGGCCTTCAAACTTAAAAATCAATCCTGAGTCAGCAAAGTCAATGCTTCCTGATATTTTTCGACTGTTTTCTGAATTACATCGGCGGGCACTTTAGGCGCAGGCGCTTTTTTGTTCCAACCGCTTTGCTCTAGCCAGTCACGGACAAATTGTTTGTCAAAAGACGGCGGATTGGTGCCGACTTTGTATCGGTCGGCAGGCCAAAAACGACTGGAGTCAGGCGTCAACACTTCGTCCATCAAAGTCAGCGTACCTTCTTCATCCAAACCAAATTCAAACTTGGTATCGCAAATGATAATACCGCGAGATTTCGCATATTCGGCCGCTTCTGTATAAAGCTGAATCGCCTTGGCGCGTACTTCCGCCGCCAGCTCTTTGCCGATGATGCGTTCGCATTCTTCAAAGCTGATGTTTTCATCATGATCGCCGACTGCAGCTTTGGTCGACGGCGTAAAAATCACTTCGGGCAACTGTTGCGCTTCCTGCATACCTTCAGGCAGTTGAATACCGCAAACAGAGCCTGTCTTTTGATAATCTTTCCAACCGCTGCCTGCCAGATAACCACGCACAATGGCCTCCACTTTCACCGGAGTGAGTTTTTTAGCCACGACGGCACGTTTCTCTAAAACTTTAGCTTCGTTTTCAGGCAAAACATCGTAAACCGTATGGCCGGTGAAATGGTTAGGCATGATATGAGCCAGTTTTTTAAACCAAAAATTGGAAATCTGCGTCAGAATCTCTCCTTTACCCGGAATCGGATCATCTAAAATCACATCGAATGCAGACAGACGGTCGGAAGCAACCATTAACATACGTTTATCGTCAATTTCGTACAAATCGCGGACTTTGCCGGAGTAGATTTTTTTCAAGCTGATTTCAGACATTTCGGGTATCTCTTTGGTAAACAGAAGAATTTGGTATTTTAGCCCAATTTGGCATCTTTCGTCAGATTGTTTACAAAATAAAGGCCGTCTGAAACCTTATAGCTCGGTTTCAGACGGCCTTAGACTTTGATTTTAGGGACAAACCCTAAAAACCATCATCCTATCAGATGGCAGGAGCCTGAGTCTGATCTTGGATTTGGTTCACAGCAGACAGAGAGTAGTAGTCGCCGTGGCCGGTTACTTGGTAAGTGCTACCGTCAGCAAACTTGAAGTTTTCAACTTTGTGATCGTTACCGGTGAACCAGTCGTCGATGGTGATGCTGTCGTTAGTACCGACAGAAACAGTCAGGTTAGCACCAGATTTGCTCAGCAATACGTCAGAAGCTGCAACGCCTTTACCGAACAACAGGGTGTCATTACCGCTTTCTTCACGGATAGTGTCGTGACCGTAACCTTTGTCGAAGAAGTAAGTATCGTTACCGGTACCGCCGATCAGAATGTCGTTGCCGACACCGCCGTCGAGGTAGTCGTTACCGTCTTTGCCCACCAGGCAGTCGTCGCCGGCCAAACCGTACAGATGGTTGTTGCCACCGTTACCTTCGATGTTGTTGTTCAAAGAGTTACCGGTACCGTTCAGGTTTTGCATACCTTGCAAAATCAGGTTTTCAACGTGATCGGTCAGAGTGTAGTCGATAACGGTACGAACAGTATCGATACCGGCTTGTGCATTGCCGTACTCGATAACTTGGTCGTTGGCATTGTCAACGAAGTAAACATCGTTACCGTCGCCACCGCGCATGATGTCAGCACCGGAACCACCGTTCAGGTAGTCGTTACCGGCACCACCTTGCAGGTAGTCTTTACCTTCCTCACCGTACAGAGAGTCACCGTCGGCATCACCGTAAATGGTGTCGTTACCAGCACCGGCGTAGATTACGTCTGTGCCGTTGCCACCGTAGATGATGTCTTCGCAAGCAGTACCATAAATGGTATCTTTAGCATCAGTACCGCGGATAACGTTGCCGTCTTTGCAGTCTTCGGCTCGGATGACATTACCTGGGTTTTTGTCTTCGTGACCGTATGAGTTGTTTTGGTTATGGTCGTCAACACAGTCTTTGCAATCTGGCTCTGGCTTAGGCTCAGGTTTTGGCTCTGGCTTAGGCTCAGGTTTTGGCTCTGGCTTAGGCTCAGGTTTTGGCTCTGGCTTAGGCTCAGGTTTTGGTTCTGGCTTAGGCTCAGGTTTTGGTTGTGGCTTAGGCTCAGGTTTTGGTTGTGGTTTTGGTTCTGGTTGCGGTTCTGGCTGTGGCTCAGGTTTAGGCTCAGGTTTTGGTTGAGGCTTAGGCTGAGGTTTAGGTTGTGGTTTTGGACATGGGATCGGTTTGATTGGATCGCAGTTGTAAGGTGGGCAAACCGGAACACATTTGTAGTTAGGCGTTTTTGCCGGTGGGCAGAAAGCCGCAATAGCAGAAACCAAACCAGTTACCGCATTAACTACTGACACGCCGACGCTGGCAATGCTAGCGATGCTGCCGATAGAAACAGAAGATTTTGCTGCAGGAGCGCAGTAGTAAGAAGAGTAGGAAGCCTTAGGCGCAGGAGCGCAGTAAGAACTAACCAGGGGTCTAGTATAATACCCCCCGTAACAGTATGCCATAATAATTACTCCCAAAAGTTAATAAAATATTGGGTTGACGGAACGAGCAAATCCGCCCTTGCCCAATTATTATTTTAGTAATATTTTTCAAAATATTTACTCAAAAATATCAAACGGTAGAATTTGCCGATAAAAGGACGGAGTTTCGCCTGTTTTTAAATTCCATTATCCTAGCAACAATAAAAACATTAACATTGATTCACACTCTCTCAAACAGCATAGATCCTTTATCTATCTTGTTAAAAGCTGAATTTTAACTCTAGTTATAGTAAACAAACATAATACCAATAAATGGTTATTATTATGGATAGATAATATCGACAATTTACCCCAATACAGCCGCATCCGCATTTTGTTCTACGCCAATAATGTGAATTTGTCGTATTTACACTATAATGACACGAACACCTATTTAACAGCTATCAGAGGAGATACTCAACCATGCGTACTTTATTGACCGGAGCCAAAGGCCAGCTTGCCCGTTGTCTGCGCGACCGCCTGCCCGAAGATTGGGAACTGATTGCTACCGACTCTACTTCGCTGGACATTACCGATACCGAAGCCGTGCATCACATGATCAAAAACTTCCAACCTGATGCCATCGTTAATGCCGCAGCTTACACTGCCGTCGATAAAGCAGAAGAAAACGCTGAAGCTGCTTTTGCCGTCAACGCAAGCGCTGTTCACAACTTAGCCGCAGCTGCCCGCGCCGCACACGCCCGCTTTATCCATATTTCCACTGATTATGTATTTGACGGTGAAGGCAAACGCCCTTACCGCGAAACCGACTATACCAATCCGCGCAGCACTTACGGTCAATCCAAAGTAGCAGGCGAGCTTTTGGCTTTAGCCGCGCATCCGGAAAGTACAATCGTCCGTACTTCATGGCTGTTTAGCGAATACGGCAGCAATTTCGTCAAAACCATGTTGCGCCTTGCCAAAGAGCGTGATTCCCTCTCCATTGTTCACGACCAAACCGGTTGCCCTACTTATGCAGGCGACTTGGCTCATGCCATCATCAGTTTATTGCAACAGCCCACTTCCCCACGCGGTATCTTCCATTACTGTGGCAATAAATCGGCAACATGGTACGAATTTACCAAAGCCATCTTTCAGACCGCCCACCAATTAGACGACAGCTTCCGTATTCCGGAACTGAACGCAATCACCACCGAACAATACCCCCTGCCCGCCCCTCGTCCGGCATACAGCATCATGGATTGCTCACGCCTAGAGACCGAATTCGGTATCAAACCGTCCGACTGGCAAAAAGTCCTACGCGAAATTCTCCGCAAAATCGACTAATAAGCTGATCCATCTGTATCAAAGGCCGTCTGAAAACATATTTTCAGACGGCCTCTTTGTTTCTTTTATATCAAATGCTTTATCTATCCAGTCTGTCATTTGAAAAGTGCTACAATAGCCGTTTATTTTATTTTTCAGACGGCCTGACAATATGTGCAACCATCATCCCAAACATTCACACGATAATGACACCATCCGCATCCGCGGCGCGCGTACACATAATTTGAAAAATGTCGATTTAGATATTCCGCGCCACAAGCTCGTGGTGGTAACAGGATTGTCAGGCAGCGGCAAATCGTCGCTGGCGTTTGATACGCTGTATGCCGAAGGCCAACGCCGTTATGTTGAAAGCCTTTCCGCCTATGCCCGTCAGTTTTTGCAGATGATGGACAAACCCGATGTCGATTTGATCGAAGGTCTGTCGCCTGCAATTTCTATCGAGCAAAAATCCACCAGCCACAATCCGCGTTCCACCGTCGGCACGGTTACGGAAATCCATGATTACCTGCGCCTTTTGTACGCCCGTGTCGGCAGGCCGTATTGCCCCGAACACAATCTGCCGTTGTCGAGCCAAACCGTATCGCAGATGGTCGATGCCGTCTTGAAGCTGCCGGAAGACACACGCGTGATGATTTTGGCGCCGGCGGTGCGCGAGCGTAAGGGCGAATTTGTCGATTTCTTTGCCGACTTACAGGCGCAGGGCTTTGCGCGTGTACGCGTGGACGGCGAAGTCTATCAGCTTGACGAAGTACCGAAGCTGGAAAAAAACATTAAACACAACATCGACGTGGTCATCGACCGCGTGAAAGTGAAGGCGGACATCAAGCAGCGGCTGGCAGAAAGTTTTGAAACCGCGCTACGCCACGGCAACGAGCGCGCGTTGGCGATGGAAATGGAAAGCGGCGAAGAGCATTGGTTCTCCGCGCGTTTCGCCTGCCCCGTATGCTCGTACAGTCTGCCCGAATTAGAGCCACGCCTGTTTTCCTTCAACAACCCGATGGGCTCCTGCCCGACTTGCGACGGCTTGGGTAATACTAACTTCTTCGATCCCGAAAAAGTGGTCGCCCATCCCGAACTATCCTTAGCCGCAGGCGCGATTGACGGCTGGGATAAGCGCAACCAATTCTATTTCCAAATGATTCAATCGTTAGCACGCCATTATGAGTTTGATGCGGATACAGCATGGGAAACACTGCCTGAAAAAGTCAAAAAAGTTGTCTTGCACGGCTCAGGCAAAGAAGTCATTGATTTCACATACCTATCCGAACGCGGCACTACCTTCAACCGCAGCCACGCCTTCGAAGGCATCATCCCCAATCTCGAACGCCGCTACCGCGAAACCGACAGCGAAACCGTGCGCGAAAAACTACGCGAATACCAAAACCACCGCGCCTGCCCGAGCTGCGGCGGCGCACGTTTGCGCAAAGAAGCGCGCTACGTTTACGTCAGCGGCGAACCGTTGCACAAAGTCTCCGCCTGGCCTCTGACCAAAACCCACCAATTCTTTGAAATGCTGGATTTGGACGGCAACAAAAAACAAATCGCCGAAAAAATTCTCAAAGAAATCACCGAGCGGCTCGGCTTCCTGATTAACGTCGGGCTGGATTACCTGAATCTCTCCCGCTCCGCCGAAACCCTCTCCGGCGGCGAAGCCCAGCGCATCCGTCTTGCCAGCCAAATCGGCAGCGGCCTGACCGGCGTGATGTACGTTTTGGACGAACCCTCCATCGGCCTGCACCAGCGCGACAATGACCGCCTGCTCGCCACCCTCAAACGCCTGCGCGATTTGGGCAACAGCGTAATTGTGGTCGAACATGACGAAGACGCCATCCGCGAAGCCGATTTCGTCGTCGATATGGGCCCCGGCGCGGGAGAACACGGCGGCAACGTACTGATTGCCGACACCCCCGAAAACGTCGCCAAATGCGAAAAATCCATTACTGGACAATACCTCAGCGGCAAAAAATCCATTGCCGTGCCGTCTGAACGTACGCCCGTCAATCCCGACCGAATGCTCGTCCTCAAAGGCGCGCGCGGCAACAACCTCAAAAATGTTACCCTCGAATTGCCGCTCGGTTTGATTACCTGCATCACCGGCGTATCCGGCAGCGGCAAGTCCACTCTGATTAACGACACCCTCGCCAAAATCACCGCCCGCGAACTCAACCGCGCCCAAGAAGAACCCGCCCCATACGACGACATCCGCGGCCTCGAACACCTCGACAAAGTCATCAACGTCGACCAATCCCCCATCGGCCGCACCCCGCGCTCCAACCCCGCCACCTACACCGGCCTGTTCACCCCCATCCGCGAACTCTTCGCCGGCGTACCCCTCTCGCGCGAACGCGGCTACAACGTCGGCAGATTCTCCTTCAACGTCAAAGGCGGCCGCTGCGAAGCCTGCCAAGGCGACGGCGTGATTAAAGTCGAAATGCACTTCCTGCCCGACGTGTACGTCCCCTGCGAAGTCTGCCACGGCAAACGCTACAACCGCGAAACCCTCGAAATCCAATACAAAGGCAAAAACATCAGCCAAGTCCTCGACATGACCGTCGAAGAAGCCCGCGAATTTTTCGACGCCGTCCCCACCGTATCACGCAAACTGCAAACCCTCATGGACGTAGGCCTCGGCTACATTCGCCTCGGCCAGTCCGCCACCACCCTCTCCGGCGGCGAAGCCCAGCGCGTCAAACTCGCCTTGGAGCTATCCAAACGCGACACCGGCAGAACGCTCTATATCCTCGACGAACCGACCACAGGCCTGCACTTCGCCGACATCGCCCTGCTGCTGGAAGTCATAGGTCGTCTGAAAGGCAAAGGCAACTCGATTGTGATTATCGAGCATAATCTTGATGTGATTAAAACTGCGGATTGGATTGTGGACTTAGGGCCGGAAGGCGGTGATGGCGGGGGGAGGATTATTGCTTGTGGTAGTCCCGAGGAAGTGGCGAAGGTTAAGGGGAGTTATACTGGGAAGTATTTGAAACAAATGCTATAATTAAAAATGATTTCTCTTCAGAAACTTATTTTAAATTTAATGATTAAAATAAGTTATACAATAAATTTGAAAGCCAAGGTTAACAATTATGAAAAGTATTTGTTTTTTTAATAATAAGGGTGGAGTAGGAAAGACAACTCTTTTATGTAATTTAGCAGCCTCTCTTTCTATAAAATATAACAAAAAGATTTTAGTGATTGATTCTGATCCACAATGCAATGCTTCTGCTTATCTTCTTCCAGAAAATAAACTAGAAGAAATTTTATTAAATAATGATTTAAATAATATTGATAGTTTTTATGATCCAATTAGAAAAGGTTTGGGATTTTCAACTAAAAATCCTGAAGTAATAAGAAGTGAGCGCTTTCAAGTAGATCTAATTGTTGGACATCCCAAATTAGCTCTTAGAGAAGATTTAATAGCAACTGATTGGGCGGATACTAAGAATGGTTCCCCTCGTGGTTTCCAAACAACTTTTGCTATGGCAGAATTATTTAATAGAATGAATTCATATGATTTTATATTAATAGATATGGGACCATCTCTTGGCGCGCTAAACCGCTCAATTTTATTAAGTTCCGATTATTTTATTATGCCTTTATCATCAGACATTTTTAGTATGATGGCTATTTCAAATATTCAAACTTCCTTTAAAAATTGGAAAAGGGATATTGAAACAGCTTTAAGACGTTACAAAGAGGAAGAAGGTAATGAGTTTTCATTAAAAGATAATCAACCTATTTTATGGAAATTGAATTTTTTAGGGTATGTTAGACAACAATACAAGGCAAAGTACAAAGAAGGAGAAAAGCAACCTGTTGCAGCATTTGAAAGAATCATTGCTCAACAAGATATAGAATTAGAAAAACTTTGTTCAGAATTCGAAAAATCATTTGTCAATGCAAAGCTAGGTGAAATTCATACGCTAAGCAGCGTTATACCATTATCACAACAGGCACATGCTCCAATATTTGATTTAAATGCAAAAGATGGCATTGTAGGGGGACATTATTCAAGAGTCAGCGATGCAGGGGAATATTTCCATCAGATTGCAGGCAGATTATTAGAAGAAGTAGAAAAATCTCAAATTAGGAGTTAAGAATGAGTAATGTTGTCACTCTAGATAATGACTCTTTTGATACTGCAACAGGAAGTATTAAATGGGATGAAAAATTAGTAGATTCTTTAGCTCGACGCAAAGCTGTAATTATGATAGGTGCTGGAGTTTCACAGAACTCGATTAATAAAGACAAAAAACGTCCTGCAACTTGGGTTAATTTTTTGAAAATATGCTGTGATACTATGGCTAATGACAGTCAAAAAGAATTTATCTTAGATCTTATTAATAAGGAAGATTTTTTGACTGCTTGTGAGTTAATAAAATTAAAAATTGGCGATAAAATTTTCTATGAACATATAATTAATGAATATAAATCTCCTGGCTATGATCATGCAAAAATTCATGAATATATTTTCAATCTAGATGCTTCTATAGTAATTAGTCCAAATTTTGACTGTATTTATGAAAATTTTGCAATACATCAAACTCGAGGTTCTATAATAATAAAACCATATACCTCAAAAGATATCGCTAAATATATTAGAGGAGGAAATAATCGCTTGATTATTAAATCTCATGGAAACGCTGACACTCCTGAAGAATTAATTTTTACACGCAAAGATTATGCTAACGCACGTGTGAATCATGCTCTATTCTATGAAATTTTAAAATCTCTAGCTTTAACGCACACCTTTTTATTTCTTGGCTGCGGCATTAATGATCCTGATATACGTATGATTTTTGAAGATATTCGATTTGCTTATGGAAATACTTTGCCTGAACATTACATGACGATTCCAAAACATGAAGCTAAAGAAGGTATATTAAATTTATTAAATTCTTTAACAAATATAAATTTTTACGAGTACTCTCATGAAAATTGCCATATTGACTTAACACTCTCGCTAAAAGATTTATGCGATCAAGTTGAAGAAGCTAGAGAAAAAATTGCAAGTTTTCGAAAATGGTAATAAATTTGCAAGCTTTAGCCTGCATATCCAAGCAACCGCGTGCGTGGCTACGCTACACACCTTACCTGTGAATTACGCGGAACTTCAAAATTAACGCGTAGGGTGTGTGCGGTACGCACGCACGCGGTTGCTTGATTGACGGTTTGCCGTTTCAACTTTTAACTGCATTGAAGCTAGCGCTTTCAGACGGCCTCTAATGTCGTCTGAAAGCGTCAAATTTAACAAAGCTAGAATCTTAAACAACAAACCGTTCCTTCTCCAACACCCAAACCACAAACAAAATCCTATGGCGCGTTATCGCAGAAACTTCATTGCCGGCGACACATTCTTTTTCACCGTCAAACTCGCCGACCCAAAATCGCGCCTGCTTGTCGAACATATCGACTTATTGCGTGCGGCTTATATGGATGTGCAAAAACAATATCCCTTTGAAACCGTCGCCGTATGCGTGCTACCGAACCACATTCACGCCATTTGGACGCTGCCGCCCGACGATGCGGATTATTCCCTGCGCTGGCGGCTGATTAAAACCAAATTCTCCGCACATTTCCCTCGTGCCGAAAACCTGTCTGCCAGCAAACAGCGGCGGAACGAACGCGGTATTTGGCAACGGCGTTTTTATGAGCACACCGTGCGCGACGAAACAGATTTGCAACGTTGCGCGGACTACATCCATTTCAATCCCGTCAAACATGGATTGTGCGACAATGTCCGCGATTGGCCGTTTTCGTCGTTTCACCGTTATGTGCGGGACGGATGGCTGCCGTTAGATTGGGGTGGCACAAAAGAAACAGCGGTAATAAGTTTCGGAGAGTGAATGCTATAAAAAACTACCGACCGCGTGCGTGGCTACGCCACACACCCTACCTATAAATCACACGAAACTTCAAAATCAACGCGTAGGGTGTGTGCGGTACGCACGCACGCGGTTAGTTTGATTAACTGTTTGCTATTGTACATTTTAACTTAGTTTAAAACTAACACTTTCAGACGGCATAAGAAATGGCCGTCTGAAAACTAGAAATGTTTTATCTAAAATAACCATCCTAATTCACATAACAAAAAACGGATTCCAAATCATTGGGATCCGTTTTTCTGTAAAGCTTAGCCGTATTATTTAGCTTCTTCAGCAGCTTCTTTGGCATCTTCCGCTGCGTCTTTTGCTTCTTCTTTAGCCTCTTCAGCGGCATCTTTGGCTTCTTCTGCTTTTTCTTCAGGAGTTTCTGCAGCAGGAACGCCTTTCAAAGCGTCCAAAGAAGTTTTACAAGTTGCATCACGTTGGTCTGCTGGCAGGTTTTTCAACGCTTCTTTGGTTTGTTCGAAAGATTTTTGCATCATGTCTTTGGTTGCAGCATCTACGTCTTTTGTTGCTTCGGCAAATGCTTTTTCGTATTCGTCACAAACGGCAGAAGAAGATGAGCCTGAACCGCCGCCGCATGCTGACAGGGACAGAGCAGCCAATAAAGCTGATGTTTTCATGTGTCTCTCGCTTTTTTTAAATTTAGGTTAAAGGACGTTATATGTTAATTAATTATATGAAGATGTCAATAGCTTTTGTTTAATTTAATCAAAACTATATCATTGAAAGAGCCAGCCTATCTCAACATGATCAAGGCCGTCTGAAATTTCAGACGGCCTTTGCTTTTATAAGTAATCCTTTTTTCAACGATTACGCCGCTTTACGGTGATAATGCCTGAGCGCGTGTTCTTTGCGCCGTCCGCTACTGAATGCGGATACACGCTTCAGATACCCGATCACTCGGGTACCGTAGTCAATATCGTGGCTACCGCAGGCGGAACAGGCGTGTAGGGTGCGTTTGTCGATGTGGCCGCATTCGTTGCAGATGGTGATGCGCACGTTCACGCAGAAGTAGTTGCAGCCGGTTTGTGCGGCGATGTCCAAGAGCGAGCGGTAGCCGGATTCGGGCAGGGCTTCGTCGAGGTTCAGGTGCAGCGCGGAGCCGCCGTCGAGCCAGTCCACCAGTTCTTTGCCATGCAGCAGGAATTTGTCGAGCGCGTTGATTTCTTCGTCTTTGACGACGTAGAAATAGGAGTTGTAGCATTCGCGGCTGACTTTGTAACCGTCGGCTTTGTCCCATTTGGCGTTTTTCACGCCGAGGTTTTCGGCGGGGACAAACTCAGTGTTGAACTTCACGCCGTAGTGTTTGCTGGCGGCTTGGTTGGCTTCAAATATGGTTTTCAGACGACCTTGGACAAAGTTGATGTAGTCGTCGTTGTAGCCGACTTTGATGCCTTGCGATTCGGCGGCTTCCGCCATGCCGTTGATACCGATGGTGAGGAACTGTTTGTCCAGCGTGATGAAGCCTGCATCGTAAACGGGCAGCATGCCGGCAGCTTGGTATTCTTCCATCAGTTTGCGGTAGGCGTATTGGTATTTGTGGATTTTGGCGACTTCGGCGGCAAGGTCGCGCCCGTCTTGTTCCAGCCGATTCATGTTGATGGTGATGACGTTGATGGAACCGGTCGCCACGCCGCCCGCGCCGAGGGTGTAGCTGAAGGTTCGGTCTTCAATGGCGTTGCGCAGGCGGCAGCAGGAAGCCAAGGAGTCAGGATTGTCGGAAAGATAGACGAAGAAGGAATTGCCTTCCGCCAACTCTTTCGCCATTTCGTCAGCGAACACAGTATCTTTGCATTTGCCGCCGTCAGTCAGCATCGCAGCGGTCACGACAGGGAAGGTCAAAACGGCTTTGGTGCGCTCTTGATTGAACCATTTGAGGAAGAAGTTTTGCAGCTTCGCCACACTCTTCCATGCCGGTTTGCTGAAATCGGGGAAGACGAAATCGCCGAACATCGCGTCGAAATAGTATTGATCGTAAACGGAAATATTCCAAAACACGCTCTGATAGCCGCGCGCGGCGGCAGGCTGATTGATGCTATACACCACCTGCTGCATGTGGTTGGCGATTTCTTTGCCGTGGGTTTCCAAATAATCGTCGCCGTAGTCTTTGCGGGCGAAGTAGTCGAAATAGGTCAGAAATTCCACCGTCGCCACCGCGCCGGCAAACTGCGCGCTGATGGCGAACACAAGATTGATAAACGAGCCGCAAAACGACGCCAAATGTTGCGGCGCTTTGGATTCGCCGCCGAGTTTGCTTAAGCCGTCGAGCAGGAAGGGATACAGCGTAACCGACACGCAATAAGGCTTGAGGCTGGTTTCGTCATGCACATAAACCTCGTGCGCCTCAATCTGGCGGATGTATTCGTCGGCAACAGATTGGTCGAAAATTTCGGCGATTTTGCGCGACACTTGGGCGCGGTTAATCTGCACGAAAAAGTCTTTCATGATTTCCGCTTCCATCGTGGCGATGTTTTTTTGCGTTACGTTGGCATTGGCATCCATTTTCGAGCCGTCCGCCGCGTTTTGCGCGCTGATGTAGTCGCGCATGAATTGTAGTTTTCCGTTTAACTGTTCGGGATGCAGCCGAATCATGTTAATTCTCCTGTATGGTTTGGTTGATTTATCAAGTAATGACGGTCAGGCCATCTGAAACATCGCTGTCAGCGAATACAATAAATTCAATTTAAATCAGTGCAATACAGCATTGAGCTAAATTGAAGCCACTGGAAAAACTTTAGGTACAGGTTTGTCTTTGATAAACAAGCGGTTCAACACCTCGCCCGTACGCAAATCAATAAACTTCTGATTGGTGGTCGGGCTTTCTAAGCCGCCCAGCTCCATCTGCCAGCGGCCGGTTTTCAGATACGTAAGATAAGGCAGAATGCCGTCTGAAACCGCCTCCAGCTCCTCACACTCCAGGCCTGTGTACAAACAGGCTTTCAAACCTTCCTGCGTAACAACAGCCAGCATTTTCTGCAAGGTTTCCGGCTGCCATTCTCCGCCCATAAACAACACGCAGCTAATCAGCCCACGATAGCGTTTCAGACGGCCTTTTAAATAATCCTCGGTCAATTCCGTGCCGATGCCCTCTTTCCATGTATCGGCACTGTGGCAACCTTTGCAACGCAGCGGACAGCCTGAAAACAGAAACGCCAGCGACACTTCGCCCGGCACTTCCTGCCATACAATTTGCTCAATTGTAAATTTCAAGCTGCTCATTGCAACACCATAAACACAAGATATGGTGCGAATTAAAACACAAGACTACTAGATATGGTATTTTTATTTAACAATGCATTTTACTCATATAATAGATTTTTATTATTTATCTGATTGTCTATTACTATAAAATAGTAGTTTTAAACCAATAAAAAGGCCGTCTGAACACGATTCAGACGGCCTAAAATCAGAATACATAAAGCAAACTCCGTTATAACAAAGACGGTTTTAACAAATCAAAAAAAGGCCGTCTGAAATCATCTTTCAGACGGCCTCTATTTCAGGTTTTAGCCCCGATTCGAGCCTTTAACCATATCCATCAAAAACAATCGGCAATCCAAGTTACCATTAAACAGCGGAATCTTACGCTTCGGAGAAAGGCGCATAAATTTCGGCATATCGCGATCGCCGGTAAACATCCCAACCAGCCAGCCTGCGTAGTGCTGTTTCAACCATGTGCCCAGTTGCGGATAAAGCGCCTGTAAAGCCTGAATTTCTGCAAGGCGCACGCCATAAGGTGGATTGGAAATCATAATGCCGTGTTCGCCGTTCGGTCGCGCAGCCTGCGCATCTTGCACGTCAAAGCGGATGAAATTATCCACTTCGGCGGCTTGGGCATTGGCCAATGCGGCACGAATCATATAACGGTCGTTGTCGCTGCCGGAAATTGGCGCGACAGCCGGTTTGATTTGTTTTTCAGCTTCACGGCGCAGGGCTTGCCATTTTTCTTTGTCGAAGTTTTGCAGTTTTTCAAAACCGAAACGGCGCATCAAGCCCGGCGCACGGTGTGTCGCAATCCATGCAGCCTCAATGGCAATCGTGCCGCTGCCACAAAACGGGTCTTGGAAAGGCTGCGTACCGTCGTAGCCTGCCAAAAGCAGCAAACCTGCCGCCAAGTTCTCTCTCAATGGCGCTTCGCCGGTATCCTGACGATAGCCGCGTTTGAAGAGTGCTTCGCCGGAAGTATCGATAAAGATTTCCACATTGCGTTCATCGATAAAGGCATGAATGCGGATATCGGGGTTGATTTTGCCCACGCTTGGGCGCGCATCATAAATATCGCGGAAGGCATCGCAGACGGCATCTTTGATTTTCAAACCGACAAAATCCAAGCTTTTCACATTGGCACGCTTGCCTTCAACTTTGACTTTAAAGGTCTGCTCCAGCTTAAACCAACCTGTCCAATGCAGATTTCGTGCGAGTTTGTAGATATCGTGTTCGCTGCGATAACCGCCTTTGGTCAAGCGCAGTAAAACGCGGCTGGCAACGCACGAATGCAGGTTGATGCGATACACCTGCTCCATCGTGCCTTTACATGCCACACCGCCGTCAACAGCGCGGATATCCTGGCATGCCATGCTTTCGAGTTCCTGCGTCAAAGGCGCTTCCAAACCGCGAGGACAAGTGATAAAAAGTGAATAAACCGTCATATAAAACCTTTCCGGGTAGGGCTATCCGAACCACTCGGATAACAAATAAAAACAATATTATAGCCGAAAAACCAAAGGCCGTCTGAAACTTCAGACGGCCTTTGAATAAAGCTTGCTTAGTGATCCAAACTATCGGTTTCAACCTTAACCGCTTTATCGGTTTTATCCTCCGGCAAAACCAAGTTCAACAATACCGCCATAATACCGCCGGCAGAAATTGAGTTTTGGAACAATACCGGCAGGTTTTTGAACACTTCCGGCTCAAACGCCACGCCCAAACCCAAACCGACAGAAGTCGCCGCGATAACCGCTTCACGACGGCGAATACCGTGGCTGACCAAAATCCGCACACCGGCAATCGCAATCAGGCCAAACATCAATACCATCGCGCCACCTAAAACCGGACTCGGAATCGTGGTAAACGCACGGCCGATAACGGGGAACAAGCCCAATAATACCAAAATCGCCGCAATATATTTGCCCACATGACGCGAAGCCACGCCGGTCATTTGAATCACGCCGTTATTTTGCGCAAAAGTGGTCAAAGGCAAAGAGCCCAACGCAGTCGCAATCACAGATACCAAACCATCTGCCAATACGCCGCCGCGCAGACGTTTGGTGTATTCCCCACCCTCAATTGGCTGCTCGGAGACCATCGCAGTCGCCGTCAAATCGCCCACTGCCTCAAATACGCTCAACAAGAAAATCGCACCGGCAACGATAAACGCGTGCCAATCAAATGCAAAGCCATATTTAAACGGAACAGGCAGGGTAATCAGCGGCAGGTTTTGCAGGGCGGAAAAATCTACTTTGCCCAAAAACAGCGCAACAATATAACCGACAATCAAACCCACCGCGATGCCGCTCATGCGCAGCAATGGATTTTTCAAACAGTTGAAAACCAATACAATCAGCAACACCAGCGATGCCAGACCTAAGTTTTCCATCGAGCCGAACGTACCGTCTGCTTTCGCACCGAAGCCGCCGCCGAAATCGGTAATACCGACATGCACCAAGCTCAAACCGATCAACATGACGACCACGCCGCTTACAGTCGGCGTAATCACTTTTTTCAGATAAGGCAAAAGCCAAGCGGAGAAGCACACCAAAAACGCGCCGACAAAGGACACGCCCAAGAGCGTTGAAATCATCACATCTTCAGTCAAGCCGCCCTCTTTCATACCGGTACCGAGCGCAATCATCACGGTAACAAAAGAGAAGTTAACCGACTGAATCGACAACATACCCGAACCGACCGGCCCGAAACGGTTGACCTGCAAATAAGTACCGACACCGGAAGCCACCATCGCCATCGACACCAAATAAGCCGTCATTTCAACCGGCAGCTCCAATGCCCCGCCGACAATCAGTGCCGGAGTAATCATCGGAACAAAAATCGCCAGAAGGTGCGTAACCGCACTCAACAACGCATTCCCAAACGGCGGCTTGTCTTCCAAACCATAAACCAAATCAAGCGATTCCGCCTGTTTTTCAGTCATTCCGGCCATGTTGAACCTTCTCTCAAGAATCGTTAAAAAATATTAAGATGCGTATTTTAACCAATTTGAAATGTATCAGCAAATTCAAAACCATCAGGCCGTCTGAAAGTTCCACCCAGCCGTTTTCAGACGGCCTCAAACCGCCTTAACACATTTTAATTCTTGACATCATTTTTCCATCTAAAAACAAACAAACCAATGATTTGAAAATGTATTATTCATTAAGATAATGACAAGTCACCATTAAACAGCAAAGCCTCATAGCGGATATGTTTCACACAAACAACAAAGTAAGCTACAATCCGATGAATAATCCACCCACACCATAAAATTAAAGGTTTCCGTATGTTAAAAGGCAGTCTGGTTGCCCTGATTACTCCGATGAATCAAGACGGCAGCATCAACTACGAACAACTTCACGACTTAATCGACTGGCACATTGAAAACGGCACCGATGGCATCGTCGCAGTCGGCACCACCGGCGAGTCAGCCACCCTGCCTGTCGAAGAACATTTGGCCGTTATTGAAGCCACTGTCAAACATGTCAACAAACGCGTTCCCGTTATCGCCGGTACAGGCGCCAACAATACTGTCGAAGCCATCGCCCTTTCCAAAGCCGCCGAGCAAGCCGGTGCGGACTACACCTTATCTGTTGTTCCCTACTACAACAAACCTTCGCAAGAAGGCATTTACCAACATTTCAAAGCCATCGCCGAAGCCACTTCGATTCCGATGGTTATCTATAACGTCCCCGGCCGTACCGTCGTCAGCATGAGCAACGACACTATTTTGCGTTTGGCCGAGATTCCGAATATCGTCGGTGTGAAAGAAGCCAGCGGCAATATCGGCAACAACATCGAATTGATCAACAGCGTTCCTGAAGGTTTTGCCGTTTTATCCGGCGACGACCCTACCGGCTTGCCTTTCATGCTGTGTGGCGGTCATGGCGTGGTAACCGTTGCAGCCAACGTTGCACCGAAACTCTTTGCCGATATGTGCCGAGCCGCCCTTGAGGGCGATATTGCGACCGCCCGTCGCCTAAACGAGCAACTTATCCCAATTTATAACACCATGTTCTGCGAGCCCAGCCCAGCCGCACCCAAATGGGGCCTGAGCTTATTGGGCAAATGCGAACCCCATGTTCGTCTGCCTTTGGTAGCACTGACCGAAGCCGGTCAAGCCAAAGTCCGAGCCGCTCTGGAAAAATCAGGACAAATCTGATCCGGAAATAAGGCCGTCTGAATCCCAAGCACCCTTTTCAGACGGCCTCCCTGTTAAGAACTTCATCCACAGGAAAACAAGATGACCTATATCAAACCCATCGTAGTAGCCCTCGCCCTGATTAGCATGACTGCCTGTTCCGGCAGCAAAAAAGAACAACCCAAACTTGACTATCAAAGTCAATCACACCGCTTGGTCAAACTGGAAGTACCACCTGATTTGAACAACCCAGACCAAGGCAACCTCTATCAATTACCGGCAGGCAGCGGTGCCGTCCGCGCCAGCGACTTCAACAAACGCCGCACTCAGGCCGTACAACAACCTGCCAATGCAGAAGTCTTGAAATCCGTTAAAGGCGTACGCCTTGAGCGTGACGGCAACCAACGCTGGTTGGTTGTCGATGGCAAATCTCCTCGCGAAATTTGGCCTTTGCTGAAAGTATTCTGGCAAGAAAACGGTTTCGACATCAAATCTGAAGAACCAGCCATCGGCCAAATGGAAACCGAGTGGGCTGAAAACCGAGCCAAAATCCCTCAAGACAGCCTGCGCCGCCTGTTGGATAAAGTCGGCTTGGGCGGCATCTACTCTACCAGCGAACGCGACAAGTTCATCATCCGCATCGAACAAGGTAAAAACGGTTCGACCGACATCTTCTTCGCCCACAAAGGCATGAAAGAAGTTTATGCCGACCGCAAAAAAGACACCACCATGTGGCAGCCAAGCGAGAGCGACCCTAACCTCGAAGCCGCATTCCTCGCCCGCTTTATGCAATATTTGGGCGTTGACGGTCAGCAAGCCGAACAAGCTCTGACCCAAAGCGTTGCCGCCCGCAGTAATGCTTCTGAGTTGGCCCGTGTGGACAATGGCACTCTGTTGCTGGCAGGCGATTACGGCCGCAACTGGCGCCGTACTGCCCTTGCGCTTGACCGCATCGGCCTGACTGTTATCAGTCAAAATGCCGAACGCCGCGCTTTCTTGGTTCAACAAGCGCCAACTGAAGGCGAAGCAGTTGCCAATAAAAAACCGGGTCTGTTCAAACGCGTATTTGGCAAAGGCAAAGCAGAAGCGCCAAAAACGTACCCTGAAATCATCGTCTATGTTGAGCCTATCAACAATGGCGCACGCCTCCATCTATTGAATAAAGACGGCAGCCCATACAAAGGCAGCGATGCCTCCACATTGTTGAGCCGCCTGCACACAGAATTGCGTTAATCCGTTATTCGACTTAAGGCCGTCTGAAATATTCAGACGGCCTTTTTAACGAATACGGCATGGTTTCAAATTCTCAATCTGACGTTATAATCAGAGCATTTTTCCCCATTACCCAAGCTGCCATGACCCGACAAAAAGCCTATCTGATCCTGACCGCCCTGTTTACCCTGATGTTTATCGTACTGATTCTGTTGGGCGCTTATCTTCTGAGCATTCACAGCAAACAATTCGCCGTTGCCGCCTTTCTATTTGCCTTTGCCGCCGTTTTTGCCCAAATCGGTAGCCTTGCCCTTTACATCCGTCACAAAGCACGCGCACAAATGGCTCGTATGCAGCAAACCGAAACCCATTAAGGAAAAACCATGTTTGAAAAAATCGTCCTTGCCAGTGGCAACGCAGGCAAACTCAAAGAATTTGCCCGCCTTTTTGACGACTTAAACATCGAAGTCCTGCCGCAATCACAGTTCAATACGCCCGAATGTCCCGAGCCGTACCATACCTTTGTTGAAAATGCCCTGGCTAAAGCACGTCATGCCGCCAAATACAGCGGCTTACCGGCACTCGCCGACGACTCTGGTATCTGCACCAACGCCTTAAACGGCGCACCCGGCATTTTCTCCGCACGTTATGCAGGCGAAAACCCCAAATCCGATACCGCAAACAACGCCAAACTGTCTGCCGATCTTGCCGATAAAGACGATAAAAGCTGTTACTACGTCTGCGTGCTCGTCCTCGTCCGCCACGAAAACGACCCGCAACCCATCATCGCCGAAGGCATCTGGCACGGACAATGGCAGGCAGAAGCCGCAGGTACAAACGGCTTCGGCTACGACCCGCATTTCTATCTGGCCGAACATGGTTGCACCGCCGCCGAGCTTGACCCTGAAATCAAAAATGCCGAAAGCCACCGCGCTCAAGCATTGCGTGAATTGTTAAGAAAAATTGAATCCTTATAAATCGATAGCAGGCTGTCTGAAACCTTCAGACGGCCTACCTCACATTCATTCCCATGCCCAAGCCCACACCTGAAGAATTGGCAGCCTTTGCAAAACACGTCGCTGCCTTCATCCCAACCACACCTGACGAACTTCTTCAACTCATTGACGGTCAAAAAACTGCTATCGTCTTTTTAGGCAAACCAAGCTGTTCATACTGTCGCCGTTTTGTTGCAAAACTGTCTACCGTTTCCTTAAACAAGCAGCTTACCATCCGCTTTACAGACAGCAGCAACAAAGCAGCTTTAAAGACTTTTCGTGAACAACACGGCATCAAAACTGTTCCCGCATTACTCAACATCTCACAAGGCAAAATAAAATTTGTCTGCAATTCCAAATTATCAGAAGAAGAAATAGAAGCTTTTTTGAGCGCTTAGACTGCGCAAATTTCCTACTGATTACTTTCCCGGCCGACATTTCAGTTAAAATAAGGCCCTAAAAATTTCAGACGGCCTCGAGCCTCAACACATATCATGACCCAAATCACTTTCCAACGCCCCGGACAACTCACCGCCCTGCCGCCCTTGTCGCTCTACATCCACATCCCGTGGTGCATCAAAAAATGTCCGTATTGCGACTTTAATTCCCACAGCCTGAAAAACGGCCTGCCGGAAGAAGCCTATATCGATGCCCTATTAACCGACTTGCAGCTTGAATTACCCAATATTTGGGGCAGACCTGTGGAAACCATATTCTTCGGCGGCGGTACGCCCAGTCTGTTTCAAGCGGAATCAATTGACCGTTTGTTAAGCGGCGTGCGCTCGCTGTTGCGCTTGCAACCCGAAGCGGAAATTACTTTAGAAGCGAACCCCGGCACATTTGAAATTGAGAAGTTTCAAGGATTTAAAGATGCAGGTATTACGCGTCTGTCTATCGGCGTACAAAGTTTTAACGACGATATGCTTGCTCGATTGGGACGCGTTCACAATGGCAAAGAAGCCCTGTCAGCCATTGATACTGCATTGAAATTATTTGATAAAGTCAATATCGATTTGATGTATGCCCTGCCAAACCAAACCGTTCAGACGGCCTTAAACGATGTGCAAACCGCTATCGCAACCGGCGTATCGCATATCAGCGCATATCATCTGACAATGGAACCGAACACGCCTTTCGGTCATACACCGCCCAAAGGATTGCCGCAAGATGAAGCGGCGTTGGATATTGAAGATGCCGTACACGGTGCATTGGAAGGCGCAGGCTTTATTCACTACGAAACATCGGCTTTTGCAAAACCTGGTATGCAGTGCCGCCATAATTTGAACTATTGGCAGTTCGGCGATTACTTGGGTATAGGTGCGGGCGCACACGGCAAAATCTCCTATCCCGACCATATTGAGCGAACTGTCCGCCGCCGTCATCCCAACGACTATCTTGCGGCTATGCAGAGTAATCCGCATGAAGCAGTTGAGCGCAAAATCGTTGCTGCCGAAGACCTTCCATTCGAATTCATGATGAACGCCCTACGCCTGACCGACGGCGTACCTGCCGCAATGTTGCAGGAACGTACCGGCGTACCCACTGCAAAAATCATGGCTCAAATCGAAACCGCCAGACAAAAAGGCCTGCTTGAATCAGACCCGACCGTGTTCCGCCCGACCGAACAAGGCTGTTTGTTCTTAAACGATTTGTTACAGTGTTTTTTATAAGTGCGATTTTACAACAGCTGACACATTTTTAGATTTGCTTAATTTTCCACAAGAAAATACAATCAGAATAATTGTTGGGAATGAACAATCCCGGCGATTATCCACTACTCCTAATCCTACATTAAGGACAAAACAATGAAAAAAGTTCTGGTAACACTGATTGCTCTTTCCCTGCCTGCATTTGCATTGGCTGATGAAACCAAAGGTTTTTATGTTCAGGCTGATGCTGGTCATGCTACTGTAAAACTGGGTGGCGCATCAATTAAAGGCTTTAGCCCTCGTATTTCTGCAGGCTACGATTTCGGCGATTTCCGTGTTGCTGCCGACTATACGCATTATAAATCTGCAAAGATTAATGTACCTTCGGTATATGCTGAGGCTAAATATCACAGTGCCGGTGTATCTGCTATTTATGATTTTGACCTGCAAGCTCCTGTAAAACCTTATGTAGGTGTTCGCCTGGGTCTTAACCACTCTACTCATAAATATCAAACAGCCGAACAAACAGCTGAACGTAAGGATACTAAAATTGGCGTAGGTGCAATGGCTGGTGTAAGTTATGATGTAACTCAAAATGTAGCACTGGATGCAGGCTATCGCTATAACCACTGGAGCAAGATCAATAACGTTAAGCTCCATTCCCACGAAGTATCTGCCGGTGTACGCGTAAAATTCTAATATTTAAATACTTGGCATGAAGTAACGATTGCTTCATGCATCAAGTAACAAAAGGCCGTCTGAAACCTGTTTCTCAGGATTTTAGACGGCCTTTAAGTTGTTTAAATATGTCTAACTTTTTGCTGCTTTTACTTTTGCTGCAAACCACAGCGCCGCAGCCGTACCTGCCATATCGGCAATGCCGTCCGCGATTGAACCTTGCCGCGTAGTAGTCAGAAATGCCTGAGCCAGCTCGCTGCCTACTGCGAACAATAAAGCGGCAAACAGAATACCTTTATAGGGAATATTCCTATTGTCTTGAATAAATATTTTTGCGCACAGCCATGCCTGACCGAAAAACAGCCCGAAATGGCCGACTTTATCAAAATGGGGAAATGGTGGAGCGCTATTGCCGCCCTCTTTGAAAAGTAAGGCATAAATAGCGGCGGCAAACCAAATCAAGGCAGCAGCAGTAAATTTGTTTAATGGCAAGGCTTTCATTTCTTGGTCTCTTCATCCAACCATGTTTGGCAGATATCTGCCAAGCGGACAAATTTCCCACCCCGAGCCTTCAAAATATCACGCCATTGTACTACTTCTTCAACATCCGGGGCATCTTCAATGCTGCACTCGTAAAGGCAGAAGTCTAATGTTTCGCCAACAATGCCCGGGGGTTCGGTCTGCATAAGGCTGGTCAGTTCGTTCATATTTACTGTTTCTTCGATTGGTTTATCGCTAGCCAGACTGTGCCGTCTGTTTTCAGGCCGTCTGAACATGATGTGCAAGGCTGTCCGTTTGATTTGGGTATGCTTACTTACTGTGTAAAAAACGTGTTGCCTCTTCCCATTCGCCATTCAACACGGCCGGCAATCCTTGCAGAGATTTGGCGATGGAATCATCAATTTGCTGTCTGTGTTCCGCCGACGGTTTATTCAACACATAACCGACAACCAGATTACGGTCGCCCGGATGATCAATACCTAAGCGCAGGCGGTAGAAATTGGGCGTACCCAAGCGAGCCTGAATGTCTTTGAGGCCGTTGTGTCCGCCGTTGCCGCCGCCAAGTTTGAATTTGATACGGCCGCATGGAATATCCAGCTCGTCATGAACCACCAAGATTTCCTCCGGTTTGATTTTGTAAAACTGAGCCAAAGCGGCAACGGCCTGACCGGAGCGGTTCATAAAAGTCATGGGTTTGAGCAGCCAAACATCGCCATCAGGCGTAGTGGCGCGTGCTACTTCGCCGTAAAATTTCTTTTCGTCTTTAAAATCGACTTTCCATTTCCACGCCAGTTCGTCCAACAGCCAAAAGCCGACATTGTGGCGCGTTTGTTCGTATTCTTGGCCTGGATTGCCCAAACCGACGATTAATTTAATTTTCAAGCTCATTACTGTTCTTTCAGTTTGACAGGCCGTCTGAAAAAGTTTCAGACGGCCTTCGATTTATTCTTGCCCTGCGCGTTTACGTCTCGCTTCTTTCGGATCAATCAACAATGGACGATAAACCTCAATCCGATCGCCATCGCGCAACACAGTCTCGTCTTTCACGGCCTTGCCGAAAATACCCAAAGGCGCTTGCTGCAAATCCAACTCTGGGAATTCCACCTCCAAACCGCTTTTCAAGGCAGCTTCACGTACGGTTGTACCTTCGGCAACAGTCATGCTCTTCAACACTTGCCTATCGGCCAGTCCGTAAACAATTTCAATCTCAAGCATAGCGGCGATCGGCCTCTTTAATAAAAGCATCCACCAGCGTACCGGCGAGATGACTGAACACCGGGGAAATCATGGCAGAGAGTACGGCATTTGAGAAATCGTATTCTAATCTGAATTCGACTTTGCACATATCATCGCCCAAATCGATAAATTTCCAAGTGCCGCGCAGGGTTTTAAATGGTCCTTCGAGCAAATCCATGCGGATTTCCTGCCCCGGGATATTGTGGTTATGCGTCGCAAATGACTGTTTGACGCGCATATAGTCCATAAACAGACGCGCTTTGAGCTCATTGCCTTTGCGTTCGATAACTTCGGTCTTGCTGTACCACGGCAAAAATTTTGGATAGTCCTCAACTTTGTCCACCAGCTCAAACATTTCCTTAGCGCTATGCAGCACCAATACGTTTTTCTCGACTTTTTTCATGTTGGTTGTAGACCTTGTTTTTGAATATTCGGGGTTTAGACGGCATGATTTAGAAAAATATCTGCCCTACTTTGGGACAAAATTCCCAATTTAAACCGCTTCGCCATTTCGTTTCGCTTCCAGCCATTCCCAGCGTTCCAGCTTTTCCAAAAGCGACATCTCGATTTCTTCAGCTCTGCTTTGCAGTGCACCTGCTTTTTCGTAATCTTTGAAAATTTCAGGATCGGAAAGCTGGGTATTGATTTCAGCCTGTTCGGTTTCCAAAGCTGCAATTTCATCAGGCAGGGCATCAAGTTCGCGCTGTTCTTTGTAGGAAAGTTTGACCGTGCGGTTGGCTTTGGATTTGACTTTTTCAGGCTCGGCAGCCGCTTTAGGCGCAGAGGCCGTCTGAATTTTATCTTCCCGCGATTTTGCGTCGATATAATCCTGATAGCCGCCGATATATTCTTTCAGACGGCCTTGTCCTTCAAAAACAATGCTTTGGGTAATCACATTATCCAAGAACATACGGTCATGCGAGACAAGGAATACCGTGCCTTGATAATCACGCAGCAAATCTTCGAGCAGCTCTTGGGTGTCGATGTCCAAGTCATTGGTCGGTTCGTCCAAGACCAAAATATTAGCAGGACGGGTAAAGAGTTTTGCAAGCAGAAGGCGGTTGCGTTCGCCGCCGGAGAGTGAGGAAACAGGACTTTGTGCGCGGGCCGGATGGAACAGAAAATCTTCCAAATAGCTCATCACATGCTTTTTCTTACCGCCGACTTCAACGTAATCATTGCCCTGTCCGAGCGTGTAAAACACAGTATCGTTTTCATTCAACGCGCTACGGAACTGGTCGAAATAAGCAACTTCCTGCTTACTGCCGATACGGATTCTGCCGTAGGTCGGCTGCAATTCGCCCAAAATCAGCTTGAGGAAAGTAGTTTTGCCAATGCCGTTTGGGCCGATTAAGCCGATTTTGTCGCCGCGCTGCAAAATGGCGGAGAATTTGTCCATGATGACTTTGTCGCCATAGGCAAACGAAGCATGTTCCAATTCGGCGATGATTTTGCCGCTTTTTTCGCCGCTATCGAGCTTAAAGTTAACCTGCCCTTGTACATTACGGCGTTCGGCGCGCTGGCGGCGCAGCTCTTCCAAACGGCGCACGCGGCCTTCGTTGCGGGTGCGGCGTGCTTCGATGCCTTTGCGTATCCACGCTTCTTCCTGAGCATGGAATTTGTCGAAGAGGCGGTTGTGTTCAGCTTCGACTGCCAACTCTTGCGCTTTTTTCTCGCTGTATTTGGAGAACGAGCCGGGATAGGAGCGCAGAATGCCGCGGTCGAGTTCGACAATGCGCGTGGCGATATTATCCAAAAAACGGCGGTCGTGGGGAATCACAACCAAGCTGCCTTCAAACGCTTTGAGCAGGTTTTCCAGCCAAATAATTGCGTCGATGTCCAAATGGTTGGTCGGCTCGTCCAGCAACAATACGTCGGGCTTTTGCACCCAAGCCTGCGCCAAGGCGACGCGCTTTTTCTGACCGCCGGAGAGGTTGCCGATTTTTTCGTTTTCCGGCAACCCCAGTTCCCCCAAAGTCTGCTTGACTGCCGCATCCAGCTTCCAGCCGTCCTTCGCTTCAATTTCAAGTTGCAATTCATTGAGCTCTTTCAACAAAGCCTCACTCGAACCATTTTCTAACTCATGGCTGACATGATGATAACGGCGCAATAAATCGCGAATTTCGCCCAAGCCTTCGGCGACGGTGTCGAATACGGTTGCTTCCTTATCAAAAAAGGATTCCTGCGGTACATAAACGATTTTAAGGTTGTTTTGAACAATAATCTGCCCGTCATCGAGCTTTTGTACGCCTGCAAGGATTTTTAAAAACGAAGACTTACCCGCACCGTTGCGGCCGATTAAACCGATTTTCTCGCCGCTGTCGAGTTGAAAAGAAGTTTTGTCGAGCAAGGCGACGTGGCCGACGGCAAAAGAAGCATTTTCTACGGATAAGATATTCATGGGGAAACTTCAAAAAAGAAAAGGGGAACATTTTAACCGATTATCGGCAGATATTTGCCGACAATCATATGAAATTGAAAGTATCAGGCCGTCTGAAAGCAGTTTTCAGACGGCCTTCATGATTATTCTTGAACCTTCAAGCCGAAATGCAGATAGGCTCGTTCGGTTGCTACGCGTCCGCGCGGTGTACGCTGCAAAAAGCCCTGCTGAATCAGATATGGTTCAATCACATCTTCGATGGTATCGGTCGATTCTCCAATCGCAGCAGCCACGTTTTCCAAACCGACAGGACCGCCGCTAAATTTGTGCAGAATCGCCTCAAGGAATTTCCTGTCCATCACATCCAAACCTTGCCCGTCCACATCCAGCATACTCAAAGCCGCATCGGCAATTTCCGCATCAATGACGCCATTGTTTTTCACATCGGCATAATCGCGCACACGTCGCAAAAGGCGGTTGGCGATACGCGGCGTACCGCGGCTGCGCTTGGCCACTTCCATCGCGCCCTCGTCGCCCATATCCAACTGCAACAATTGTGCAGAACGGGCAACAATAGTCGCCAAATCTTTATTCTGATAAAACTCTAATCGGGACACGATACCGAAACGGTCGCGCAAAGGATTGGTCAGCATACCGGCACGGGTCGTCGCTCCTACCAATGTAAACGGCGGCAAATCGATTTTGACCGAACGCGCGGCCGGACCTTCGCCTATCATGATATCCAACTGATAATCTTCAAGCGCAGGATAAAGGATTTCTTCAACCACGGGGCTTAAACGGTGGATTTCATCAATAAACAGCACATCATGCGGCTCGAGATTGGTCAACAAGGCTGCAAGGTCACCGGCACGTTCCAAAACCGGGCCGCTGGTTTGACGCAAATTAACGCCCAATTCTTTGGCAATAATGTGCGCCAAAGTAGTTTTGCCCAAACCCGGAGGGCCAAACAGCAAAGTGTGGTCAAGCGCTTCGCCACGTTTTTTCGCCGCCTGAATAAAAATGGCCAACTGCTCTTTTGCTTTATCCTGTCCGATATAGTCGTCTAAAGTTTTCGGACGTAAAGCGCGTTCAAGCAATTCTTCCTGAGCGGAAATATTTTGAGCAGTGATAATGCGCTGAGGTTGTGCAGAAGTAAGATTATCAGTTTGTAACATAATGTTTCTAAATTCTAAGACCGTTCCCGACCCGTTATTTCAGACGGCCCGAACAATCAGATAAAGCGGTTAAATTATGATTTTGGCCATTATACCCGATAAGGCCGAGCCACTTTTCCCTCAAATCTAAATCACACAAAAATTTTCGTTTTCAGACGGCCAAAGCAACGTATAATAAACGGTTAATTCAAATACCTATCGCATTCAGGAGAACACATGAGCCTCAAGCAAAAAGTCATCGCCATCGACGGCCCCAGCGCATCCGGCAAAGGGACGGTTGCCTCACGCGTAGCCGACGCTTTGGGTTTTCTTTACCTCGACTCCGGTGCACTTTACCGCCTGACCGCGCTTTATGCACAAAAACAAAATGTTGCCTGGACAGATGAAGATGCCGTCAGCACACTGGCAGAAACCTTGCCCGCACAATTTGAAGGCAGCGTCGTATCATTAAACGGCGAAGATGTATCCGAACAAATTCGTACCGAATCCATCGGTATGGGCGCTTCTGCCGTCGCGCAGTTGCCTAAAGTGCGTACCGCCCTTTTGCAGCGACAACGCGACTTCCTAACCGAAAAAGGTTTGGTCGCCGACGGCCGCGATATCGGCTCTGTTATTTTCCCTGATGCCGCATTAAAAATTTTCCTGACCGCAAGTGCCAATGTCCGCGCCCAACGTCGTGCAAAGCAACTCAGTATTCCATGCGAAGGCGTTGAATTCGAGCGCATTTTGTCAGACATTGAAGCGCGCGACGAAGCAGACCGCCGCCGCCCTGTTGCTCCGTTGAAACAGCTGCCCGATGCTCTGCTTTTAGATACCGATAACCTTTCTATCGAAGAAGCTGTAAAAAAAGTGCTTGATTGGTATCATAAAGTTTAAAATTTGGAGTATAATCGCGAAGTTTTCATTTCAGACGGCCTGTTAATCCTATAACAAGGCCGTCTGAAAACATTTCCCAACCTGCCGCGCCAAGGACGGCAGGTCATTTCAAACCTAACCCGCACCCCTTGGCGGTGTACCGAAAAGAGTATATATGACTATGGAAAATTTTGCCCAGCTGCTGGAAGAAAGCTTTACCCTGCAAGAGATGAACCCAGGTGAAGTGATTACTGCCGAAGTAGTCGGCATCGATCAAAACTTCGTTACCGTTAACGCAGGTCTGAAATCAGAATCTCTGATTGATGTTGCTGAATTCAAAAACGCTCAGGGCGAGATTGAAGTTAAAGTTGGCGATTTCGTTACCGTTACCATCGAATCTGTTGAAAACGGCTTCGGCGAAACCAAACTGTCCCGCGAAAAAGCCAAACGCGCTGCCGACTGGATCGCTTTGGAAGAAGCTATGGAAAACGGCGACATCCTGTCCGGCGTTATCAATGGCAAAGTCAAAGGTGGTCTGACTGTTATGATCAACAGCATCCGCGCATTCCTGCCGGGTTCTTTGGTTGACGTACGTCCTGTAAAAGACACTTCTCACTTCGAAGGCAAAGAAATTGAATTCAAAGTGATCAAACTGGACAAAAAACGCAACAACGTTGTTGTGTCCCGCCGCGCTGTTCTGGAAGCTACTTTGGGCGAAGAACGCAAAGCCTTGCTGGAAAACCTGCAAGAAGGTTCAGTTATCAAAGGTATCGTTAAAAACATCACCGATTACGGTGCGTTCGTTGACTTGGGCGGCATCGATGGTCTGTTGCACATCACCGACTTGGCATGGCGCCGTGTGAAACACCCAAGCGAAGTTTTGGAAGTTGGCCAAGAAGTAGAAGCTAAAGTCCTGAAATTCGACCAAGACAAACAACGCGTTTCTCTGGGTATGAAACAACTGGGCGAAGATCCTTGGAGCGGCCTGACCCGTCGTTACCCACAAGGTACCCGCCTGTTCGGTAAAGTATCCAACCTGACCGACTACGGTGCATTCGTTGAAATCGAACAAGGCATCGAAGGTTTGGTACACGTTTCCGAAATGGATTGGACCAACAAAAACGTACACCCAAGCAAAGTTGTTCAACTGGGTGACGAAGTTGAAGTCATGATCCTGGAAATCGACGAAGACCGCCGCCGTATCTCTTTGGGTATGAAACAATGCCAAGCTAACCCTTGGGAAGAGTTTGCCGCCAACCACAACAAAGGCGACAAAATCTCCGGCGCAGTTAAATCTATCACTGACTTCGGCGTATTCGTAGGTCTGCCTGGCGGCATCGACGGCCTGGTTCACTTGTCTGACCTGTCTTGGACCGAAGCCGGCGAAGAAGCTGTACGCAAATACAAAAAAGGCGAAGAAGTTGAAGCCGTTGTATTGGCAATCGACGTTGAAAAAGAACGCATCTCTTTGGGTATCAAACAACTGGAAGGTGATCCGTTCGGCAACTTCATCAGCGTAAACGACAAAGGTTCTTTGGTTAAAGGTTCTGTGAAATCTGTTGACGCCAAAGGTGCCGTAGTCGCTCTGTCTGAAGAAGTTGAAGGCTACCTGCCTGCTTCTGAATTCGCTGCTGACCGCGTTGAAGACCTGACTACCAAACTGAAAGAAGGCGACGAAGTTGAAGCCGTTATCGTTACCGTTGACCGCAAAAACCGCAGCATCCGTCTGTCTGTTAAAGCGAAAGACGCTAAAGAAAACCGCGAAGCGCTGAATTCAGTTAACGCCGCTGCAACTGCCAATGCCGGTACTACCAGCCTGGGCGACTTGCTGAAAGCCAAACTGTCCGGCGACCAAGAATAAGGTTGCAGACATGACGAAGTCTGAATTGATGGTTCGCCTCGCAGAAGTGTTTGCCGAAAAAAATGGCAACCAACTGCTGGCTAAAGATGTCGAATACAGTGTAAAAGTCTTGGTTGATACCATGACCCGCTCACTGGCTCGTGGACAACGTATCGAAATCCGCGGCTTCGGCAGCTTCGACTTGAACCACCGCCCTGCCCGTATCGGGCGCAACCCCAAAACCGGCGAACGCGTGGAAGTGCCAGAAAAGCATGTTCCTCACTTCAAACCGGGTAAAGAGTTGCGTGAGCGTGTAGACTTGGCATTGCAAGAAAGTGCTCATTAATACTTAGTAGCAAAACGCCGCAGAAATGCGGCGTTTTTTTGTTTTCGCCAAAAATACCAAAACCTGCTCTTTTTACGCATACCTTAATCGCACACTATTTCAACTATATCTACTACAATGCTTTTGCAAAAAACGCAGGCCGTCTGAAATCATTTATAATAGACCGAATATTCTGTAATGAAAACATCATTCCAACTACCGTCCAAACTATTGCGAATGATGTTTCAACTATCGCCAGTAAAGCATAATAAAGGTTACACATGAGTAATAGAGACCAACTATTCACACCACCTCCATTTGAAAACCATAGCCCATTGACTTGGTATCAAGCTGCAGCCGAACAGCCCAACTTCATCCGCGACGAAGCACAAGCGCGAGCCATTGAATATTTGGATCGTTTGTGGACCGAGCTGATGATGTTCAAACGCAAACGCAACCGTTTTCTCGGCCGTAGCTTGCGTTCTCCCCAAGTACCTAAAGGACTCTATTTTTATGGCGGCGTAGGACGCGGTAAAAGCTTTTTGATGGATGCTTTTTTCGGTTGTCTTCCCTATCGTCGTAAGCGTCGCGTGCATTTCCATGCCTTCATGGCCGAAATCCATCAACGCCTTAAAGTCTTAAAAAGCGAAGCCAATCCCTTAAAAGCCGTTGCAACAGAAATTGCCAAAGAAACACGCGTATTATGCTTTGACGAGTTTCATGTCAGCGATATTGCAGATGCCATGATTCTAGGCCGTTTGCTGGAAAACCTGTTGAGTGAAGGTGTAGTCTTGGTAGCCACTTCCAACTACGCCCCATCCGAACTCTATCCTCAAGGCCAAAACCGCAGCAGTTTTCTGCCAACCATCGCCCTTATAGAGTCCAACCTGACCGTTTTAAATGTGGATGGCGGCGAAGATTACCGCTTGCGTACGCTGCGTCCTGCTGAAATTTTCTTTGTCCCCAATAATGAAGAAAATGAGCAAAAACTGGCTGCTTTATTTAAAGAAATGAGCGGAATCTCTGAATTAAACCCAGGCATCAGCATTATTCATGGACGGGAAATTCCTCATAAAGCCCAGTCAGAACGCGCCATCTGGTTTGATTTCCGTGCATTATGTTTCGGCCCGCGCTCACAAGCTGACTATCTGTACTTGGCTGAACATTATGAGATGGTTTTCCTTTCAGGATTAGAACGTCTAACCCCGCAAGAAAAAGCAGAAGCACGCCGTCTGACATGGTTAATTGACGTTTTATACGATTTCCGTGTGAAATTGTGTGCTACCAGCGCAGTTGGCGTAAACGATATTTATGTTGAAGGCGATTTTGCCGAAGAATTTACCCGTACAGCCAGCCGTATGGTCGAAATGCAGTCTGAAGTCTATTTGGAGCAACCGCACCTGACTTTAAGCAAATAATGCCTTTCCCAAAAAGGGGCGAAATTTGGTAGAATACACTTCCCTTGCCTCTTGGCTGCGACAACTTACCTATCAATAAAAACAAGGACATAACATGGCTATCGAACGTACGATTTCCATCATCAAACCCGATGCAGTAGAAAAAAACGTCATCGGCAAGATTTATAGCCGCTTTGAAGAAAACGGCTTGCGCATTATTGCGGCGAAAATGAAACATCTCTCTGAGCGTGAAGCAAAAGAGTTTTATGCCGTACATAAAGATCGCCCTTTTTATGAAGACTTGGTTAAATTCATGACTCGCAATCCTGTTATGATTCAAGTATTAGAAGGTGAAAACGCCGTTGCCAAAAATCGTGAATTGATGGGCGCAACCAACCCAGCCGATGCAGCTCCGGGCACAATCCGTGCCGACTTTGCAGAATCTGTCAGTGTTAATGCCGTACATGGTTCTGACAGCGTTGAAAATGCTGCAATTGAAATTGCTTACTTCTTCAGCCAAAGCGAAATCTGCCCGCGCTAAGAGTAAAAGCCTGTAGCCGCTCTACGGCCGTCCGATTCATATCGGACGGCAAAACTGCTTTGTATGTCCTACAAATTAAAGGCCGTCTGAAAACACAAAGGCTTTTAAAGCAAAGCTGCCCAATAAGCCCCTTTGCTTTAAAAGCTTTACTGAGAAACATAAAAATACATGAAAACCAATCTACTGAATTACGATTTAAACGGACTGACGCAACACTTTGCCGAAATGGGCGAAAAGCCTTTTCGTGCCAAGCAAGTAATGCGTTGGATGCATCAAGCCGGTGCACAAAACTTTGAAGAAATGACTGACTTGGCCAAATCATTGCGCGCCAAGTTGAATGAACAAGCCACAATCGAAGTGCCTAAATTAATGATGGCACAAGAATCTACGGATGGCACACGCAAATGGTTGCTGGATGTCGGCACGGGCAACGGTGTAGAAACCGTTTTCATTCCCGAGGCTGAACGCGGTACTTTGTGTATCTCTTCCCAAGTCGGTTGCGCATTGGAATGCACCTTCTGCTCTACCGGACGACAAGGTTTCAACCGCAACCTGACTGCCGCTGAAATTATCGGTCAGCTTTGGTGGGCCAATAAAGCCATGGGCGTTACCCCTAAAAACGAACGCGTTATCTCCAACGTGGTGATGATGGGCATGGGCGAACCCATGGCAAACTTTGATAATGTTGTTACTGCCTTGAGTATTATGCTGGATGATCACGGCTACGGCTTGAGCCGCCGCCGCGTGACTGTTTCCACTTCAGGTATGGTTCCACAAATGGACAGACTGCGTGATGCAATGCCTGTTGCTTTAGCTGTATCTTTACACGCATCCAACGATGAAGTTCGCGATCAAATTGTCCCCCTTAATAAAAAATACCCGCTTAAAGAATTGATGGCGGCCTGTCAACGTTATTTGGTCAAAGCCCCCCGTGACTTTATTACCTTTGAATACGTTATGCTCGACGGCATCAACGACAAGGCACAACATGCACGTGAATTGATTGAATTGGTTAAAGACGTACCCTGCAAATTCAATCTGATTCCGTTCAATCCTTTCCCAAATTCCGGCTACGAACGTTCTAGCAATGAAAATATCCGTGTCTTCCGCGATATTCTGCAACAAGCCGGCTTTGTTGTTACTGTCCGCAAAACCCGCGGCGACGATATCGATGCCGCTTGCGGACAATTGGCCGGACAAGTACAAGATAAAACACGCCGCCAACAAAAATGGCAACAGATTTTGGTCGAACAATAAGGTTAATTATGAAAATCAAGTTCGGATTCGCTTTACTTACCGCACTGACTCTTTCTGCCTGCGCTTCCTCTTCCGGCCCAAGCCCTAAAGAACGTGCCATTCAGGTTTCTAATATCAAAACCCAACTGGCTGTGGAATATATGCGCGGCCAAAACTATCGCCAAGCTACCGAAAGTATCGAAGAGGCGCTTAAATTCAATTCAAAAAATGACCTTGCTTGGTTGGTACGCGCCGAGATTTATCAGTATTTGAAGGTCAAAGACAAAGCCCAGGAAAGCTTTCTTAAAGCATTGTCTTTAAAACCTGATAGTGCAGAAGTTAACAACAACTACGGTTGGTTCTTGTGCAATCAAATGAATGCACCAGCCGAATCTTTGGCTTATTTTGACAAAGCACTGGCCGACCCAACCTACCCAAGCCCCTTTATTGCCAACATGAATAAAGGCATTTGCAGCGCAAGGTTAGGCCAATACTCTTTAGCCCAAGCCTATTTGGAAAGGTCTTTAGCAGCAAATCCGCAATTCTTCCCTGCTTTCAAAGAACTTGCCCGAACCAAAATGATGGCAGGCAATCTGAACGATGCCGACTATTATTTCCGCCAATACCAAAGCAAAGTTGATGTCCTGCAGGCTGACGATTTGCTTTTAGGCTGGCGTTTGGCTACCGCATTGGGTAATAAACACGCCGCATACGAATACGAAGCCCAACTTAGGGCAAACTTCCCTTATTCAGACGAACTACAGACTGTCACAACAGGCCACTAAATGGAAAATAACGATAAAATCAACTACGACACACAAGCCGCCAAAACATTGGGGGATGAATTACGCAAACACAGAACTGATGCCAAAATCGATATTCAAGATGTTGCTTCACGTTTGAAACTGTCTGCAGAACAAATTGATGCTTTGGAAAAAGGGGAATATTCAGGCTTTCCCGGTTTAGTCTTTGTTTCAGGCTATTTGCGTTCATATGCACGATTTCTGAAAATCGACGAACAAACCATCGCCAAACATTTGCTCTCCATTACTCCGCAACTTGAAGACCATGTATACGCGGTAACACGCAGTGCCAACACCGGCTTAAGCTACACAGACACCGAAAAACAAGGCTTCCCAAAATGGATATTGGGGATAGCCGCACTGGCTTTGGCTGTAGGCGGCGTTTACTTTTGGCAAAGCAAATCCAGTTTTGAAAACGAACAGGCAAATATTCAAAACAGCAAAGATGTTGCTGATACGATGAAAACGCCTGCCTTAAAAACGGATAATGTTGCCGTTAGCGAAATGACGGAAGACGGCAAAAAAGAAATTACCAATAAGCCTGAAGTGACTAATGATCAAGCAGCTTCTGAAGCTTCTGCCGTAGCACAAGAAGAGAAGCCTGCCGTCAAAGTTGAGAAAGACGAACTTTGGATTAAAGTCCAATATCGAAGCAATCTGATTATTACAGACAAAGATGGAAAAGTAGTATTCAGCCGTATCGTTCCAGCCGGAAGCGAACAACGTCTGAGAGGCGGCGCACCTTACAATGTTTGGATCGGTATTGCAGCCGGCTCGGAAGCCAATTACGGCGGCACACCTATCGAACCTTTGAAATACCGTGTTGCCGGTGAAAAATCCGCCTCTTTTGTTGCAGGAAAAAACTAAAATGACCACACCTAAACGCCGTCTGACACATCAAGTACAAATCGATCATCTCATCGTCGGTTCGGATGCGCCCGTTGTTGTGCAATCTATGACCAATACCGACACCGCAGATGCAGAAGCAACCGCCCGACAGGTCAAAGAGTTGAGCGATGCCGGCTCGGAAATGGTACGCATCACGGTCAATACTCCGGAAGCGGCTTCCAAAGTAGCCGAAATCCGCAGCCGCTTAGACGATATGGGTTATACCACGCCTTTAATTGGTGATTTCCATTTTAATGGCGAACGCTTATTGGCCGAATTTCCTGAGTGCGGCAAGGCCCTGTCTAAATACCGCATCAACCCAGGCAATGTCGGCAAAGGCGCAAAAGGCGATGAGAAATTTGCCTTTATGATTCGTACAGCGGCAGAAAACAATAAAGCCGTACGCATCGGTGTGAACTGGGGTTCGCTTGATCAAAGCCTTGCCAAACGTATGATGGATGCCAACCTAGCTTCTGCTACACCGAAGCCGCCTGAAGAAATCATGAAAGAGGCTTTGATTGTTTCGGCACTGGAATCGGCAGAAAAAGCCGTGGCTTTGGGCTTGCCCGAAGACAAAATCATTTTGTCGTGCAAGGTCAGCGCCGTACAAGACTTGATTCAGGTTTACCGCGAATTAGGCAGCCGTTGTCGTTACCCGCTGCATCTCGGTCTGACTGAGGCTGGCATGGGCAGCAAGGGCATTGTGGCTTCCACCGCAGCTCTGGCCGTATTGTTGCAAGAAGGCATCGGCGACACCATTCGAATTTCCCTTACTCCCGAACCTGGCTCCCCGCGTACACAAGAAGTCATTGTCGGTCAGGAAATCCTGCAAACCATGGGCTTGCGCTCCTTTACGCCAATGGTTACAGCCTGCCCGGGTTGCGGCCGTACCACCAGTACCGTATTCCAAGAGTTGGCTCAAGACGTACAAAACTATTTACGCCAAAAAATGGCTGTTTGGCGCACTGAATATCCAGGCGTTGAATCATTGAACGTCGCCGTAATGGGGTGCGTAGTCAATGGTCCGGGCGAGAGCAAGCTTGCCGATATCGGTATCAGCCTGCCAGGTACAGGCGAAACTCCGGTTGCGCCGGTTTATGTAGACGGCGAACGGAAAGTGACCCTCAAAGGCGACAATATCGCTGCCGAGTTTTTACAAATCGTTGAAGATTATGTCAAAACCAACTACTGCGAAGGTGGCGCAAAACGTAAGCAAAACCGCGTTATTCCGATTCAATCTGCCTAAAACATTTTCAAGATAAAGAGGCCGTCTGAAAATATGTTAGGCAAACTGGATACTTGGCTGACTGAGCATCCCAAACGCAAGGATTTGCATGGTTGGCGACGCTTTATCGTTGAATTTTGGTTCTTCGGTTTGAAAGAAGCACGAGCCTGCTTATTTGCAGGCTTGTTTTTCATTGCCATGTTCCTCATTCCGAAAACAGGTTGGCTGGGAATTTCGCGCTATGACCTGCTGCTGATTTTTGCCGTCTCCGTACAAGCAGCCATGCTGTATTTCAAGCTGGAAACTTGGGATGAAGTGAAATCGATTACGCTGTTTCACTTGGTGGGCTTTGCTTTAGAGTGGTTCAAGACATCAGGCGATATCCAGTCTTGGAGCTATCCGGATGAGGCTTACACTAAAATCGGCGGCGTACCGCTGTTTGCGGGCTTTATGTATGCTGCAGTCGGCAGCTATATCATTCAAGCATGGCGGCTGTTTGACTTAAAAATCAAAAGTCATCCGCCGTATTGGCTGGGTACTTTGTGCGCACTGGCGATTTATATCAATTTCTTCACCCATCACTATATCGGTGACTATCGCTGGTATCTTGCAGCTTTTGCTCTCGGCCTATACGCCCGAACAACGGTCTTATACACGCCCTATGACACCACTCGCAGAATGCCGCTCCTGCTCGCTTTCGTCCTGATCGGATTTTTCATTTGGCTGGCGGAAAATTTGGGAACCCTATTCGGCGTTTGGCGCTATCCAAACCAAATCGGCGCGTGGGCATCGGTACACATCAGCAAATGGAGTTCATGGGCTTTACTGGTGATGATGACTTTTACCATCGTTGCGAATTTAAAACACATCAAACATACCATCAGCGTATCGAAAGATTAGTTGTTTAACATTTGAAAAAAGGCCGTCTGAAACTTTCAGACGGCCTTTAATTTTCAACAATCAATTAAACAAACTTAAGGCTTTAACAAACACCATAATGACACCATAGCCCAAAGGAACGCAGACCAAAGCCCAGCGCCACCATACTCCAATGCCGCCCGCTGATACTTTCTTACTGATCAGATAAGCATCGGATACAGCGGTTTCATCATCGGGATTGCCACTATGTGCCGCTACTTTAATGTCTTTCTCGTGATGCTTTTCATGAACCGAACGGACACTCAAGTTACACAGCAAACCGACAATCAACAAACCCGCCATAATATACATGGTAATGCTATAAGCTTCAGCAGCCGGAACGCCGCTTTCAATTTGACTTTGGCGGATATAGTTGACCAACACCGGGCCAATAACAGCCGCAGTTGACCATGCCAGCAAAATCCTACCGTGGATTGCACCTACTTGATAAGTGCCGAACAAATCCTTCAGATACGCCGGAATCGCTGCAAAACCGCCGCCATACATGGAAATAATGACGCAGAACCCAATAACAAACAAAGCCTTGTTGCCGCTCTCGCCAATCGACGGAATGGCAAAATACAACAGCGAGCCGAGCACAAAGAAAATAGTATAAGTATTTTTACGCCCGATTTTGTCGGACACGCTGGACCACAAAAATCGGCCACCCATATTAAACAGGCTCAACAGACTCACAAAACCTGCCGCCGCACCCGCACCAATGGCCGCTTGTTTTCCTACAGATGCCTCGGAAAAAAGCTCCTGAATCATGACCGAGGCCTGACCCAAAACGCCGATACCCGCTGTCACGTTCAAGCACAACACCCAAAACAAGAGCCAGAATTGCGGCGTTTTCATGGCTTGTGAGACATTGACATGATTGCTGCTGACCAATTTGCTTTTGATTTTCGGCGCAACATAACCTTTAGGTTTCCAGCCATCGGCAGGTACACGGATCGTAAATGCACCGAACATCATCAACACCAAATAAAACAACCCTAAAACCACAAAAGTCTGCGCGACGCCAACCGAAGTTTCACTGGAGAAAAAATTCATCAGTGACACGGATAAAGGCGAAGCCAACATCGCGCCACCGCCAAAACCCATAATCGCTAAACCTGTCGCCATGCCTGGTTTATCGGGAAACCATTTCATCAAAGTCGATACAGGCCCGATATAGCCCAAGCCCAAACCAACCCCGCCAATCACACCGTTGCCCAAATAAAGCAAAAACAGATTGTGCGTATGGACGCCGATCGCCGACACAAAAAAACCCAAACTAAAGCAGCAGGCAGCAACAAACATTGCTTTACGCGGCCCAACGCGTTCCATCCAAGTACCGAACATAGCCGCTGACGCGCCCAACATCGCCAAGGCAATACTGAAAATCCAACCGACCGTGGTCAGCTTCCAATCTCCTGCAGCCGACTCAGTGATACCGATAAGCTTGGTCAGCGGCGCATTGAACACGGAATAAGCGTATATCTGCCCAATGGCAAGATGCACGGCCAAAGCGGCAGGCGGTACCAGCCAACGATTAAAGTCGGGTTTGGCAATGGTTGCCTCACGGTCTAGAAATTTCATAAAATCCTCTTGTCTATGTGTGTCAAACGCTGATTCCATATCATGCGGAATCAAAAAATTGTTGACAATATTTTAGCATAATCTCCCGTTTATCCTTTTTTTCTGCTCCATGATAATTTTGCGCATCAGACAGAAAAAACATTCATCTAAACGCCCATATCGACAAAAAGGCCGTCTGAAAATTTTTCAGACGGCCTTTTCATTCATATCGTTTTATGCGGCAAAGCGTTTGGCAACTTCATCCCAGTTAACAATTTCCCAGAAACCTTTCAGGTAGTTAGGACGGCTGTTACGGTAGTCGATGTAGTAGGCGTGTTCCCATACGTCGCAAGTCAACAGCGGAGTGTTTTCAGTAGTCAGCGGAGTACCTGCATTGGAAGTAGAAACCAGATCCAATTCACCGGCAGGCGTTTTCACCAACCATGCCCAACCGGAGCCGAAAGTACCGGCCGCGCAAGCATCGAACGCTTCTTGGAATTTCTCGAAGCTGCCCCATTTGGCATCGATGGCCGCAGCCAATTCGCCGGCAGGTTTGCCTTGGCCTTTAGGGGTAAAGCCCAGCCAGTAGAAAGTATGGTTCCACGTTTGGGCAGCGTTGTTGAACATACCGCCGGAAGATTTTTTCAGGATTTCTTCCAAAGGCATTTCTTCAAACTCAGTGCCTTTGATTTGATTGTTCAAATTGGTGATGTAAGTTTGATGGTGTTTGCCGTAGTGAAACTCCAAAGTTTCTTTGGTCAGATGAGGGGACAACGCATCCAGTTCATAAGGCAATTGTGGCAGCTTGTGTTCCATTTTTATGCTCCTAATTATTGATATTTATATTTTGGTAGTGTGTGTTGTCAAATCGACAACATTGCTATTTTACCTGCTTTAGCCTAAACAAACCAATTGAACTTACACTGCGCTATAATAGTGGATTGCAATTTTCCAGCCAGAGATGCCCGTCATGAGCAATTATTCCGATATGCCGTCTGAAGACCGTGAAATCAGCGCATTGTCACTGCCGCCACATTCCACTGAAGCGGAGCAATCCGTATTGGGCGGCTTGATGCTGGAAAATTCTGCTTGGGACCGTATTGCTGATGTCGTTTCCGGCGAGGATTTCTATCGCCACGAACACCGCCTGATTTTTCGTGCAATTGCCAACCTGATTAATGAAAGCCGCCCTGCCGACGTTATTACCGTTCAAGAAAGTTTGGAACGCAATGAAGAATTGGAAGCAGCAGGCGGATTCAACTATCTGATTACACTGGCGCAAAACACGCCATCCGCTGCCAATATCCGCCGCTACGCCGAAATTGTGCGCGAACGTTCCATCATGCGCCAGCTTGCCGAAGTCGGTACAGAAATTGCACGCAGCGCATACAATCCACAAGGGCGTGATGCAGGCCAGCTTTTGGACGAGGCGGAAAACAAAGTATTCCAAATCGCCGAAAGTACCGCCAAATCCAAACAAGGCTTCCTTGAGATGCCCGACCTTTTGAAAGAAGTGGTAGAGCGCATCGATATGCTTTATTCACGCGACAATCCTGATGAAGTAACCGGCATATCGACAGGCTTTATCGACCTCGACAAAAAAACATCAGGCCTCCAACCGGGCGATTTGATCATCGTCGCAGGCCGTCCTTCCATGGGTAAAACCGCCTTTTCGATCAACATCGCAGAACACGTTGCCGTAGAGGGCAAGCTGCCTGTCGCCGTATTCTCTATGGAGATGGGCGGTGCGCAGCTGGTTATGCGTATGCTGGGTTCGGTAGGACGTTTGGATCAAAGCGTTTTAAAAACCGGCAGATTGCAAGACGAACACTGGGGCCGTCTGAACGAGGCGGTCGTTAAACTCTCCGATGCACCCATGTATATCGATGAAACTCCGGGTTTGACCGCGCTCGAACTGCGCGCTCGCGCCCGCCGTCTTGCGCGCCAGTTCAACGGCAAATTGGGTTTGATCGTCATCGACTACCTGCAATTAATGTCAGGCTCCGGCCGTTCTGACAACCGTGCTTCCGAGCTTGGCGAAATTTCCCGCTCCCTCAAAGCATTGGCTAAAGAATTGCAAGTTCCCGTCATTGCCCTGTCGCAGTTGAGCCGTACAGTTGAGCAGCGTACCGACAAACGCCCGATGATGTCCGATTTGCGTGAATCCGGCGCAATCGAACAAGATGCCGACTTGATTATGTTCATGTATCGTGATGAATACTACAACTCAGAATCACCCGCAAAAGGCTTGGCGGAATGTATTATCGGCAAACACCGTAACGGCCCCGTCGGGAAAGTATTCCTCACTTGGATGGGTCAATTTACCAAATTTGATAATGCTGCCTATGTTCCAGAATCTATGTTGATGGAAGATTGAGACAGATTGTCTGAAAAACTAACCGAATTTCATATTTCATTAGTCACGCATTACAAAATCGTTTAAAATAAATCTAATAAAAGCAAAAGCATTGCCACAGGCAAATGCAAAAGAGAAAACGTCAGTTACCCAACACATTACTACCAAAAAATCACTCATGTATCAGACACAAAAAGGCTTCACCCTAATTGAGTTGCTGATCGTCATTACTATTGCAGCAGTAATGGCCGTCATCGCACTTCCCAATATGAGCGAATGGATTGCCTCCCGCCGCGCTGCCAGTCAGGCAGAGCAGGTGGCAAACCTCTTGCGTTTCGCACGAGCCGAAGCAGTCCGCCTCAATCTCCCTGTCTATGTCTGTCCCGTAAAAGTTAGAAAAAACGGCCTGGCTGACGGCAAATGCGACAGCAGCCAAAAAAGCAGCGGCCTGCTCGCCTATGCCGATAAAAACCGAGACAAAGCCTATGAGAATGACACAAGCGATATTTCTCTGCGTTCCATAGTCCTCAACGATACTGACCCAGCCAAAGTTTTCCATACATTCCAACACGTCGCATTTGGAAAAGATAATGCTGATGACGGTGAGGCCGTATTTTGGTCATTTATGCCCAACGGCACATTCGGCTATACCACCTCTAAAACACTCGATAAATCAACAACTTTCAAATACTCCGACGGTTATATCAAGATTAGTATGACTGATAAAGCCGCAACGACCGAAGAAACCAAAAAATCCCGCGCCAGTATCGTCCTTATCGACAGCAGCGGTCGCGTCGAAATCTGCGCCAAATCAGATTCGCGCCCCCTCTGCCAATATTCAGAATCTCAAAGTCCCGAACCCAAAAAATAAAAATACTATCCTATGAAATACATAACATTACATAAAAAAGGGCGTCTGAAAACGAGCAAAGCGAGTTTCGCCCAAACCCGTCATTCAGATTTTTCCAAACCTAACCAAGCAGGTATGACTTTAATTGAAGTCTTGGTTGCCATGTTCGTCCTCGTAATCGGCGTACTCGCCCTGCTCTCCATCCAGTTGCGTACTGTTTCCAGCGTACGCGAAGCGGAAGGGCAAACCATCGTATCCCAGCTCACTCAAAACTTAGTCGAGGGTATGTTGATTAATCCGAGACTTGAAAAATGCGTAACTCCTAAACAGGGAGCTACTACGAGCGGGAGTGATAGAGGGTGGTGTAAGAATTATAGGGATTACTACACCACATACGGTGACTCCTCTACTGAGCCATTGAAAAAAGGACCGGTAAAAGTAAGTATGAGCAAAGAAGAATTAGCAAATGCACAACTTGGTCAATTTCATGACTCTTTAGACAAAGCTTTTCGCGATTCTGACATTTCTGATTTTTATTATGTAGTATGCCAAGATAGTGAAAATAAAGAACCAACCTTTAAAGGAGGATTTAAGGCAAATTGTGATAACGATAAAACTGCCGATACCGTTATCAAAGTATTATGGCTCAAAGATGCAGAAAGCGACAAAGCAGCAAGCGGCATTAAAAAATCCGAAGACTCAATTATTTACACCTACCAAGTACGCGTAAGGGAAAGATAATGAATAAGAAAAACCGCCCACACATTTCGGCTAAAACAGGTATGCAAGGCTTCAGCCTAATTGAATTCCTTGTAGCAAGCGCATTAAGCATGATAGTCCTGCTGGCAGTCAGCTCCAGTTATTTTACTGCACGCAGTTTGAACACTGCTGCCACTGCACGCTTAAATGTTCAGCAGGATTTGCGCAACGCGTCTAATCAGATCGTACGTGATGCTCGTATGGCTGGGAATTTCGGCTGTTTCAATATGTCAGCATATGATGCTCAAGCCGTTATCGCTGATTCTGGCTCCAAAGACTTTCTCAAGCTTAAAGGTAGTGGGAAAATGCTTCCTGCCGTCAGAGAAACAGATTCTTTAGGTGTGACTGACTTCGCACAGAGCGGTAAGGCGCTGATTTTCCAATACGGCATAGATACCGTATCACCAGACGCGGCAACAGTAGTGGCCAGTAGCTGCACAAATATTACCAAACCAGGCAAAAAAATTACGGATAGTAAAGCAGCTTTAAAGACAGATGGTTCCCAAGCAGGCAATATCTCCATAATGAAGCATGAGGTCAATGCCTACGCTGTTGGTACGGCAGGTGGACAAGAAGGTCTATATCGCTTCCAACTGGCAGAAAATGGTAACTGGAGTAATCCCCAGTTATTGATTAAAGGGATTAAGAGCATGAAAATCCGTTATTTTTATGCTGTTGAATGCCCTCAAACAGATGTAGAAAGCAAAGCGGCATCGGCTCCTACCGGAAATACGCCAGTTCAAGGACAGGATGAAACATTCACATATAGCGATGAACTTCCTCCCAAAAGTCCAGATCTTGCTAAAGAAACACCTGCATCTATTGAGTTACTGCTGAACAGTAATGATAAAAGAGAACTTGGCAGTATCAATGCCAGTGGGGATAATGATAAAAATGAAGTCCAAATCTATCGAATCAACGCGACTGTACGCGGAGGAAACAAATGCGCAGACCGATTACTTTAAACCATCCTGCTAAAGCCTCTGCACAAAAAGGCTTCGCATTATTCATTGTCCTGATGATCATGATCGTCATCGCCTTGCTCGTCGTTACCGCGACCCAGTCCTATAATACCGAGCAGCGAATCAGTACTAACGACGCTGATCATAAATTTGCTACGACGCTTGCTGAAGCGGCATTGCGTGAAGGCGAAAACTATATTTATGAGATTGAAGATGGAACCAGAACCTTTGATGATAATTGTACAAATGGTCTATGCAAAGCGAAATCGCTCCCTGCAACGAAGAAAGATGCACCATATCCCACCACCGCAGGAAAAGTAATAGTAGAAGGGAATTCCACTCAAGAGGCATGGTATAGAGAATGTGGAAAGGATGAAGAAAATAAAGATAAGGTTAAGTGCATTGATGTTAATGGTAGAAAGTACCTAGATGATAAAAATAGCGGTGCTAAAAAGCCACCTCGCTACATCATCGAATACCTAAGCACTAACTCCGCTGACAACCGTACCATTTACCGCGTTACCGCCAAAGCATGGGGGAAAAACGAAAATACGGTGGTTATACTACAATCTTATGTAGCCAACGAATAAAATAAATAGATAAAATCATGAATACGTCTATCACTAAATCTCAAGGGTTTACGCTGGTTGAGATGCTGATTGTCGTTGCTATCATCGGCATCCTCAGTACCATCGCTTACCCTTCCTATATCCATTACATCGAACGCGGCTACCAATCACAAGCGCATGCCGAGTTAGTCGCCATCAATTCTGCTTTTAAAACCCAGATGGTTAAAAATCCAAAGTTGAAAGCTGATAAGATTATAAACTTTATTTCCTCATACAAAGGCCATAAAGATTTGGCAGACAAATACAAATACTCTGCTGAAATGATTGATGCCAGTAAAAGCCGGGCCTATCGTTTGAAAGCCATTCCCACAAAAACAGGCTATACCCTTTCCGTTTGGATGGATAGTTTGGGCAATGCTTACAAATGTACTGATATTGACTCTGCCGATAAGTTCAAAACTACAATGACAAATGGCAAAGGTTGCGAATCGGTTTTCAAAAAGAAATCTTCTTAGTCTGACAACCATAAAAAAAGCAGTGTCATTTTATCGACACTGCTTTTTATATTTTACTGCTTCCAATCATCGTCTCGGCGTTGGCGTTTTAACAAAATCCTGACAGCGCCATCATTGCCTTGTCGGGGCTCAACATAAGCCAACACATCAGGATGCTGCATCAACCAGCGGCGCGTCATATTTTTTAAAACCGGTTTATAGCCTGAAGAACCCAAGCCGCTGCCGTGGACAATCTCGCCGCAAACGCCGCGTTTTTTCGTAAACTCAATAAACTCGTTCAATACCTGCTGCGCTTCTTCCTGCGTATAGCCGTGCAAATCTACATCCGCCACCACGGGATAATGGCCGTTTCGCAAACGCATCAAATCATTTTTACCCTGCCCGTTTTTACTGAACGAAGCCGGTGGCTCTTCCCAGCCGCCGCTGCCCACATAAAAATAATCTTCCTGCTCTAAAGTTGCCATTTCTTTAGGTCGCGGCTTGATAGGTGATTTATCACGAGGCTGTTCATAATAATTGCCGGCATTTTTCAACGGCGTAACCTTACCAACCGCCTTGCTGAAATCCACATCCTCTACCTGCTTTTTAGCCTTCGCTTCGGCTTCCCGCTCCGCGGCTTCCTTTTTCGCCTGTTTGCCCAAAGCCTTCAGCGTTTCTTGAAAGTTTGCCGTCATGGTTTGTCCTTTCCAAAAAATTGATTGCGCACATTATAGCAAACCCGGCTACAAGGCCGTCTGAAAGACTCTTATCATCGCTTCTTGTTTAGGGTATAGTATTAACGCATTGCCAGTCTTATAAAAGAGAGAAAATATGTTTAAACGCCCGGAAGAAATCATCGTCTTGATACTTGCCCTATTATGGGTCGGACTCAGCTACTACTTTGCCGCCATCCTAATTTCAGATGCCTACACCATCCTCCTGATTACCGTACTGACTTTCGTTTGGGCAGCCATCTGTTTCCTTTTATGGCAGCGCAACTTAAGCCGTCATATTTGGCCGCTGTTCCTCGGCAGCCTAGTTGCCTGCTGGTGGCCATACTTCACTTGGCTTGCAAGCGATGTTCCCGAAGGCACATGGTATTCAGGCTGGACATTCAAATCCATTATCGCCTTGATTCCCGTTGTTGCCGCTTATATCTTCAAGTGGAAACGAAGCCGGAAAAACAAAATTTCCAATACCCTTGCCTGATACCTCGCGCCGTCTTTTTCAGACGGCGTTTTCCATATTTGACATAACGCTCAGACTGTCAACAATCCCAATAAAATGCTATACTCTTCACACGATTTAACACCCTAACACAGGCCGTCTGAAAGACTTATCAAGATGATCAGCAAACAAGAATACCAAGCCCAAGCCGCACAAGGTTACAACCGCATTCCACTCGTTCAAGAGCTGCTTGCCGACTTGGACACACCGCTCTCAATCTACCTAAAACTTGCCAACAAGCCTTTCACCTACCTGCTCGAATCCGTTGTCGGTGGAGAACGCTTCGGCCGCTATTCCTTTATCGGCCTGCCTTGCAGCCATTATCTCAAAACCAGCGGCAAACATGTCGATGTGTATCAAAACGGCGAAATCATCGAACAACACGACGGTAATCCCCTACCCTTTATCGAAGCCTTCCACAACCGCTTCAAAACGCCCGAAATCCCAAGCCTGCCGCGCTTTACAGGTGGCCTGGTCGGCTATTTCGGTTATGAAACCATCTATAATTTCGAACATTTTTCCCACCGCCTGAAACATACTGCTAAAGCCGATCCGCTCGGTACGCCCGACATCCTCCTGATGCTCTCGCAAGAGCTTGCGGTAGTGGATAATCTAAGCGGCAAAATCTATCTGATTGTTTATGCCGATCCGTCTCAAGCCAACGGCTACGAACGCGCACGCGAACGTCTTGAAGACATCCGTACCCAGTTACGCCAAAGTTGCGCCATCCCGCTTTCCCTCGGCAGCAAGCAAACCCAAGCAGTCAGCGAGTTCGGCGAAGAACCCTTCAAAGCCTGTGTCAACAAAATCAAAGACTACATCTTTGCAGGCGACTGCATGCAGGTCGTCCCCAGCCAACGCATGAGCATGGAATTTACCGACAATCCGCTTGCCCTCTACCGCGCCCTGCGTACGCTGAACCCATCGCCATACATGTTCTACTACGATTTCGGCGATTTCCATATTGTCGGCTCTTCGCCCGAAATCCTCGTCCGCCGCGAACGCGACGATGTCATCGTCCGCCCTATCGCCGGCACACGCCTGCGCGGCAAAACACCAGCCGAAGACCTCGCCAACGAGCAAGACCTGCTGAGCGATGCCAAAGAGATTGCCGAACACGTCATGTTGATTGACTTAGGACGCAACGACGTCGGCCGTATCAGTAAAACCGGCGAAGTCAAAGTCACCGACAAAATGGTGATTGAAAAATACTCCCATGTGATGCACATCGTCTCTAACGTCGAAGGCCGTCTGAAAGACGGCATGACCAACATGAACATCCTTGCCGCCACCTTCCCTGCAGGCACGCTTTCCGGCGCTCCCAAAGTCCGCGCCATGGAAATCATCGAAGAAGTCGAGCCGAGCAAACGCGGCATCTACGGCGGCGCCGTCGGCGTATGGAGTTTCAACAACGACATGGACTTGGCCATCGCCATCCGTACTGCCGTGATTAAAAACAATACCCTCTTCGTCCAAAGCGGCGCAGGTGTAGTTGCTGATTCCGACCCAACATCCGAATGGCAGGAAACCCAAAACAAAGCCCGGGCAGTAATCCGCGCAGCGCAAATGGTGCAAGAAGGATTGGATAAATAATTTTCAGACGGCCTGCGCTCTGAAATGACTAAACAACAAGATTATGATACTAAACGAAAAACAACTAAAATCCATCAGCAAATTCCTCAGCTTCATCTTGCGCCACCATCCTGAGCAAATTGGTATTACTTTGGATAAAGACGGCTGGGTGGATATTAATACCTTACTGACGCAGGTAAACCATCCTGATCGCGGCTTTACGGGCAATCCGCTGACCTATGAAGTATTGTTGGAAGTGGTCGAAAACAACGATAAAAAAAGGTTTACCCTTTCTGAAGACGGCAAACGCATCCGTGCGGCACAAGGTCATTCGACGGCACAAGTTCAGGTCGAACACAAAGTGGCAACGCCTCCTCAGATTTTGTATCACGGTACGGCTGAACGCTCTGTTTCGTCTATTTTGGAACAAGGCCTGCATTCTGCCTCGCGCCATTTTGTCCATCTGTCTGCCGATGCTACAACAGCCGTCAACGTCGGCTCCCGACACGGCAAGCCGCTTGTATTGACCATCGACACTGTCGCCATGCTTGCGGCAGGACATCAATTTTATTTGGCGGACAACGGCGTATGGTTAACTGAAAACGTTCCGCCGCAATTTATCGGCAAACTTTAAAACATCAGGCCGTCTGAAGCTGTAAAACCATTTTCAGACGGTCTGCAAACACCCTACCCAATTTCTTCATAAAGCGATTATCCATGAACACATCCCCCATCCTCCCTCCTGCTATGCTCGGCATTCTTGGCGGCGGACAATTAGGCAGAATGTTTACTGTTGCTGCCAAAACCATGGGCTACAAAGTAACTGTACTCGATCCCGACCCGAATGCGCCGGCAGCGGAATTTGCCGACCGTCATTTATGCGCGCCGTTTGATGATGAAGCAGCTTTGGAAGAATTGGCAAAATGCGCGGCTGTTACGACCGAGTTTGAAAACGTCAATGCCGACGCGATGCGTTTTCTCGCCAAACATACCAATGTTTCCCCCAGCGGCGACTGCGTTGCCATCGCGCAAAACCGCATTCAGGAAAAGGCATGGATACGCAAAGCAGGCCTGCAAACCGCGCCGTATCAAGCAGTTTGCAAGACCGAAGACATCACTGAAGAAAGCGTACAATTTCTGCCCGGCATCCTGAAAACTGCTACTTTGGGCTACGACGGCAAAGGCCAAATCCGCGTAAAAACATTGGATGAACTCAAAGCCGCATTTGCCGAACACGGCGGCGTGGATTGCGTTTTGGAAAAAATGGTGGATTTGCGCGGCGAAATTTCCGTTATCGTATGCCGTCTGAACAATGACAACGTGCAAACTTTCGACCCTGCCGAAAATATTCACGAAAACGGTATCCTCGCCTACTCCATCGTCCCGGCCCGACTGAGTGTCGACATTCAGCAACAGGCACGACAAATGGCGCAGCGTTTGGCCGATGAATTGAACTACGTCGGCGTATTGGCAGTAGAAATGTTTGTTGTCGGCGACACGCATGAATTGGTCGTCAACGAAATCGCCCCGCGTCCGCACAATTCCGGCCACCATACCATCGACGCCTGTGCGGCAGACCAATTCCAGCAACAGGTCCGCCTGATGTGCAACCTGCCTCCGGCTGATACCAAATTACTGAGCTCTTGCTGTATGGCGAATATTTTGGGCGACGTTTGGAAGGAAGACGGCGGCGACCCCGAATGGCTGCCGCTGCAAAGTAACCCGAATGCACATCTGCATCTTTACGGTAAAAAAGCCGCGCGCAAAGGTCGAAAAATGGGCCACTTTACCGTCTTGGCCAATGATGCGGACAACGCGTTCCAAACCGCACAAACCTTACATCAAAGCCTGTAACCTTACCCACTTTTTTCAGACGGCCTTTGATTACCAAAGGCCGTCTGAAATCAATTTTTCCGACCATCCGCCATGAGCCTTCTGACCATCCTCCGTCCGGCAACCGAAAAAGACTGCCAAGCCATACACAACGCCCATCTGCATGCCGTTCAATACGCCTGCATCCGCAGTTACGATGAAACCATTATGCACACATGGGAAAGTCTGCTCGACATCAACAGCTATTTGGAAACCATCTCCGATAAAAACAAAGCTTTGTGGGTGGTCGAATACAAAGGGCTGATTCAAGGTTTCTTCCAAGTCGATTTCAAAGAAGCGCAACTGGACGCCTTATACGTCCATCCGCTCTTCCACAATCTCGGCTTGGGTACGGCCCTACTCAGCCGCGCCGAAGAAATGGCACGAAATGCAGGTCTCAGCTTTCTCAAACTGTATGCTTCGCTCAATTCCGTGCCTTTTTATCGCCTCAACCGTTACGAGTCGCTCGGTACTGCCGTGTTGCAGCTGAACAAAACCGTCCGCGTCGAATGCGAATTGATGCGCAAATACCTGTAATTTTCTCTTCCTCCGTTGCTTTTTTGAAAGAAACCGATGTCCCGAATTGCCGCCCTGCCCGACCATCTTGTCAATCAAATCGCCGCCGGCGAAGTGGTCGAACGTCCTGCCAACGCCTTGAAAGAAATCGTTGAAAACAGCATCGATGCAGGCGCGACGGCGATTGATGTCGAGCTGGCCGGCGGCGGCATCCGCCTGATTCGCGTCAGCGACAACGGCAGCGGTATCCATCCGGACGACATCGAGCTTGCACTACACCGCCACGCCACCAGCAAAATCAAAACCTTAAACGATTTGGAACACGTTGCCAGCATGGGCTTTCGCGGCGAAGGTTTGGCCAGTATCGCCTCCGTCAGCCGCCTGACCCTGACCAGCCGTCAAGAAGACAGCACGCATGCAACCCAAGTCAAAGCCGAAGATGGCAAACTCAGCAGCCCCACCGCCGCCGCCCACCCTGTCGGCACCACCATCGAAGCCGCCGAACTCTTCTTCAACACCCCCGCGCGGCGCAAGTTCCTCAAATCCGAAAACACCGAATACGCCCACTGCGCCACCATGCTCGAACGCCTCGCGCTGGCGCATCCGCACATCGCCTTCTCGCTCAAACGCGACGGCAAACAAGTGTTCAAATTCCCCGCCCAAAGCCTGCACGAACGCATAGCCGCCATTGTCGGCGAAGACTTTCAGGCAGCATCCTTAGAAATCGACAGCGGCAACGGCGCGCTGCGGCTCTATGGCGCGATTGCCAAACCGACTTTCGCCAAAGGCAAAACCGACAAACAATACTGCTTCGTCAACCATCGCTTCGTGCGCGACAAAGTCATGCTCCATGCCGTCAAGCAGGCATACCGCGACGTATTGCACAACGCGCTGACGCCTGCTTTCGTCCTCTTTCTCGATCTGCCGCCCGAAGCCGTGGATGTCAACGTCCACCCGACCAAAACCGAAATCCGCTTCCGAGACAGCCAACAGGTGCACCAACTCGTGTTCCACACGCTCAACAAAGCCCTTGCCGACACGCGCGCCGACTTGACCGAAAGCGTCAGCAACGCAGGCGAAGTGTTGCATGACATTACCGGCGTTACGCCTGCACCAATGCCGTCTGAAAACAACAGCGAAAATCTGTTTGATAGCACATCCAACTACCCGACAGGCAACAAATCCAATACACGCAATGCCTTTGGCTCATCAGGCAAAACCGCGCCCATGCCTTACCAAGCCGCACGCGCGCCGCAGCAACGCAGCCTGTCCCTGCGCGAAAGCCGCGCGGCCATGAATACTTATGCCGAACTCTACAAAAAAACCGACGACATTGACCTTGAGTTGAGCCAATTCGAGCAGGCACGTTTCGGCAATATGCCGTCTGAAACGCCTATTCCCAAAACAGATACGCCGCTTTCAGACGGCCTTCCCTCCCAATCCGAATTACCGCCGCTCGGCTTTGCCATTGCCCAATTACTAGGCATCTACATCCTTGCCCAAGCAGAAGAGAGCCTGTTGCTCATCGATATGCACGCCGCTGCCGAACGCGTCAACTACGAGAAAATGAAACGCCAACGTCAGGAAAACGGCAACCTGCAAAGCCAACGCCTGCTTATTCCCGTAACCTTTGCCGCATCCCACGAAGAATGCGCCGCTCTTGCCGATCATGCCGAAATGCTGGCAGGCTTTGGCTTGGAATTGTCCGACATGGGCGGCAATACCCTTGCCGTCCGTGCAGTTCCCGCTATGCTCGGCAAAGCCGACGTTGTTTCGCTGGCTAAAGATGTATTGGGCGAACTCGCCCAAGTCGGCAGTAGCCAAACCATCGAGGAACACGAAAACCACATCCTCGCCACCATGTCCTGCCACGGCTCAGTCCGCGCCGGCCGCCAACTGACTTTGCCCGAAATGAACGCACTCCTGCGCGATATGGAAAACACACCGCGCAGCAACCAGTGCAACCACGGCCGTCCGACTTGGGTCAAACTGACTTTAAAAGAATTGGATGCGTTGTTTTTACGCGGACAGTAACGCCGATAAAAAGGCCGTCTGAAAATGCTTTCAGACGGCCTTTTAACTTATTTGCCCTTAACGAATATCCATAGGCGCAAACGATTTCACGGTTTCATCGATTGCTTTAACACGGGTCAGGAAATCTTCCAATTGGGCAAGCGGCAATGCGCTTGGGCCATCGCATTTGGCTTGGTCGGGATTGGCATGGGATTCGAGAAACAAACCGGCCAATCGGGTTGCCATACCGGCAAGCGCCAAGTCCAATACTTGGGCGCGACGGCCGCCTGACGCAGCAGCGCCGGATTCACGCGTTTGCAGGGAATGGGTAACGTCAAAAATAACGGGCAGGTTGTTACACGTTTTTTTCATCACGCCAAAGCCGAGCATATCGACCACCAAATTGTCGTAGCCGAAATTTGCGCCGCGTTCACACAAAATGATTTGCTCATTGCCTGCTTCTTGGAATTTCTCCACAATGTTTTTCATTTGAGACGGGCTGAGGAATTGCGGCTTTTTGATGTTGATGACATTGCCGGTTTTCGCCATTGCCACCACCAAATCGGTTTGGCGTGCCAAGAAGGCTGGCAGCTGGATGACATCGCAGACTTCGGCAACCGGTTGGCATTGGTAAGGCTCGTGAACGTCGGTAATCACGGGAACGTTAAACTCGCGTTTCACCGCTTGAAAAATCTTCATACCTTCGTCCAAACCCACACCGCGGAAAGAGTGGATGGAAGAGCGGTTTGCCTTGTCGAAAGAGGCTTTGAACACGTAAGGGATGCCGAGTTTATTAGTTACTTTAACGTATTGCTCACAGGCTTTCAGCGTAGAGTCAAGGTCTTCAAGGACATTGATGCCGCCGAAAAGGGTAAAGGGCGCATCGTTGCTGACGGTGATGTTGTTGATTTGGATATTCACGGCAAAGCCTTTCAGATAAGTTGAATTTGGGAAACAGGCCGTCTGAAACGTTTCAGACGGCCTTCGTTTGAATATTACAACACGGTGTGCGGCGGCTCATAAGAAATCACGTCGCGGATTTTGTTGTTCTCATCGACGAGGACGACTTTCGGCTCATGCGCTGCAATTTCGGGTTCGGACAACATGACGTAAGACATGATAATCACGATGTCGCCTTTTTGAACCAAACGCGCGGCCGCGCCATTGAGGCAAACGACGCCGCTGCCGCGTTCGCCGGGGATGGTGTAGGTTTCAAGACGTTCGCCGTTGTTATTGTTGACGATGGCGACTTTTTCGTTCACGCAAATACCTGCCGCATCCAGCAGGTCTTGGTCAATGGTAATGCTGCCGACGTAGTTGAGATCGGCTTCGGTAACGGTGGCACGGTGGATTTTGCCGCCGAGCATAGTACGGAACATGGGTTTCCTTTTTGATTGTGGGTTGATTTGCGGTTTTAACTTCAATGAAGCTAAAACCGCTGTTTGTGTGATTGAGGATTAGTTATTGGGGAAGTCTGATTCGTCAAACTCGGGTTCCGGGTCGCTTTGAAGGACTTTTCCGTTTAATTTCAACTCGCTGTTTTGCAGAGTCAGATGGGTTTTGACATTATCGTCTTCTAAGGTCAAATATTTTTCTCTTGCCATGCTTTTAATGGTGCTGTCCACCATCAGGCGCAAGGTCTCGTTGATATCGTCGATGCTGGCGCGGCCTGCGGCTTCATCTTCGGCATTGACGCTAAACAGGCTGCTGGCTTGGTTGACGGCGAGCTGCTCCAACAATTTTTGCGGTACGCTCATGTTGAAGTCGGCTTCGGTTTTCTTCAGCATATCGCCCAGGCTGTTGAGGTCTTTAGCCGTCAAACCTTTAAAGGCAAGCTTGCCGCTGACATCGACATCACCATTAGGCATGGTAAATTTGAAAGTTTTGACGTTTAAAACCGGATTGTTGGTAAACAGGCCCGAAGCCTCGTTTTTGGCCGTCTGAAGCAAAGAAGCCTGAATTTCTTCTTCGCTCATTTTCTTCACGGACACTTCGGCAATTTTGTTTTTCAATGCCAAAAGTGATGCCGCATCCAAATGCTCGGCAGCGACGTTGATGTCCAGAGGGCCGTATTTGTCTTCGCCATAAGTCAGGCTTTCAAATTGGAAGCGGCCTTCGCTGTTGATGAATTTATCGACTTCGCCGGTCTGGGTATCGAAACGCAGTTTGTTGACTTCGATTTTAGACGGAGCAATCGTGCCGGTCGGATTGATAAACGCACCGATTTGCAGATTGGTCACAAGGTTGACCAACTCATTCAACTTAACGTTGTAATCGATGTTTTCTTTCCATTGCAGCAAGAATTTATCCAGCGTAATGCTGCTCTTGCCCAAAGAAAGCTTGGTCAGGCCGTCTTCCGTTTCGGATTGGAAGCGCAGGTTTTCCAAAGACACATCGCCTTTGTCGGCCAATTTGACTTGCAAAGACGGCGCAAGGTAATCGTGGCGATAGCTTTTGAAGCCTTGGCTGTAATCGGTATTGCCGCTAAAGCCTTTCCAGTTGAGCTTGATACCGGAAAGCTCTTCATAATCAAAGGCGGGAATATTGAGGCTGAGTTTGCCGTCGCCGGAAAGGTAAACCGTATTGGTCATGGTCAACGGCGTTTGCTGGCCGAAGAAGCGGTCCAAAACTTTTTTGGTTTCCGGATGGTATTGGAATTCGGTTTCCACATGGGCGCGCGTGCCGAAACCGCCTGCGAATGGGCCGTGTGTCACGTGGTTGATGACCGTAATCGGCTCTTGCAGGACGGTTTTCAAATTGTCCGGCAGGTATTTTTGCGTATTTTGAAGCAGGGTCGGCTTGAGGCGGATGACGGTCGTCTCGGTTGAACTGAACCAGCCGCGATCGTATTGATGGGACTCAACGGTCAGGAAACCGGATTCTTGCAACAGCTTTTGTTGCTCGGTCAGGCTTTCTTCCGCTTTGACACCAAGATAATAAGGTGTGCCGAGCGCAGCGGCGACAACAACGGCGGCAGTCGGGATAAGATACTTTTTCATCACTTCAAACAGATTAGGTTCAAAGCGTAAAGCATAGCATTTTTTAGCTGTTTTGTCTTATCCGCCGTTTCAGACGGCCTTTCAGTAAAGATTGTGATATTATGCAAACATAAACGATTTTTACACTTTTGGCAGGCCTTACCCTGTCTGCCAAAATGTCATTAAAGGTTTGCAAATGCTTTTATTCATTGATAATTACGACAGCTTCACCTACAACATCGTCCAATACTTTGCCGAATTGGGGCAGGAAGTTTTGGTTCGCTGCAACGATGAAATCACCATCGAAGAAATCGAAGCCCTAAAACCGCAATATCTGGTCATCGGCCCCGGCCCTTGTTCCCCTAAAGAAGCAGGCATTTCTGTTGCAGCCATGCAGCACTTTGCCGGCAGGCTGCCCGTCATGGGCGTGTGTCTCGGCCATCAAACCATGGGAGAAGCGTTCGGCGGCAATGTCGTGCGCGCGCAAACAATGATGCACGGCAAAGTCTCCCCCGTTTTCCATCACGGCACAGGCATGTTTAAAGACCTGCCCAATCCGGTCAACTGCACGCGCTACCACAGCCTGGCCATAGACCGCGCCACCCTGCCCGACTGCCTCGAAATTACCGCGTGGACGGAAGACGGCGAGATCATGGGCGTACGCCACAAGGAATATGCCGTCGAAGGCGTACAGTTCCACCCCGAAGCCCTGCTGACCGAACACGGCCACGATATGCTGAAAAACTTCTTGGAAGAATTCAAAGACTACCGCCCGCAAAAATCTTAATGAAAGGCCGTCTGAAAGGTGTTTGACAATGTTCAAACCGCATTTTCAGACGGCCTGAATCACATCGGACACAAACAAAGGAACAATCATGATTACCCCTCAACAAGCGATTGAACGCCTCATCAGCAATAACGAACTTTTCTACGATGAAATGACCGACCTCATGCGCCAAATCATGAGCGGCCAAGTTCCGCCCGAGCAAATCGCCGCCATCCTGACCGGCCTGCGGATTAAAGTTGAAACCGTTTCCGAGATTACCGCCGCAGCCAGCGTGATGCGCGAATTTGCCACTAAAGTGCCGCTGGAAAACGCCGATGACTTGGTCGATATTGTCGGCACGGGCGGCGATGGTGCCAAAACTTTCAATATTTCCACGACTTCTATGTTTGTCGCGGCTGCGGCAGGCGCGAAAGTCGCCAAACACGGCGGCCGCTCCGTTTCTTCATCCAGCGGCGCTGCCGATGTCATGGAACAAATGGGCGCCAACCTCAATCTCAACCCCGAACAGGTTGCCCAAAGCATTCAGCAAACCGGCATCGGCTTTATGTTCGCGCCCAACCATCACAGCGCCATGCGCTATGTTGCCCCTGTCCGCCGTTCGCTCGGCTTCCGCAGCATCTTCAATATCTTAGGCCCGCTGACCAATCCTGCCGGCGCGGCAAACCAACTGTTGGGCGTGTTCCACATCGACTTGTGCGGCATTCTTTCCCGCGTATTGCAACAGCTTGGTTCCAAGCATGTTTTGGTCGTGTGCGGCGAAGGCGGTTTGGATGAAATCACGCTGACCGGCAAAACCCGCGTTGCCGAACTGAAAGACGGCAAAATCACCGAATACGATATCAGCCCGGCCGATTTCGGCATGGAAATCCGCCGCAATTTGGACGAAATCAAAGTCGAAAACGCGCAAGAATCCCTGCAAAAAATGAACGAAGTGCTGGATGGCAAAGTCGGTGCCGCACGCGACATCGTCGTCCTCAATGCCGCCGCCGCGCTCTACGCAGGAAATGTGGTCGCATCGCTGGCGGACGGTGTCAAAGCCGCGCAAGAAGCCATCGACTCCGGCAAAGCCAAAGCCAAAAAAGACGAATTTATCGAATTTGGCAAACAGTTTGCCTAAACTTTAAAACCATAAACAAAGGCCGTCTGAAAAATCTTTCAGACGGCCTTTTATTCTTTAAATATTAAAATTTGCTTTTAATATCATTAATCAAGCCTTCAGCTTTTTCTTTGGCTTCTTCAGCCAAGTGTGCTACTTTCTCTTTGGCTTCACCGGCTAAATGAGCTGCTTTTTCTTTAGCTTCACCTGCAAAGTTTTCTACTTTTTCTTTAGCCTCGCCTGCGAAGTGCGCCGCTTTTTCTTTGGCTTCACCTGCAAAGTTTTCTGCTTTTTCTTTAGCATCCGCAGCAACTTCTTTTGTCTTACCGACGCCTTGTTGAACTACGCCTTCAGCTTTGAGTTTGGAATCGTCAAGAACTTCGCCGGCTTTCTCTTTTACTTCACCGCTGATTTGATCTAATTTGCCAGTCATCATTTATTCCTTCTTAGTTTCATGTTGATAAGAGTAATCACTATACCCCAATAGATATTGGGTTGCAACTTAAAGTCTGTCTCAATATTAAAAACATAATAAAAATGGATTACGTCAAGTTAGCACAACTGTTTCAATATCGCTTCGGCTACTGCCTCGCCTATCATCTTGCTGCCGAACTCATTGAAATGAAGTCCATCGCACAGCATCACATCGGTCAAATCCTGCTCAAACATCAGACTGTATAAATCATTGACGGTAAAACCATATTGCCTTGCCAAATCCTCCGCCACACGGTTATAGGCCTTCAAGTCGGCCAAATAGCGGCGCGAGGGTTTGACGATATTGTGTACGCTTTCCAAAAACGGCGTACTGCTCGCCCAAATAATTTTTGCCCCTGTCTGTTTCAAATAATCAAAAATTTGAATCAGGTTGCTGCGGTAGGTTTCTATATCGGCCACTGGCCCGTTACAGCCTTGATTGTGGCGGATGTCGTGCAAACCGCAGTTGATGTGGATAATGTCTCCCCCAGTCGCCCCCTCTGTCCATTGTCCGATATGCTCTAACACATCATACGACGAGCGACAGTTTTCCGATGGAGAAACAATTTCCGTCTCAGGCAAAGCGGCGCGCGTGTAAGGCTCCGAAGCAAGCCGAACGGAATCGCCGATTAAGTAAACGGTCATTTTTGTTCCCCTCCCTTTATTTGAACCAACAGCAAGGCCGTCTGAAATATCACTTATATTATTATAAGAGTGCTATTTCAGACGGCCTTAACTTCAGTCAAGTTCTATCGTTAAATCATCAATTAACGCTGACTGTTTTTATAAAAATCAATTAATTGCTTGGCCTGCAACATGGGCAGCCCAAAACGGTCGCTTACGACTTTCAAATCCTTCCATTCCTGACCGGTCAGATTCTGCCCAACCCATTTGAGGTTTTCCGGATTACTTTTGATTTTCTCAAAATACGCCTGCTTGCGTTTCCAGTTGCGCGACCACACCAGCAACATGGTAAAAATACATAAAACAATCAATACAATATTGGTAAACAACATCATGTCCATACGACATACTCCCACTTGGATCTCAAAATCAGAAAATATGGATTAAAGGCCGTCTGAAAAAACAATGTTTCAGACGGCCTCAGCGTGACGCTCAACGTTGCATTTCCAGCATTAATGCCTGGCAAGCGGATTCGTTTTCCAAAGCACAAGATTCGCTCAGTTGGTTTAAACGGCTGTCGCGGTCTGGTGTATTGCCTTGCGCCATCTCTGCTTTAGTTTCTTCAAAATTGGTACAGGCATTTTCATAACCGCCTTTACAGGCTCGCTCGTAGAGCTTGACCGCTGCGGCATAATCCATGCCCAAACCGCTGGACGGATTGAGATACAGATTGCCCAAAACATTGCAGCCGCGCATATTACCGCCATCGCAGGCTTTTTTCAGAAACGGATACGCATGAGCAGGCGCTTCAAGATAATCGCGCATCCAAATGGCCGCAGTGACACAACTTTCCAGATTGTTCCGATTGCATTCTCGTATCAGCTTATCGTGCTGCTTCTCGCTGTAATCCTCAGCCTGCACGCTAAATGCAGTGGCAACCAATGCTAAACCAAACAATAAACGAAGTGTTTTCATCTGATTATTTCTCCAAAAATACTTGATGACAGGCCGTCTGAAAAAACAGTCTTCAGACGGCCTTTATATTATCACTCAATATTCACCCGTTTCAGGCGCAAGGCATTACCCAATACCGAAACCGAGCTTGCCGCCATTGCCGCGCCTGCGATGACGGGGTTTAAAAAGCCGAGCGCGGCGAGCGGAATGCCCAAAATATTGTAGAAGAAGGCGAAAAACAGGTTTTGCTTAATGTTTTTCAAAGTTGCCTGCGACACCAGCAGGGCATCGGCGAGCTGGTTGACCGAATGTTGCATCAACGTCGCAGATGCGGTGTGTTCGGCAACGTCCGCGCCGCCTTTCATCGCGAAGCTAACATTGGCGGCGGCGAGCGCAGGTGCGTCGTTGATGCCGTCGCCGACCATAGCTACAGTTTTGCCGGCAGCTTTGAGTTTCTGCACTTCGGCGGCCTTGTCGCGCGGACTCATGTTGCCGAAGGCGTGTGCGATGCCCAGTTGTTTGGCGACGTATTCAACCGTGCCTTGGTTGTCGCCGCTCATAATATAGACATCGATATTGTGTTTTTTCAGACGGCCTATGGCTTCGGCGGTATCGGCTTTCAATGCGTCGGCAAGTGCGAATGCGCCGATAGGTTTGTTATCGACCGAGACTGCAACAATACTTGCAATGTCCCAAACGCCGTCTGAAAATTTCGGCAAGGTCAGTTCGGCAAATTCGGCTTTACCCGCTTTCACCAAACCCACGCCGTCCACTTCGGCGGTAATGCCTGCGCCGACAACGGTTTGCGCGTTTTGTGCGGCAGGAATCTCCAAGCCGCGCGCTTGGGCGGCGGAAACGATGGCGCGGGCAAGCGGATGAGCGGCGTTTTGTTCGACGGCGGCGGCGATGCGGTACAAAGCGTCTTCGTCAAAGCCGCTGTCGGGAACGCAATAAACGGCGGCAACCTGCGGCCTGCCTTCGGTCAGCGTGCCGGTTTTGTCCAACACGACGGCATCGACGTGGGCGGCTTCTTCCATTGCCGCCGCGTCTTTAAACCAAATGCCGTGTTTCACCGCCTTGCCCATGCCGACCATAATCGCGGCAGGGGTTGCCAGACCGAGCGCGCACGGGCAGGCAATCACCAAAACGGCAACGGCGTGCATCAGCGCAATCGTCCAATCGCCCTTAACCAGCCAAGTGGCGATAAAAGTCAGAAGCGCAATGCTCACGACGGCAGGCACGAACACCGCCGCCGCTTTATCGGCTACGCGCGCAATCGGTGCTTTACTGCCTTGTGCTTCAGAGAGCGCATTCATCATGTCGCCGAGCAGGGTTTGGCTGCCGAGCTGCGTAGCGCGGTATACCACGCTGCCTTCGGTCATCAGCGCACCTGCCAACACTTTGCCGCCCACCTTTTTCTCTTCGGGGTTGGATTCGCCGGTAAGATGGCTCTCGTCCGCCCAACCGCTGCCGCTCTCGATGATGCCGTCGGCGGCAATGCGTTCGCCGTGGTTGGCGCGGATAAGGTCGCCGATTTGCACTTGGTCGATGGGCAGTTGTTTCCATTCGCCATCGCGTTGCACGTTGACTTGGGTCGGCGTGAGCTTGAGCAGCAAGCCCAAGCTGTTCAGGCTGGATTTTTTGGTGCGGTGTTCCAAAAATTTGCCCAGCGACACAAAACCGATCACCATCACGCCTACTTCAAAATACACGTGTGCCATGCCGTGCGCCGCGTGCGGGCTGAAAAACAGCATATAGACGGAATACAGGTAAATCGACACCGTGCCAATGGTAACGAGCACGTCCATATTCGCCAGCCCGCCTTTAATACTCGCCCACGCGCTTTTGTAAAACGGGATTGCCAGCCAAAGCTGCACCACACTCGCCAATGCGAACTGCCACAACGGCGGAATCATCCAATCGTGCCGCCCGATCATCATCCCTGCCATGCCGATAAGGAACGGAATATTGATGGCCAACAAAAGCCACAGCCTCCAGCTTACATGCGCTGCTTCTTCGGGCTGCGGCAGCGCGTCTTCCGTTTTTTCCTTTGCGCCGTAACCGGTTTTCTCGATAATTTTGGCGATGTCGGCTGCGGAGGTTTTGCTGTCGTCAAACGTAACCTGCGCTTCCTCGCTGGCAAAGTTCACCCCTGCCGATTCGACAAAATCTTTTTTGTTCAACACTTTTTCAATACGCGAAGCACAGGCCTGACAGGTCATGCCTTCGATTTGAAAACGGACTTTTTGTTGCATGGTTTCTTCCTTCTGAATGTGGTTGGGCTACCTGAAAAAAGCGGAGCAGGGTTTTCAGGTAGCCTTTGGGGTGTTGCAGTCGATTTGTTGCGATTCGATTTACAAAGCCGCATCAAAGCCGCCGTCTTCCACCGCTTCTATTAGCGCGGCGGGGTTGGTTTGGGCGGGGTCGAATTCCACGACGGCATTCTTGTTTTCCAGGCTCACTTCGGCCTTGTCCACGCCGTTTACGCCTTCGAGGATGCTGGTAACGCTTTTCACGCAGCCGCCGCAGGTCATGCCTTCGATGTTTAATGTGATGGTTTGCATAGGGTTTCCTTTCTGTTGGAATGAGGCTGAGGTTTTAAAGCCCGTTGCAGCCAAAGCTTTCAGGTAACCTGAAATGATGGGTCTGCTCTTGCTTTCCCGCTAAGTGCCGCCACTATAAAGCTTTACCCGAAGTAAAGGTCAAGCATCATGATGAACATCAGCCAGGCCGCGGCCGAGAGCGGCCTTTCCGCCAAACAAATCCGCGACTACGAAAAGCACGGCCTAATCGCCCCGGCCGCGCGCAGCGAAGCGGGCTACCGCCGCTACGGACAGGCCGACCTTGTCCGGCTGCGCTTTATCCGCCATGCGCGGGAAGTGGGCTTTTCGCTGCCGCAGATCGGGCAGCTTTTAAGCCTGCAACACAACCCGCAGCGCACCAGCCGCGAAGTGAAAACGCTCACCGCGCGGCACATCGCCGAGCTGGAAGCCAAAATCGAACGCTTGCAGGGCATGGTGGCCGAGCTGCAACGTTGGCACGATGCCTGCGCGGGAGACGACTGCCCGGATTGTGCGATTTTGGCCGGACTGGAGGATCGTTAGGCGGCTTGGGCAGAATAGAAACAGGCTACCTGAAAAGTTTCAGGTAGCCTTAGTCGGCCGCTAACGGTTTGGTACAGGCCTCGTCGTAATACGGCAGCCACTTGCCGCCGCTTTGCTTCAGATATGCGCGAAAACTTTTGTTTACCCGTGTGGCGGTGTAATCCAAATAATGGCAAAAAGTAAGTTATCAAGAGACAGAGGCCGTCTGAAGCGTTTCAGACGGCCTTTTCAAAATACGCTTATCGGTTACAAAGCCACATCGTAGCCGCCATCTTCTACGGCATCAATCAGCGCATCGGTATCTGTCTTGCTTTCATCAAAAGTAATCACTGCATTTTTGTTTTCCAAGCTGACTTCTGCTTTTTCCACGCCTTCTACGCCTTCCAAAAGACGGGTTACGCTTTTCACGCAGCCGCCGCAGGTCATGCCGTCGATATTGAGGGTAACAGTTTGCATTTGTATTTCCTTTCATTCAAACAAATATAGTTGCCAAATACTTTACTCCTTACACAAACAGCTTGCAAATTCTTCATTAAGTCCGTCTGAAAAATGCAGATAGGCGTACAATAACGCCTTTTGCTTCATCAAACGGACATAATAATGACTTCAACATTCAAACAATGGGTTAGCGTATGTGCGCTAGCGGTGGGGGCGTTTATTTTCAATACCACCGAATACATTCCGATTGCGCTTTTGAGCGACATTGGTCAAAGCTTTGGCAAAGCGGCAACGGAAGTGGGTATGATGATTACGGTGTATGCGTGGATTGTTGCGCTCCTATCGCTGCCGCTGATGCTGATGACGAAAAACATCGAACGGCGCAAATTATTGCTGATGCTGTTTGCACTGTTTGCGCTGTTTCACGCGCTGTCGTTCTTTTCTTGGAACTTCAACATCCTCTTGGTCAGCCGTATCGGGATTGCGCTGACACACGCGGTCTTTTGGTCGATTACGGCTTCTTTGGCGGTACGGCTTGCGCCCACTGGTAAAACCAATCAGGCTTTGGGCCTGCTCAGTACGGGTACGGTTTTGGCCATGGTTTTGGGCATTCCGCTGGGGCGCGTGGTCGGGCAATACTTCGGCTGGCAGCTCAGCTTCCTGCTGATCGGGGTTTGCGCTGCCGGCGTAATGCTGGTGTTGGCCAAAAACCTGCCTGCTTTACCCAGCCAAAATACCGGCTCTTTAAGCAGCCTGCCGAGTTTGTTCAAACGCCGCAACCTGATGCTACTCTATGCAATGACGGTGTTGATTATTACAGCCCATTTCACGGCATACAGCTATATCGAGCCTTTTGTGTTGCAAGTTGGCAGATTTAAGGCAGAACAAGTTACCATCGTTTTGAGCCTGTACGGTTTGGCAGGCTTTGCCGCTTCTTATTTGTTTGGCAAATGGTTTGCCAAAGCGCAACGTTTGTTTATGCTTGGTGCGGTGGCGGTCATCCTGCTCTCTGCCCTACTGCTTCTGCCGCTTGCCTCTTTCCCGTATGCAGTATATGCGCTGGTGTTTATTTGGGGCGTGGCCATCGTCATTGTCAGCTTGGGTATGGTGTCGAAAGTCTTGGCATTTGCCTCGGATGCAACAGATGTGGCCAACTCGATTTATTCAGGTTTGTACAATGTCGGCATCGGCGGCGGTGCACTTTTGGGGCATTATGTAACCGTCTGGTTCGGTCTTTCCAATATCGGCATTGCAGGCGCGCTCTTGGCTGCGGCCGCTTTGGCCGTGTGCAGCCTGCTGGTTAAAGCACAAGGCAACCCGACACAAAACATTTAAAATCCAATCACTTTCCTAATCGAATGGACAAACAGCCTTCCTGCTGTTTGTCCGTTTTTTATTTTATTTTAAAAAATAATTTACAATTTATTTACACTACATTAAATTACAAATATACTGTCGCTGTCAGGTCGTCTGAAAACGGCCGGCACAAGCGTAAAAGAAAAACCAGCAAATTTCAGAGGAACATTCTATGGATCTGCACGCAAAGGACAAAACTCAGCATCCGGAAAACGTCGAGCTTCTCAGTGCACAGAAGCCGATTACCGACTTTAAAGGACTGCTCACGACCATTATCTCTGCTGTTGTCTGCTTCGGCATTTATTACATCCTTCCCTACAGCCCCGATGCCAACAAAGGTATCGCGCTGTTGATTTTCGTTGCGGCACTTTGGTTTACCGAAGCCGTACACATTACCGTTACCGCGCTGATGATCCCTATCCTTGCCGTTGTACTCGGCTTCCCGGATATGGACATCAAAAAAGCGATGGCCGGTTTCTCCGACCCGACGATTTATATCTTCTTCGGCGGCTTCGCGCTTGCCACCGCCCTGCACATGCAACGTCTCGACCGTAAAATCGCCGTCAGCCTGTTGCGCCTGTCCCGTGGCAATATGAAAGTTGCCGTATTGATGCTGTTTGCCGTTACCGCCTTCCTGTCTATGTGGATCAGTAACACTGCGACTGCCGCCATGATGCTGCCTTTGGCAATGGGTATGATGAGCCACCTCGACCAAGAAAAAGAGCGCAAAACCTACGTTTTCGTCCTGCTCGGTATCGCCTACTGCGCCAGTATCGGCGGCTTGGGTACCGTGGTCGGTTCTCCGCCGAACATGATTGCCGCCAAAGCGCTGAACTTGGACTTCGTCGGCTGGATGAAGCTCGGCCTGCCGATGATGCTGTTGATTCTGCCGCTGATGCTGTTCTCCATGTACGTCATCCTCAAACCTAATTTGAACGAACGCGTGGAAGTTAAAGCCGAATCTATACCTTGGACTTTGCACCGCGTGATCGCATTGTTGATTTTCTTGGCAGCTGCCGTTGCTTGGGTATTCAGCTCCAAAATCAAAGCCGCATTCGGTATTTCCAACCCCGACACCGTTATCGCCCTGATTGCCGCCGTTGCCGTCGTTGTATTCGGCGTGGCACAATGGAAAGAAGTTGCCCGCAATACCGACTGGGGTGTATTGATGCTCTTCGGGGGCGGTATCAGCTTGAGCGCGTTGTTGCAATCTTCCGGCGCATCTGAAGCACTGGGTCAGCAAGTTGCTTCCACATTCTCCCATTCTCCTGCATTACTGGTGATTTTCGTGGTTGCCACCTTCATCATCTTCCTGACCGAGTTCACCAGTAACACGGCTTCCGCCGCCCTGCTTGTGCCTATTTTCGCCAGCATCGCCGCGCAAATGGGTCTGCCCGAACAAGTCTTGGTATTCGTCATCGGTGTCGGCGCATCTTGTGCCTTCATGTTGCCGGTTGCCACACCGCCTAACGCGATTGTGTTCGGTACAGGCTTGATTAAGCAACGCGAAATGATGAATGTCGGCTTATTGCTGAACATCCTCTGCGTGGTATTGGTTGCTCTGTGGGCTTATGTTGTACTGATGTAAACCATCGACCCAAACAACAAGGCCGTCTGAAAGAATATTTTTCAGACGGCCTTGAAGTTTCTCGTTCAGACACAATTTAACGAATGATTCAAAACCGGATTCTAACGAAAGGAAACCCATGATTATCCTGCACACCAACAAAGGCGACATCAAAATCGAACTCGATTTCGACAAAGCCCCCGTTACTGCTAAAAACTTCGAGCAATACGTTAAAGACGGCTTCTACGACGGCGTAATCTTCCACCGCGTCATCAAAGGCTTTATGATTCAAGGCGGCGGCATGGATGAAAACATGAACGAAAAAGAAACCCGCGATCCGATTCAAAACGAAGCGTCCAACGGTTTGCCTAACGAAAAATACACCATCGCCATGGCGCGTACTTCCGATCCTCATTCTGCCAGCGCGCAATTCTTCATCAACACTGCCGACAACGCTTTCTTGAACTTCCGTTCTAAAGAGCTGTATGGCAAAACCGTCGTTCAAGACTGGGGCTATGCCGTATTCGGTAAAGTCGTTGACGGTTTTGACGTTGTCGATGCTATCGAAGGCGTTTCTACCAAACGTCACGGCTACCACGACGACGTACCGAGCGAACCTGTCATCATCACTAAAGCCGAAGTGGTTTAATTGATTTGATTTCCCATAAAAACAGCCTGTCCGTTTTTAACTCGGACAGGCTTTTTTCAATAATGACGCATACCGTCACACATCATAAGTACCGACCACGCATGCCGAATCCAACACATGGCCCTGAATGGCAAAATGCAGCTCATTAAAGCGGAAACCGCGCGGCAAATCCAAAACGGTATCCAGCGCGTACACAATCAGTTCATAACGATGGCGGTTGTTCGGTGGCGCCATACCGCCGTAAAAAGAAGCCTCTTCGATTTCAAATTTACCCAACGCGCTCGCCCAAGTGTTCGCGCCCTGAGTGAAATCTGTTGCAGAAATACTCTCATTTTCTGCCACGGAAGTACGTTTCAAATCCGAAATCAACCAATGTGTCCATACGAAACCCGATGCCGAAATGGCATCTTTGTCTTCCAACACCACGGCAAACGATTTTGTTCCTTCAGGCGCATCTTCGATCTCAAAAGGAATCGAATAAGAAGGCATACCGCTCGGGCTGAACTGGCTGCCGCGCTTGCCGTATTTGTCTTCAAATTCGCCGTTGACAATAGCTTTACTGCTGACTTTCATCTTATATCTCCCAATAGTAGGTTTGTTCATTCTAACAAACACCAAAGCCGTCTGAAAGATACTGCCGTTTTCACTTTCCCGATGTCGCATTTTCAGACGGCCTCAAGCAATATTCACAATTCGATCAAACACATTTGACATTCCATAGTATAATCCGCCGCATGAAAACTACACAGGATACGCATTATGGATTGGAAAGGTCGTGAACAAAGCCAAAACGTCGAAGATCGCCGCGGAAGCCGTGGCGGTGGTGGCGGCAAAACACCGGGCATACTCGGCATTATCGTGGTTTTGGTCGGCGCATATTACGGCGTAGATTTGAGCGGTTTGGTTGGCGGCTCATCTTCGATGGGCATTCCTACCCAGCAAGCTTCCCGACTCGATAGCCAACAAGAAGCCGAATTGAACGAACTGTCCCGCGTCGTCCTTGCCGATACGGAAAAAGCATGGAGCAAATATTTCCAACAACACGGCCAACGCTATACACCGGCAACCATGGTGTTGTATGAAGGCGGTACCTCCACCGCCTGCGGTACGGGCCAATCTGCCATGGGTCCGTTTTACTGTCCGGGCGACCAAAAAGTTTATTTGGATTTGAGCTTCTACGAAGACATGCGCACCAAACTCAAATCTGCCAGCGATGCCGCGTTTGCCTACGTTATTGCCCATGAAGTCGGCCATCACGTTCAAAACCTGCTCGGCATTCTGCCTAAAGTTCACAAAATGCAACAACAAGTCGGCAAGAAAGAGGCCAATGCCCTTTCCGTCAAACTCGAATTGCAGGCCGACTGTTTCGCCGGTATTTGGGGACACTACGCCGTCAACAACAACATCTTCAAAGCCGAAGACATTCAAAAAGCCATGCTGGCTGCTGAATCCGTCGGCGACGACCGCTTGCAGAAACAGGCTCAGGGCTATGTTGTTCCCGACAGCTTTACCCATGGCTCGTCCGAAGAACGCATGACTTGGCTCAAGCGCGGCTTGGAAAGCGGCGATATCAACCAGTGCAACACTTTCAACAATTGATTCGTCCAAACAACACTGTTCTTTGATGTAACGACAAAAGGCCGTCTGAATTCTTCAGACGGCCTTTTAGCCGTGTTAAAATAACGCCTATTATTTTCCCTTAAATTCAAAGGAAATCCACATGGCAAATATCGCCCGCGACATTTTCAAAGCCTACGACATCCGGGGCATCGTCGGTAAAACCCTGACCGACGAAGCTGCCTACTTAATCGGTAAAGCTATTGCTACCAAAGCCTCCGAAAAAGGCATTACCCGCATCGCACTCGGTCGCGACGGCCGTTTGAGCGGTCCCGGCCTGATGGCACAAATTCAACGCGGTTTTACAGACAGCGGCATCGACGTCCTCAATGTCGGCATGGTTGCCACCCCTATGCTCTACTTCGCAGCCATCAACGAATGCGGCGGCAGCGGCGTAATGATTACCGGCAGCCACAATCCGCCCGATTACAACGGTTTCAAAATGATGCTCGGCGGCGACACGCTCGCAGGCGAAGCCATTCAAGAACTTTTAGCCATTATTGAAAAAGACGGTTTTGTTGCCGCCGACAAACAAGGCAGCGTAACCGAAAAAGACATCTCCGGCGAATACCACAACAACATCGTCGGCCACATCAAGCTCAAACGCCCGATGAAAATCGTGATTGACGCGGGCAACGGTGTCGGCGGCGCATTTGCAGGCAAACTCTACAAAGGCTTGGGCAATGAAGTGACCGAACTTTTCTGCGAAGTAGACGGCAATTTCCCTAATCACCACCCCGACCCTTCCAAACCGAAAAACCTGCAAGACCTCATTGTCGAGCTCAAAAACGACGATGCCGAAATCGGCTTGGCATTTGACGGCGATGCCGACCGCTTGGGCGTGGTCACCAAAGACGGCAACATCATCTATCCAGACCGCCAACTGATGCTTTTCGCGCAAGACGTGTTGAGCCGCAATCCTAAAGCCAAAGTGATTTTCGACGTCAAATCCACCCGCCTGCTCGCACCTTGGATTAAAGAACACGGCGGCGATCCTGTGATGGAAAAAACCGGCCACAGCTTCATCAAATCCACCATGAAAAAAACCGGCGCACTGGTTGCCGGCGAAATGAGCGGTCACGTTTTCTTTAAAGAACGCTGGTTCGGCTTCGATGACGGTATGTATGCCGGCGCACGCCTCTTAGAAATCCTGTCTGCCTTCGACAATCCGTCCGAAGTGTTGAACAAGCTGCCGCAAAGCATTTCCACTCCGGAACTCAATATCGACCTGCCGGAAGGCAGCAACGGCCACAAAGTGATTGAAGAGCTGGCTGCCAATGCCAAGTTTGAAGGTGCGACCGAAATCATTACCATCGACGGCTTGCGCGTTGAATTCCCTGACGGCTTCGGCCTGATGCGTGCTTCCAATACCACGCCGATTTTGGTGTTGCGTTTTGAAGCGGATACGCAAGAAGCGATTGAGCGTATCCAAAACCAATTCAAAGCAGTCATTGAAAGCAATCCTGCATTGAAATGGCCGCTGTAAGGGTTTAGGCTAAAACAAAAGGCCGTCTGAAAATCATTTCAGACGGCCTTTAATATTCAATATTGTTATTCCAAAGTTTGAAAGCCAAGAATATCCCGGCTTAGTTATCCGACTTGCGCCAACTGTTGACGCATTTCATCGATAACGGCTTTGTAATCCGGTTTGCCAAAAATCGCCGAACCGGCCACAAACGTATCCGCACCTGCCGCCGCAATTTCAGCAATATTGTCTGTCTTCACGCCGCCATCGACTTCCAATGCGATATGGCGACCGCTTTGCCGTTCATACTCGTCCAACATCTCGCGCACTTTGCGGATTTTCACCAGCGTATTCGGGATAAAGCTTTGTCCGCCGAAGCCTGGGTTGACCGACATCAGCAACACCATATCTAGTTTGTCCAAAACGTTTTCCAGAATATTGACCGGCGTAGCAGGATTCAATACCAAGCCTGCCTGACAGCCGTATTCTTTAATCAAACCCAAGCTGCGGTCGACATGGCGACTGACTTCGGGATGGAAAGTAATGATATTGGCACCGGCTTTGGCAAACGCATGAATCAAATCGTCCACCGGCTCAACCATCAAATGCACATCAACCGGCACGGTTGCATACGGTTTCAAAGCCGCGCAAACCATAGGGCCGAAAGTCAGATTCGGCACATAATGATTGTCCATCACATCAAAATGAATCAAATCCGCACCGGCGCGGATAACTTCGGCAACCTCTTCGCCCAAGCGGGCAAAATCGGCAGACAAAATACTGGGTGCAATACGGTAGTCGGTCATGTTTATTCTCCTAAAGTGTGTTCCTTTGTCATTATCTCATTTTTAACCCTATGTTGTATGCTGCCGACAACGTCTCTACCGTCATTTTTGTGAATTTACATTTCATATACATTAATGAAACTTATAATCACATAGTAAGGCTTTGAAAATAAATTATTAGATTACATACACATTCAAAAAAATCTAACATCATTAACAAAAGTTAACTGCATTGATACTGCCTTTCACACGCTTATCGGTTATATTTCCAAACCTGATGAAACATTAGGAAAACACCGTGTCTGTTGCACTTTCCCGCTATCCGACTTTTATTTTCTTAGCACTCGCCCTACTCTGTTCCAGTCTGCCTGCACATGCCGGTCCGTTTCTAGCCACTTTGGACGACTTCCACCCGAATTGCGACATCCGACAGCTCAATTTATCCGCCGACCAACACGCCGCCCTGCGCCGCCTGCGTACCGACTTCAAACAAATCAACGATAAAGCCTACCGTAAAACCGTACGCTCCGACCGCAACCGCCGTCAAACCATCATCAAAATCCTCTCCGGCGACTCATTCGACTCAAACGCCGCCCGCGATTATGTTGAAAACCGCTACCTCTCCAGCATGGACTATGCGGTGGATGAAATGGAAATCCAATACCGCCTCTATCATCTGCTCAATCCGCGCCAGCGCCAGCAATGGTTGTCTTCATGCTTGCGCTGATGGATAAATAAAAATACAAAAAGGCCGTCTGAAACCATATTCAGACGGCCTTTGCTTTTTCAGCCTTAATCCAACACTCTTTCTTCCGGCAAGCGTCCTGCCCAGTCGCAGGCAAACTGCCATGCCGAGCGGCCCGAACGGCTGCCGCGCATTTGCGCCCATTGCAACGCAGCTTGGCGCGCCGTATCGTCAAAAGGCACATTGAAATCGTCCAACCAGTTGGCTACAGCGGTCAAATAATCGTTTTGATCGAAAGGATAAAAACTCAGCCATAAGCCGAAGCGGTCGGAAAGGGAGATTTTCTCCTCGACGGCCTCTTTCTGATGGATTTCACCGCGAGTGCCCGTAGTACCACCGTTTTCATCCATGTATTCGGGAATTAAATGACGGCGGTTGGAAGTTGCATAAACCAAAACATTGGTGCACCGTTGCGACAGTCCGCCGTCCAAAGCGGTTTTCAAGGCTTTATAGGTTTCATCGCCGGTTTCAAACGACAAATCATCACAGAAAACGATAAATTTCTCGGGACGTTCGGACAACAGCGTCAACAAAGCCGGCAAGCTGATCAAATCGCTTTTGTCCACTTCAATCAGTCGCAGGCCGCGCTCGGCGTATTCGTGCAACAACGCTTTAACCAAGGAAGATTTACCCGTACCGCGTGCGCCGGTCATCAAGACATTATTGGCCGGACGGCCTGCCAAAAATTGCTCAGTATTGCGTTTCAGCCTGTCGGTTTGCGAACCGACTGCCGCCAATCTGCTCAAAGGAAACGTATGCGGACGCGGCAGGCTTTCCAAAATGCCTTTTTTGCCCACGCTGTGCCAACGGTAGGCCAAAGCGCGCCAGTCGGTTTTACCGGCTTCGTCAGGCAGGATTAAATCCAGACGGTTTAAAACGGAATTGGCTTTTTTCAAAAAATTGGATAATTTCATTTCGGCTTTCTTTTTTCAGACGGCCTTTTGCGCCAATACTCGTATCACGGTATCGACAACGGCTTGGGTTTGCGGATCGATTTCAATATTGATGAGGTCGCCTTCTTTGCGGCTGCCAAACAGGGTACGCTCCAAAGTCTCCGGAATCAGGTGTACACAAAATTCGCTGTCGCTGACTTCGCCTATGGTCAGGCTGCAACCGTCCAAACCGACAAAGCCTTTGGTCAGGATGTAGGGCTTGAGGTTTTCCGGCAGATCAAACCAAACGGTACGGTTAAACTCGCTGGATTCGATACGGGAAATTCGGGTAACCGCCATCACATGGCCGCTCATCACATGACCGCCGATTTCGTCGCCAAACCGCGCCGCGCGTTCCAAATTGACACTGTCGCCGACTTTCAAGCTGCCGAGATTGGTTTTGCGTAAGGTTTCGTCCATCAAATCAAAGCTGACTTTGTTGCCGTCGATTCGGGTAATGGTCAGGCAGCAGCCATTGTTGGCGACAGAGGCGCCGGTTTGCAGATTGTCGGCGATTTCGGGGGGCAGCTCGACTGTGTGGGTACGAAAGTCGGGCGAAGGTTGGGCGATGTCTGTAATTTTGCCCATGCCTTGTACGATGCCTGTAAACATGATGTCTTCTTTCCGATGGTACGATAAGGCGGATATTGTAGCATTTTCCAGGCACAAAGGCCGTCTGAAAGCGGTAATGGCGATGGTTTGGGGTATAATCGGATTTTTATTTCCGCAGCCCGATCATGCTCAGCTACCGCCACGCCTTCCATGCCGGCAACCATGCCGATATGCTCAAGCACTTTACCCTCTTCCTCGTCCTCGAATATTTCAACCGCAAAGACAAGCCTTATTGGTATATCGATACGCACAGCGGTGCCGGTTTGTATGATTTGAGCGGCGATGAAGCGCAAAAAGTCGGTGAATACAAACAAGGCATTGCGCTCTTGGAACAAGCTGACAAGCTGCCTTCCGAATTGGCTGAATTTGTAGGCCGTCTGAAACAAATACTGCCGCAAGACAACCTTTACTGCGGCTCGCCTTGGCTGGCACAGGCGATCACGCGCGACAGCGACAAAATGCGCCTCTTTGAGCTGCATCCTGCCGATTTTGTCCATTTGCAAAACAATATGCGCGAAGTCCGTCCGCTGCGCAAAGTGCAAGTCAGCCAAGCGGACGGTTATCAGGGCCTGATTTCACTCTTACCTCCTCCGCCCCGCCGCGCCGCCGTCTTGATTGATCCGCCCTACGAAGAAAAACAAGACTACCGCCGTGTCGTCCAAGTCTTGAAAGATGCTTTAAAACGCTTTGAAACCGGCTGCTACATGGTTTGGTATCCTTGCCTGAGCCGCGAAGAAAGCCGCAAACTGCCGGACGAACTCAAAAAAATCGCTCCCGACAATTATCTCCATGCCGAGCTTCATGTCCATACGCCGCGCAGCGACGGTTTCGGTATGCACGGCAGCGGTATGTTCGTCATCAACCCGCCCTATATGCTTGCCGAACAGTTACAAAACAATCTGCCCGAACTTTCCAAAATTTTGGCGCAAGATGCAGGCGCGCATTATGTATTGGAAAGCAAAACGAAATAAACGCTGCCGTCTGAACGCATACCCAAGCGCTTCGATTTTGCCGCCATACCCGTTCAGACGGCCTTAACCCTTTATACTTAAGCCTTTTTCCACTACAATTCACAACATAACAATTAACGACCGTCCACTCATGAATATACGCACACCCCTAGCCTGCACACTCCTGCTCTGCGCGTGCAGCGAATCAGCAAAAAACGAATTTAAAGAAGAATTTACCCAAAGTTTCCGCACCGAATTTGTCCGCTCGGCAACCAAAGCCTGCGTAGAAAAAGCCGCAGGAAAAAGCCCGTTTGATTCCGCGACCACTGAAAAAATCTGCCGCTGTATCGGCGAAAAAACAGTCGACCAAATCAATCCTGAAGAAGCAACCTCGCTTTTGGGCGGCAGCGACTCCATGAGCGACGAGCTGAAAAAACGCATCAAAGACACCAGCATCGCCTGCACTAAAGAAGTTTTAGGCATGGCCGAGAGCAAAACCAAATGAACACGCCGTTTTCAGACGGCCTGAAATTGAAAAATGCCCGATTCAAACTTAGGAAAAGAGTGAAACCATGAAGACACTGAACCAATTCTTAGCCCAACACCTGCCCGAACACAAACTGCCGCAAGAGCTGGCCAGCGTATTGGAATCCGTAGCCTCCGCTTGTTTGTACATTAACGCCAAAGTCCGCCTCGGCGCGCTTTCCGGCGTTTTGGGCATGGCAGGTACCGGCAACATCCAAGGCGAAGACCAAAAGAAACTTGACGTCATCGCCAACAACATCATGATTGATGTTTTAAAAACCAATGCCAACATCGCAGGCCTTGCCAGCGAAGAAGAAGACACCTATGTCGCCACACACGAAAACGGCGGCTATTTGGTATTGTTTGATCCGCTGGACGGCTCTTCCAATATCGACGTCAACATCTCCGTCGGCACCATCTTCTCCATCTTGGCGAAACCTGAAGGCGCATTGACTACCGAATCCTTCCTGCAAAAAGGCCGCGACCAAGTGGCCGCAGGTTATGTTTTATACGGTCCGCAAACCCAACTGGTACTGACTGTCGGTCACGGCGTATTCGTCTTCACTCTGGACGATGCCAACCAATTCCTGCTGACCAAAGAAAATCCGCGCGTTCCCGAATCTACTAAAGAATTCGCCATCAATATGTCCAACCAAAGACATTGGTTCGCCCCTGTTCAACAATACATTGACGAATTGCTGGCAGGCGAAACCGGCGTACGCGGCAAAAACTACAATATGCGCTGGGTAGCCAGCATGGTTGCCGAAATTCACCGCATCCTGATGCGCGGCGGCGTATTCATGTATCCGCAAGACAAACGCGACCCATCCAAACCGGGCAAACTGCGCCTGATGTACGAAGCCAACCCGATGAGCCTGATTATGGAACAAGCCGGCGGCGCATCAAACAACGCCATCGAAGCCATGCTCAACATCCAACCTACCGGCCTGCACCAACGTGTTGCCGTATTCATGGGCAGCCGCGAAGAAGTCGAATACGTTTACAATCTGCATCAAAAATAATCAGATGTATTGATTTCAAACCAAAAAAGGCCGTCTGAAATATGATTTTCAGACGGCCTTTGGTTAAAAAATAAAAGAAACGAAAGATTAAAAGGACAGACTCAAATCTGTCCTTTACTGTTTTCCGTCTAATCTTTATTGGATTACGCCGAACGAGCCAGCTCTTCCGCCGCTTTTTGCACCATATCCGGCGTCAGCTTGTTCAAACAATCCGTATGCCCCAACGGACATTCTCGCTTGAAACAAGGCGAGCAATCCAAATTCAAACTGATGATTTTTGCCTTTTGGCTTAGAGGCGGCGTATGGTCAGGGCTGGATGAGCCGTAAACCGCAATCAATTTCCGATCAAGCGCGGCCGCAAGGTGCATCAGACCGCTGTCGTTGCACACGACCGTATCGGCGCAAGACAACAGATCAATCGCCTCCGGAAGATTAGTTTTGCCGCAAAGATTGGTACACAGGCCGTCTGAAAGTCGGTTGATTTCATCTGCAATATCAAAATCTTTTTGCGAACCAAACAGCCAAACCTGCCAACCCTCGGCCAAATATCGGCGGCCGAGTTCGGCAAAATGACGCGCAGGCCAACGCTTGGCCGGGCCATATTCCGCACCGGGACAAAATGCCAAAATCGGTTTATCCGTCGTCAAACCATGTTTTGCCAAAGCGGCTTGACGGCTTTCGGAATCAATCGTGAAACAGGGATTATCGGAATGCCCGTTAAAATCCGCTTGGGTTGGATACGCCAGCGCAGTATAGCGGTCGACCATCAGAGGCAACGCGGTCTTATCCAATTTGCGGATATCGTTCAGCAAAAAATAGCGTGATTCGCCGACGTAGCCCGTACGCTGTTTAATACCCGTAGCCAAGGCAATAATGGCGGATTTGAGCGAACCGGGCAAAACAATCACTTGATCATAGCCTTCTTTTCCCAATTCGCGACCGATACGCCAGCGTTTTTTCAATTCCAACGCACCATGTCCAAACGGGTTTTCCATCACACGGTTGATTTCAGGCATACGCTCAAATACGGCCATCGACCATTTGGGCGCAAAAGCATCAATAGTGCAGCCGGGATGCAGCTCATGCAAACGGCGATAAAGCGGTTGGGTCATGACGCAGTCGCCAATCCAGCTTGGGGTAATAATCAGGATTTTTTTGGACATAATGGAATGTGTTTTTAATTTTGGCTTATTGTAATATGTTTTTTAAAAGGCCGTCTGAAACTCAGTTTAATCGCCTAGATTAAACTGTATCAGTTGATAGTATTCAATATCTTCCCGAGCTTTTTTGGAAACAGTTAATCCCAAAACAGCTCTACGCGCAGCATTATCTAATCGGGAATAACCACTGCTTTTGATAATTTTTGCTGTATCAACCTTTCCTCCTGCTACATAAATCTCCATAATGACATAACCCTCTTCTCCATTTTCTGCTGATACAGGAGGATATTTTAGAGAAGGAATCTGTGCAATATTCACCATTGCCTGTTTCTCAGAAATAATAAAAAATTTGGCAACGCTGGGAATGTTGACTTTGATATAGGCTTGCTCTTTGGATACTTTATTCAAACAATCCAATAAAGGCTCACCTATTAAATCCAGTGCAATATGCGGATTATCGTTCCATTGTTTAAATCTATCAGGATCAATTGCTGCACATTTTTGTTCCTGAACTTTCTTCAACTTCTTATGATAACCTTTCAGGGTATGAGCATAAACCCACTTTGGTTTGAATCGTTCAAATGAAGCAATTTTCTGCTTTGCCGACTCCATAAATTCAGAAGAAACTTTACCCCTCTTTCTCCATACTGCTTGACCGACCCTGCCTTGTTCATCAACAGGAACAACAGCCCAAACAAACCCTTGTTGAGCCTCAATAGGTAATCCCAAATTTTTCATCACATTCAGTGGCCTTTTTTCCAATGCCCTAATGGACTCTGAAAATGCTAAGCCAGAAATACCAAGCATAACGGCGGCAAGCAATATTCTCTTCATTTTTAGAACCTTATAAAAACAGAAAGGCCGTCTGAAATATTTTCAGACGACCTTTTTATACTGGTTTAACGATGGTAGTTAGGCGCTTCTTTGGTGATTTGTACGTCGTGAACGTGGGATTCGCTCATACCGGCAGAAGTGATTTCCACAAATTCTGCTTTCTCGTGCATTTCAGCAATATTGGCGCAACCCAAGTAACCCATGCTGGAGCGCAGACCGCCGGTCAGCTGGTGGATGATGTTCACAATCGGGCCTTTGTAAGGAACGCGGCCTTCGATGCCTTCAGGAACATATTTGTCTGTGCTGTCGGTTTTGTCTTGGAAGTAGCGGTCGGCAGAGCCTTGGCTCATCGCACCCAACGAACCCATGCCGCGGTAAGACTTGTAAGAGCGGCCTTGATAAAGTTCGATTTCGCCTGGTGCTTCTTCCGTACCGGCAAACATACCGCCGAGCATGACGCTATATGCACCTGCTGCCAGAGCTTTGGCAATATCGCCGGAGAAGCGGATACCGCCGTCGGCAATCAGGGGAACTCCTGTACCTTTCAGGGCTTCGGAAACATTGTGAATCGCAGTCAGTTGAGGCACGCCCACGCCGGCCACGATACGGGTCGTACAAATCGAGCCCGGGCCGATACCGACTTTAACGGCATCTGCACCTGCGGCCACCAAATCCAAAGCGGCTTTAGCAGTCGCGATGTTGCCGCCGATGACTTGGATGTGCGGATAGGTTTCTTTTACCCAGCGCACGCGATCGATAACGCCTTGGCTATGGCCGTGGGCAGTATCAACCACAATCACGTCTACGCCTGCTTCTACCAATGCTTTGACGCGCTCCTCAGTATCGCCGCCGGTACCCACTGCAGCACCGACGCGCAGACGGCCTTCGGCATCTTTGTTGGCATTAGGGAATTCGGTTGTTTTCAGAATATCTTTAACTGTAATCAGACCTTTGAGTTCGTCTTGGTCGTTCAATACCAAAACGCGCTCAACTTTGTGCGCATGCATGATTTCGCGGGCTTCATCAATGCTGGTACCTTCAGGTACGGTCACCAAACGGTCGCGGGGGGTCATGATGGCAGAAACCGGCAGATCGACACGGTTTTCAAAACGCAGGTCGCGGTTGGTCACGATACCGACCACTTTGCCGTTTTCCACAACAGGTAGACCGGACATTTTGCGTTTGCGTTGTGCGCGCATTTCCAAGACTTCGCGGATTAATGCAGTCGGCGCAACGGTAACGGGATCTTTCACCACGCCGCTCTCATGGCGCTTCACTTTGGAAACGGCACGCGCTTGCAACTCCGGCGTCATGTTTTTATGGATAATGCCGATGCCGCCTTCTTGAGCCATAGAAATGGCCAGACGCGCTTCGGTAACGGTATCCATTGCAGCAGAAAGTAGAGGAAGGTTGAGCGTGATATCGCGGGTGAGTTTGGTTTGAAGTTTGACATCTCGAGGCAGCACGTTTGAGTGCGCTGGAACCAACAAAACGTCGTCGAAAGTATAGGCTTTTTCTACAATACGCATGATGCTCGGTCTTTCAGTTTGTGCAAGATGCACGGCATTATATCACACCGGCTTGATGCTAACATTGGCAATACATGTTTTAACGTTATTTTTTTACATGATTTGATCCGCAGTACAAAAATATGCCAACGCATTGCAGTTTCAAGTAAAATAGGTCGAATGAGAACATCATTTACATAAGGGAAACCCATGAAATCTTCCGTACTCAAAACCTGTCTGATAGCAGCCCTTCTCTCTTCCGCCGCCCTGACCGGCGCGGCCGAGGTTTACACTTGGAAAGGCGCGTCGGGCAACAGCTATTCTGACACGCCAAACCGCCTGCAACCGAAGCGTTCCGGCGTGGTCAACATCCGCACGCACAACGTCAAACCTGCCGTTGCACCTGCTGTTGCAGCATCTGAGCCGGTTGCCGAGCAGCCCAACGAACAGGTTGCGGAACAAAACAAACAAATCGAAGAGCGCAATAAAAAAATCGAAGAACAAAACCGCCAAAATAAGCTGGAAAACTGCAAAATCGCCAAAATCAACCGCCAAGTTGCCGAAAGCGCACGCTTGGCCAATCGCGACAGCCTGATTAAGCAATACCAAAACGACGTCAACAAATACTGCAATTAAGCTCTCGGATAACAATATCAAAAAGGCCGTCTGAAATTTAATTTCAGACGGCCTTATTTTTTCAGCCTATCAATAATACACCTGAACCAACAACAAACCGATGGCTAAACTGAATGCCATGCTCAACAGGCCCGGAATCATGAAGCTATGGTTGAAGATAAATTTGCCGATTTTGGTCGAGCCGGTTGTATCGAAGTCGATAGCGGCAATAATCGGACCGTAGTTCGGAATAAAGAAATAGCCGTTTACCGCAACAAATGTGCCGATAATGATGGGCGCAGGAATACCCAGTTTGATGGCGATTGGGAACAGCGTCGCCACTGTCGCGCCTTGACTGTTGACCAATACCGACAAGACAAACAGGGCGAAGGCAAAGGTCCACGGTGCAGACTCAACCAAATGGCTGACGGTCGATTCCACTTCTGTTAAGTGGCCGTTCATCAAGGTATCGCCTAACCAAGCCACGCCAAACACCGCAATCACGGCACGCATACCGGCATGGAATACCGAACCTCGGGTAATCGCATCGCCATTGGGTTTACACGCCAAGATAATCAGCGCAGAAGCAGACAACATCACGATTTCAATCGTATGCGCCATGCCCATAGGCTTAATCGCGCCATCGTGTTCAAAAGCAGGACGCAGCTCAGGCAGCGCACCCATTACTACCACCAGCAATGCCGCAGTCAAGAAAATACCGACCGACAATTTGGCTTTCGGCGAAATGGCGACATCGGTTTTTTGTTCCTCTACATCGATGTATTCTTTCACATAGTTCGGGTCTTTCAGCAAAGCCTGATAATGCGGATCGTCTTTCAATTCTTTGCCCAGTTTGTTTACAAACACGCAAGCCAAACCGATACCCAAAATCGTGGACGGAACGGTAACTTTCAACACGTCCGCCATCGTGATGTGTTGCGGCTCAAGCATGGTAACGCAGGCAACAACGGCGGCGGCAATCGGGCTGGCGACAATCGCAAATTGGGAAGCGATAACCGCCATCGTCAGCGGACGGGAAGGACGGATGCCATTGCGACGACTGACTTCGGCAATCACAGGCAAGACCGAGTAAGCCACATGGCCTGTACCTGCCAAGACGGTAAAGGTGTAAGTTACCGCCGGCGCGATAAAGGTGATGTATTTCGGATTGCGGTGCAACACGCGCGTGGCAATCTTAATCATATAGTCCAAACCGCCGCTGGCCTGCATGGCCGCCGCGGCAGACACTACCGCCATAATCATCAGCATCACATCAATCGGAGGGCTGGTCGGTTGAAGATGGAAACCAAAAGACAATACGGCCAAGCCGATACCGCCAAGCACGCCCAAACCAATACCGCCAACCTGCGCACCAATCAGGATACACAGCAGCACAACGGCAAACTGAATAAAAAACATAGTTGACATCACAACTCCCAAAATCCGGCCTTAGCCGAAATAAAATTACAAACGGTTGGATTATAGAGTAAACCCTCTTCCCTAACCATACTTTACCTAATTATACATACCGATCTACATTAAATAAATAATATTCTCATTTAACCAATAGACTCATTAAAAGCACAAAAAAAGGCCGTCTGAAGATTTTCAGACGGCCTATATAGTTTAAAAAGATGATACGGCTATTTTCCGGCTATTTCTTCATCTTTTATAAAATCCGATACGCCATGAACACAGCGGATTTTACGTTCCGACAACGTTGCCTCCAACAAGGCATCGTTTTGCGGCAAGGAATCGCGTTCTGCCTCATTGTGCCAGAGGTGGTACGCAATGCCGGCAAATTTCAAATTATGGCGTTTCATCCCGTTATGATAGCAACGGGCGACAAATTCGCTGTCTTCCCTGCCCCAGCCGACAAAGCTATTGTCAAACCCGTTGACGGCAAGCGCATCGCTGCGGAAAAAGCCCATATTGCAGGTTTTGATGCCTTTGTGTTTGCGGTTGCCTTTTCGGCCTGCCAATTTGGCCAAACAACGACAGCGCAGGGCGGACAGCCGTTTTTCTATCCCCGAGCTGAACATAGACAAAGCAGGCAAATCGCCTTCGTCCAAAATATCCTGCGTTTTATCCGCAGTCAAAATCACGCGGGAACCCTGTATCAGACGGCCTTTGCGGGCAATCTTCAAATGATCGGCGATAAAAGACGGATCCAAGACCATATCGCCGTCAATCAACACAATATAATCGCTTTTCGCCTGCGCCAACGCACGGTTGCGCGATTCGGCGGCACGAAAGCCTCTATCCGGCTGCCATGAATGCTTAACGGGAATGCTTGTTCTGCGGCGGATAAAATCAACCACTTCGGCGGTTTCCTGCCTTGAGCCGTCATCCGCGACAATAATCTCATCAGGCAGACGTGTTTGCGATAAAGCCGATTTCAACACCAGCTCCAAAGCATCGGGGCGATTGTAAGTGGTGATAATCAGGGAGACGGTTATCGTGCGGTTGCGCTCGTAGAGTTTGACATATTTGTAATACGAACCTTGTGCATTGGAAACTGAAATCGTCAGCCCGTCCGCCCCATAGGCAAAACCGCGCTTGAGCAGGTAATTTTTCACAAACGATACGCCGCCATGCAGCAAAGCCTTAAACGGCGAACTGTCTTTCTTGAAGCGGTTTTCTTCCGCATACAGCGAGCTGTACTGCTGCATTTTCTGAATCAGCCCTTCGGCGTTTTCAAAAGAATAATGTTTCAGACGACCATCAAGTTGTTTAACCTTGGCCTCCTGCGGCAACACCAAAGACTCATGCACCTGACGGTCGGAAAAACGGGTAAATCTGCGATGATAAAGGCGCGGAATAATATCCGGATACCAGCCGCAGCCCTTAATCAGTCTGCCGTGATAATGGTTCAGACGGGAAAGCGAAAAAATATGCTCCTTCTCATTTTCCAAAACGGCCGCACGAATGGATTCGATTAAAGCCTCATCCGCCACTTCATCGCTGTCTATGCTGAAAATCCAATCGTTTTGCGCCAGTCTGGCCGCCAGATTTTTCATCGGGCCAAATCCGATAAAGTCATGCTTGTAATAGCTGACATTGGAAAATCCCTTGGCAATTTCAAAAGTACGGTCGGTCGAGCCGTTGTCCAACAGCAGGACTTCGTCAAAGTCTTTCAGTGCACTCAAAACTTCTGAAAGATAACGTTCTGAATTTTTTACCAACATGGCGGCGGTTGCCGGAATTGTGTGTATCATAAAAAGGCCGTCTGAAAAAGGAAGCTGTATTTTAACCGATATACCGCTACAATATGTCCTCCTTTTTTCAGACGGCATGACTCATGCAGCTTATTCTTGCCCCCATGCAGGGGCTGGTGGACGATGTGATGCGCGACCTGTTGACGCGTATTGGCGGATTTGACGAATGCGTCAGCGAATTTGTCCGCATTACGCACACGGTCCACTCACGCGCCACTTGGCTTAAATATGTTCCCGAAATCGCCCATGCCAACCGCACGCCGGCCGGCACGCCCTGTACTGTCCAGCTTTTGGGCAGCGATGCGGAAAACATGGCCGTCAATGCTTTGGAAGCCGTGCGTTTCGGTGCGGACAAAATCGACCTCAACTTCGGCTGCCCCGCGCCGACGGTCAACAAACACAAAGGCGGCGCGGTCTTGCTCAAAGAGCCCGACTTGATTTACCACATCGTCCACACCCTGCACCAACGCCTGCCGCAACACATTCCGCTGACTGCCAAGATGCGGCTCGGTTATGAAGACAAAAATCTGGCATTGGAATGCGCTTCTGCGATTGAAAACGGCGGCGCATGCGCGTTAACCGTCCATGCGCGCACCAAAGTCGAAGGCTACGAACCGCCGGCACATTGGGAATGGGTGCGCAAAATCCGCGATGCAGTCAATATTCCCGTTACTGCCAACGGCGATGTGTTCAGCCTTCAAGACTATCTCGACATTAAAACCGTCAGCGGCTGCAACAGCGTGATGCTGGGTCGAGGCGCGGTTATCCGTCCCGACTTGGCGCGGCAAATCAAGCAATATGAAAACGGCGAAACAGTGAAAGACACCGACTTTGCCGAAGTCTCCTCATGGATAGTCCAATTCTTCGACTTATGCCTTGCCAAAGAAGCCAACAACAAATATCCGGTTGCCCGTTTGAAACAGTGGCTGGGCATGATGAAAAAAGAGTTTGAACAGGCGCAGATATTGTTTGACCGCATCCGCGCCGTCAAAGAAGTGGATGAAGTAAAACAGATTCTGCTGTCGTTTGAACAAGAGATGCATTCATGATTTAAAAAGGCCGTCTGAATTTCAGACGGCCTTTGATTTCATCACCTACATACATAATCAGCCAACAGTCTGCCTTTTTCCGCACTGGCTGCATTAGCCATATTTACCTGTCTGGTCTCAGGGCCATTCTTGGATTTCAGGGCTTCGCCATATTTTCTGGCAAACTCTTTATTGGCACTGGTCACTCTTGACTCAGTGGAATCCAATATAAACCCGTCTTGCTCATATTTACCTTGCGCAGTAATAATCAAGATATTTTCAGGTGAAGGATAATCCGGGAAATTAACATAGTTGGTAACCAGCTTGTAGGAAACGCCTTTGCCGTGTTTCATATCCTGACAGATGCCGTTAGGCGCGGTAAAGACTGCATGGCCGATACGGCCGTGGCCGAAATCGTAAAAATCGATTCTCTTCGCAGAAACCAACAGTTTTCTATCGTTGCCGTCATTGATATTTAATGACTTGCCGTTTACCAAAAACAGGGTTGGCAACAAGGGGTTGCCATGAGAGGCTTCCAAATTATATGCTTCGCCCAACAGCTTGCCCTGACGATACACAGTCAAGACAGGCTTTTTCAGACCATTTTCCGGATTGCCGGTTTTCTTAAAAGAAATCTTCTGAAGTACATTGCCAAATTCATAATAAGGGCGCGACTGCACGCCTGTTTTCGTATCCTGCAGGGCGCTCCAGTTGCCGTCCATCGTTTGGGCGCACGCAGTCAAAGCAACAAACAGAATACCCGATAGTAAAACTTTAGAATGTTTCATTCATAAACTCCTTCTCAAGTAAACAAAAAAACGGATGTGTGCCTTTACTGCCTAATTTTGTTTCTTTATTAAAATTTTAGAACCATTGCACTAACTTAGCAAGGGATTAAAGAACAGGCCGTCTGAACATTCAGACGACCTTGATTAAGCTCAAATTTTACGAAGCCAAAACGCGGTGGAACAAAATCTCATTTTCCAAATGGATATGGTCTTTCAAATCATCCACCATCTCTTTGGCCAAAGTGTACAAACGGGTCCAGCTGCCGCAAGCGCCTTCGGGAAGCTCAAAATTGTTGGTCAATTCTTCCAAACGCGCGATGGCTTGGTCGTGTTCTTCATGCTCGTGCATCATCACGCTGATGGGCATTGCCGCGCCGCGACCCACGCCCTGATTAATCATTGGGAACAACATGCGCTCCTCTTTCATCATGTGCATCAACAGCTCGTTTTGCATATAGGCCAACAAATCAGGAACTTCGGCAGGGAAAGTATCGGCATGAACCTGCGCCACTTTTTGCGCCAGCGGAACCAACTCTTCAAACTGGGCGCGGTGGACATTGTGGTAACGCTGCAAAATATGGTCAATGGTGGAATTGAAAGGTGCAGTTTCCCAAAGGGTAAAGTCGGTCATGGCTGTGTTCCTTTAAAGATTGATATTGGATGAATGTTAGACATAAGGATACACGCTGCAAACGGCTTTGTATAGTTTTTTAATTGCTTAATTAATTGATAATAAAAGTTATTTTCAAAATTAAAATACCAAACAGGCCATCTGAAACATAAAGTCAAAGTTTCAGACGGCCTGCCCTTTTCTTAAATAATCCAACGATATAAGGCAATCATTACCGGCATGGTTACCACGCAAAGCAAGGTCGTCAGCCCATAAATCGCGCTGGCTTTTTGGGCATTTTTGCCGTAAACAACCGCCATTTGGGTAACTGTCGAAGCGGCAGGCGAAGTCGTTGCCAAAAAGCTGATTAACACAACCGTATCCGCATGCGCATCATGATGGGCAAAACCGCAGGCTTTAACGGCGAAAAGCAATAATACCGGAATCAAAATCAGCCTTAAAAAAGCAACGAGATAAAGCCTCGGCGTCCACACAATCGAACGCAACGGCAAAGAGGCCAGCAGCATACCCGCCACCAACATGGCAACCGGGCCAATCATGCCGCCCACCGTCGCCAAAGTATTATCGACAATATGCGGCAACTTGATTTGAAAGGTAAACATCAGCAGCCCGACCAACATGGATAAAATGTTGATATTGGTGAAAATAGTTTTCCAAGCCACATTTCCTTGGCCGCAAATCAACAGGCGCAGATGCGTCCAAAACAAAAACGTCTGCACCAAGATAAAACCAGTGGTGTAAATCACCCATTCCGGCCCAAAGACCGACATTACCAAAGGAATAATCAGGTTGCCCGAATTGCTGTACACCGTAGCTGCGTGTTCGAGTGCATCGAGTTTAAACAAGTGCTTAAACAACCTGCCCAGAACAATCAACACCACATGGAAAAACACCGCCAGCATGACGGAAAGCTTCAGCCCTTCGATAATCTGCGGCGTATTGTCCATCTGAAAGGCATGAATCATGACGGACGGGCTGATCAGGTAAAGCGCGATGACAGAGAGCGTGTAGCTGTTTTCCGATTTCAACAGCCCGGCCTTCACCAAGGCCACGCCCATCAAAACAATCAGCGTCAGCTCGATAATTTTTCCGGCAAGCAGAAAAGAGGTTTCCATAACAAAAAAAAGCGGCAAAAACGTTGATTTTACGCTTCTACCGCTTGGCATGCCAAATTCAGACGGCCTGAAGCCTTTTTCCAACAACCCGACATAATTTGCCCTACCGCAAAGCAAATCAATATAAATCTGTCCGTATATCCGCTATAATCAGCCATTTTCTTCAAACAGGAAATATCATGTCCCCCAGCCGTTTCAATCAAACGGGCCCAAAAATCGGCCTGAGCGTACGCCTTGCAGAAACCCAAGCTGAAATCGAAGCCGCCCAAAGATTGCGCTATCAAGTTTTTGCCCAAGAATTGGGTGCGGAAATCGAAAGCGATGACGGCCGCGATGTCGATCCTTATGATGAACATTGCCACCACCTGCTCGCCTTTGACGATGCAACCGGCGAGGTAATCGGCTGCTACCGCCTGATTACCGAAGAAACCGCAAAAAAAGTCGGCGGCTGGTACAGCGAGCATGAATTCGACCTTGAGCCTTTAAAAGACATTCTGCCGCAAACCGTCGAACTCGGCCGCGCCTGTACCCACCCGGACTACCGCAACGGCGGCTTGGTCATGCTGTTGTGGACTGGTTTGGTTAAATTCATGAAAGACGAAAACCTGCGCTTTATGATTGGTTGCGGCAGTATCGAAATGCGTGACGGCGGCAACGATGCGGCCGGCCTGTATCATGCTTTGAAAGACAAATACCTCGCTCCGGCACAATGGTGTGTCAAACCGCTCAACCCGCTTAAATGGGACAGCATCACGCCGTCTGAAAATCCGCCTGTACCTGCACTGATCAAAGGCTATCTCAAAGCAGGCGCGTGGTTCTGCGGCGAGCCTTGCGTCGATGAAGCATTCAACTGCGCGGATGTGCTGATCATGATGGACATCAACCATCTTTCCGACCGCTACTTACAGCGTTTTGCCCCTAAAACCGATTCATAATAAAAGGCCGTCTGAAACTTCAGACGGCCTGCCTAATCTTTATAAAAAAACACACACAATGACCGCCAAAATCCGTTTTATCTTCCGTCTTCTCTGTATTGCCGGCTGCCTTTTGTACGGCATGGCCGAAATGTTTTTTCTGTTTCCCTTTTACAGCAGCAAACGCAAACTGCGCGCGATTCAATTATGGTCGCTGCGCGTGCTCGCCTCCTGCGGCATGAAACTGCAAACTTTCGGCACGCCGCCGCAAGAAGGCCGCGGCCAGATGCTTATCAGTAACCATATTTCATGGTTGGACATTATGGCGGTCAACGGCGCATTTCCCGGCCGTTTCGTGGCTAAAGACGATGTGGCCAAATGGCCGGTGGTCGGTTATCTCGCCACACAGGCGCAAACGGTTTACGTCTCGCGCAACCGCGGTATCAAAGGCAATTCTGCCAAAATCGCAGGCGTAACCGAAGCACTGAAAAACGGCGATACCGTCACCATTTTCCCCGAAGGCACCAGTACCGAAGGCCGTGAAATCCTGCCGTTCAAACCCAGCTTTTTTCAGACGGCCTATGATGCAGGCGTACCGATTATTCCGGTACTCTGCCGCTATCCGAATCCGGACGGCAGCAGCCCCAATCCGCATACTGCCTACTACGGCGACATCAGCCTCTGGCAATCCATCTGCATGGTCATCAGCCAGCCTTCCAGCACGGTCGAGCTGCATTTCCTTGATCCGATTGAAGCGGGAGAAGACCGCTACGCTACCGCGCTTCAAGTACACGCCCTGTTGAGCGAAAAGCAAAAACAGTTGGGCTAATCAAAAAAAGGCCGTCTGAATGTTCAGACGGCCTTTTCCATTATCTTATGTCTTAAGATGAATATTGCACTGAATCGCTACCGCTTTTCTTTTGAATAAATTCAATTTTGTAGCCGTCCGGATCTTCGACAAACGCAATCACGGTCGTGCCGTGTTTCATCGGACCGGCTTCGCGTACCACTTTGCTGCCCATCTCTTTGGCACGTTCACATGCCGCATAAGCATCATCGACTTCAATCGCGATATGGCCGTAAGCATCGCCCAAGTCGTAAGACTCGGTATCCCAGTTGTGGGTCAGTTCCAAAACAGTATGGTCCGCCTCATCGCCATAACCGACAAAAGCCAAGGTAAAACGGCCTTCAGGATAATCGCGGCGGCGCAGCAGTTGCATGTTCAATACGTTTTGATAGAACTCCAAAGAGCGTTCGAGATTGCCGACACGCAACATAGTATGAAGCAAGCGCATGATTTTGTTCCTTTCTGAATTATGTTTGGTCATGGATTATAACACATCGGGCATTTGCCCCCTCATCTTAGAAAATTCCGATACATACACCGTGTAGAAATGAAGCGTATCCTCTATCGCCATTTGAATTTCATGTATTAACAAGCACACCGACTGACTAAATTGCTATAATCGCCACACTTACAACACAACACTTCAAACCGTCATGAAAACCTTTGTTCTTCCAGATACCCGCCCTTATCCGCAGAGCCCTATCAAAAACTACCTTCTGCTCAATGCCTATCAGCTGGCGCACAACTCCTCCTCCGCATCACGCAAGCTTTCAGCCGGCCAACTGCAAACCGAAATCCGCACCATGCTCAGCCAAAACCATTACATCAACCTTTCATTGGCAATGACCATGGCGCCCGATGTCGGCACTTACACTAGCCTGATTCAAAGCGTGGGCGAAGTCCTGAAGGCAGAAAACGATAACGAAGCCCAATGGTTTGCCCTGCCTGTCGTTTTGGTTGCTGGTTGCAAAAAAGAACAAACCCTGCCGCTCACACTGCCTACTGAAGCCCTCTTCGCCTGCCTGCAAAACTACCCCAACCTGCGTGCCCTCACGCAAAACACGCAATGGCTACCCTACCTCGTCCAATCTACCGATTTGAGCAGCGTTACCCCGGGCGAGTGGTTCCAAGCTAAGCAAAACGATAAAGCGGCAGGCGCATTCCTGCAAAAATTCGAATACAAACCATTGACGCTGCCCGAAGGTCAATCCGTCCATGTTGTTTACGCGCTGGGCTACGGTGATAAAAGCATTCAGACTGCCTTGGGCCTTAACCTGCAACAGGCAGGTCTGCCACTGATGCAGGTTTGGCAAGAGCATCTCGCCCTCGACGGCGTTACCCTCTTCACCAACCCGCTCTCGCCCAATACGCCGCTTGACGCGCTGACCGAAGGCAGCCATACCCGCCAACGCATGGCCATGGACGTTTTTGCCACCAACGCCATCCGCGCCATCCGTATGCAAAGCCCGCGTGTCGGCGTTGTTGCCGCAGCAAAAGCGGACGGCAAGCTCCAGTTCAGCTTCAACGCGACAGACAGCGCGTTTGAAATTGTTCCGCAGACCTTCACTTGGGAGCTGGCTTCAACCGACAATATCGCCATCGTGCAGCAAAACTTCCTCGACTTGATGGCTGAATGCCGAATCGAGCACCTCTACCTGCTGCACAACCCATTGGGCGAAAACGAGAACATCCCTACTTATGCCCAAGCGTTGAAACTGGAAGGTCATAATCCTTTCTTCAGCAATGTAAACTAAATTGAAAATGCAACACGCAAAGGCCGTCTGAAAACGGTTTAGCGTGTTGCATTGATTTTCAAACCTTACCGCTCATTTTCACGCATATGAAAACCCACAAAATCCTTTTCGTCTGCCTCGGCAACATCTGCCGCTCCCCCATGGCCGAATACGTCCTGCGCCACCGCGCCCGCGAAGCAGGCATGGGCAATGCAGTCATTACAGCCAGCGCAGGCACATCAGGTTGGCACGACGGAGAAGACATGCACGAAGGCACGCGCCGCGCGCTCAAGCAACACGGCATCGACCCGTCAGGCTTTACCAGCAGCAAAATCAAACCCAGCGATGCCGAACATTTCGACTACATCATCGTGATGGACGACAACAACCTCAAAGAAACCGAAAAGCAGCTCGGCTTCCACCCCGGCAAAATCTTCAAACTGACCGACCTTATCCCTGATTCAGGTTACAACCACGTTCCCGATCCGTGGTACACAGGCGACTTTGACGAAACCTACCGTCTGGTCGATGCCGGCAGTTTGGCCTTGTTGGAAAAATTGAAACAGGCTTAAACCGACTTTAATAATAAAAGGCCGTCTGAACAGCTATCCGCAAAAGCCATGCTTTCGTGATTCCCTGTTCAGACGGCCTTTATTGATCACCGCAATCAACCTACGCGATAAAACGCCAAGCTGCCCAATAAATTCGGCAGATGTTTAATCTGTTTATTGCCGGTCATGACGGCACGCTCAAGCACGCGGATTTTGTTTTTGGCGCACAGCAAATCAAAGTCTTTGAGGGTACACCAATGGATATTGGGCGTATCGTACCAATGATACGGCATCCGCTCGGAAACCGGCATATGGCCGCCGACCGCGATTTGAAAGCGGTTGCGCCAATAGCCGAAGTTAGGGAAGCTGACGATGGCCTGTTTGGCTACGCGCATCAGGCAGCGCAGGATTTTTTCCGTGTTCTGCATCGCCTGAATGGTTTGGCTCAAGACAATCACATCAAAGCTTTGATCGCCAAAAGCCACCAAACCTTCTTCCAAATCAGCTTGAATGACGTTCACGCCGCGGGATATGGCGGCAATCACGCTGTCGGTATCGATTTCAACGCCGTAGCCGGTGCAATTTTTATGCTCTACCAACGCGGCCAGCAGCTCGCCGTCGCCGCAACCTAAATCGAGTACGCGGCTGCCTTCGGGTATCCAATCGTAAATGAGTTGCAAATCGTCGCGCAGATTCATTTTTGGCAGTCCTTGTAAACGTTGTTCATGTAAGCAGCAACCGCACGGATATAGGCCTCGTCTTCCATCAAGAAGGCATCGTGGCCGTGATTGGATTTAACTTCGATGTACTGCACGGATTTTTGCGCGGCGATTAATGCCTTGACCAATTCATGCGAACGTTGCGGCGAGAAGCGCCAGTCGGTGCTAAAGCTGGCAACGAAGAATTTGGCCTGCACATTTTCCACGGCGCGCGTGAGGTTGTGGCCGTAATCGGCGGCCGGGTCGAAGTAGTCGAGCGCCTTGGTCATCAGCAGATAAGTGTTGGCATCGAAACGGCCGACAAACTTATCACCTTGATAGCGCAGATAAGATTCCACTTCAAATTCAACGCCGTAGCCGTATTGATAGCCGTCTGATTTTAAATCGCGGCCGAATTTTTTACCCAAGCCGTCTTCGGCAAGATAGGTGATGTGCCCCATCATGCGCGCGATACGCAAACCGCGTGAAGGAACGGTATGATGGCTGCGGTAATTGCCTTCATGGAAATCGGGATCGGTCAAAATAGCCTGACGGGCAACATCGTTAAACGCGATGTTTTGGGTGGAAAGTTTAGGCGCGGAAGCGATAACGAGCGCGTGAGCAACGCGTTCAGGCAAAGAAATCGTCCATTGTAATGCCTGCATACCGCCCAAACTGCCGCCGACAATGGCCGCCCATTTTTGAATGCCGAGATAATCGGCAAGCATGGATTGGGACTTCACCCAGTCTTTGACGGTTACTACAGGGAAATCCGCGCCATATTCGTGGCCGGTTTCAGGATTTTCGGACAAAGGGCCGGTACTGCCGTCGCAGCCGCCCAAGTTGTTCAAACCGACAACGAAAAAGCGGTCGGTATCAATAGGTTTGCCGGGGCCGACCATATTGTCCCACCAGCCGGCGTATTTATCCTCTGCACTGTGCTTGCCGGCAACGTGATGATTGCCTGACAGGGCGTGGCAGATAAGGACGGCATTGCTTTTGTCGGCATTGAGTGTGCCGTAGGTTTCAATCATCAGGTCGAAACGAGGTAAGGTTTTGCCGTTTTCCAGAGCAAGCGGTGTGTCAAACGGGATTTTCTGGGGCGTTACAATGCCCACTGAGGCATTTGTTGTCATTTGTAATTTCCAAGTGAAGCGGCAAAAGGGGTATTATAACGTTTCGTTTTTGTTTTGTGCATGAGGCTTCAGACGGCCTGCCCTGATTAAAGGCAATATTTTTGGGAGAATGTGGAATGATAGGCAGGCTTTTACGATTTTTTTTCTTTTGTGCCATAGCGGCATTGATTGTGAACCGTTTGTTCAGCCGCAAACAAAAGCGCACCATTCGGGAAATCGCCAAAATCAGCGCGTGGGTATTGCTGGGCGCAGCGGCCGCTACGCTGTTTTGGTATCTGATGATGCTGTTTTTCAAGCATATTCCCAATTCTTATTGATAAAATATAAAAGGCCGTCTGAAAACCTTAATCCAGCGTTTTCAGACGGCCTTTTAATATTCAAACTTAAAACAATTCTTCCGGAATCTTGCAAACCGGAATCGGATTGACTTTGTGCTGCATGGCTTTGTGCAATCGGGTATAGATTGCCAAAACTTCGCGCTGTCTGCCTTCAAAATCTTCAGGCTTGTGGCTGTCGTACACGCTCATCGCCCATTCGAGTTCGGGATAAGATGCGCCCATTTGCTCTTCATCGGTACGCTCGGTATCCCAAAGGCCGTCTGTCGGCACGGCTTTTTGAATGTCTTCCGATACATCCAACTCGGCTGCCAACGCGTACACTTGAGTCTTGGTCAAATCGGCAATCGGGCTGATGTCCACACCGCCGTCGCCGTATTTGGTGAAGAAACCGACGCCGAAATCTTCAATTTTATTGCCCGTCCCCGCCACCAGCAAACCATGCAGCTGGCCGTAATAATAAAGCGTCGTCATGCGCAGGCGGCTGCGTGCATTGGCAAGTGCCAGCTGTTTGTTGGGAAATTCGGTTTCGCTGACGTCAACGGTATCGGCGAAAGTATCGAAAGTTTGGGTCAAATCGACGCTTTGCGCTTTTACATTGGGATAACGCTTTTTCAGACGGCCCATGTGTTCTTGTGCGCGGTTGACTTGGTCGGATTTCTGACGAATCGGCATTTCCAACAACAAAACCGACGAACCGGTTTGCGCGGCAAGGGTGGAAACCACGGCAGAATCGATGCCGCCGGATACGCCGACGACAAAACCTTTGGCACGCGCCTGCTCGGCGTAATCTTTGAGCCATTGAACGATATGGCGGATGATGGCTTGGGTTTGCATAGGGATAAATGTTCGCTTCAAATAAACCGAATGATAGCCTGATTTGCACTTGTCTGAAAGACGACAGGGTATAATGTTTCTTTTATTTCTTGCACACACACCATGTCCAAACCCATTCTTTTGCGCTGGCTCGGCGTCTGCCTGATTCCGCTTGCCACCCTTTTATGGTTTGCCCTCAACCCGCCCGAAGACAAAACGCAACACCTCATCAACGGTATCATCCTTGCCTGCGAAGCCACATTCCTATTTAAATTCGTCCTCTTTGACGTCATCAAACACCACCTCAAACAAGAGCCCGAATTGAAACGGCAAAGCATTTGGATGTTTATCCCGATTGTTTTGCTGATTGTTTATTTATTCCACTATTTCGGCGCATTCTGATGTTTTCAGACGGCCTTGGGCATATTTTTCCATGAACACCACCCCACCTTATACCTGCTGGATTTTCTGCAACGTCATCGATAACTTCGGCGACATCGGCGTTTCATGGCGGCTGGCGCGTGTTTTGCAACGCGAACTCGGCTGGCAAGTGCATTTGTGGACAGACGACTTCCCGTCCCTTCAGGCACTCTGCCCTGACTTGGCCTCGATTCCCAATATCCATCAAGGCATCGGCATTCACGCTTGGCAAGCCGACTACGCCGAAGAGACCGATACAGCCCCTACTCCTAACGTTGTTATCGAGACCTTCGCCTGCGAACTGCCCGACAACATTCAAACCATCATCCGCCGACACCGATCGCTTTGGCTTAACTGGGAATACCTCAGCGCGGAAGACAGCAACGAGAGGCTGCACTTAATGCCCTCGCTCCAAGCCGGCGGCATACAGAAATACTTTTGGTTTATGGGTTTCAGCGAAAAAAGCGGCGGCCTGCTGCGCGAACGCGATTACGCCGAATCTGCCAGCTTTGATACGGAAGCCTTACGCCGACAACTCAAACTTCCCGCAAAAAACGCGTCCGAGTGGCTGCTTTTCGGCTATCAAAGCGATATTTGGGCAAAATGGCTGACCATGTGGCAACAGGCCGGCCAACCTATTACCCTGCTGCTTGCGGGTACGCAAATCATCGCCAGCCTGAAAAACAGCGGCCTAGTGCCGCAAAATGCTCTGCTTGAAGATGGCGATATGTATCAGAGCGAACACATTACCCTGATCAAAATCCCTTTTGTCCCCCAACAGGATTTCGACAAACTGCTCAACCTTGCCGACGGCACCGTCATACGCGGCGAAGACAGCTTTGTTCGCGCCCAGCTCGCCGGAAAGCCTTTCTTTTGGCACATCTATCCGCAAGAAGAAAATATCCATCTCGACAAACTGCACGCGTTTTGGAACAAAGCGCATCAGGTTTATCCTGATGTTGTCGCCACGGTACACCGCCGCCTTTCCGATGAACTCAACAACGGTGAAGCACTCAGCGACAGCCAGCGTCTGCAGGCATGGCAAACCCTGACTGCACACCAAAATGAATGGCGGCAAAGCGCGGCAAAATGGCGGGACGGACTTTTTGCTCAAAAAAGTGCCGTTGAAAAACTTGCCGCCTTTATTTCAAAGCACAAAAAAATACGCTAAAATAGCGCGTTTTATTACAACCGATTTGATTGGAAAACTACAATGAAAACAGCACAAGAACTGCGCGCCGGCAACGTATTCATGGTCGGCAACGATCCTATGGTCGTTCAAAAAACCGAATACATCAAAGGCGGCCGCTCTTCCGCCAAAGTCAGCATGAAACTGAAAAACCTGCTGACCGGTGCCGCTTCTGAAACCATTTACAAAGCCGACGACAAATTCGACGTCGTTATCCTGTCCCGCAAAAACTGTACTTACAGCTACTTTGCCGATCCTATGTACGTCTTCATGGACGAAGAATTCAACCAATACGAAATCGAAGCCGACAACATCGGCGACGCGTTGAAATTCATCGTTGACGGTATGGAAGACCAATGCGAAGTTACTTTCTACGAAGGCAACCCAATCTCCGTAGAATTGCCTACCATCATCGTTCGCGAAGTTGAATACACCGAGCCTGCCGTTAAAGGCGATACCTCCGGTAAAGTGATGAAAACCGCGCGTCTGGTCGGCGGCACTGAAATCCAAGTGATGTCTTATATCGAAAACGGTGACAAAATCGAAATCGATACCCGTACCGGCGAATTCCGCAAACGTGCTTAATCAGCCCGTAACACAAAAAGGCCGTCTGAATATTCAGACGGCCTTTTTATCAATCTGCCTTATTGTTTCTTCAAGCCCTTGGCTGCAACAGTCGCAATCGTACCGTCAATGCCTTTGCTCTTAATCAGCTCGCCAAATTGGTTGCGGTATACCGTTACCAAGCTGGTACCGTCCACGCGGATATTGTAAATCTTATACGCACCGCCGCTTTGGTAAAGCTGGTAGGCTACTTCATACTTGGTGCCTTTTTTGGTCTGAATTTCCGAGAAAACGTCAAACTTATTACCGTTTGCCGTCATCTTCGGCAACAGGCGCACATTCGCATCCGCCGCACCAATCAACGCGGAATGCGAGTACATCGCAATCACCATATCTTTGAATGCACGGATAAAATCGGTTTTCTGTTTGGCAGAAAATTCACGCCATGGCGCACCAACCGCCAAAGCCGAAATACGCTCATAATCCAGATAACGGTTAGCATACTGCTCAACCTGTTTCACACGTTGCGCTTCTGTCAAAGAAGTATTGCGTGCAATTTTCAACACGGCATCAATGTTTTGCTGCATCTGCTTTTGCGCCGGATGCGTTTCCGCCGCCACATAAGGCGCGGCAATCACCATCGGTGCGGCTACAATCAAAGTCTGAAGAAAACGGGTCATGACGATATCCCTCCAAAATAAAACCGCATTGTAAAAACAATCTATTCCAAAAAACTTAATTCTTTGTAAAAGCAGTCATGAGCAATGAAAAATCCTGCAATTAAATTTCAGACGGCCTGATAAAAATAAGATAACATACGAACGCTATTTTAAAAGGAAAAAGCCATGCCCTATGTCAACATCAAAGTAACCGGCGGCAACGAAGCCCCGAGTGCGGAACAAAAAGCCGAATTAATTCGCGGCGTCACCGAATTACTCTCACGCGTTCTCAACAAAAACCCCGAGACGACCGTCGTCGTCATCGACGAAATCGATATGGACAACTGGGGCATAGGCGGTAAAAGCGTGACGGTTCGCCGTGCCGAAGCGCGCAATAAGTAAGCCTCGGCCGTCTGAAACCCTTTTAATTTACCCACAAAAAGAGTACATTTATCCCATTGTTAACAATTTTACGGAACACACATCATGGAGAAATTCCCTAAATCATCCAAACTGGACCACGTTTGCTACGACATCCGCGGCCCGGTTCACAAAAAAGCCCTGCAACTGGAAGAAGAAGGCAACAAAATCCTCAAGCTCAATATCGGCAATCCGGCTCCGTTCGGCTTTGAAGCGCCTGATGAAATCTTGGTTGACGTCATCCGCAACCTGCCGACTTCACAAGGCTATTGCGACTCCAAAGGCCTTTACTCCGCACGCAAAGCCATCGTCCACTACTACCAAACCAAAGGTCTGCTCGACGTTACCGTCAACGACGTTTACATCGGCAACGGCGTCTCCGAATTGATTACCATGTCCATGCAGGCGCTGCTCAACGACGGCGACGAAATCCTGATTCCCGCACCAGACTATCCTTTGTGGACCGCCGCCGCAACACTGGCAGGCGGCACCGTCCGCCATTATCTATGCGACGAAGAAAACAACTGGTTCCCCAACCTGGCCGACATGGAAGCAAAAATTACGCCTAAAACTAAAGCCATCGTCATCATCAACCCCAACAACCCTACCGGCGCAGTGTATAGCAAAGAAATCCTGCTGGAAATCGCCGAACTGGCGCGTAAACACGGTCTGATTATTTTCGCCGACGAAATTTACGACAAAATCCTCTACGACAACGCCGTACACCACCATATCGCCGCGCTTGCCCCCGACCTCCTGACCGTTACATTCAACGGTCTCTCGAAAGCCTACCGCGTTGCCGGATTCCGCCAAGGCTGGATGATACTCAACGGCCCGAAACATCATGCAAAAGGCTATATCGAAGGCTTGGACATGCTCTCGTCTATGCGCCTTTGTGCCACCACACCCATGCAACACGCCATTCAGACGGCCTTGGGCGGATACCAAAGCATCAACGAATTCCTCCTCCCCGGCGGCCGCCTGCTCGAGCAACGCAACAAAGCATGGGAACTGGTCAACCAGATTCCGGGCATATCCTGCGTCAAACCCATGGGCGCATTGTATATGTTCCCCAAAATTGATACCGAAATGTACAGCATCCATGACGACATGAAATTCATCTACGACTTACTCGTACGTGAAAAAGTCCTGTTCGTCCAAGGCACAGGCTTTAACTGGATACGCCCGGACCACTTCCGTATCGTTACCCTGCCGCCCGTTCATCAAATCGAAGAAGCCATGGACAAACTCAAACGCTTCTTGCAAAACTACCATCAATAAACCTAAGCTAGACAGGCCGTCTGAAAAAGCAAACTGCTGTTCAGGCGGCCTCTTTAATCAAACAGCAACTTGGCAAAGCCTGCCGACATGCGTATAATCGACTTTTCCTATCTGGGGGCGATCTTGGTTTCGACGGGGGTTGCAAAGCAGATGCGGGCATACCGGGGTCTCAGATTTCCCGTAAAACACTGAATTTAAATAGTCGCAAACGACGAAACTTACGCACTGGCCGCTTAAGGCCTGCCGTTGCAGCAGTTGGTCAATGGGCTGTGTAGCGCAAGCTACCGCAACGTCATTCTACATTGACTGGTTTTCTGTCGGGTTACTTGGCAGGAAACGAGATTTAAGGTAACTGGTTCTCTGAAGGCCTGTTGGTCGGCATGATGGGGACGAGATTCTAAATAGACACAACTAAGTATGTAGAACGCTCTGTAGAGGACTTTCGGACGGGGGTTCGATTCCCCCCGCCTCCACCAGATTTAAAGCGCAAACTTTTGATATAAAAAGGTTTGCGCTTTTTTATAAACTTAAACAGGCCGTCTGAAAAATTTCAGACGGCCTGTTTTATCTCAAATATCTGAGCGAAAAAACGTTTTCTTTCGATACATTCCCAATAGTGCTTTAAAAAAATTTCAGCCTCACATTTTTCTATCGGATTTCATATTCATTTTACGATGAGGTCTAACCGTTACACTCAATGGCAGATGATCTGACAAATGCTGCCAGTCTTTACTGTTGTGGATTTCAGAATCGATGACATCAAGATTGCGTGTATAAATGCGGTCGAGGCTGAGGATGGGCAGGCGCGAAGGGAAGGTTTTGGGGCGTTTGCCTGTATTATCGACGAATACTTCGTTCAAATCTAATGCCCTGCCCAGCTCACGCGCTGATTTCTGCCGCCAGTCATTGAAATCTCCGGCGATAATCAACGGGCTTTCCGGACGAATATATCGACTAACGTAGTCGCTGATGGCACGGTATTGTTTGAGGCGGTCCGGTTCGCGCAAGTTGAGGTGGACGCACAAACACACCAGCGGGTCTTCCCAACCTTCGGGCACGACCTCGCAATGCAACAGGCCACGCTGTTCGAGTTTGTTGACGCTGATGTTGAGGTTGTTTTCCGTTTTCAGCGGTAGGCGGCTGAGAATGGCGTTGCCGTGGTGTCGTTTGGGATAGACGGCATTTTTGCCGTAGCTGCGATGATAATCGAGGCTGTCGCCGATGATATCGTAATGCGGCGCATCGGGAAAGTCGGTACGGCGGCTTCTGTTGAGATGTTGTCCTTGGACTTCTTGTAAAAACAAAACGTCCGAACCCAATGCACCCAGCGCGTCAGCCATGCGGTTGACCTGCACTTTGCGGTTGAGCGCAGACATGCCTTTGTGCATATTGTAGGAAGTAATGGTAACTGGACGGGGAGACATGATGTGTGATGAAGCGGTTTATTTGTTTTAGTATAGCACCGGAGCGTGTGGTTTTACGGCAATTTTGGTTATACTTGTTTAAAGAATAAAACGGCGTTTTGACAGGGAATTTCCCAATCAAAACGCCTTCTGTTTTTCAGACGGCCTTGCGTCCAAATCAGTTGTTGATTACTTCGACATTGGTTTCAAAAGTAACGGCGTGCTGATATTTAGATGCGGTTTTGCGTTTCGGATAAGGATATTTGGAAACGCTTTTCACTGCGCGTTCGTCCATTTCAGGATTACCGCTGGATTGAATGATATTCACGCGGTCAACATTGCCAGCAGGAGTTGTGAAGACATCCATCAAAACGGTTTTAACGCTGCCATTTTGCGCTTTCATGGCTTCCAGGGTTTCGGTATCGGCTGCTTGTGCGGTACCGAATACAGCGGCAAACAACAGGGCTGAGGCGAGGAGTTTAGTCGTTTTCATGTTTTAGTCCTTATTAGGGTTGTGGTTAGGTTAAATATTTCAGACTGCCTGATTCGTCGTTATTTGAAATTCAAAATCGGCCAACCTTTTGCTTTGGCTTCTTTTTCCAGCTCGGCATCCGGATTGACGGCGACAGGTTCATCCACGATACGCAGCAGCGGCAAGTCGTTTTTGGAGTCACTGTAAAAATAAACCTTGCCGTAGCTTTCAAATGTCTCGCCACGCTCGGCAAGCCATTGGTTCAATCGGGTAATTTTGCCTTCTTTCAGGCTGGGCGTACCGACATAGTTGCCGGTATATCGGCCGTCTTCGCCGGTTTCAAGCTGTGTGCCGATGACGTTGTGAATACCGAAAAGATGGCAGATAGGGGTAATGATAAATTCGTTGGTCGAAGAAATAACCAACATTTCATCGCCCGCCATTTGATGGCTTTGCACCAACATACGCTGCATCGGAGAAATGTGTGGAACAATATATTCGGCCATAAACTCGCGATGAAACTCAGCCAATTCTTCCTTGCTGAAACGGGCTAAAGGCGCGAGATGGAATTTGAGGAAGGCATCGATATCAAGACAACCGTTTTGATAGTCTTGGTAGAACTTTTCATTTTGCGCCTCGGTTTCAGCCGCATCGACTATGCCTTTTTTAATCAGGTATTGCGGCCAAGAGTGATCCGAATCGGTATTGATCAAGGTATTATCGAGGTCGAAAATGGCAAGGTTTTTCATTGGGTTTCCTGTTGTTTTAGAAGCTGGCGCAAAAGTGGCAAAGTAATGCGCTTGCCCATCATAACGGCGTAGTTGTCGAGGGTATCGAGCATTTGCATCAGGCTGTCCATATCGCGCCGCCAATGGTTCAGCAGGTATTCGAAGATTTCCGGATCGATGGTTACCTGACGGGCGGCGGCCATGCTGACGAGCGCATCGATTTTTTCCCGGTCGGTCAACGGTTTGACTTCGTAAACCAAGCAATACGCCATGCGTGTGCGCAGGTCTTCGCGGATAACGAGTTGTTGCGGCGTATATTCGGAACTCAAAAGCAAAAAGCCTTTGCCGCTGTTGCGGAAGCGGTTGAAGATGGCAAATAGTAAAGCCTGTTCTTCATTATTGAGCTTTTCGATTTGGTCAATGGCGAGATATTCTGCATCCAACGCGGCTTCTGTCAGCGGCGTGGCGGCGGCATCAATATAGAGAGCATTTCGTCCGGCATCGAGCGCCTGTGCGACCCATGCCTGCAAGAGATGGCTTTTGCCTGCGCCCTCTTCGCCCCACACATAGATAAACTGCCCATGTTTGTGCTGCAACACATACACCAGCTCGGCATTTTCTGTTCCCAGAAATTTGTCGAAGCCGGGATAATCATGGCTGGCAAAATCGAAGATGAGCTGGTTCACAAAGGCGCACCGGTTAGGTTGAAATCGGCTTTATTTTACGTTGTTTTGCCGTCCACCATCAAGGATAAAGGCCGTCTGAAGCCTATACCTGCAACATATCTGCACTTCTAAACATATCTTGACGTGCTTACGGCATTGGTTTTATTCCGCTTTGGTTTTACAATGTCGAACTTCTCGCCGAAACATTTGTCTGTTCTTTTTCAGACGGCCTTTTTATTTGGGGAACCCTAGTGATTTCTACCCTTATTGATTTCATCCTCCATATCGACCAACACCTTGTCCACCTCTCCGCCCAATACGGCCCGTGGATTTACGCGATTTTGTTTGTTGTGATTTTCTGCGAAACCGGTTTGGTCGTAACGCCATTTTTGCCCGGCGACTCACTGCTGTTTGCCGCCGGCGGTATTGCGGCCATCGGCGGCATGAATATCCACGTCATGGTATTGCTGCTCTTAGTAGCCGCCATTTTAGGCGATGCGGCCAATTTTATGATCGGCAAGTATTTTGGACAAAAACTGTTTGCCAATCCTGATTCCAAAATTTTCCGCCGTTCGTATTTGGAAAAAACCCATGCGTTCTATGAAAAACACGGCGGCAAAACCATCATCATTGCGCGCTTTGTGCCGATTGTGCGGACGTTTGCGCCATTTGTCGCCGGCATGGGCGATATGCACTACGCGACGTTTATCCGTTACAACATTATCGGCGCGGTGTTGTGGGTATTGTCGTTTTCCTATGCAGGCTACTTCTTCGCCAATATCCCCGTCGTCAAAAACAATCTGGGCTTAGTCATGGCGGCAATCATCGTGATTTCGATTTTACCTGCGGTAGTCGAAGTCATCCGTGCCAAACTTAACGCCAAAAAATAACAATCAATCGAAAAGTTTGAAAGTTTAAACACATCAAGGAATTGTCATGCCGTTGCTGTCTATTGAGTTTGCGGTATTCTTTATCGTATTTTTGCCAGTGTACTGGGCATTTGCACGTTTGCCGCAAGTTCAAAACGTTTTACTTTTGGTTGCCGGGCTGGGCTGGCTTTACCGTATCGACCCTATCTTTGCCGCTCTGATTTTGGTTTACTCATCTGTGGTTTACCTGGTCAGCGTGCTGATGTTTTCTGAAAACGAGAATATCCGCAAATTTTGGCTGGGTTGCGGTATTTCGGCGGCATTGACTGTTTTGTGTTTCTTCAAATATTTCGACTTTTTCCGCCCGATTATTCAGCAATATACAGGGCAAAGCGCCGTCATCGACATCCTTTTGCCTCTGGGCTTGTCTTATTACACTTTCCAATCGCTGGCTTACTTGGTGTATTGCTACCGCGAGCCTAAGGGAGACCGTTTTGAATGGCACGAGCTCCTACTGCATCTGAGCTTCTTCCCCACCATCACATCTGGCCCGATTATCCGTGCGGCCGCTTTTAAAAGCATAGACGGCGAACAAGCAGGCGCATTGGCGCAAATCCGTACCAAACAGGCACGCCAACTGATTTATCCGGCTTTGGCAGTTGGCCTGATTGTATTGGGCATTGCCAAAAAATGGTGGCTTGCCGGCGTATTGGCAGAAGGCTGGGTATCGCCTGTTTTTGAAAATCCGGCCCAGTTCGACGGCTGGGGCGTGTTGTCTGCGATTTATGGCTACACCTTCCAACTCTTTTTCGACTTTTCCGGCTACTCGGATTTGGTCATCGGCTTGGCCATGCTGCTCGGCTTCCAGCTGCCGAAAAACTTTGCCGCGCCGCTTCGCGCCATCAACATCCGTGACTTCTGGGATAGATGGCACATCAGCCTTTCCACTTGGATTCGCGACTATATCTATATCCCTTTGGGTGGCAGCAAGAAAGGCTTCGGACGCACCCAGCTCAATCTGATGACTGCCATGTTGCTTTCCGGCATTTGGCATGGCTACGGCTGGAGCTTTTTGATTTGGGGCGCGCTGCACGGTGCGGCTTTGGTCTTCCTTAACTGCGGCGATAAAATCGTCGGCCGCAATGCTTTAGGCCGTCTGAAAATCGGCAAACCGCTTGCCTGGCTGTTTACCTTCCATTTCGTTTGTTTCGCTTTTGTCGTGTTCAACAGCGCAACGCTTGCCGATACGGAAATGCTGTTTAGCGCATTATTTGCCAATGACAAAGGTTGGAACGCGCCTCTGCCGACCGACCTCATGTTGCTGGGTACATTTGCACTGATGCTTTTGCTGTACCCGTATTTGCTTCGCTTATTTGAAGCATCAGTAAAAGGCTTGGACAAACTGCCTGCATGGCTGTGGTTTATCCCCATCACGCTTATCCTCGCCCTGATTATCGTCTTCGCCCCGTCCGGCATTCCCGGCTTTATTTACGCCAACTTCTAAGGAGCAGAACATGAAACGCTTTATCTCCCTGTTTGTTTCTATTCTGCTCAGTGCGGTTGCGCTGACGTGGTTTGCCCAAAACTCCATCAATGCCTATTGGCAGCAAACCTATCATGAAAACAGTCCGCTTGAGCCTTTATCCGAATACGCTTGGTGGCGTATCGGTGCGGATTGGCAACAAAAAGCCTACGAATTTTCAGACGGCCTGAAAGCTTCGCTGGAAGCAGAAGACACTTTGGCTTCGGAAGACTCTGGCATTGAAACAGCAAAGCCGTCTGAAAATACGGAGAACATTGAAACATCGGACAATCAAAAAGAGCCTACCGCTTCTGATGCGGCTAACAATACGGATACCACAGCCAGCGAGCCAAGCAATCAGGATGATCAGTTGGCAACGCAGGTTGTATTGAAAAAAGGCAACAAAGTTTTCTTTGCCGGCGACTCGCTGATGCAGGGCGTTGCACCTTTCGTACAAAAACACCTCAAGCAAGAATATGGCGTACAATCGGTCAACCTCAGCAAACAAAGCACCGGTTTATCCTACCCCAATTTCTTCGACTGGCCGAAAACCATCGAACAAACTTTGCAAAAAGAACCTGACATCCGCGTTTTGGTTGTATTCTTAGGCCCTAACGACCCTTGGGATTTCCCGATGGGTAAAAAATACCTGAAGTTCGCCTCCCCCGAATGGGAAGCGGAATATCTCAACCGCGTCCGCCGTATTCTTAATGCAGCCTCCACACATGATGTCCAAGTCATCTGGCTGGGCATTCCTTACATGAAAAAAGCCAAGCTCAATGAACAGATGCGCTACCTCGACAAAATCCTGTCGGGTACAGTATCGCCTCAAGCCATCTGGCTGCCGACCGACAAACTGTTGAGCAATGGCGCAGAAGAGTATGCCGACTCTGTCAAAGTAGATGGAAAAATCATCCGTTACCGCAGCAAGGACGGCATTCACTTTTCCGCAGAAGGCCAAAAACTATTGGCCGGAAAAATTATGGAAAAAATTAATTTTACACACGATACACAACCATGAAATTTAATAAAACCTTACTCCTCACGCTTCTCGCACTCCCTATTACCGCCTGCGCAACCAATGACGGCCTGTTAAGCAACTACGGCTCCAACCGCCCTGCCTGGCTGAACAAACTGCAACAGCTCAACCATACTTCAGACGGCAAATTCCGCATTATCCAAGTCGGTGACTCCCATACTGCCGGCGACTATTTCACCGACCGCCTGCGTCGCCGTTTGCAACAACAATGGGGCAACGGCGGCATCGGTTGGGTTTATCCCAACACCGTTAAGGGCCAGCGTATGGCAACCATCCGTTACAACGGCAGCGGTTGGAACACCATCAGCAGCCGCAAATCACACAGCGATTTTTCTTTCGGCGGTATTGAAGCACGCGCCGATGGCGGCAGCGTTACCTTAAGCGCAGCCGACGGCAGCATGGATATGCAACAGATCTCCATTTTCGGCAAACCGGTTTGGTCCGAGCAAACCCTGACCGTCAACGGCCGCGAAATCCCTGCCACACAAAACGGTTGGCAACTGATACGTACCAATGCTTCCCTGCCGATGACCCTCAGCAGCAGCATGCCTTGGCAAATCGGTTTCATTAATATCGAACGCCCCGGACGCGGCGTAACCGTTTCCGCCATGGGCATCAACGGCGCACAGTTGTCCCAATGGTCAAAATGGCGGCCGGGTATGTGGGAAGATTTGGCACAAACCAAAGCCGATTTAATCATCCTTGCCTACGGTACCAATGAAGCCTTTTCCGGCAACCTCGATATTTCCTCTACCGAGCGGACATGGCGCAATTACATCCGTCAAATCAAAAACACCCTGCCCAACGCAGGTATCCTGATCCTCGGTGCTCCGGAATCTTTGAAAACCGCCTACGGAAGCTGCGGCAACCGCCCTGTCTTACTAAGCGAAGTACAACAAATGCAACAACGTGTTGCCCGTGACGAAAAAATCATGTTCTGGTCTTGGCAGGATGCGATGGGCGGGGCATGCAGCATGAAAAGTTGGATGGCTCAAGGCTTGGCAGCCAAAGACGGCGTTCACTTCTCTGCACAAGGTTACGAAACTGCAGCTGATAAGCTTGCCGACAGCCTGATCCGCTTTGCCCAATAAATTGGCAAAAGCCTAAGTATTTTTCATTAACAGCACACAAAAGGCCGTCTGAAATTGATATTTCAGACGGCCTTTTGTTTATCGCTTATTCAGCAAACTACCTAATTTTTAAGCCAACAAATTGCTGCTCATTCGTTGCGTTTGGTTTTCCGTAAAATGAACCAATCTTACCTGCTTATCAAAACCTAATGGCTTGGCGACAAGGCGGTTGGGCAGCTTGTTTAAATGATGGTTGTAACTTCCGGCTCTGCGGTTGTAAGTACGGCGTGCCGATGCGACTTCAGCTTCTGCAGCATCCAGCATTTCTATCAAACCGGCCAATTGCTCATCAGGATACTGTTTCAAAAGGCCGTTGACGGCAGTTTGCAATTTTTTCAGCGCATGATTCAATGCTGTTTCGGCTTCACACAGATGTTTGATTTTGGATTCGGAAAATGTTTTGGCAGTTTGCGCCAATGCGGTTTCGACTTCGGCACACATCTGCTGAACGTGTTGATCCGATGCAATGCCCTGCTCTTGCAGGTGTTTGCTGTATGCATCCAATACATGACGGACGGCCTGATGTCGGCAGTCGAGCGCAATACGCAAAGAGACAAAAGATTCGCGACAGTCTTTTTTGCGGTCTTTCAACTGTTGTTTGAAATACAATAAGACGGCGGCGATTGATACAAAGATAAGTGCAAGACTAATAATGCCCATAGTGAGTTCCCTAGTTATGATGCCACTCATATCGGTGGCTGATTTTATTAACATCGATTATAATCCAATTTTAATATTTTTTCCCAATTTTCATAAAAAAGGCCGTCTGAAATTCAGACGGCCTGAAGTTTATATTTCTATTTCAATGCTTTGACTTGATGTCAATAACCCACACTTCTGATTGCGAACCCAAACGAAGGGGAATGCCCCAGAAGCCGTAGCCTGAAGTGGTGAAGAAATGGCCGTTGCCGATTGCTTCATAACCATAAGCGAGACGATAAAGCGTACGGACGATAAGGTTGGCGGGTGCAACTTGGCCGTTGTGGACATGGCCGGAAACCTGCACATCTATCGGCAGCCGGGCATGGGTTTCGATTGAAGTAGGACGGTGATCCATCAATAAAACCGGTAATTGGGTATTTTGACCTTCCAAAAGCTGCTCCGCACTAGGACGCTTGCGATCCAAATCATCGCTCCGCCCTACCAGCAACACACCATTCACTTCCAAAACCTGATTGGCCAAAACCGTCAAACCTGCCGCTTCCAATTCATGTTTGATGCGCTTCTGATCGCGGAACCAGTCATGATTGCCCAAAGTGGCGTAAACGCCCATCGGCGCAGTCAGCTTCTGCAAATGCGGTTTCATGTTTTCTTTCAGGTACGCATCGACGGTATCGTCCATCAAATCGCCCGGCAGCAACACCATATCGACTTGTTCCTGCTTCATAATGTCCGTCAGCTTGTCTAATTGACGCGCGCCAAACAAAATCCCCAAGTGCAAATCGCTGGCCACGCCGATACGTAGCGGCTTATCCATTTTCTTATTGATGAATACGGTCTGATGGCGGACAACGGGCGTATAGGCGTTATACATCCCAAAACCGAGCAAACCGGCCACAAACAAAGGCGCAAACAGCCTCAGGCTTCGAGAAAGCGGTTGGCGTGCCATAAAACGGCGCAGCAAAAGATACAGGATAAATGTCGCCAGCGCGGCATACATCACAAACAGCAAGATCACCATCCAAAACGCCACCACGCGGAACATCATATGCCCCAATTCCAGCAGTAAGCCGACCAACAAGCCGTTTGTAATGAAATAGGAAATACCCATCAGCCAACGCCTGCCGACTTTGCCAATCCAAGGCGCAAACAGCCATTGCAGCGAACGCCCAAGCCCGAATGTAAACACTTGCAACAGAATGACGCTCACAAAAAACATCTTGCCAAACATGCCTTTCCGCCCTAAAAAATCAAAAGGCAGATTTTAGGCCGTCTGAAACTTTCAGTGTATAATCTCCCGCGTAAAAACCCATAATATTTTGAAAGGAATCATCATGAGCCAACCTCAATCAGCTATTATTCCTGATCACGCACAAGCCGGTATTTTTATCGAAGCAGACATTTCAGACGGCCGCAACGAAGACATCAAATCTGCCTGCCGTCTTTCTTTGGAATCCTTGGCCAAACTGAAAACTCGTTTTCCGAATGATATTTTGGGTTTGACCATTGCTTTTGGCAGCCGCGCATGGCAATCGTTCGGCCATACTGACGAAGGCAGAGAAATCAAACCTTTCCCTGAATTGGGCAACGGCCTCGCCCCTTCCACCCAACACGACCTCTATATCCACATTCAAGCCACCGAGCAAAAAGCCGCCTATGCCTTGGCTCAATCTGTTTTAGGCGCATTCGGCGACAGCATCCGCGTATCCACTGAAGAACACGGCCTGCGCCTGTATGAAGACCGCGGCTTTGACGGTTTTATCGATGGTACGGAAAATCCGCAGGGCGATGACAATGTGCGCAATGTCGCCATTATTCCCGAAGGCAAGCCCGATGCCGGCGGCAGCTATGTTTTGCTGCAAAAATACCTGCACGATTTGAAAAAATGGGATGCCGTTCCTACTGCCGAACAAGAAGCCAGCGTGGGCCGCAGCAAAGAAACCAATGATGAATTCAGCGAAGATGTACGCCTGCCCGACTCCCATCTCGGCCGCGTCAATGTCAAAGAAAACGGCGTTGGCTTGAAAATCGTCCGCCGTAGCTTGCCATTCGGCAAAATCAGCGGCGAACACGGTTTGATGTTCACTTCCTATTGCAACACGTTGCACAATATTGAAGTTCAACTGCTCAATATGTTCGGCGAATCTGACGGCAAAACCGACTTACTGCTGAAATATTTGTCTAAAGCCGTATCAGGTGCTTACTACTACGCGCCTTCTGTCGAGCGTTTGCAAAATCTTTAACGGCTCACAGGCCGTCTGAAAAAACCTGCCTTCTCAAAGGCAGGTTTCGTTATTTAAATTCCCTTAATATTTTATGGTATCATCATAGAAATTTATCCCATCGTTGCTTAATAAACCCTGATTACAGACAACAATAAAAACTGATACGCCCCAAGCAGCTATTTTCGATAAAATAAACCCAATTATTATCCCTATAAAATTACGACACCATGTATAAATCCCGCCTTCTTCCCCTACCCGTATTGATTCTCTCCGCGCTGAACGCCTATGCGGCCAATACGCCGAATCCGCTTGATCAAATCGATAAAAACGTACCCAACCAATTCGACAAAGACTTCCGCGACAATCTCGATCAAATTCATTCGGTCGAAATCCAAAAACGCGAGCAGTCGGCATGGGATTTACAAAAAAAACAAGATAACGATGCGGTTGCACAAGAGGTGCCGTCTGAAAACAATACCGAATGCTTGGATTACACCGGTATCGAGCTTTCCGGTATTACCCTCATCGATTCCCAAAAGATTGAAGCCAAGTTACCCAAATGCATCAATCAAAACAGCATCAACCAACTGAACCGGGACATCGTTGCCGAATATATCGCTCAAGGCTATCCGCACACGCAAATCAAATTTGAAACCACGACTGAACGCGTCCTGAAATTGACAGTCATCGAAGGCAAAATCCGTGAGATTACCGGCGGCTCCCGTACGGTCAACGTCGACACCCTCTTTCCCAATCATCAAGGCAAACCGCTAAATATCCAATACCTCGACCAAGGTATCGAACAGGCAAACCATGTTGCCGGCAACAACGTCAGCATCGATGTTTATCCGCATGATGACGGCACCGCCTCCATCCAACTCAACAACGATGCCGAAAAACATTGGGGCGGCAGCATTACCATCGACAATAAAGGCAGCAAACCCAATACCACGACACTGCGCAGCAGCCTGAATATCGGCAGCCCGTTGGGATTGAGCGACTCCCTTTATCTAAACGGCTACACCAATCTAAACAACCACGACAGCCATTACAGTCGCGGCGGCAGCCTGTTCTACCAAGTTCCTTATGGCGCATGGACATTCAGCACTTACGCTGCCGCGTCGCAATCGCAAAGCATCCTAACGCCCAGCGTAACGCGCTACGCCTACCGCTCCCAATCCAAAGCGGCAGGAATCAAAGCAGACCGCGTATTCTCACGCAGCCAAAAACACATTGCCTCCGCCTATGCCGGCATCGATTATGTGAAACAGACTGCAAAATTTGCCGACAGCAAACTGGAATTGCAAAGCCCTGAAATCTATTCGGCACAAGTCGGCCTGTCGCATACAGCCATCCTGCCAAACGGCATTTGGCTCAACAATATCGGCGTGGAACAAGGGTTTGCGAAAAATACCGAACATACGCCGTTCGACAAACGCTATACCTCTGTATCCTTGCAAAGCAATTTGATTCAAAACCGCCCATTGGGCAAATGGATCGTGCGCAACCATCACCAAGTCGATGCCCAATATAGCCCACATGATTTGTTTGCCGCCAAAGAAATGGACGTCGTCGGCTACCAAAATGTACGCGGTTTCCGTTCGACTTCTTTGGGCGCAAGCAGCGCAGTCCTGTTAAGCAATACCGTTTATTTCCGCCGTAATACGCCCCACGGCATCTATATCGAACCTTATCTGGGCGCAGACATCGGCGTTGCCAAAAATCATCACGAAGGTTCGCAACGCGCCATGGGCTTAGTGGCAGGTTTGAATTTGGGCAAGGCGGACAAATGGCAGCTTTCTGCCGACTACGGCAAAGGTTTTGCGCGCATGCCCAACCAATCAAACAGCGAAAAACAGGATCATGTGACTGTTTCTTTACGCATTCCATTTTAAAGTTATGTAAATATATATCCTTTTATCCAATATATAAACCGCCCATCTTAATATTATTAATTTTCCATTAATATCAATGAGATGGGCGGTTTTTATTTGCATTTGAAATAGTGCACACAAGGCCATACTGGTGGTATGATTGTAAAAAATTTCATAACAATGTTAATACATTCAAAAATTTCCTCAACAGAAATCCAATACTCGATATGGGATTTCTGATTCAATCTCCATCACGATAAATAAGGATTAAAATCCATGAAAATCGACACTTTATATCAGCCTAAGCTCTCAGCTTCCGGCAAAGTAACTGTCGCCGTGTGCTTTGCATTCCTGGGAAATGCAGCGGTAGCCGCCAATATCGAAGCCATCGGCCAAACTTCGGTACAGCAGCAGCACAATGTTGACATCGTCAACATTGCCGCACCGACGGCCCAAGGTCTTTCTCACAACCAATATAATAAGTACAACGTTTCCCAACACGGCGCCGTTTTGAATAATGCCCTGTCTGCCGGTAAATCCCAACTGGCCGGAAACCTGTCTGCCAACAAAAACTTCCAAGGTCAGGCCGCATCTGTGATCTTGAATGAAGTGGTCAGCAAAAACCCTTCCCTGATCTTGGGTCAGCAAGAGATCTTCGGTATTGCCGCAGACTATGTTTTGGCAAACCCTAACGGCATTACCCACAACGGCGGCAGCATCCTGAATGCCAACCGCGCATCCTTGGTTGTCGGTACGCCAACTGTTTCAGACGGCGCATTGAAATCTTTCAATATCAGCGACAATGGCAAACAACTGCAAGTAAACGGCAATTTGAGCGGCAACCGCGTAGTTGACCTGCTCGCGCCGCAAGTTGTAGTCGGCAAATCAGCCAACGTTAATGCCGCCGACGCCATCAACATTTCTTCAGGTAAAAGCAACTTCGACTACAAAACCGCACAAATCGAAGCATTGGACGCTGCTTCAAATGCGCCGGTGCTTGACGGCCATATCTTCGGCAGTATGCGCGCCGGTACCATCCGCATCCACGCGACCGACAAACGCGCCAAACAAAACATTCAAAATGCCGCCATTACCGGCACCCGCTACCTGAATATCGACAGCAAAGGCAACCTGAGCATCCAGTCAGCCAATCTGACCAGCGCACAAATGGAATTATTTGCTCGTGATACCGACATCAAAGGCACGGTTACCAGCCATTCCGCCAACAAATCTTCCAGCGGCAAAGAGGCAAAAAATGTTCAACACTTCCGTTCAGACCGCAACAAAACGGAAAACTTTACCGCCAGCAATATCAATGCATCCGAGTCATTGACTTTGAACAACAGCGGCAGCCTCAACCTGAGCGCGGCCAACATCAATGCCGGTGCGCTGACTGCATCTGCCACGGGCAACATCAATTCTAACGCGGTAAAAACAACCAACCGTACAGAATCCGACCATACTCAAAGCAAAGGCCTTTGGTACAACAACAACCTGAGCTCTTCTGCTGACGAAAGCCTGCATCAAACCAAAATCAATGCCGGTTCTGTCAATATTGCCACCACAGGCAAAGTCCAATTGGACGCGACCGAACTGAACTCGGCTGCTGATGCTCGCATTGCCGCCCAACAAGGCATCGTATTGAGCAGCAACAGCGAAACCGACAGCAGCTCGACTTATGTCAGCTTCAAAAATGAAACTGCTGCCCTGAAAACCGGTATCGCTACAAAATCTTCCAAAAACTCTACCGCCCATCAAACCAAAATTTCCGCAGCCGGTGATATCGGTTTGATTTCCGAAGGCGATTTGAGCACTTACGGCGCAAGCATTGCGGCAAACGGCAATATTGTTACCGATGTCAACAACATCAACTTGGGTACTCAAACCACCATCAACACCAACAGCCTCGACGACCAGAAAAAATACTGGGGCGGTCTGTTCGGCGGTGAAAGCCAAGTTCAAAACAACCGTACCGAAAACCTGCACAGCAGCAGCATTACTGCCAACTCAAACGTAGTTTTGGGTGCAAAAAACGGCGTCAACGTTTACGGCAGTACCGTTGAAGGCCAAGCCGGTACATTCGTCAGCTCCAAAGCAGGCAATGTTGATATTAAAAACGCCACCAGCACCGATACTTCCGCACAAAGCGCGCGTAAAGGTACGATTTTCAATATCACGACCTCTAAAACCAGCAGCAATAGCAGCATTGAAAAAGTAACCGGTTCAACCCTGGTTTCCAATGCCGACCTGACCGTTGTTTCCAACAAAGACATCAATGTGATCGGCTCTGCATTGTTTGCGGCACAAAAACTGCAACTGTCTTCCGCAGGCGATTTGACCATTGATGCTGCCAAAGCGGTAGAAAACAAACAGGTCAACGAGTATTCCATCAAAGGCTACTCTGGCACCGAAACCAATAAAGAAAACGGCAGCGTGACTGCCAAAGCCGGTATCAAATTCACCGATACCCACACCGACACCCATTCTGTCGGCCTGAACGGCAGCATTTTGACCGGTAAAAACACCCAGTTGTCTTCCAACTCAAACATTACCGTCAGCGGCAGCCAAGTCAACGGCGAAGAATCTGTCAACATTTCCGCAGCCAATGACGTCAATATTGTTGCATCCAAAGGCAGCAACACTGTGACCGAATCCGGACGCGTAACTGATTTGGGCGTATCTGCTACTGCATACGAAAAAAATAACGTTGCAGGCGTCGGCGTGTCTGTCGGCATTACCAGCACCAAAACAGATGCAACTACCGTAACGAATACATCCCATGTATCCAACATCAACACCGGCGGCAATACTACCATCACTGCAAACGGCAATATTAATCAAGAAGGTACAGTGATTAATGCGACCGGCAATGTGGTTGAATCTGCCAAAAACGTTACCCATGCAGCGGCACACAGCGGTGCGAAATCCGATGTGAAACAAAATAGCGGCGGTTTGGTCGTTTCTGCCGGCATCAGCACCAACAAAGGCATCGGCGGTGAAATCACTGCACAAGGTCAAGGCAATTCTTCGACCCACAATGAATCCACTGCAACCGTAACCACCATCAACGCAGGCAATGCCATCGTTTTGGCAAATGACAAAGTGTCTGATGAAGGTACAAAATATGATGTTACCGGTGCGATCAACATTGATGCAGGTTCATACCACAACACTGCCGCCCACAACACCAGCAACAGCAGCAGCAAACAAGGCGGCGCTTCTTTGACTGTCGGCGCGTACACCAAAGACGGTTCAAACGTTGATGTGAATGCGAACCTGAACGTCAACTACGCTGATGAAAACAAAAAAGAATCTACCGCCGTCAAAGGCGATATGAATGCGACCAATGTTGTCATCAACGCCAAAGACTCTGCTGAAATTGCATCCAACATTACTGCCAACAACAACGTCAACATTACCGCAGGCAACGGCGTAACCTTCACCGAGTCAGCCAATACTGCCTCCAACCAAGGTACAACCGTTAATGTCGGTATCGGCGCTGGTGCGACAATCAATGTTGAAACCGGTGTTGCCGTTCCTCACGTCAATGGCTCTGTCGGCGTCAACAAAACCGATAACGCTTCTTCTACCGCCACAGGCGCGAATGTAGCGGCCGGCAACGAGATTAAAATCAATGCCAACAACGGCGACGTCAACCTGCACGGTACCAACCTGGTATCCAACAACTCCGTTGAAGTAGAAGGCAACAAAGTCAATACTTCCGGTGCGATCAGCAGCGTTAACGAAAAAAATCTGACCGTCAATGTCAACGGTAGCTACGCTTCAGGCAAACCAAACGGCGGCATCAACGCCAAAGGTAAAAACGAAGCCAACGTAACCAATACGGCAAACACCATCCAAAGCGACAATGTTGTTATTACTACCGGCTCTCCAACCGGTTTGAGCGTCAACAATACGACCATCAACGGTAATAATGTTGCGTACTACTATGACGACAGTAAAGCTCCTGCGGCGAACCGTTATACCTATCGTCCTCGCCAACCAAGCTACGCCAAACGCCGTTTGCGCTACTAAGATGCGCTATTGAAGCCATTTAATAGCCATTAAGACATGCCGTCTGAAAACAGAAAGTTTTCAGACGGCATTTTTATCATCAATGCAAAACAACACACTATCTCTGTTATGATAATGCCTCGCTAATATTATTCCGTTCCAACCATGTCTTCCGCCCTTCCTTTTGACGCGCTCACACTTTCCATCGACGGCACCAACCTCATCGAAGCTTCTGCCGGTACGGGTAAAACCTACGGCATTGCCGCGCTCTTTACCCGACTGATTGTCTTAGAAAAAAAAGACATCGAGAAAATTCTGGTCGTTACCTTTACCAAAGCGGCGACGGCAGAACTGAAAACCCGTTTGCGTGCGCGTTTGGACGAAGTGTTGCAGGTTTTAAACGAAATCCAAACCTTGGGCGGCAAGCCGGAACATATTTCAGACGGCCTGAACAAATATTACGAAAAAGAGAAAAAATCCCCTGATGACTTTCTCAATCGCTTGATTCCTTTGGCTTTAGGCGAGCAAGACGGACAGGAAAGCTGCCATCGCCTGATTCTCCGCCTCAAAGCCGCGCTGAGCCAGTTTGACAACGCATCGATTTACACCATCCACGGCTTCTGTCAGCGCGTCTTGCGCGATTACGCATTTTTATGCGGTGCACCTTTGGATGTCGAGCTGTCGGACGACTCGCGCGAGAGGCTGCTGATTCCTGCGCAAGACTTTTGGCGGCAGAGAGTGGCAACCGATGCCACATTGGCACAATTGGTTTTTGACCGGAAATGCACGCCCGAAGAAATGCTTGCCGAAATCAAAAGCTATACCGGCCGCCCCTATCTGAAATTCAGACGGCCTGAAGGCAATTTGCAAGAAGCCCAAGCCAACCTTCAAGAAACATGGCAAAAAGTTTGCGGCCAATTGGAAGACTTGGAAAAAGCGTTTTGGGCAATCTTTCCCAAACTTAACGGCCAGACCTACAGAAGAAATACCTTTGAAAATGTTTTTACCGATTTAAAAACAAACGCCGAATCCAACCGTCTGCCCCGCCTGAGCAAACAAACGCTGGAAAAATTAAGCCTCTTCAGTATCGACACGCTCAACAGCAAACTGAAAAAAGAATATAAAGCCGATGCCGATGCGCCGGAAATTATTCAGCTGCAAGCCTTGGCCAATCTCGGTCGTGATTTGCAGGCAATGAAAAGCGCGGAAGAAGCAGTCTTCATCTGCCTGCAACTAGACCTCCTTTCCTACATCAACCAATCCATTGCCGAACAAAAAAAATCACGCCGCGAGCGCGTGTTTGACGATTTGCTGCTGGATGTCCATCAGGCATTGACCACCCATGAACACGGCAACGCATTGGCAAAAGCGGCAGCGGCAAACTGGGAAATCGCGCTGATTGACGAATTCCAAGATACCGACCCGCTGCAATACGAAATTTTCCGCCAAATTTTTATCGAACAAGGCTGCCCGCTGTTTCTTGTTGGCGACCCCAAACAGGCAATTTACAGCTTTCGCGGTGCGGACATTTACGCCTATCTGCAAGCCGCGCAAGATGCGGACAGGCATTACACCCTTGCCGTCAACTACCGCAGCCATGCCAAGCTGATCAACGGCATCAGCGCCTTGTTCAAACAAAAAAAACACCCATTCGTGTTGGAAAACATCGATTACAGCGAGGTCTCCGCCAGCCGCGCCGAAAGCCGGCTGTCGCCACACCGCCCCGCCATCCAAGTGCGCTGGCTCAATACGGACGATCAAACCGGCAAAGAGATTTTGCGCGGCTGTGCCGCCGAATATTGCGCCGATGAAATTGCCTTTGCGCTCAATGAAGCGGCCGAAGGCCGTCTGAATTTCAAAGGTCGCGCATTGGAATCCGGAGATATTGCCGTTTTGGTCCGTACCAATAACGAAGCGGCGATGATTGCCGGTAAACTGAAACAGCGCCGTATCCAAAGCGTGTTGCTGTCGCGCCAGTCCGTTTTCGATTCTGCCGAGGCAGACTCGCTGTCCGCGCTGATCGGCTTTTGGCTCAACCCAAGGCAGACCGACTGGCTGCGCTTTGTCTTGACCGGCGTTTTGTTCGGCTATACCGCCAAAGAGATTTACGAACTCAACCACAACGAACACCAGCTGCTGAAATGGCTGGAGTCATCTGCCGAGGCCATGGAAAAATGGCGGAAAGGCGGCATTTTTGCCGCCGTGCAGCAGTTTTCCGCCCTACATGACATAGAAACCCGCCTGCTCAAAGGCGGCAACGAACGCAGCCTTACCAACTACTACCAAATTCTGGAGCTTTTGGCCGAAGAAGACAGCCAAAGCCGCAACCCTGCCGCCCTGCATAAATGGTTAAACGAACAAATCAGCCGTGCGCGCAGCGGCCATTTCCCGTCAGACGCGCAAACCATCCGTCTTGAAAGCGACGAAAAATTGGTCAAAATCGTTACCATGCACGCGTCGAAAGGTTTGCAATACCCTTTGGTTTACTGCCCCTTCGCATGGGATACCAAAGACAACTCCAAAGAAAACTGGAAAATCCTGCATACGGACAACCACGAAACCGAGCTACTGGCAAAATCGCAAACCTCGGAAGCAGAACTAAGCCACCTTGCCGACGAAAAGACGGCAGAAGATTTACGCCTGCTTTATGTCGCCCTTACCCGCGCCGAAGAACAGCTCAACATCTACGCTGCCGCCAATAAAAACTGTACGCCCAACAATCCTTTTGCCTATCTGCTCGAAGGTTTACCAGATGCCGGTTGCGAAAGCGTCAGTCAAAGCTATAAAAGCGCGACAGACGTTGTGGAAATGCTTAAAAACAACTGGCAACACTTTATCAAAAACGCGCCTGAAAATACGGAGTTTGCCTTCACGGAAGAAGCCCCGCCGGAAACCGTCTACCAATACAGCCTCCAGCAAGACCAAGCTTTTAGCGTACAGAGCATCAAACGCCGCGATTTTGACTTTATCCGCCACACCAGCTTTACCGGTTTGAGCAGGCACACCAAGTCAACCGACGAACAACACGAGCCTTTGCAACCTGCCATCGACCCGGCAGAAAGCGCAGACCGTGCCATGCCGTCTGAAAACCTGCCGTCCCCGCTTTCAGACAGCCTCGATATCCACCATTTCCCCCGCGGCACCAATGCCGGCGTATGTTTGCATGAAATGTTGGAAAAACTCGACTTCGCCGCCTCTGCCGAGAGCCAATCCGAAATGATTGCCGAAGTTTTGCAACGCCACAGCTTTGAAGACAAATGGCTGCCGACGGTAAGCACTATGCTCGACACCTGCCGCCTGACGCCTTTAATCGGCGAGAGCCTGTCGCAGATTCCGCCGACCCGACGCCTGCCCGAAATGGGGTTCACCCTGTACATGGACGATTTCAAACTGGACGACTTGCGCCGTTGGTTTGCCTCAAGCGAAGCAAACCTGCCGCCCGAATGCGTCCAAGCCGCGCAACTGCTTGACTTCCATGATTTGCAAGGCTATTTAAACGGCTTTATCGATATGGTTTGCCAAGATTCAGACGGCAATGTCGTTTTAATCGACTACAAATCCAACCATTTGGGCAACGATGCAAACGCGTACACGCAACAGGCGATGAACGAAGCCGTGGCGCATCATCACTACTACCTGCAAGCCCTGATCTACGCCGTTGCCATTGCGCGCTACTACGCGCTGCGCGGCAAGCCGTTGCCCAAAATCGCCATCCGCTACCTCTTCCTGCGCGGCATGGACGGCTCGGAACAAGGCATTTGGAAATGGGACATCGATACCGCCTTGCTCTCTACTTTCGTTGAGCGGAAAACAAATTCCTGATAAATCATTTTGTTAAATCGTCAAAAAGGCCGTCTGAAACGTTTTCAGACGGCCTTTGATTATTTGTGCAAACCGCATTCCTTACTGTCTTTGCTTTCCCACCACCATCGTCCGGCACGGATATTTTCGCCCAGCTTGACCGGACGCGTGCAGGGTTCGCACCCAATACTGGGATAGCCCTGATGATAAAGCGCATTGAGCGGAACTTGGTGCTCATGTGCATATGCCCAAACATCCTGCTCTTCCCAATCGAAAATAGGATTGAATTTGGCGATGTTGCGGCCTGTATCCTGCTCTTCAAAATTCAATTCGCTGCGCGTTTCGGACTGGCTGCGGCGTTGTCCGGTCAGCCATGCGGGGGCGTTGTGCAAAGCGCGGTTGAGCGGTTCGATTTTGCGGATATGGCAGCAACGGCGGCGCAACTCGACGCTGTCGTACATGGCAGTCGTGCCGAATTCAGCTTCAAATTCATCGGCGGTTTGCTGGTTGGGATAAAACACTTCCAATTCGGTTTGATAACGCGCATTGGTTTCGGCAATCAGCGCGGTGGTTTCGGGATTGAGTTTGCCCGTATTGAGCGTAATGATGCGGATGGGCAGTTTCAGACGGCAAACGGCATCGGTAATGACCATATCTTCGACCGCAAGGCTGGATGCGAACACGGCTTGCGGATAGCGCGCGGTAATGTCTTGCAAACGGCGCTCCAAAGCAGCCGCCAACTCAGGCAGGCGGCGGCGTTCGGCATCATTGGTTTCGGGGATTTTCCAAAATTGAGGACGGAATAAAGACATGGCTGGTTGTTCCTAATAATTTTCAGACGGCCTGTTGAAACGGCTGTCGATATGGTTATGGAACGATATTGTCCTGCGCCCTATCTTCAAACGGAAAGAATGCTTTTCTATTTCTTTATAACCAAAGCGTCTGCTGCTGGTTTTTCGGCAGTAAATGACTCACGCCGATGCCGATCAGGCGGAAGGCGTCTTCGCGTTGCGGCGGTATGCGTTGCAGCAAAGTATGCGCCGCCTGAAGCAGCGAGGCACTGTCGGGCAGGACGGAAGAATACGTCAGCGAACGCGTAATAATGCGGAAATCGTGGGTTTTGAGTTTGAGGGTAACGCCTTTGGCTTCGACGTTTTTGCGCTCAATCTGCCGCCAAAGGTCTTCGGCAAGGTGCGGCAAATGGCTTGAAGCCTGCGCCAAAGACAAATCTTCGGGCAAAGTGATTTCGGTTGAGATTTGCAGGCGTTCGCGTTCAGCTTTGACCGGCCGCTCGTCGATACCGCGTGCCAAATCATAAAGGCGGTAGCCGTAGCGGCCGAAATGGTTTAAAAGTTCGCCGCGCTCAAAACGGCGCAAATCGCCGGCAGTCTGCATACCGAGGGCGTTCATCTTTTTCAGCGTAACTTTGCCGACACCGGGAATCTTACCCAACGGCAAGCTCTCCAAAAACGCCATGATTTTGGGCGGCGGCAATACAAACTGTCCGTTTGGCTTACGCCAGTCAGACGCGATTTTTGCCAAAAACTTATTGGGCGCGATGCCTGCGGAAGCAGTCAAACCGGTTTCTTCAAAAATTTCGGCGCGAATGCGTTTGGCCACCTCGCTGGCGTACGGGATATTTTTAAAATTTCGGGTAACATCCAAATAGGCTTCGTCCAAAGACAAAGGCTCGATCAAATCGGTATAACGCCGAAACACGGCATGAATCTGAGCCGACACCTGGCGGTACAAATCAAAATGCGGCGGCACAAACACCGCCTGCGGACACAGCCTTTTTGCCGTCGCCACCGACATGGCCGAGTGCAAACCGAATTTGCGCGCTTCATAAGACGCGGCACAAATGACCGAGCGCGCACCGTCCCATGCCACAACGACGGGCAGCCCTTTCAAGTGCGGCTGCTCGCGCAGTTCTACCGAAGCGTAGAATGCGTCCATATCGATATGGATGATTTTGCGTTGGGACATGGGAAAAGGTAGATAAGGAAAAGGCTTATTGTAACAAAAGGCCGTCTGAAATTTCAGACGGCCTCCATGTTCACACCTTATTTTTTACCGGAAAGCTGATCAAACAATCCGCCGTCGGCAAAGAATTTTTTCATGATGTCCGACCAAGCGCCGAACTTCTCATTCGGATTAAAGGTTTCAATATCGGGGAAATCGGCTTTGTGTTTGGCCAACACTTCGGCATTGCGCGGACGCAGATAAAGATTGGCGGCCAACTCTTGAGCCGGTTCGCTCCAGAGGTTTTTCAGGTAGGCTTCGGCAGCGGCGCGCGTGCCTTTTTTATCGACTACGCTGTCCACAACGGCAACCGGCGCTTCGGAAAGAATAGTGTAGCTTGGGTAGACAATTTCAAATTGGTCTTGGGTCAGTTTTTTGCTGACGTAGTTGGCCTCGTTTTCAAAGGTAACCAAGACATCGCCGATATTGCGTTGGCTGAATGTCGTCGTTGCCGCGCGGCCGCCGTTTTCAAACACAGGCGTGTTTTTCAGCAATGCGGCCACAAAATCTTGGGTTTTGCCTTCATCGCCGTTGTTGACTTTCAAGCCGTAACCGTACGCGCCCAAAAAGGCGTAGCGGCCGTTGCCTGTGGTTTTCGGGTTGGCCAAAACGATTTGCACGCCGTCTTTGGCCAAATCGCCCCAGTCTTGGATGTGTTTCGGATTGCCTTTGCGTACCAAGAAAACGACGTTGCTGGTATAAGGCACGGCATTATCCGGAAGGCGCGTGTTCCAATCGTCTTTAATCAGGCCTTTTTTCACCAAAAGCTCGATATCGGAAGTCTGGTTCATGGTCACCACATCGGCAGCCAAACCGTTGGCGACAGCCAAAGCCTGCTTGCTGGAGCCGCCGTGCGACTGTTGGACTTCAACCGACTGTCCGCCGTTTTTTGCGGCAAACTCTTTGACAAATAAAGGATTGTATTCTTTATAAAAATCTCGTGCGACATCATAAGAGACGTTCAACAGCTTCACATTACCGCCCTTGCCTGCGGAAGCAGCATTGTCGGCAGATTGTTCGTTTTTGGGAGAGCAGGCACTCAACGCCAGCGCGGCGGTCAATGCGGCAAAAGAAAGGGTACGGATATTCATGGTCGGCTCCTATTAAAAGTATGGCGATACTTTATCGGGATCGGAGGCAAACGGGAAATAATGTTTGCTTTTGGGTTTATCAGTTTTGGTTATATAAACCGAGGCCGTCTGAAATCAAAAAATAATTATTTATAACTATAAAATCTAAACCATATTATTTACAAAGTTAATAAAAAAGAGTACCGTTCGTATTCGCCGAATCATTAGGCGTTTTGTTCAATAATCGAAAAATGGAGTGTAGAAACGATGAAACAATGGATGCTTTTAGGATTGCTGGGATTGGGCGCAGTGGCACAGGCTCACGATGTTTGGGTGGCCGCACCGACACATCAGCCTGCCGGCCAAATCCTGCATGCGGATTTGGGTTACAGCCATGACTTCCCCAATGTCGAAAAAATCGCCGACGACCGCGTACATATTTTCAAACCGCTGCAATTGACCGGCAGCTCAAAGAAAACCGTTGATTTGGTAAATAAAGGCGAAAACTATCAATACGTTTCCAAAGCCGCTTTGCCTGAAGGTTCCTACTGGGTCAGCGCGACCTACCAACCGACTTTCTGGTCGAAAAACAAAGATGGCTGGAAACAGCAAACCTTGAAACAGCTGGCCGATGCCACCTATTGCGAACAATCGCAAATGTTCGGCAAGAGCTTTGTCCAAGTGGGCAACGGCGCAGTTGATGAAGCGGTATTGACCCGCCCTATCGGCCAAGAGCTGGAACTGGTTCCGCTGCAAAATCCGAACGAAGTCAAAGCCGGCGGCATTTTGCCGGTCAAAGTCCTGTACAAAGGCGAGCCTTTGGTTAAAGCCACCGTTACCGCCAGCTCGGACACTTTAGCCGAAATGGACTTGGAATCGACCCATGACCACCGCGAGCCTCAAGGCTTCTCCGGCAAAACCGATAAAAACGGCGTGGTCAATGTGATTACGCTGATTGACGGCTTGTGGAAAATCAAAGTGGTGAACGAGACCGATTACGGCGATAAAAGCGTATGTCAGAAAGACAATACTTACGCAACGCTGATTGTGCCTGTCGGCACCAAACGCGCAGCCGCACGCCATGCCCACCATCATCATTAACAGTCATTAAAAAAGGCCGTCTGAACTTTCAGACGGCCTTTTTTTATTCTAATTCATAACCCAAATTTCTAAAAAAACGGGAGTATGTTTCCAACTCATCACCATTTAATTGGGTAAAACGGATACGGTTGCAGCCGGTCAAGACCACACTTCCCATCCAGTGCGCCCCAAAGACGCGCTCTAAAGGGACATTCCTCATTTGATTGATAAACGGTACTTCTGAAGAAAATTGCGTCGCAATATTCGGAGGCGCGAATTTCAGACCCAAGTCCTGCAATGTATAACGGTGTTGCGCCGTCAAAAACATATCCTCGTGGTGCAGCCGCACCAGCCATTCCATATCGGCAATTTTTCCGTCTTCCGGAGGCAAAGGCGGTCGGATTTCTACATTTAAGCCCAGCTGTCGCGGCATGGTTAAAAGCCGCTTGCTGCGCAGGCTGAAACTGCCGTTCTGCGGCTCGTCCAAATTCGGAGAAGTCTGAATCAGATGTTGTTTGGCCAAATATTGGTCGGTTCCCTTCAGGAAAAACTGCCCGTCTGCTTCAGTTTCCAACAAAATCGGCAAAGGTGCACCGATGTAGTCATATTCCCGATAGGCATCCTGCCAGTTTTGACCGTTCAACACCCATCCGTCATTTTGAACAATCAAACAATAATCAGTATCGATGTAATACATCAGTTGGTACAAAACAAACAGATTGTATTCCAGATACCCGAATGGCCGGCAAGGCTGATGTCGGATATTCTCCGGCAAACCTTGCGGACAGCTTGGGCTGATCAGCAATCCACGACTTCCGGGCAATTCGGCACAGCTGCGGATAATGGCATACATCGTGCCCTCGGTATAAGAATCTACACCGGTAATACCAACCACGGTAATGTCAGTAAAACTCATCAATATGTTCCCCTGTTTCAGATGGCCTTTGAGTTATTTACGACGCCTTGTTGCAGATATCTTTCAAGCGATACAAAGCATCCAAGGCTTCGCGCGGCGTGAGGTTGTCGGGCTGAATTTGCGCCAACGCTTCAGCCAATTCATTGACCTGCGAATGATCGACCGGCTCAATTTCCTGTTCTTTCCCTTCCTCGTCTTCCCTATTTTCAGACGGTATGGCGCTGAAAATATCCAACTGCGGACGGTTGGCGGCGGCTTGGTTTTCCAAATCGTTTAAATGCTTTTGAGCTGCTTTCAAAGCGCGGTTGGGCAGGCCTGCGAGTTTGGCGACGGCGATACCGTAGCTTTTGCTGGCGGGGCCTGGTTCAATGTGGTGGAGGAAGACAATGTCTTGTCCTTGCTCAAGCGCGGAGAGGTGCATATTGACTGCGGTTGCATGGGCTTCAGGCAGTTTGGTCAGCTCGAAATAGTGGGTGGCGAAGAGGCTGAAGGATTTGTTTTTTTGCAGCAAATGTTCGGCGATGGCTTGGGCAAGGGCGAGGCCATCAAAAGTCGAAGTGCCGCGTCCTACTTCGTCCATAAGGACGAGGGATTGCTCGGTGGCGTGGTGGAGGATGTAGGCAGTTTCGCTCATTTCGACCATGAAGGTGGAGCGGTTGGAAGCTAAGTCGTCCGATGCGCCGATACGGGTGAAGATTTGGTCGATGGGTCCGATTTGGGCGGCGTCGGCGGGGACGAAGCTGCCAGTGTGCGCCATGAGGACGATGTGGGCGACTTGGCGCATGTAGGTGGATTTGCCGCCCATGTTGGGACCGGTCAGGAGCATGAGACGGTGTTTGTGGTCGAGGCGGGTGTGGTTGGCGGTGAAGTGGCGCACTTGTTGCTCGACGACGGGATGGCGGCCGTTTTCGATATGGATGACGGGATAGTCTGCGAACTCAGGACAAACGAAGCCGCGTTCGGCGGCGGTAGCAGCGAAGGTGGAGAGTACGTCGAGGGCGGCGGCGGCTTTGGCTGCTTTTTGAAGCTGCGGCAAGGCCGTCTGAACTTCTTTCAGCAGGGCTTCAAACAGGCGTTTTTCCAATGCCAATGCTTGCTCTTGTGCGGTCAGGACTTTGTCTTCGAAGGTTTTGAGTTCGGGGGTGATAAAGCGTTCGGCGTTTTTCAGTGTCTGGCGGCGCTGGTAGTCGGCGGGGGCTTGTTCGGCTTGAACTTTGGATAGCTCGATGTAGAAGCCGTGGACGCGGTTGAACTCAACTTTGAGGGTAGAAAGGCCGGTGCGTTCGCGTTCGCGCGCTTCAAGCTCGAGCAGGAATTCGTCGCCGTGGTTTTGGATGTGGCGCAACTCGTCAAGTTCTGCGCAATAGCCTTGGTTGATGACGCCGCCGTCTTTGAGCCAGACGGCAGGTTCGGGCATCACGGCGGCTTTAAGGGTTTCGGCGACGGGCAGGGTTTCGGGGAAAACGGCTTTGAGGGTTTCTAAGAGACTGCTGCCCTCGGCGGACAATTCGATTTCGAACAGGGCAAACAGGCTGTCGCGCAGGGCGGCGAGGTCGCGCGGGCGGGCGTTGCCGACGGCGATGCGGGCGGCGATGCGTTCGATGTCCGCGATGTTTTTCAGACGGCCTTGCAGGGTTTCGTATTGCGAACCCAACGCGGCAACGGCTTCTTGGCGGGCGCGGATGTGGGCGCGGCTGCGTAAGGGGTGGTACAGCCAGAGTGCCAAGAGGCGGCTGCCCATGTGGGTGGCGCAGCCGTCGAGTATGGAAAACAGGGTCGGCGATTTCTTACCGGAGAGGGTTTGCGTGATCTCGAGATTGCGGCGCGTGGCGGCGTCCATGCCGATATATTGGCTGTCGGTTTCGAGCGAAATGCCGTCGAGGTGTTGCGGCATCAGGTTTTGCGTCAGGCGGATGTAGTTCAGCAGCGCGCCCGCCGCACCGACGGCGGCTTCGTGTTCCTTGCCGTCCAAACCGAAGCCGTGCAGGTCTTGGCAGCCGAAGTATTCGGTCAACAATTTCGCGCCCGCGTCGGCGGCAAACTGCCATGAGTTCAGGCGTGTGATGTTGGCGGAGGTTGCCTGAAAACCGTCAGGAAGGCTTTTGCCTTCGGGCAACAGGATTTCCGCCGCCTGCAAACGCGCCAGCTCGTCGGCGAGTTTGTCCGCCGTCGTCAGCTTGGTTTTGAATTCGCCGCTTTGCAAAGATGCCCACGCGATGGCGATGTGTTTTTTATCCGCGTTCACCGCCGCGATGCGGTTGGTTTCCTTATCTTCCAAAAACGCCGCGTCGGTCAGCGTACCGGGCGTAACGATGCGCACGACTTTGCGCTCCACCGGCCCTTTTCCCGCACCGACTTCGCCCACCTGCTCACACACTGCCACGCTTTTGCCCATCTTCACCAGCCGCGCCAGATACTGCTCCGCCGCGTGAAACGGCACGCCTGCCATCTTAATCGGCATGCCGTCCATCTGCCCGCGCGTGGTCAGGGTGATGTCCAACAGCTTCGCTGCCTCCACCGCATCATCCAAAAACAGCTCATAAAAATCGCCCATACGGTAAAACACCAGCTTGTCGGCGTGTTGCGATTTGATAGCGAGATACTGCTGCATCATCGGGGAAACGGTGGGTTTGGACATGGAAAAGCCTTAGAAACGCAAAAGTATTATTGTAACAAAAGGCCGTCTGAAAACCTAAATAAGCTTTCAGACGGCCTTTTATATGTGCCGAATAAGATTAGTCATAAACGAAAATAATATCTAAGTCTTTTTTCGGCAGGAAATTTTCTTTGACTGCTTGGAAGCGGTTCGGCCCTACTTTGCGCAAGGATTTGTCCCAGCAGAGTGACAACACAGTATTGGGCTCGCGGTCTATGGTCAAAGTGAATTTACCGATAGGTTTTGCCCAGTTGGCACCTGTGGTCAGGACATAGCCCAAATGGTGATAGACCTTTGAACCTCCTTTCACATTTTTAAAGTTTTTAAGGAAGTTTTCATCCATGCAGTACTCATCTATGAATGCTTTGCTGTCTTTGGCTTTAAGCGAAGGCAGGAAGCTGCCGCCGACCAGCGGGGTGTATTGGTGTTTGATTTCGGTTACAGAGTTGGCTTTAAAGGTTTGCTTCCAGCTGTAAATAATCTGCGACGACCAATCGGGCAGTTCATCCGTCTGTTTGGGCAGCATGGATTGGACTTTGGCGGAGCGGCAGGCTCCGATTTTGCTGCCGATTTTTTCACCGTCTTGCTTTTTCGTCCAAGGGTGCATCAGTTCCTGATCGCTCAAACCGCATTTTTTCAAATCGGCGGTCACGTCCACCAGCGAGCCGTTACTCCGTTCAAAATAGGCACGGACGTGGGCTTGCGGGCGGACAGGTTTGCCGTCGGCGTAAATTCGGAAGCTGTCAACCAAGCCTTTGGTGTCGGCAAAGTCGTAATCGATGAAAGCAGGAACAATCGGCAAAGGGAAAAGGACGGTTTCGGTAAGGTCTTGCGAGGAAGTGTTTTTAAACCGGTAATGCACGCGAATCTGGTTTTCGCTGATGTACAAATCTTCGCTCTGCATATCGATATGCGGATTTTTCAGATATTTGATGCCGCTCGTGCTGACTGTACCCGTGCTGTCGTTGGCATGGGCTGCTCCGGCAAGCAGGAGGAGCAAGATTAAAGCTTTTTGTTTCATGATTTAACCCCTTTGAAACAGGCCGTCTGAAAAACAGGTTTCAGACGGCCTTTAACAGTAGCTTGGTTTTAAGCCAAAGCCACTTCCAAATTATCAATCAGGCGCGTGGTACCCAAACGGGCGGCGGCAAGCACCACCAATTCTTTATCGCCAACATGAGCCACTGCCAAGCTGTGTGCATGGCGGATTTCAACGTAATCAACTACCCAGCCGGCATCGGTCAAACGGCGGATACATTCGGCCTCAAGCTGGGCGTAATCCAGATTGCCGTTTTTCAGGGCGGCGGCAATGTTTTGCAACTCTTGATAGAGGCGTGGCGCTTCTGCGCGCTCTGCTTCGCTTAAATATTGGTTGCGGCTGGAAAGTGCCAGGCCGTCTGAAGCACGGCCGGTGTCGACCGGGACGATTTCGATATTGAAATTCAAGTCTTCGACAAAGCCTTTGATAATCACCAGCTGCTGATAGTCTTTTTTACCGAAACAGGCGGTATCGGGTTGAACAATGTTGAACAACTTAGTCACAACGGTCGCAACGCCGCGGAAATGGCCCGGACGGAATTTGCCGCACAATTCGTTTTTCAGGTGCGGAGGCTCGACATTGAAACGCTGTTCCACATTCGGATACAGCTCTTTTTCATCAGGCGCAAATACGACGGCAACGCCCTCGCCTGCCAATTTGTCGGCATCTTGTTGCAAAGTGCGCGGATATTTGTCGAAATCTTCGCCTTGTCCGAATTGCAGGCGGTTGACAAAAATGCTGACCACAACGTTATCGGCACGTTTTTTTGCTTCGCGCACCAGCGCAAGATGGCCTTCGTGCAGATTGCCCATGGTCGGTACAAATGCCACTTTTCCGGCAGTTTTGCGCCACTCGCGCAATTCTTTAATCGTATGAATGATTTGCATGGTTTGAAAAATCCTTTATCTTTTCCGCCGCTTCATCTACGGAAATCACGCGCCGATTATACGCTTTTATTCATCAAAAAGGCCGTCTGAAATAAGTTTCAGACGGCCTGTTTTTTATTTTATCCGGCAAACGTATGTTCGACAGATGGGAACGTTTTTGCTTTGACTTCGTCCACATAGGCTTTGACCGCAGCTTGAACGCTGTCTTTGCCCTGCATAAAGTTTTTCACGAATTTGGCGGTTTTACCGGGGAAAATGCCGAGCATATCGTGCATCACCAAAACCTGACCGTCGCAATCCACGCCTGCACCAATACCGATGGTCGGGCAAGAAACGGTTTCGGTTACTTTTTTCGCCAACTCTGCAGGAACGCATTCCATCAATACGATTGCCGCACCTGCCGCATCATGCGCTTTGGCGTCGTTGAGCAACGCTTCCGCCTTGTCGCCCCGGCCTTGTACTTTATAGCCGCCGAATGCAAACACGGATTGCGGAGTCAGGCCGATGTGGGCGCAAACAGGGATACCGCGCATTTGCAGAAATTCAGTGGTCTCCGCCATCCAGACACCGCCTTCGAGCTTGACCATATGCGCGCCGGCCGCCATCAACTCTGCCGCCGCCGCAAATGCCTGCTCTTTGCTCTGCTGATATGCGCCAAACGGCAAATCACTGACAATCATGGCATTTTTAGTGCCGCGAGCCACGCATTCAGTGTGGTAGCACATATCCTGCAAGCTCACCGGCAAAGTAGATTGACGACCTTGTACCGCCATACCCAAAGAATCGCCGACCAGCAATACATCCACGCCAGCATTGTCCATCAGCGCGGCAAAGCTGGATTCATAAGCGGTCAGCATGGCGATTTTTTCGCCCTCTGCTTTCATTTTTTGCAAAGTGTTTACGGTAATCATGGTGTTTTGTGTGTTCCGCCCGACGGGCAGCCCTTTGTTGTAATGGAAACGCGGTATTATAAGGTCTGCTTTTAAAATATCAAAGCATAAGCAAAAAGCCCGACTGCTTTCACAATCGGGCTTTTAATTGGTGCCGGCACCAAGAGTCGAACTCGGGACCCCCTGATTACAAGTCAGGTGCTCTACCAACTGAGCTATACCGGCTTACTGAAATGCCTTGCGGCACCATCAGTCTTTAACTGGTGCCGGCACCAAGAGTCGAACTCGGGACCCCCTGATTACAAGTCAGGTGCTCTACCAACTGAGCTATACCGGCAAGGAAGTCGGCATTATGCCGATAAGTTCCCATCTTGGCAAGCATTTTAAAACAAAGTTACTCACGAAATTATAAAAACCAATGATTTTAAAGAAAATTAAATACACGCCTTATCTTCCAATTCAACACACACAAAGGCCGTCTGAAAACCGCCCCAGCGCAAAACATCATTGTTTCTGTTAAAATAACGCCTTCTACATCTTTCCGTCTTTGCCCATGCCACCCCGCCATCCTTACCGCCGCTTGCGCCCAGCCAAATCCCATCTGCCCGAAGTCGGCATTTCCGAAGAAGGCAATATCCGTTCCCTGCACTTGGGCAGCGACACCATTCAAAGCTCTATGAATGTCGATCATCCGTCCGAGCTGGTGTTGTCGTACAGCCGCGCCATGATGGGTTGGCTGCTGTTTGCAGAAACCCCGCCCAAACACATCACCCAAATCGGTTTGGGCGGCGGCTCGTTTGCCCGTTGGATAGACAGCTACCTACCCGATACCAAGCAAACCGCCATTGACATCAATCCGCAAGTCATCGCCGTGGCGCGCAGCCTGTTTGAATTGCCGCATGAAGGTGAAAATTTTGAAATTATCGAGGCAGATGGCGCGGAATATATTAAAGTGTTCCGCCACAATACCGATGTGATTTTGGTAGATGGTTTTGACGGCGAACAGATTATCGATGCTTTGGTGGAAGAGCCCTTCTTCCAAGACTGCCGCAATGCCCTCTCTCCAGACGGCGTATTTGTTACCAACTGGTGGAGCGGCGACCAGCGTTATCAACGCTTTGTCGAACGCCTGCTCAACGTCTTTGACGGCCGCGTACTCGAGCTGCCTGCAGAAAGCCACGGTAACGTAGCGGTCATGGCGTTCCAAAGCAGCCCCAAAGAGCAAAATCTCGACAACTTAAAAAAACGCGCCGAAAAATTAAGCGAAAAATACGGCTTGGACTTCAAACGGATGCTTGCTGATTTGAAAGCCAACAATCAAAACAACGGCAAGAATTTTTATCTGTAAACCGCTTCAGGCCGTCTGAAAAAACAAACAAGGACACACTCATGCTCAAACCCGACATCATTCAAATCCCCGGCCCAGCCGGTTTGCTGGAAACCATCTACCTGCCAAGCACACAAGAATCCGCACGCGGCGTTGCCGTCATCAACCACCCCAATCCCCTGCAAGGCGGCACCAACACCAACAAAGTCATCCAAACCGCCGCCAAAGCCCTCAGTCAACTCGGTTTTCATTGCTACCTGCCCAATTTGCGCGGCGTAGGCAATAGCGAAGGCGAACACGACTACGGCCGCGGCGAAACGCAAGACTGCATTGCCGTTATCGACTACGCCCGCGCGCAACATCCAGACGCACCGCAATTCGCCCTAGCCGGCTTCTCATTCGGCGGCTACGTTTCCACCTTTGCCGCCCAAGAACGTACGCCTGATTTACTGTTGCTGATGGGTGCCGCCGTCCATCACTACACCGATCGCCCGGAACCATCCAACGTTCCCGATGTCGCCAAAACATTGATGATTCATGGCGCGGAAGACGAAGTCGTCAAAATCAACAAAGCCCTGACATGGGCAAAACCACAAGACCTGCCGGTTGTAACCATTGCCGGCTCGTCCCACTTCTTCCACGGCAAACTCATCGTTTTGCGCGATACGATTACACGGTTTGCACCGGCTTTATTAGGCCAAAATATAGCTACAAAATAAAACAAGGCCGTCTGAAAGCTTTTTCAGACGGCCTTGTTTGTATAAAACCTTATTATCTAAATATCAGGCTCAAGTATTAAAAAACCATCAAGGATTGTCTGCTTAACATATCAATTCTGAGCCAACCAATACTGCAAACCAATCAAAGTCTTACCATCTTTGATTTCATCGTTTGCCAATGCATTGCGCACCTCTTCCTTGCTCATCAGGACGGTTTCTGTAATTTCATCCTCATCATTGCTCAACTCACTGCCCAAACGCACACCTTGCGCTTGGTAGAGATACATTTTTTCATCGCAAAAACCGACTGCAGTATAAAAGGAGTACAACAGTTTGACGCTGTCGGCGACATATGGCGTTTCTTCCGCCAACTCACGCAAAGCGCATTCGGCAGGATCTTCGTCCGCCACATCCAATTTACCCGCCGGCAATTCCAACGTCGCCTGATCGGCGGCATAACGCCATTGGCGAACCAAAACAACTTTGCCGTCTTCCGTTTCCGCCAACACACACGCAGCACCCGGATGACGGATCACAACCCGCTGGCTTTCGTTGCCATTTGGCAGGCGAACCCGATCACGACTGATGGTAACAAAAGAACCTTCGTAGATTGGCTCACTGCTTAATTTAGTTTCTTTCAAATCCATTTTTTACCTCATTTCCAAATTATTAAATATTAAAGGCCATCTGAAATTTTACAGAAATAAACTCAGAGGATGCCTTTTCTAATAGTTACCGCTGATGTCGTTGTTGCAAACGCTCCGTATGTGTTCGCAGCTTTTCACTATTTGCTTGGTAGTCACTTGAAGACAATACAGCAACTATTGCCTCTACCTCATGAGGAAGCAATAAGGCCGTCTGAAAATTCTTAATATAAGCCGCTGCCTGCCTAATACGGCAAACATTTGGTGGCATTTTCGATTTCAACTCACAATCACCTAAGAAAACTACCATTGAATGAAACTTCTCCTCAGGAAATTGCAATAGTTCTGACAATGCTTTGATATGAGCATAATTCTGACGCAACGGGTTTTGGAAATAATGTTTCTGTTTATAGATGATTTGCGTCCATTTAGATTGCTTTTCACTACCAAAAATCCAACCTGTGTAATTTTTAGTTTCTATCACAAATATCCCAAAAATTGAGACATAAATATGATCAATTTGTGTCGTACCATCTCGAGATGGAATAATTAAATCGTGAAACTCAAAATAAGTTTTCTCATCTAAATTTTTTCCAATTACAGAACGAACTGCTATTTCCCCCATGCTTCCCTTTATTTTAGGATTTCTCAACAGTGCTTTTAATAAAAGCAAAGGAATAATGATCAGAAAAATCCAAAATATACCTGACATACTTCCCAATATTTGTTCAATCATGACGTTTTCTTTTTTATTTAAAACTAAAAATTTATATATTTATGGTTTATTCCCGAGCGCGTTCAATTTCAATACCGACCTGCGCCACATCAGGCAAGATACCCGGCTTCACAATACGGACGCGCACTTTGGCCGCACCAAAATCATTTAAAATCAATTGGGCGATATGCTCTGCCAACGTTTCCAGCAGTAAAAAATCCTGTTCGGCAAGGTTGCGGCGTACGACTTCGCATACTTCGCCATAATGAATGGTATCGCTGATATCGTCGCTCGTGAAGGTACGTTCGGAAACACTGATTTCCAAATCCAAAATCAAAGTCTGTTTACGCTCGCGTTCCCAATCATATACGCCGATTAAAGTATCGGCCTTCATGCCGTACAAAAAGATTTTATCCATTTGCCTGTCCATTTTTTTGATAGAATAACCGTTCCCATTTTAAGTAAAGCACCCAAAATGTTCAATGTACTCGCCATTATTGCCGCCTATCTTATCGGCTCCCTATCTTTTGCCGTCATCGTATCAAAATATTACGGCATGGACGATCCGCGCACTTACGGCTCCGGCAACCCCGGTGCCACCAACGTCTTGCGCAGCGGTAAGAAAAAAGCGGCCGCACTGACCTTGCTCGGCGATGCAGTAAAAGGCTTGGTTGCCGTCATCTTGGCTCGTTGTCTTCAAGATGCTTTAAATTTGTCTGATGCAACGATAGCCCTGGTCGCCATCGCCGCATTGGTCGGCCATATGTGGCCAATATTTTTCAATTTTAAAGGTGGCAAAGGCGTAGCCACCGCATTAGGCGTCTTGCTCGCCCTCTCCCCCGCAACCGCCCTACTCTGCACCTTGATTTGGCTGGTCATGGCATTCGGTTTCAAAGTATCCTCCCTCGCCGCACTGGTCGCCACCGTCTGCGCACCCATCTTCGCCTTTTTCATGATGCCACACGCCTCTTGGGCATGGGCAACCGTATTCATTGCCGCATTGGTGTTGTACCGCCATAAAAGCAATATTCAAAACCTGATTCAAGGCAAAGAAAGCAAAATCGGGGATAAAGCCGGAAAATCTTAAAAACGTAGACATATTCAAATAAAAGGCCGTCTGAAAGTATATTTTTCAGACGGCCTTTTATATTACTCAATGATTAGAATGGAATATCGTCGTCGATATCATCAACCGGAGCGGTCGGTTGTGCCGGAGCGGGACGACGGACTGGGGCGGCTGGGGGTTCTTGAGCTGGGGCAGATTGGTATTGCTGTTGTGGCGCTTGTTGGTAACTGCCTTGGCTTGAATGGCCGCCTTGGTTGTAGCCGTCATCATATGGTGCGCCGCCGCTGTTGTCGTTGCGGCCGCCAAGCATTTTCATTTCGTTGGCGATGATGTCGTAAGCGGTGCGCTCGATGCCGTCTTTGCCTTGGTATTTACGACTTTGGATACGGCCTTCCAGGTACACTTGGCTGCCTTTACGCAGGTATTGACCTGCAATTTCGGCGAGTTTGCGGTACATGGTAATGTTGTGCCATTCGGTACGTTCTACGCGTTGGCCGTTGCGGTCGTTCCAAGTTTCGCTGGTGGCAACGCTGAAATTACAGACGGCCTCGCCGTTAGGCATATAGCGGACTTCCGGGTCGCGGCCGAGGCGGCCGATGAGGATAACTTTATTCAATGACATTTTACACTCCTGTGATAATTTTTTCGGCGGCCTCTTGGTCGAATCCTTTTTGCAAGGCCTTGATATAAATGGTTTGTTTGTCTGCGCTAAAGCTGATGCTTTCAACGCCTTCAATTTCAGTCAATTTTTGGTAGAGCAAATCCGGATTTTGTTGCCATTCGGCGTTAAGCGGATAGCTGAGGTTTTTGACAGGTTTTGGTGCCGGCGAAATGACTGCCAATACCAGCCACAGCAACATCAATACGCTACAAAAGGCAAATACGCCTACAAAACCGTATTTTTGGAACAATAAACCACCGGTTGCGCCGCCGACAAATAAGCCGACCGACTGCATGGTGTTATACACGCCCATCGCGGTGCCTTTCAAATCGGACGGAGCAATTTTTGACACCATAGACGGCAGGCTGGCTTCCAATACATTGAAACCAATAAAGTAAACAATCAGATAAGCGGTAATCAACCAGACCGAGTGCATTCCAAACAGCAAACCGATTTGCGCTGCGGCAATGCAGATGATACCAAGGATAAACACTTGTTTCAGTTTGTTGCGCGTTTCGCCGACGATAATCAGCGGCACCATAATAATCAGGCCGGTAATGGTTGACGGCAGATAAACTTGCCAGTGATGGATTTTTTCCAAACCCAACTGCGTCATGGCAAACGGCAATGCTGTAAATAAAGCCATTTGCGCCGCATGCAAGGCAAAAATACCAAAGTCGAGATTGAGCAGTTGGCGGTTTTTCAATACCTCACCCATACGCGAAGGCTGAGCCTGCATGTCTTCGTGCATTTTTGACACTTCCGGATCAGGGGTCATCCAGGCAACTACGCCGATACTGATTACAGTCAGAATACCGGTCAGCGCAAACAGGCCGGATACGCCGATAAAGCTGGCAATCATCGGTGCCAGCACTAGGCTGACGGAGAAGGTCAAGCCGATACTCAGGCCGATCATCGCCATCGCACGCGTCCGCACTTCATTACGGGTCAAATCCGCCAGCAAAGCCGTTACCGCCGCGCTGACGGCACCCGCACCTTGAATGGCACGCGCGGCAACCAACATCTGCAGGCTGTCGGCAACTGCGGCCAAAAAACTACCCGCCGCAAATACAATCAGGCCGGCATAAATCACTTTTTTACGGCCGAACTTGTCGGAAGCCATGCCCAAAGGCAGCTGCAGCAAAGCCTGTGTCAGCCCGTAAATACCCATCGCCATACCGACCAATGCTTTATTATTTTCTGCGCCGGGCAACGAAGCGGCATACATTGCCAAGACAGGCAACACCAAAAACATCCCCAACATACGCAGTGCGTAAACGCCGGAAAGTGTGGTACTGGCACGCCACTCGTGCGGAAACATTTGGATGCGGTTATCTCTTGCCATAAATAATGTTTCAGACGGACTTAAGTTTGCGAAAGGCCGTCTGAAAGTGTGAATTAACAGATTTTCTGATTATACAGGATTCAAAGGAATTGCATGGGGTCAAATCGCAAACCTGCTTCATCGGTATAAAACGGTTTCAACTGAAAACCAGCATCACGCAAGATCTGCCCTATCCCATTTATCCCGAATCAACCCCACTGCCATCTATTTCGCCACGCGCCTAACACGGCATTTGGATATTTGTTACTGCCCAAGCTGCCGTTAAACCTTGCCAAAGCACGGACAATATTGCCTTTTTCGATATTGTTGTAATGGCGCAGAATGGTGCAGCCATAGCGCAGATTGGTGCGGATATCGAAAAGATTGTGCGACGGATTGCCGATATAGTTTTTCCAAAACGGCATCACCTGCATCAAACCTCGTGCGCCCACGCCGCTGATGGCATATTGGCGAAACGCGCTTTCCACTTCAATCAAACCCAAAATCACTTGGGTGTTGAGTCCGGCACGACTGCTTTCATATTGAATATTGACCAACAAACGGCGGCGCTCGCCCTCATCGGGAATAAAGCGTGCCAATCTGGAAGACATCGCCGCCAACCAACGCTCCCCTTCCCTCGAATCGGCAAACACCAGCCGCGCAGGGCTGGCGCTATTGATCGAACTGCGCATCACGGAAGCCACATCATCCGCCAGCGTTTCTTCACGTTGCGCTCCTGCCCATGCGGTCGCAGGCGTCAAAAGCATGGCTCCGCCCACTTGCAACAGGCGGCGGCGCGATAAAAATAAGGAATCTTGGTTTTCCGATTTCATGTGTTTTCTCTTTTTAGGCCGTCTGAAAAGTTCAGACGGCCTTTGATATATTTGCTTAAAATCAGCATTATAAAATACATCTATGAGCAGAATCAAAGAGCTGTATTCCTTTTATTGTCAAGTGATACCGCCTCAAGTAACATTTAGGTTTTTCTAATCAAGCGGTATTTTTTATGACCACCACTCCCGCCAACGTTTTAGCCTCCGTCGACTTGGGTTCCAACAGTTTCCGCCTGCAAATTTGTGAAAACAACAACGGCCAGCTGAAAGTCATCGACTCGTTCAAACAAATGGTTCGCTTTGCCGCCGGCTTGGACGAACAAAAAAACCTGAGCGAAGCCTCTCAAGAACAAGCCTTGGAATGTTTGGCAAAATTTGGCGAACGCCTGCGCGGATTCCAACCCGAAAACGTGCGCGTGGTGGCCACCAACACTTTCCGTGTCGCCAAAAACATCGCCCAATTCCTGCCTCGTGCCGAAGCGGCGTTGGGCTTCCCCATCGAAGTCATTGCCGGCCGTGAAGAAGCGCGTCTGATTTACACCGGCGTAGTACATACCCTGCCGCCCAAAGGCGACAAAATGCTGGTTATCGACATTGGCGGTGGCTCGACTGAATTTGTCATCGGCTCGGATTTGCAACCGCTGACCACAGAAAGCCTGCCTTTGGGCTGCGTAACGTACAGCATGCGCTTTTTCCAAAACAAAGTGACTGCCAAAGATTTCCAAGCCGCCGTTTCCGCCGCGCGTATCGAAATCCAGCGCATCAGCAAACTGATGAAGCGTACCGGTTGGGATTTCGCCATCGGCACGTCCGGTTCGGCAAAATCCATACGCGACGTTTTGGCAGCCGAATTGCCGCAAGAAGCCGACATTACCGCCCAAGGCATGCGTTATCTTGCTGATAGGATTATCGAAGCCGGTTCGGTTAAAAAAGCCAAATTTGAAAACCTCAAACCCGAACGCATCGAAGTTTTTGCGGGCGGGTTGGCCGTGATGATGGCCGCTTTTGAAGAACTCTCGCTGACCAAAATGACCGTTACCGAAGCCGCCCTCCGCGACGGCGTGTTCTACGACTTAATCGGCCGCAGCCTCAATGTCGATATGCGAGAACAGACAACGGCAGAGTTCCAAAAACGCTACCACGTCAGCCTCAACCAAGCCAAACGCGTTGCCGATACCGCACAAGCCTTCATGAACAGCCTGTGCCACGCCAAAAACGTAACCGTTCAAGAGCTTGCCTTATGGAACCAATACCTTAGCCGCGCAGGCCGTCTGCATGAAATCGGCTTGGATATTGCCCATACCGGCTATCACAAACACTCCGCCTACATTCTCGAAAACGCCGATATGCCGGGCTTCTCACGCAAAGAGCAAACCATTTTGGCGCAACTGGTTATCGGCCATCGCGGCGACCTCAAGAAAATGGCGGACATTATCGGCAACAACGAAATCATGTGGTGTGCCGTATTGTCCCTGCGCCTGGCCGCCCTCTTCTGCCGCTCGCGCCTGCCGCTTGATTTGCCGCCGCAAACCCAGCTTCGCGTCGATGAAAACAACCACAGCTTCATCTTGCGCATCAACGCCCAATGGCTGGAGCAACACCCCCTCATCGCCGATGCGTTGGACTATGAAAGCGCACAATGGCAAAAAATCGATATGCCTTTCTCGGTTCAAGCACAATAAACCGCGCTCCGTTATAATAGGCAGCTTTTCAAAATCCAAACCGCAGGCCGTCTGAAAACGACAGCCTGCCATACATCAAGGAAAACCATGAGAAAACCTCAACGCGGCTACGCCCGCCAAGACCGTGTCAAAGAACAAATCATGCGCGAGCTTGCCGAACTCGTCCGCACCGGCCTGAAAGACCCGCGCGCAGGCTTCATCACCATCAACGAAGTCGAAGTAACCCGCGATTACAGCCACGCCACCGTGTTCTACACCGTCCTCGACGACAGCACACGCGACATTACCGAAGAAGCTTTGGAACACGCCAAAGGCCATTTGCGCAGCGAATTGGCCAAACGCATCAAACTCTTCAAAACGCCCGAGCTGCACTTCAAATACGACGAATCACTCGAACGCGGCATGAGCATTTCCAGCCTGATCGACCAAGTGGCGGCGGAAAAACCGGTTGAAGATTGATTGATTAAAACACGCAGGCCGTCTGAACCCTTTCAGACGGCCTGAACATTAATATTCCCTAATTAATATGACCAATAAACCCACCAAACACCCGGTCAACGGCGTCCTTCTCCTCGACAAACCTGAAGGCCTTTCCAGCAACACTGCCCTGCAAAAAGCACGGCGCTTGTTCCGTGCCGAAAAAGCCGGGCATACCGGCGTACTCGATCCTTTGGCCACAGGGCTTTTGCCTGTTTGCTTCGGTGAAGCGACCAAGTTCGCCCAATATCTGATTGATGCCGACAAAGCCTATACGGCCACGCTGAAACTGGGCGAAGCCAGCAGCACAGGCGATGCAGAAGGCGAAATCGTTGCTACCGCACGCGCCGATATTTCATTGTCCGAATTTCAGACGGCCTGCCAAGCCTTAACGGGCGATATCCGCCAAGTGCCACCGATGTTTTCCGCCCTTAAACACGAAGGCAAACCGCTGTACGAATACGCACGCAAAGGTATCGTTATCGAACGCAAAGCGCGCGACATCACCATTTACTCCATTGATATCACTGAGTTTAATGCACCCAAAGCCGTGATAGACGTACGTTGCAGCAAGGGTACCTACATCCGCACCCTCAGCGAAGACATCGCCAAACACATCGGCACATTCGCCCACCTGACCGCCCTGCGCCGTACTGAAACCGCCGGATTTACCATTGCCCAAAGCCACACGCTCGAAGCCTTGGCAGAATTAGACGAAGCCGAACGCGATGCCCTGTTGCTGCCTTGCGATGTTTTGGTGCAACATTTCCCCAAACTTGAGCTAAACGACTACGCCGTTACCATGCTCAAACACGGCCAACGTCCCCAGTTCACCGACGACATTTCCGCCGAACAGCCTATCCGTGTATACAACCGAGACGGCACATTTATCGGGCTGGTGGAATATCAAAAAGAAATAGGCCGTCTGAAAGCCTTGCGCCTGATGAATACCGCCGACCAATAACTTCCTGCAAAGAGAGCCGATCATGAAAGTCTATACCGCCGCCCAAATGCGCGAACGCGAACAAGCAGCCGTCGATAAAGGCACGAGCTTCGACCAACTGATGGAAAACGCCGGCAGCTCTGCCGCCCAAGACCTCATGCAGCGTCATCCCCAAGCCGGACGCGCCCTGATCGTTTGCGGCAAAGGCAACAACGGCGGCGACGGCCTAGTCATGGCAAGATATATGCAGGCGCAAGGTTGGCACATCGATATTCTATTTTCACTCGGAGAAAACCTCTCCCCTTTGGCTCAAACCAATCGCGAACGCCTCAACGGTTTGCCCCATATTGAATTGATATCCGTCCAAGAACTGGAAGGCCGTCTGAAAAACGGTTACGACATCATTATCGAAGGCATATTCGGCACAGGCTTCAGCGGTGCGCTTCCAACCGAAATCGCCGCCCTCTGCCGCCAACTCAATCATGCAGACGGCCTGAAAGTTGCCCTCGATATTCCCACCGGCCTCAACTGCGACACCGCCGAAGCCGATCCTGACACATTCCGCGCAGACCTGACCTACACCTTTGCCGCCTACAAACCGGCACACTTAAGCGAATCCGGCAAAACCTATTGTCAAGAAACCGTCTGTTTGCCTATTGGCATTGATTAAAAAAGCAAATAATATGTCATATTTAAATCGCTTTATTTTTAGAAACAACACATTCTAAAAAAACACGCGAATTAATTTACAAGCCAATCATCAACAACACGGAAACAGACAATGAACGAACAAGAATACCGCCAAACTTTTAAAGAAGATCAGGCTGTCGGCTGGGAAGCTATCGATTCTGCGCTTAAAGCACTTTATGGAGATGTCAAACCACGCTCCTATGGTCCTATAATCAAGTATTGGTTGGGAGGCACCGATCCACTGGACAATAGCGACATTTTTGATTGTGAAGAGCAAACCTTCCATCGCCATATTGTTTCCTACGGCATGAGCGAACTTTACTTTAATCCAGAACTTGCCGGTGCAGATTACAGTAAATGGGGATTTGAATTTACCTTCCGCACTCCCCCTTACGATCAGGATCCAGATTCCGACTACAACACTAAACACGAGCCTTATTGGGCAGTCAATATGATGAATAACCTTGGTCGTTACGTTTTTGAAAGTGGCAACTGGTTTGAAGCCTACCACTTTACTTCAACTAACGGCCCTATCCGAATGGATACAGAAACCGCCATCGTCGGCGTAGCCTTCGCACCAGACCCCAAGCTGCCCGCTATCAAAACGCCAAACGGCGAAGTTCAATTTCTGCAGATAGTCGGCCTTACCCAGCCTGAGCTTGACTGGCTCTGGCAAGATCCAACAACCAAACGTTGCCAAGAGCTGATCGATATGATGCGCAAAGACAATCCGCTGTTGATTACCGATTTAGCGCGTACAAAAAGCTATGTACAACCCTAATTGATAAAGCCAAAGGCCGTCTGAAAACAGATTTTCAGACGGCCTTTGGCTTATATTTCAAATAAAAATAACAACTTACTTACAAATCTGCGCCAATTTAATCCCCAGTGCCGTCAAACCAAACGAACCGAAAACATGCAGACAGGTTGCCATCAAAGCCATGCCCCAACGTTGCGCCTGCATCAAACCCACCATTTCCACTGAAAAACCTGAAAATGTGGTCAAGCTGCCGAGAAAGCCGGTAATCCAAAGCAAACGCCATTGCGGATCGGTTAAAAGTTCCGCCAACACACCAATCAGCAGCGCGCCCAACCAGTTTGCCGCCAATGTACCGATAGAAAAAGGCGCAGAAGACACCAGCACCAAGCTAAACAGCCAACGCAATACAGCCCCGACAGCGGCACCGCAAACAATGGGAAAAATATACGCAAACATAACACGTTAAATATTCAATTCAAAAAACAGGCCATCCGGTCATGAGGCCGTCTGAAAACCAAGCAAGGATGCCTTCATATCTTATTGCCAAATCTTAGGCGCGGATTTCAAATACCTGTCGTCATCGAAAGTACAAATCCATTGCGGCTTGAGCGCGATAAAAATGGCTGTTGAAATACCGCTCAAAAATGCCTCTGCCCAAGCGATTAAGAAGAAAACAGGAAAAGCGGTTTTCCACAATACCGCCGTATCAAATACATCCGCCCAGTCCAACAAACCGACCAAAATTACGCCGGTAAACACCATACCGACCGCCGCAGCCCAAAAACCATTCAGAAAAATAAAGATAAAGATATTGGCAGGCAATCGCGATACCCAATGGCGGAAACCCAAGTTCACCAACAAAGGCGGAAGCAATACGGACAAGGCATTGATGGGGAACATATGCCAATCGCCCCAAAGCCACAAATACGGAAAAAACAGTAAAACGCCAAGGCAGAATGCGGCAGAGGTGCCCAGCATTAAAGCCGTCAGGTTCAAGGCGAGCAAATGATAGCTCATGCCGGCCAGTTGTCCGCTTTCCGGGGAGGCATTCAAACTCCAAGCCAGCGGCAACATCACGGCAGCCACCAAGAATGCGGAACGATGCTGCGATACCGACACCCATGCCTGCTTTGCACACAAAGCAAAAATCACCAGCAACACAGGCCATGCCGCCATCACGACACCAACGGGAAACCATCCGTTTTGAAAAATCATCATCTCATCCGCAAAATGTTCAGACGGCCTATTATACGCGTCTCAAGCCATAGCTTTGACAATCCTGTCTGCCTTTGCCGTTAAAGCTTGTTTCGGCTGGTTTTGTTTACCCGAAAAAAGCGTTAGAATAACGGACTTTGCCGTTTAATTAAGGGGATGGACGCATGCTTTGGACAATATTGGCTTTAATTCTGCTGGCTGTCATAGCCGGCTTGTTCTGGTGGCGCCAGAAACAAGAGCAAAAGTGGCGCCAAGAATTGGCCCGACTCAGTGGCGACGAACAAGAAATAAACGAAGAAGACAGCCCGGTCGGTTTTTCCGACCAACTGGACAGCCTGAAACGTTTGTTCAGCATGAACAAGCACACTGCCGACAACCATAAAATCGCCCGCATCCGCCTGCTTTCTGCGCTCGAACACAATAAAACGCAACGCGCCGAAACAAACGAAGAGCATGCAGCAGAGCCGTTTGCCGAAGAGCCGGAACACATCGCAGCTACCGAAGAAGAAATCAAAGTTGCGCCTAAAACCCGTAAATCTGCCAAACCGGAACGTATTCCTAAAATCACGCCGTTTGCACAGATGGAAGCTCCCGAATACAGCCCGTCTTTGGTGCAAAACAGCAATTTTGAAGAAATCACATTAGAAGAAGCCACACGTTCCCTGCATGAAGCAGCGGTTGAAGAATGGAACGAGCATTTGGCCGAAAAAAATGCGCCAATTTACAAAGACGAAGTCGAAACTCCATTGTTGCGCGCTTCATCCCTGCCGATGACAGGTATGGAAATCATCGACTACAACGACCCTATCTTGCGCCGCACACGCGAACGTGCCTTGGCGCGGGCCAATAATGTCCGCGTGGCAGAAGCCAATGCGCCACATATCGAAACCGTTCAGACGGCCTTAAGAACTGCCGAAAAAGAAGCCATCCTCCCCTATACTTCCATGCAGGCATTCCCTTCTGAAATCCAAGCGGAAGATATTCACAACAACCTTGCCCGCCGTACCGCCGCACGCCACAAACTGGCCGCAGCCGTCGCCCCATTGCGCGACTACTCTCCGCGCACCATCGAAAATGACGAAATTCTGGCCAACTTGGGACAAATCAGCCGCCCTGCCAGCCTGCGCCGTCAAGTTCGCCATACCGAAGCGGCCGCTGAAAGATGGGCGCGTAAACGAGCTGCCACGGAAGCTGTTGCACCACAACCTGCCGCACCGGCAACGCCGTCCCGTCCGAAACCGGCTGCGCCTGTTAAAAAATCTCCTTATATCTCCCGACCTGCCGCACCAAACGCAACCGTAGTCGAGCCGCCTGCCGTACCGGTTGTCCCTATGGCTAAAACCGATATTCCCGAGCCGCCTGTTTTCCAAACCTCGATTGCGCCGATTGATATTCCCGAACCGCCTGCTTTTGAACATAAAATCCAAGTGCCGATTTTTGATTCGCAAGTCAATGCGCACGTCAGCAACCAACCCGAACGCAGTATCCGCGATTATTTAATCAGTGAATCTGCCGTCGAAGAAACAGAATTCGATGGTGAGCCGGAAGCGCCTGTACAAGCGGAAGCAGAAGCTATTCAAGCGGTTGAAACCATTGAACCCATTGAATCTGTTGAAACAATCGCAAGGCCGTCTGAATATACACAGACAGTCGTTGAAACACCTGTTCGAAGCGTAGAACCAAGCGTTCAAGAAGATACACCAAGCATAGCTATTCCAACTTCGGCAACCCTGACCGAGGCACACCTGCCGACCACTGCCCTGCTCCTGCCGCCGCAGTTTGACCCAAGCGCCTCGCAAACTGAAGAACAGTTGCTGGAAAACAGCATTACCATCGAAGAAAAACTGGCCGAGTTCAAAGTTAAAGTCAAAGTGATGGACTCCTATTCCGGCCCGGTCATTACGCGCTACGAAATCGAGCCTGATGTCGGCGTACGCGGCAGTGCCGTTTTGAACCTTGAAAAAGACTTGGCGCGCTCGCTTGGCGTGGCTTCCATCCGCGTGGTGGAAACCATCCCCGGCAAAACCTGCATGGGCTTGGAATTGCCTAATCCGAAACGCCAAATGATCCGCTTGAGCGAAATCTTCAATTCGCCTGCGTTTACCGAATCCAAATCCAAACTGACCCTCGCTCTCGGCCAAGACATTACCGGCCAGCCTGTTGTGACAGACTTGGCTAAAGCGCCGCATCTGCTGGTTGCCGGTACGACCGGTTCGGGTAAGTCCGTAGGCGTGAATGCCATGATTCTGTCCATGCTCTTCAAAGCAACGCCTGAAGACGTGCGCATGATTATGATTGACCCGAAAATGCTGGAACTGAGCATTTACGAAGGCATTCCGCACCTGCTCGCCCCTGTCGTGACCGATATGAAGCTGGCAGCAAACGCCCTGAACTGGTGCGTCAACGAAATGGAAAAACGCTACCGCCTGATGAGCTTTATGGGCGTGCGCAACCTTGCCGGTTTCAACCAAAAAATTGCCGAGGCCACCGCACGTGGCGAAAAAATCGGCAGCCCGTTCAGCCTCACGCCTGAAAATCCTGAACCATTGGAGAAACTGCCGTTTATCGTGGTCGTGGTAGATGAGTTTGCCGATCTGATGATGACTGCAGGCAAGAAAATCGAAGAGCTGATTGCCCGTCTTGCCCAAAAAGCACGCGCAGCCGGCATCCATTTGATTCTTGCCACCCAACGCCCAAGCGTGGATGTCATCACCGGCCTGATTAAAGCCAATATTCCGACACGCATTGCCTTCCAAGTGTCCAGCAAAATCGACAGCCGCACGATTCTTGACCAAATGGGTGCGGAAAACTTGCTCGGCCAAGGCGATATGCTGTTCCAGCTACCCGGTACCAACTATCCGCAACGTGTACACGGCGCATTCGCCTCCGACAATGAAGTTCACCGCGTAGTGGAATACCTGAAACAATTCAGCGCGCCTGACTATATCGACGATATTTTGAGCAACGGTTCCACCGAAGACTTTACCGGCACCAGCCGCAGCAACGACAGCGACCTCGACCCCATGTATGACGAAGCCGTTTCCGTTGTCTTGAAATCGCGTAAGGCCAGCATTTCCAATATCCAACGCCAACTGCGCATCGGCTACAACCGCGCCGCCCGCCTGATTGAACAAATGGAAGCCGATGGTATTGTTTCCCCGGCGGAAAACAACGGCAACCGCACCATCTTGGCGCAAAGCAGCGACCATCTGGATTAATTTATCCTCGCTTAAATCAAGGCCGTCTGAAAAGTTTTCAGACGGCCTTTTTAAATCAGATAATGAGTTCAAAGATTCCGATCAAATTAATAATCTATAAATAATATTATCTACAAAACCAAAGGCTTTTCCATTAACGGCATTTGCCTCGCTATTAAATAAGGGGCTGTACTAGATTAGCAGATATGTTACCCTCAAAATATGAAGATAACGCACTGCAAATTAAAGAAAAAAGTACAGAAAGAACTGCTCCGTTTTTTTTGTGCTGGAAGTTACCGCCCGTTCTGCCGCCGATATTTTGGGTATCCATCCCAATTCGGCAGCATTGTTCTACCGTAAAATCCGCACGGTTATCAGCCATCATTTGGCCTTGGCTGCCGATGAGGTTTTTGAGGGCTCTGTTGAGCTGGACGAAAGCTATTTCGGCGGACGGCGTAAAGGCAGACGTGGTCGCGGTGCAGCAGGAAAAGTAGTTGTCTTTGGCATTCTGAAACGCAATGGACGGGTCTATACCATTGTAGTAGATAATGCTAAGTCCGATACTCTGATGCCTGTTATCAAACAGAAAATTATGCCGGACAGCATTGTTTACACGGATAGCCTAAGCAGCTACGACAAGTTGGACGTGAGCGGTTTCATCCATTACCGCATCAACCATTCCAAGGAATTTGCCGACCGTCAGAACCACATTAACGGCATTGAGAATTTTTGGAGTCAGGCAAAACGTGTCTTGCGAAAATACAACGGAATCGATCGCAAATCTTTCCCGCTGTTCTTGAAAGAATGCGAATTTCGATTTAACTTCGGCACACCGTCCCGGCAGCTAAAAATCCTGCGGGATTGGTGTGGAATTTAGAGCTAATCTAGTACAGCCCCTTAAATAAACCCAGCCTCAATAAACAAAACTCGACCTGCCAGATATATCCCTATTCATTTGTCGCCATTTTCAGACGGCCTTTTGTCAAGACCGGAAAAAACAGGTAAATCCGTTTTTCGATTAGAAGCAATATTATTATGATTCATGCCTTCGGCAACACCCCACCCTTTACGAGGAAAAACAAATGAAAAAATATTTTGCAGAATTTTTCGGCACTTTCTGGCTGGTATTCGGTGGCTGCGGCAGCGCAGTTTTGGCAGCAGCCTACCCAGAACTTGGCATTGGCTTTGCCGGTGTCGCTTTAGCATTCGGTTTAACCGTACTGACCATGGCTTACGCTGTCGGCCACATTTCTGGAGGCCACTTCAACCCTGCCGTTTCCGTCGGCCTTTTCATCGGCGGCCGTTTCAACGGTAAAGACCTGTTGCCTTACATCGTATCCCAAGTTATCGGTGCGATTGCCGCTGCTGGCGTTCTGTATCTGATTGCTTCCGGTAAAACCGGTTTTGATGCTGTTGCCTCCGGCTTTGCCAGCAACGGTTTCGGCGAACACTCTCCTAACGGTTACGACATGATGGCAGCGTTACTGATCGAGTTCGTACTGACCGCATTCTTCCTGATCATCATCATGGGTTCTACCGACAAACTGGCTCCGGCCGGCTTTGCCCCTATCGCCATCGGCCTGGGTCTGACCCTGATTCACTTAATCAGCATTCCTGTAACCAATACTTCTGTTAACCCTGCACGTTCTACCGGCGTTGCCTTGTTCCAAGGCGGCTGGGCTGTTGAACAATTGTGGTTGTTCTGGTTGGCTCCTATTGCCGGCGCAGCAGTTGGCGCGGCTATTTACCGCTTCGTTTTGGCTAATGACGACAAATAATATTGACGGAATGACATTCCCGGTGTGGCTGATACTCTAAACCGACCGCACCCAAGTTGCCGAGACACAAACGCACCGCCTGACTCAGACGGTGCGTTTGTTTTTGCCATGTTACAATACTTTCTTTTCTCACATTCTCAAACCATCATGCAAACCTTACCTTTTCAAACCGATATCGCTGACAGAATGCTGGTCAATACCGAAAACGAAACCATCCATCCCGATGCCGTATTCGTACAAACGCAAAACGGCTATTGGATTGCTTGGCACGACCAACAAGCCGCCTTGCTTGCCCCCGACACACCACCCGATATTCCCTGCTTTTGGGTAGAAGGCGCAGAAAGCTTGGAAGAGCTGGTAAGCATGGTAGAAAATGGTGAATTTGACGAAGTTGAGGAATTTGACGGCGATGATGATGCTTGGCAAGAAGCACTAGGATGCGACCATCATCATGAAGGACACTGCGGATGCAGCCATTGAGATGCACAAAACGCCTGCTTCCGGTACTTGCCCTTTGTCTGACGCTTAACGGCTGCGTTGTAGGCGCGGCTGTCGATTTGGCTGCCACAACCGTCCTGACTGCCGGGAAATTGGTTGTCAAAGGAACGGGGGCAGTGATTGATGCCGCCATTCCTGACAGCAAAAAAGACAAGGACAAAGAAAAAGAAAAGAGCAAAGAAAAGAGCAAAGAAAAGCCAAAATCGGAAGAAATCATCCACAAAGAAGAATCATCCGATGAAGTAACGCAATAATCCTTCAGACGGCCTCGGAATCCTACTGAGGCCGTCTGAACATTCATCCTTACATATAGCCCTGTTCGCGCAAAGAGCAAGTTTCTTTTGCCGTCACGATAAAATGGTCCAACAGCGTAATATCGACCAAACTTAAAGCCTGTTTCAAACGCTCTGTAAACTGCACATCAGATTCAGACGGCCTTGCCGAGCCGCCCGGATGATTGTGTGCCAAAATCAAACTGTCGGCATATTCATCCAATGCCAATTTGACGATTTCACGGATATAAACCGTATTTTCCGCCACCGTACCGCGCGACAATTCCCGTACCGCAATCAATTGATTTTGACGGTTGAGCAGCAAAGCAACGCTGACCTCGATTTTTTCATGCCCAAGATGCAGGCGCAGATAATCCGCAACCGATTTCGGGCTTGACAAAACAATCTGCTCCTGCAAATCTTCACCCAAAATCCGCCGCCCGATTTCTTTGACCACGGCAAATTGAGTATAGCTTGCCAAACCCATGCCCTTATAAGCAGCGAGTGTTTTGGCATCCGCACTCATCAGCTTCCCCAAACTGCCAAATTCACCCAACAAATAACGCGCCAAATCGACCGCACTCATACCGCGTGTTCCGACACGCAATAAAATCGCCAGCAACTCCGCATCACTCAATGCCGCCGCGCCGTGCTCCAACAGCTTCTCACGCGGCCGCTCCCCCTCGGGCCATTCTTTAATGCTCATGTTTTCCCTTTTTATTCATATAGCGGATTTAGTTTTTTTATTCAGAACAAAACCATCTTGCCCGCATAAAACGCAATCCGCACGACTTTATTAAAATTAATGCAATTTGCGTATTTTATTCTATCTTAAATTATTTTTTAAGACATTTGAATATAAATTAAATCCTTTTGTGCAGAAAAACAACGTTACCCATTTTCGCTATCCTGTTCCCCTGCCTGCCTTTCCTTTCCTATTTGCTTCAAATCAGCCGCTACAAGCATTTTCATATTGCCCCTATGAGGCTTAGGCTAATATAATATTGAGTTTGCCGAGAGCAAAAGCTGAGGCTTAAACTGCTTTCTATCCACGCTGCCCGTGCGCTTTACAAGAGTTTCAGACGGCCTCCGTCCGACTCCCGCCAGCAATCAAACAGCTTTTTATCACCCATTCGAAAATCCGTTTTGCCGGTACTCGTCTTTCTTTTTGGAGTATTGCCATTATGACCGCAACCACTGCGTCTTCAGCCAAACCTTATTTGCAAATCCAAGGCTTGGTGAAAAAGTTTGGTGACAATTACGCTGTCGATAACATCGACTTGGACATCTATCAACACGAAATCTTCGCCCTTTTGGGCAGCTCAGGCAGTGGCAAATCCACGCTGCTGCGCATGTTGGCAGGCATGGAAAGCCCCAATCAGGGCAAAATCATTCTCGACGGCCAAGACATTACCAAGCTTGCTCCGTACGAGCGCCCAATCAACATGATGTTCCAAAGCTATGCTTTGTTCCCGCACATGAGCGTTGAGCAAAACATCGCTTTCGGTCTGAAACAAGACAAAATGCCTAAAGGCGAAATTGATGCCCGTGTGGAAGAAATGCTACGCCTGGTGCAAATGACCAAATTTGCCAAACGCAAGCCGCACCAACTCTCCGGCGGTCAGCAACAACGTATCGCTTTGGCGCGCAGCCTGGCGAAACGTCCTAAAATCCTGCTGCTTGACGAACCTTTGGGCGCACTCGATAAAAAACTGCGCCAACAAACCCAACTGGAATTGGTCAACACGCTGGAACAAGTCGGCGTAACCTGCATTATGGTTACCCACGACCAAGAAGAAGCGATGACGATGGCTACCCGTATCGCCATTATGTCCGACGGCCAATTGCGCCAAGTCGGTACGCCTAGCGATGTGTACGACTACCCTAACAGTCGCTTTACCGCTGAATTTATCGGCGAAACCAATATTTTTGACGGCGTCGTTATTGACGACCGCGCCGATTTCTCTATCGTCAAATGTGACGGCTTGGAAAACCACGTCCGCATCGACCACGGCCTTGGCGTTCCGAACGACCATGAAATCTGGATCAGCATCCGCCCAGAAGACATTGATTTGCATAAAGAAAAACCAGAACACTTGGGCGCGCACAACTGGGCCCAAGGCACGGTTAAAGAAATTGCCTATCTGGGCAGCTTTGCAATTTACCACATCAAACTCGCCAACGGCCGTGTCGTTAAGAGCCAAGTTCCCGCACCTTATTGGTATGTGCGCAACATTACGCCGCCGACTTGGGACGAGACCGTCTATATCAGCTGGCCTGAAAACCAACCGACACCTCTGTACAGTTAATTTGAGGGAAATGCAATGGACCTTAAAAAACTGAAAAAGAAACTGTTTCGCCGCCCCGGCCAGCGTGCAGTTATTGCCGTACCGTATATTTGGCTCTTGGTGCTGTTTCTGATTCCGTTCGCCATCGTCTTGAAAATCAGCTTTGCCGAACAAGAAATCGCCATTCCGCCATTTACGCCTTTGACGACGATTGATGAAGACTTAGGCCGTCTGAACATTGCCATCAGCTATCAGAACTACGCCGACATCTTCCAAAACTTTTGGAATACGCTCAATCCGTTTGGCGACAGTGAAAACAGCAATATCTATCTGATGACCTACTGGTCTTCGATTAAGACCGCGCTGACGACGACCATCATCTGCCTGTTGATTGGTTATCCGACCGCTTATGCCATTTCACGCGCCAATCCGGCTGCGCGCAACGGCCTGCTGTTGGCAATCATGCTGCCTTTCTGGACCTCTTTCCTGTTGCGTGTTTACGCATGGATGGGCTTATTGGGTCACAACGGCATCATCAATAATTTCTTAATCAAATATGGAATCATCAGCGAGCCTTTAGACTTGTTCTACAATGCGTTCTCGCTGAATTTGGTGATGGTTTACGCCTATCTGCCGTTTATGATTTTGCCGCTGTACACACAATTGGTAAAACTGGACAACCGCCTGCTCGAAGCCGCTTCCGACTTGGGCGCAGGTCCGATCAAATCGTTCTTTACCATTACCCTGCCTTTATCCAAAACAGGCATCATCGCAGGCTCTATGCTGGTCTTCGTTCCGGCCGTCGGTGAATTTGTGATTCCTGAATTGGTGGGCGGTTCTGAAAACCTGATGATTGGTAAAGTATTGTGGCAGGCATTCTTCGACCAAAACAACTGGCCGCTGGCTTCTGCTGTCGCCGTCGTCATGGTTGCCCTGCTGGTTGTACCGATTGCCCTGTTCCAGCACTATGAAAACCGCGAATTGGAAGAAGGAGGCAAATAATGCAGAAAACCAAATTATCCTGGTTCTTGAAACTGATGCTCCTGCTCTCGCTGGCATTCCTCTATATTCCGCTGGTGGTTTTGGTCATCTATTCTTTCAATGAATCCAAACTGGTTACCGTTTGGGGCGGTTTCTCAACCAAATGGTACGGCGCATTGATGGAAAACGACACCATCTTGGAAGCGGCCTGGCTGTCATTGCGTATCGCCATCGTTTCCTCGCTTGCCGCCGTGGCACTCGGCACATTGGCAGGCTACGCCATGGCGCGGATTAAACGCTTCCGCGGCAGCACCCTGTTTGCCGGTATGATTTCCGCGCCTATGGTGATGCCTGATGTGATTACCGGTTTGTCCATGCTGCTGTTGATTATTCAGGTGCAAATGTTCCTGCAAGGCAGTGAATTGCTGCAATCGCTCTACTTCGATCGCGGTTTCTTCACCATCTTCCTCGGCCACACCACGCTTTGCATGGCGTACATTACCGTCGTTATCCGCTCACGCTTGGTGGAATTGGATCAATCCTTGGAGGAAGCTGCAATGGACTTGGGTGCCCGTCCGCTGAAGATTTTCTTCGTGATTACCCTGCCGCTGATTGCCCCTGCGATTGCTTCCGGCTTCCTCTTGGGCATCACTCTGTCTTTGGACGACTTGGTAATTACCTCCTTCCTGTCAGGCCCGGGTTCATCGACATTGCCGCAAGTGATTTTCTCCAAAATCAAACTCGGTCTTGACCCTCAGATGAACGTTTTGGCAACCATCCTGATCGGTATCATCGGTACGCTGGTTATTGTCGTCAACTACTGGATGATGCGTCAGGCAACCAAACGGGAACGCGAGGCTGCCGAAGCCTACCGCCAAGAAAAATTGGCAGCCGAGAAAGCCGCCTAATATGCAGACAGGCTGTCCGATAAAGTGTCGGAACAGCCTGTTTTATTAACTGCATCTTATCCTTTCAGACGACCTGAACCCAAACCCACATTTAAGGCTGTCTGAAAACTAATTTCAATGAAGTGAAAACCAACCTAAAGCTCAAATCATGATCAATCCCAGCTTCAAAGAATACCTTCCTTCCTACTATGTCAGCACGGCCAATCCCCATCCGTCTTATCCGACGCTTGAAGGCCGTCTGAAAACTGAAACCTGCGTCATCGGCGGCGGTTTGACCGGTTTATGCACCGCTCTGCCGCTTGCCGAAAACAGCCATGACGTCATCGTACTTGAAGCCGCCCGTATCGGTTTCGGCGCATCAGGTCGCAGCGGCGGACAAATCATCAGCGATTTTGCCTGTGGCATGGAAGAAATCGAAAAACAAGTCGGCTTGGAACAGGCCCAATGGTTCTGGCAGCAATCTCTGCAAGCCGTTGAACTGGTTGACTCGCGCATTCAAAAACACAACATCCAATGCGATTGGCAACGCGGCTACGCGACCGTCGCCGTCCGTCCTCAGCATTGGAAAGAATTGCAACAATGGCACGAACACGCCCAAAAACATTATGGCGCAAGCCATTACCAGCTTTGGGATAAAGCCACGCTGAAGCAACAACTTGCCAGCGATATGTATCAAGGCGCGCAATTTGATCCTTTATCCGGCCACTTACACCCGCTCAATTACACCCTAGGCATTGCCAAAGCGGCAGCCGATGCAGGCGCACAACTTTTTGAGCAATCCCCGATGACGCGTATCGAGCCATGCGATAACGGCTGGCTGATTCATACGCCCAATGGCAGCGTTGAGTGCAAAAACCTCGTTTATGCCGTTAATACTTATGCCGGTTTACACCCGAAATTCAAAGTATTGGAACAAAAAGCCATTGCAGTCAGCACCTTTATCATCGCCACCGAACCCCTGGGCGAGCGCGCCAAAGACCTGATCCGCAACAATATGGCCATCTGCGACAACCGCCACGTCCTCGACTACTACCGCCTCAGCGCCGACGGCCGCCTGCTCTTTGGCGGAAAGGACAACGAGTTTATCGATGATCCAGACCGCATGACCGAACTCGTCCGCCAAGACATGCTGAAAGTTTTCCCGCAACTTACCGACGTCAGAATCGAGCATTCTTGGGGCGGCGAATGCGACATTACACGCAACCTCGCCCCACATTTCGGTCGCCTCGCCCCTACCGTTTTCTACGCCCAGGGCTACTCCGGACACGGCATGGCGATTACCGGCATTGCCGGTTTGGCAATTGCTGAAGCCATCATGGGCGATGACAGCCGTCTGAAACCTTTTGAGCAACTGCGCCACAGCAACATCATTACCCAGCCTTTCCTACGCAAACTCGGCTCTTTCCTCGGCTCAAAATACTATCAATGGAAAGACAGCCACTAAACCCAAGCAACAAACATATTTCAGACGGCGGCAGATTCAAGTAAAATTCAGACCGTCTGAAAGCTTAGATACGACAAAATTCAATCATTTATCAGTAAGGAGACCATCATGAGCAACCATCATAAACTCATCATCCTCGGCTCCGGCCCTGCCGGCTATACTGCCGCCGTCTATGCCGCCCGCGCCAACCTTAACCCTGTGATCATTACCGGCGTTGAGCAAGGTGGACAACTGATGACCACTACCGAAGTGGACAACTGGCCTGCCGATGCAGAAGGCGTACAAGGTCCGGAACTAATGGCCCGTTTCCAAGCTCATGCCGAACGCTTCGGCACTGAAATGATTTTCGACCAAATCCACACCGTTGATTTGCAAAACCGTCCATTTACCCTCAAAGGCGATATGGGCGAATACACCTGCGATGCGCTCATCGTTGCCACCGGCGCATCCGCCAAATATTTAGGTTTGCCAAGCGAAGAGACCTTTGCCGGCAAAGGCGTTTCCGCCTGTGCAACTTGCGATGGTTTCTTCTACAAAAAACAAGATGTTGCCGTAGTCGGCGGTGGCAATACCGCTGTGGGAGAAGCACTCTACCTTGCCAATATCGCCAACACCGTTACCCTGATTCACCGCCGCGATAGCTTCCGTGCCGAAAAAATCATGGTGGACAAACTGATGCAACGCGTCGAAGAAGGCAAAATCATCCTCAAGCTCAACAGCTCGGTTGATGAAATCTTGGGCGACGAAAGCGGCGTTACCGGTGCACGCTTGAAACACAATGACGGCAGCACTGAAGAAATCGCTGTAAAAGGCGTTTTCATCGCCATCGGCCACAAACCCAACACCGATATTTTCAAAGGCCAACTCGATATGGATGAAACCGGCTACCTGAAAACCAAAGGTGGCACCGGTGACAATGTTGGCGCAACCAATATCGAAGGCGTATGGGCGGCAGGCGACGTCAAAGACCATACCTACCGTCAAGCCATCACCAGCGCCGCTTCCGGCTGCCAAGCCGCGCTTGATGCCGAACGTTGGCTTGACCGCCACGGCGTATGAGCCTCTAAGCTACGCCCTATTCTTTAAAACATAATCAAAAGGCCGTCTGAGATTTCAGACGGCCTATAATCTATCTGCCACACTCAAATATTCATTTTAAAAGCAAATTTATATCAAATAAGTACTTTTGCTTTATAATAACGACAAATACCCAACAAACAGGGAACAAACATGAAAAAAACACTAATGACACTTATCCTTTGCGCACTGACTCCTGCCGCCCTAGCTGCCGATACTTACGGCTACCTGGCCATGTGGCAAAACCCTGCCGACAGCAATGAAGCACTGCAAATCAAAACCACCAAAGAAAATGCCACCCAACTGGATGCGACAGCCGAACTCGAAACATTCTGTAAAGGCCAAGATGCCTTAGCCGGCATCAGCGCAGGCCAAGCAACAGGCTGTAAAACAGTTGTCCCCCTGCACAACACCTGTATCGCTGTTGCCTATCCTAAAGCCATGGGCAAATTGACTGCTCAAAACGTGGTGGCCATTACCTCCCCACGTTTCAAAACCGTGCATCAAATTGCCTTGAACCAGTGCATCAAAAAATACGGTTCACAAGGACAATGCGCTTTAGAAACAGTCTATTGTACTTCTGAAACCTATTATCAAGGTACGGTCAAAACCCTCTGGGAAAAAATCAAATCCATTTAAGGCCGTCTGAAAATAAAACCGGCTTGCCCGATATTCTCCATATCACGGCAAGCCGGTTTTTTATTCTGGCTTTTATTTGCTGTTTTTTTCCAACAATTTGGCCACAACACCTTCAGCCTGTTTCACCAAATCAGGGTTGGTTCTGAAGTGGTTTTCATCATTTAAAGAGTAGCTGACCGTAGAAACCGCATACTTCGTGCTTCGCAACACAAATACGCCTTTACGCAAAATTTCGTCATTGCCTTTGGTTTTGTAACGCAGGTTATACGGGCAAGAAGAATCATACAGTTTGCCACGGTTGTCTGCGGTTACAATCGTGCTGCCAATGCCGCGTTTTGCTAAAGCTTTAGACAAAGCACGATCCAAATCATGCGGTCTTACTTTTGCATTTTGAATGATGCAGACATGTTTGATGCTGGTCAGCTCTTCAGGTTTCAATACTCTTTGTTCAGTAGTGGAACACGCGCCCAGCAACAATACGGCTGAAGCCGCTGCTAAAATCATGGTTTTCATCTGTTTTCCTTTTTAAAATTTTCAAACAATAAATATTCAGACGGCCTTTATAAAAAGGCAGTCTGAAAAAATCAACGTACGTTTTTCATCAAACGCTGTTTCTCACGCTTCCAATCCGCTTCTTTCAGGCTTTGGCGTTTGTCATGCTGTTTCTTACCCTTGGCCAAACCGATTTCCACTTTAATTCTACCGCGGGTGTAATGCAGGTTTAAGGGCACAATTGTATAACCGGCACGTTCGGTTTTTCCGATTAACTTGTTGATTTCCGATTGTTTCAACAACAATTTACGCGGGCGGACAGGGTCGGGTTTGACGTGTGTCGATGCAGTAGGCAATGCGGTAATGTGGCAGCCCACCAAATAGAATGCGTCTTTTTTCCAGTAGATATAGCTTTCTTTTAATTGCACGCGTGCAGCGCGGATGGCTTTGACTTCCCATCCCTCCAATACTATACCGGCTTCGATTTGGTCTTCGATAAAGAAATCGTGAAAGGCTTTTTTATTATTGGCAATACTCATTGTGCTGATTCTTTACAAACTTTTCAGACGGCCTATTTTATCAGGCATGCTTAAAAAATAAAACGGCAAACGGTTTTGAAACGTTTATTCGCTTAAAACATGGCGGCGGTAAAAGCGGTCTATATCGGCAATGGCTTTTTCATCTTCAGGGCGCAAATCCAGTTTCAAATCGGCAAGGCGGATCAAGATTTGGTCTTCACGCTCGGCAACGGCGCAGCTGACCTCGCCTTCGCTGCGGAAATGACGGATAAGCTCGTCCAACTGGTTTAAAGCATTTTGATAAGATGAATTTGGATTCATAATTTTTAACCCGAACGCCCATAAAAAATGGCGGGAAACCCCGCCATGATTTTACGGCTTACGCCACGCATTTGATTAAGCAGCTTGAATGTTAGCAGCTTGTTTGCCTTTAGGGCCGGTGGTTACGTCGAAAGACACGCGTTGGCCTTCTTTCAGGGTTTTGAAACCTTCCATGTTGATCGCTGAGAAGTGAGCGAACAGATCTTCGCCGCCTTCGTCAGGAGTGATGAAACCAAAACCTTTAGCGTCGTTAAACCATTTTACGATACCGGTTGCCATTAGAAACTTCCTATACTTAAAAATTAACAAAATCAGCAAAACAAGGCATACAGCAAACTAAAACGTTCAGCGTTTCTCCCCCGTTTTTTATTACGCGGTCGAGTGCCAACTTCTGCTTAACCGTCTTTTTACATTTGTTAAGACAAAACGTCAAGCTATGTTTTCAAAAAAGTGGGAAAATAGAAAAAATTGGCTGAAATACAACAGAAAACGGTTTGCACTCTTAAACAGGCCGTCTGAAAACTGAAATCTAAGCTTATGAACCATCAGAATACCGACCACCAATCCGATACCCTGCTCAGCGATATCAACACCCAGCCGCCGAAACGTTACGGCGTATTTTTATTGAACGACGATTACACCACCATGGAATTTGTCGTCGAAATCCTGACCGAAGTCTTTATGCTTGCACAGGAACAGGCAGTGGCCGTTATGCTGCTGGTGCACCACGAAGGCAAAGGCCTGTGTGGCACCTACACGCGCGATATTGCCCAGACCAAGCAACATCAGGTCATGGAACGTGCCAAAGCTGAAGGGCATCCGCTCAAATGTATAGTCGAAGAGGTTTAAACCATGCTTTCACCCGAATTGGAACACATCCTGCAACTGCTCTACCGTGAAGCACGCAACGCGCGTTATGAGTTTATCAGCTTGGAACACCTGCTTTTGGTGCTGATAGAAGAAGATGCAGCTGTGCCGAACGTCTTGAAACTGTGTGGTGCGGATTTGAAGGTCCTGTCCGAGCAGCTAGCCGCCAGCGTGGCCGAAAATACGCCGCAAATTCCCGATCATCTTCTGGATACGGTTGAAACCCAGCCGACATTGGGCTTCCAACGCGTCATCCAACGGGCGATGGTACATACCCAGTCTGCCGGCAAAGCCGCAGTAGAGCCTTTGGATATTTTGGTTGCCATGATGAGCGAATCCGAAAGCCATGCGGTTTATTTCCTCAAATTGCAATCCATTACGCGCTTTGAAGTCTTGCGTTGCATTGCCCATGGCTCACCCGATGACGAAGACGGCAATGATTCAGACGGCCTGGGACGCGAGGGCGAAGAAGCGGAACAAAAAACCGGTTCCCTTTCCGACTACACCGTCAACCTCAACGCCGAAGTCAAAGTCGGCCGTATCGACCCTTTGATTGGTCGCAAACACGAAATGGAAAGGCTGGTGCAAATCCTGTGCCGCCGCCGCAAAAACAATCCGCTTTTAGTCGGCGAAGCAGGCGTGGGCAAAACCGCACTGGCGGAGGGTTTGGCACATCAAATCGTCAACGGCGACATTCCTGATGCACTGAAAGAAGCCGAAGTGTACGCGCTGGATATGGGTTCGCTTTTGGCGGGCACGAAATACCGCGGCGACTTTGAAGCGCGGGTCAAATCCGTCTTGAAACAGCTCGAAAAAATCCCGCACGCCATTTTATTTATCGACGAAATCCACACCATCATCGGCGCGGGCAGTACCAGCGGCGGCACGATGGACGCATCCAACCTGCTCAAACCCGCGCTGGCGAAAGGCTCGCTGCGCTGCATTGGCGCGACCACCTACGACGAATACCGCACCATTTTCGACAAAGACCATGCCTTAAGCCGCCGCTTCCAAAAAATCGACGTGGTCGAGCCCACCGTCGCCGAAACCGTGCAAATCCTGCGCGGCTTAAAACCAATGTTTGAAGATTTCCACCAAGTGCGCTATACGCAAGGTGCGCTCGAAGCCGCCGCCGAACTTTCCGCCCGCTACATCAACGAACGTTTCCTGCCCGACAAAGCCATCGACGTAATGGACGAAGCAGGCGCGGCGCAACGGATTTTGCCCAAATCCAAACAGAAAAAAGTCATCGGCAAAGCGCAAATCGAAACCGTCATCGCCAAAGTCGCACGGATTCCCGAAAAAACCGTGTCGCACGACGACAAACAAGTGCTGCAATTCCTCGGCCGCGATTTGAAAAACATGGTTTACGGTCAGGAAAACGCCATCGACGCGCTGGTTGCCGCCGTCAAAATGTCGCGCTCCGGCCTCGCCCTGCCCGACAAACCCATAGGCAGCTTCCTCTTCTCCGGCCCGACCGGCGTCGGCAAAACCGAAGTCGCCAAACAGCTTGCCTACTCGATGGGCGTACCGCTGCAACGCTTCGATATGTCCGAATATATGGAACGCCATGCCGTATCGCGCCTCATCGGCGCTCCGCCGGGCTATGTCGGCTTTGAACAAGGCGGCCTTTTAACCGAAGCCGTCAACAAACAGCCGCATTGCGTGTTGCTCTTGGACGAAATCGAAAAAGCCCACCCCGACATTTTCAACGTCCTCCTGCAAGTCATGGACGCAGGCAAACTGACCGACAACAACGGCAAGAGTGCCGACTTCCGCAACGTCATCCTGATTATGACCACCAACGCAGGCGCAGAAAGCCTCAGCCGCCCCAGCCTCGGCTTTACCGCCAAACGCGAACGCGGCGATGAAATGCAGGCAATCAACAAGCTCTTCACGCCCGAGTTCCGCAACCGCTTAGATGCGATTATCCCGTTTGCACCCTTGTCCGAACCCATCATCGTCAAAGTCGTGGACAAATTCCTGCTCCAGCTCGAACACCAGCTCCTCGACAAAAAAGTCGAAGCCGAATTCACACCGGCACTGCGCAAATATCTGGCGGAAAAAGGTTTCGACCCGCAAATGGGCGCACGCCCGATGAACCGCCTGATTCAGGAAAAAATCCGCAAACCGCTCGCCGACGAACTCCTGTTCGGCAAACTCGCCGACGGCGGCTTCGTGCGGATAGACTGGGATGCAGCGAAAGAAGAAGCCGTGTTGAAGTTTAAGAAAAGCAAGGTCAAACCTGAAACAGCGGCGGTTTGACGGATAAAGGTAAAAGGTCATCTGAAAACGAGATTTCTGTTTTCAGACGACCTTTTTTTGTCATTAACACCTAATTCTCCATCTATATAATGGCCAAAAATAACAAAATGCCTCGTAATTTAACAAATTAATTATTTTTGTAAATTATTTACTTGATATTTTTAAATGACTATTTGATAATACATCTACATTTTAATTATCAATCAACTCATTGCAAAGGAAATATCTATGTCTTTCAAAAAAGTAAGTGCAGCAACTATTATCGTCCTGAGCCTGGCAGCATGCAGCAACAACCAGCCTAATGACATTCCATCCATCACTAGTTCATCAAATGGCATCCAGAAGAATAACGGCAATTCTGCTGACAATAACGGTAATACTTCCAGTAACAATAACAATACTTCCGGCAACAATAGCAATACTTCCGGCAACAATAGCAATACTTCCGGCAACAATAGCAATACTTCCGGCAACAATAGCAATACTTCCGGCAACAATAGCAATACTTCCGGCAACAATAGCAATACTTCCGGCAACAATAGCAATACTTCCGGCAACAATAGCAATACTTCCGGCAACAATAGCAATACTTCCGGCAACAATAGCAATACTTCCGGCAACAATAATTCTTCTGCCAACACTACACCACGCGTTGATTTTTCAGTTTCATACGAAGGTATAAAAAATACCGCCAATAAAGATATCCGAGAACTTGCACAGAAGAAGAAAATTGATGGGGCAGTTATTCTCAAATCCTATAAGGTAAATTTAGGAAACCAATCCAGCAGTGGTAATAATTTTAATTTATCCAGTATTCCACTTAAAACGTTAGTCAGCCAAAACTATCGGGAAACTGTCGTTGCACAGGCAGAAGGTCAGAACCATACCATTGCCCGAAATGGTATTGCTCATATTTACCGTCAAAACTATTCCCTAATTGCAGGTATTACACCCACCGGCTTAACAATTAATGGTGAATCAGAGGAGCTGGATACTGACGATGACGATACCAATATCCTGATTAAAGGTTATACCACCCAAAACCTGCCCACTACGGGGAAATTCGACTATTCCGGTATTGCAAGCGATGGGGATAAGAAAGGAAAATTGGCTTATTCTGTTGACTTCGACAGTAGAAAAGGCAGCGGCAAAATTACAGGTCTTGACAGCGACATTCATCTGAATGAAGCAGAAATTAAAAAAATGAGCTACACCAATAAAGAAACTGACGGAACCACAATTAAGGGATACGGAATCGAAGGTTCTTCCAACCGTGGTGGCAGCTACCGACTCGGATTCTTCGGTCCGGATGCAGAAGAAATCGTTGGTACTGTCGATGATCGCAACAATGGTGAAATTGGCTTTGCCGGCTCCCGCTAATATTGATGTAATATAACCAAAAGGTCGTCTGAAAACGTTTCAGACGACCTTTTCGAGCATTTTCACCGCGTTATCCGTATAATAACCGGATACGCCTGCCATCCATATCCCACTGAATAAAATGAATAAAAATCATCTTGTCTTACTGATGCTCTCTTTCCCAACGGCTGCCCTTGCTGACACACCCGTTGTCCGTGTACCTGAGCCTGTATTTTTTGACAAACAACCCAACAGCGAAATGCTCTCAAAAGATTTTACTGACGACAAACCCACAGAACAGAGGCTTTCAGACGACCTTTCTGCCGATTCCTCATTGGAAGCACAGATCAACCGCGCATTAATCGGACGGGACTGGAAGACGCTGGAAGGTTTGTTGACGCAATATAAAGCCGTGCCCGACCGGGATGCCGTTTTATACGATTATGCTTTAGGCGCGTTGCGGCGCAGTCAGTTGCGGCATGGTGAGGCTGTATCACTCTATCGCGGCATTTTGGCGAAACATCCCGATTTGGCGTATCCGCGTTTCGATTTGGGCGTAATGATGTTTGAAAACAAACAGTACCGTGAGGCAAAAGCTGAATTGAAACGGGCAAAACCGGATTTGCAGCCGCCCATGCAGCAACTTGCCGACCGCTATCTTGCTTCCATTGAATCGACGCAAAGCTGGCAGCCCGATGTTTCGCTGCAATACGAGCAAACCGATAATGTGAACAATGCCTCGTCCGAGCGCGTTATAGAATGGAACGGCAGACGCTGGAATAAAACCGCTGATAGCCTACCGCAAAAGGCGCACGGTATCCGCTACGGCGCCGGTGTATCGCGCGAAATCAACATGGGTGGGCATCATTTTGTTTACGGCAACCTGAGCGGCGACGGCGTGCATTATTGGGACAATCAGGATTTTAACGAGCAAAGCCTGCGCTTGGTGGCAGGCTATAAAAACCGTTCGGCGGTGCAATCTTTCGGGGTTGTACCGTTTGCCGAGCAAAACTGGCTGGGCGGCAAACGCTATAATCGTGAAACCGGTATCCATACCGACTTTTCACGTCGTCTGAACGAAAAATGGCGGCTCTCGTTCAATGCAAGCTATATCAAAAAATACTATCAAAACAGCAACACGGCTGCGCGTTACAACAGCCATATGCCGCTAGTGGGAGCAACGCTGGCATACTCTGTGCCGAAAAACTGGCTGATTTACGGAGGCGTGGACTGGTCGCATGACATGACCAAAGAAGCGGAGCAGGCATCCGTACGCAAGGGCATACGCTTTGGCACGGCGAAAGCGTTTGAGAACGGATTCGGCATCCGCACCAACCTGCGCTACGCCCGCCGTACCTTTGATGCACCGGGTAGCCTGGTGTACCGCCTGACTCGAAAAGACCATGAATATCAGGCAAATGCCTCTATTTGGCACAACAAAATTGCATGGAAAGGCTTTGTGCCGCATTTGAATTTCCGTTATCTGAAAATCGACAGTAATATGAGCGGCTTCTATTCCCGCAAAAATATGCAGACATTCATCAGTGTGGAGAAACAGTTTTAATGTAACAGAGATGGGAACAAAACATGCCGTTTCAATCAGCCTTTTTTCCTATACAGGTGGAAGATCGTCGAAAATTCTAAGAAACAGGTATTTGAAAAACAGTTGCTAAATTAAAAGAAATTCCCCTCATACTCGAAAATGATGTTGATTAAAGTGTTTCTATTTGAATTACAAATCATTGTATTCGCAAATCCAAACGGTAAGACCTAGAAAAAAGCCGTCTGAAATTTCAGACGGCCTTTTTATTTCAATCAAAAATCTGATTTACAGAACGGATTTAACAGTGGCAACCACATTGTCTACGGTAAATCCGAATTCTTTGAACAGCAAATCAGCAGGTGCAGACTCGCCGAAGCGGTTGATACCGACCACGGCGCCGTTCAAACCGACGTATTTATACCACCCGTCGGCATGTCCGGCCTCTACGGCAACGCGTGGTAAACCTTCCGGCAGAACGGCGGCTTTATAGGCGGCATCTTGGCGGTCGAATACATTGGTAGAAGGCATAGAAACAACGCGTACTGCGATACCTTGTTCTGCCAATACTTTTTGCGCTTCTAAAGCCAATTCAACTTCAGAACCGGTAGCAATTACAACAGCTTGAGCATTACCTTGAGCTTCACTGATGACGTAGCCACCGCGTTTAATGTCGTTCAGCTGTTGCTCATCACGCGCTTGGAATTTCAGGTTTTGACGGCTGAAAATCAAGCTGGACGGATGATCAGTCGCTTTAATGGCTTCAGACCACGCTACCAAAGATTCAACGGTATCACATGGACGCCATACATCCATATTTGGAATCAGGCGCAGAGTGGCAGTTTGCTCGATAGGTTGGTGGGTCGGACCGTCTTCGCCCAAACCGATGGAATCGTGAGTGAACACAAATACAGGGTTGATTTTCATCAGTGAAGCCATGCGCAAGGCGTTACGCTCGTATTCGCTAAACATCAGGAAAGTCGCGCCGAATGGTTTAACACCGCCATGCAGGGTAAGGCCGTTCATGATTGCGCCCATGCCGAACTCGCGCACGCCGTAGTGAATATAGTTGCCGCCGTGTTCGCGGGTAACGGAAACGCTGTTTGACCAGTCAGTCAGGTTGGACGGGGTCAAGTCGGCAGAACCGCCCACCAATTCAGGCAGCTCTTTAGCCAAGATTTCGATGCTGTTTTGGCTGGCTTTACGGGTAGCGATGGTTTCTGCTTTGGCGCACACTTCCTTCAATGCGGCTTGAACGTAAGCATCGAAATTTTCAGGCAGTTTTTTATCCATGCGGCGCACGAATTCTGCAGCTTCTACAGGATATTTGGCTTGATATTGAGCGAAGAGTTCGTTCCATTCGGCCTCAAGTTTCGCGCCTTTTTCTTTTGCATTCCATGCGGCATAGATTTCTTGCGGAATTTTAAACGCAGGATAAGCCCAACCCAAATGTTTGCGCGTGGCTTCGATCTCGTCCGCACCCAAAGGCGCACCGTGGGTTTTGTGGCTGCCTTCTTTGTTGGCGCTGCCTTTGCCGATTAAGGTTTTGCAGCAGATGAGGGACGGCTTGCCGGTTTCGGCTTTAGCAGCTTCAATGGCCGTCTGAATGGCATCAGTGTCATGACCATTGACATTTGGAATCACATGCCAGCCGTAGCTTTCAAAACGTTGCGGAATATTTTCGGTAAACCAACCGTCCACTTTACCGTCAATGGAAATATTGTTGTCATCATATAAAACAATCAGCTTGCCCAAGCCCAAAGTGCCGGCGAGCGAACAGGCTTCGTGCGACACGCCTTCCATCATGCAGCCGTCGCCCATGAAGACGTAGGTGTGGTGGTCAACGATATTCAAACCATCTTTATTGAATTCGGCAGCCAAGATTTTTTCGGCCAAAGCCATGCCCACTGCGTTGGCAATACCTTGTCCCAATGGACCGGTCGTGGTTTCCACGCCGTCGGTGTAGCCATATTCAGGATGGCCGGGGGTTTTGCTGTGCAGTTGGCGGAAGTTTTTCAGGTCATCAATGGAAACGTTGTAGCCGGTCAGGTGCAACAGGCTGTAAAGAATCATGGAAGCATGACCATTGGAGAGGACAAAACGGTCGCGGTTGTAGAATTTTGGATTGGCCGGATTATGATTGAGGAACTTCGTCCACAACACTTCTGCCATTTCCGCCATACCCATAGGCGCACCCGGGTGGCCTGAGTTGGCTTTTTGTACGGCATCGACTGAGAGGAAACGGATTGCGTTTGCCAGTTGAGACATGGTTTGACCTTCCTTGGACAAGATTGGAAATATGAAAAAAGGTGTGCCGATTATCGCCTGAATCAGCCGTGCTTTCAAGGATAGCTTTTGATATTCGCTTTGTCAGACGGCCTGTTTCCACTCGGTTGCCCGAAACGGACAGGATAGATGATATTAACTGTTATTTCGTTTTGAAACAGTGCTTTATATATTTTTATCGTGTGAATAGCAAATCACTATAAGTTTGCATACAGGCTGATTCGTAAACCTTTGAATACTGCCCTTTTCAGACGGCCCTACATCAAACGGCCACAAGGAATCCATCGTTAAAACGAAGTCCCTCTTTTGCTTTGAATAGAGTCAAATGTTATGATTTGTATGCACGCGAAAGGCCGTCTGAAAATATTCACATCAAACTACTACCATGACAACAGGCTTGTGTGCACTTCATCAAGGAACACTGAAATGTCACCAGAAAACCAAGCTGAAAACACCTCACCCTCAACAGAAAAAACAGCAAAAGCCACTCCGCCCAAACCTTCCAAACCCAAATCCAGCGTGATTCAAATCCATCCTGAAGGCGAACGCATCCATCCTAAAAAGGCGGAAGGACGCTTTGCCAAACTGCGTATCGCCGCAGTATTGGCGACCCAGTTTGTATTTTACGTTATTCCATGGTTCAACTGGAGCGGCCGTCAAGCGGTTTTATTCAATATCCCTGACCGTCATTTCTTCATTTTCGGACTGTCGCTGGGTATGGGCGATTTGATTTACCTTGCCTTGCTGCTGATGATTTGCGCATTCGGCCTGTTTTGGTGGACAACCATTGCCGGTCGTTTGTGGTGCGGCTACTCTTGCCCTCAAACGGTTTACACCGAAATTATGCTGTGGATTGACAACTTAGTCGAAGGCGATAGAAACAAACGACTAAAACTGGAAAAATCGCCTTGGAACTTTACTAAAATTCGCATTAAGGCCACCAAATACCTGCTGATTTTCCTTGTCTGCTCATGGACAGGTATCACTTTTGCAGGCTGGTTTGTCCCGATCCGCCAATTTGTTCCCGATTTATTCACCGGAGCAACAGGCGGCGGCGCAATGTTTGCCGCAGCATTTTACGGATTCATGACTTTCTTCTTCGCCCACATCATGCGCGAAAAAGTGTGTCTACATATGTGTCCGTATGCACGTTTCCAAAGTGCAATGTTTGACAAAGACACGCTGATTATTTCTTACGATACCGAACGCGGCGAACCGCGCGGCGCACGCAAAAAAACCGCTAACAAAGAAGACAGCGGCTTGGGCGACTGCATCAACTGCACCATGTGCGTGCAAGTCTGCCCCGTCGGTATCGACATCCGCGACGGTTTGCAATACCAATGTATCGGCTGCGCGGCGTGTATCGATGCCTGCGACGAAATCATGGACAAAATGGGCTACGAGCGCGGCTTGATCCGTTATACAACCGAAGGCGCGTTGGAACACGAATACCCTGAAAGCGATATCAAAAAACGCTTGAAACGTCCGCGCGTAGCTGGTTATGGCGCAGTACTCCTGGTGGTCATCATCGCCTTCCTGGTCGGCATTTCCACCCGAAAAATGGTCGAAGTCGATATCCTTAAAGACCGTGGCGTCATGGTTCGCGAAAACAGCCAAGGCTGGTTGGAAAATGCCTATAACCTGCGCATTATCAACAATAGTGAAAACGAACAACTGATGACTGCAACCGTCAAAGGCTTTGATGAAATCGCGCTGACCGGCCTGCCTGAAAACGGTATTAAAATTGCGCCGCGGGAAACCGTTACCATCCCGGTACAGGTATCTACCATTCCCGAATACGCCGACAAAGGCAGCCATCCGATTGAATTTACCTTTATCTATCACGAGACCGGCTCTGCCGACTCCAAACCGACTACTTTAGAAGAAAAAGCAACCTTTATCGGAGAATAAACGGTGTCCCCACAACCCAAAATCAAACCTTGGTACAAACATATTTGGCCCTGGGTGCTGATGGCCGGCCCCATCTTCGTCGTTATCGCCAGCGTTTCCATGTTCTTCGTCGCAAAAGAACATACGACAGACTTGGTGTCTGACGATTACTACAAAGACGGCAAACACATCGAAATCCAACTTCACCGCGATGAAGAAGCCGTTAAACGGCAAATTCAGGTGCAGGTCTTAATCAGTCCGGATATGAATGCCGCCAAAGTATTCGTCAGCGGACAATTCGATACCAAACAGCCATTAAACCTATTGTTGATGCACCCAACGCGCAAAGCCGATGACCAAACCGTCAAGCTGCGCGCCGTAACAGCCGAACCACAAAACGGCCGCATGGAATACGAAGCCGTCTTTAAACCTTTACGCCCAACCAATCATTGGTACTTACGCGTTGAAGATGCCTCAGGCGTATGGCGTGTTGAAAACAAATGGATAGTCAGCCAAGGCAATGCAGTCAACTTGACGCCTATGGACAAATTGTTCGACAACGGCAAACAAGCCGCTTCAACAGAACAATAAATCCCGACCCAGGCCGTCTGAAACCTTTCAGACGGCCTGAAATCTTCATACCCTCTTAATATTCTCTTCCAAATATGATTTTTTCCGATTGGCGCAGACTGACCGAAAATGAAGTCCGTATGGCAAAACAAGTTTTTGCGGACAGCATAAACTTCCACCGCATCAAAATATATCGCGGCATTCCACTTATACCCAACGCCAATACCGCCATTGCGCCCAATGGAAACATATACTTTCCGCGTAAACACTGCCCCGAAGATTTCACTCAAGCCGGCATAGCCTACAAAATTTGGCTGATTCATGAGCTGACACATGTCTGGCAACACCAGCGCGGTCACAAAGTTTGGCTTTCCGGCCTATTCATCATGCTCAAAGGCGGATACAGAAAACGTAAAGCTTATGCCTACCCCATCCCCTTACCCCACATCAACCAATTAAATATCGAACAGCAGGCAGACCTTATTGCCCACTATTTCGCAGCTACTTTTCTACCCAAAAACATTTACACCCCGCAACAGCCTATTTTTCAGACGGCCTTAGCAGATTTTCTTCACAACCCACACGACAAAAATCTATGCCCAAGATACTTGTCGGCAAAAAAACAACACTTCAAAAAGCAGAGTGAACAAATAAGCTATAATGAACAACCCGACACATCATCCAAAAGATCCCAAACCATGCCTTGGAACATACCTATTTTACTTACCTGGATGCGCGTCCTATTAATCCCCGTGTTCACCATCCTATTCTATTTACCGAACACATGGATTCAACCACAAACCGTCAACTGGACAGCCGCCATCATCTTTGCACTTGCCGCTATTACAGACTGGTTTGACGGCTTTTTAGCACGCCGCTGGAAACAAACCTCCGACTTCGGTGCATTCCTCGACCCCGTTGCCGATAAGCTCATGGTTGCCGTTGCCCTGCTCCTGCTCGTCAGCCTTGGCAGAACATACGCCATCTTCGCCATGATTATTATCGGCCGGGAAATTACCATTTCCGCCTTGCGCGAATGGATGGCACAAATGGGCAAACGCGGCAGCGTTGCAGTGGCCACTATCGGCAAATTCAAAACTACTGCCCAAATGATCGCCATCTTCCTTTTGCTTATCGGTACGGACAAATATAACGACCCTTTCTATCTCATTGGTAACATATTGATGTTTATAGCATCTGTATTGACCATCTGGTCAATGTGCTACTACCTGAAAATGGCATGGAAAGAATTCAAATAAAATTTTTAAAAAAAAATAAAAACAAAACACTTGACGCACACGATTAAATCCATAATAATTGCGTCTTCTTCGATATACGAAGCAACAAATATCAGAGCGGGAATAGCTCAGTTGGTAGAGCGCAACCTTGCCAAGGTTGAGGTCGCGAGTTCGAGACTCGTTTCCCGCTCCATTCTGATTACTTGTTGATTGTTCTTTTTCAATATGCGGGAATAGCTCAGTTGGTAGAGCGCAACCTTGCCAAGGTTGAGGTCGCGAGTTCGAGACTCGTTTCCCGCTCCAGTTTAATTTCAGATGCATTCAAATGCGGGAATAGCTCAGTTGGTAGAGCGCAACCTTGCCAAGGTTGAGGTCGCGAGTTCGAGACTCGTTTCCCGCTCCATCAAATCATGCATCCGAATATGCGGGAATAGCTCAGTTGGTAGAGCGCAACCTTGCCAAGGTTGAGGTCGCGAGTTCGAGACTCGTTTCCCGCTCCAGTTTCATACTACAACACTCAAACGTAGTTTTGGCGAGATAGCAAAGTGGTTATGCAGCGGATTGCAAATCCGTCTACGCCGGTTCGATTCCGACTCTCGCCTCCATCCCTTTCATGGCGGGGTGGCAGAGTGTTTATGCTATAAGGGGTGCAACCCTTATACAGGCCGGTTCAAATCCGCGCCCCCGCCTCCAATTTCTCAATTTACTGTCTACGCCCGGGTGGTGAAATAGGTAGACACAACGGACTTAAAATCCGTCGGCCCTAAACCGGCCGTGCCGGTTCGATTCCGGCTCCGGGCACCAACAAATATCTGAATTTATTGCCAAACCTAATATTATAAATTTCTAATTGACAGCTTATTTGTAAGGCTGTCTTTTTTGTTTGTGCCTGATTTGTGTCTAACTTGCGCCATTTGTGTCAAATGTGACCAGCTCGTGCAAAGGTCTCAGGCTATGAAAGCGAGGAAGACCGGTAGCATCTGGTAATCATCGTTTGCTGGACGGCATTATGCGCAAAGCCCACCGCAACCGTCCGCTGATGGAAGCGTAAACCAAACGTAACCGACATCTATCGAAGACCCGTTATGTGGTCGAACAGAGCTTCGGTACGCTACACCGTAAGTCCCGCTACACCCGGGCAGCCTATTTCGGTCTGATTAAAGTGAGTGCACAAAGCCATCTGAAGGCAATGTGTTTAAACCTGTTGAAAGCGGCTAACAGGCTAAGTGCGCCTGTTGTTACCTAAAAGGCGGCCCAGATGCCTGATTATCGGGTATCCGGGGAGAATAAAGAGGAGGGGGTTGAGTAGAACCAGTGGGTACTTGGAACGAAAACAGCCGAAAATCTATGTTTGGATTTCGGCTGCTGGAAGGAAAAGGAGTTTTGCAAAGGTCTCATTTTAAAATTTCCCAAAATGATAAGGCCGTCTGAAAATCCTTTTTCAGACGGCCTTATCATTCAAATCAGAAGGACTTAAACCAATTTCTCCAGCATCCATTTAACGTAACGGCTGACGCCTTGTTTTACATCCAAGAATTCTTCTTTATACCCGGCTTCGCGCAGCTTGGTAATGTCCGCTTGAGTAAAGCTCTGATATTTGCCTTTGAGTGCATCTGGGAATGGAATATAACGGATAAGTTCTTCTTCAACCAGCTCTTTCAAACTCATTTCAGGCTTACCTTCAGCCGCACGACAGGCGTTGACGGTTGCGGCGGCAAGTTCGTTAAATTGTTGGCTACGACCTGTACCGAGATTGAAGATGCCTGAAAGCTCGGGATGATCGAAGAAGTAAAGGTTAACTTTAGCAACATCTTCTACGCTGACAAAGTCGCGTGTTTGCTCGCCATTGCCGTAGCCGTCATTGGCACCAAACAGGTTAACATAACCGTGTTCTCGGTATTGGTGGAAATGATGGAAGGCGACGGACGCCATACGGCCTTTGTGTTGCTCCTGTTGTCCGTAAACATTGAAGTAGCGGAAGCCGACAACTTGGGCTGTCAAACCTTCCTTCATGCGGCGGCGCAATACTTGGTCAAACAAGAATTTAGAGTAGCCGTACACATTGAGCGGTTTTTCAAGTTCGCGCTCTTCTCGGAAGATTTCGCCCTTGCCGTACACAGCGGCGCTGGAGGCATAAAGGAACGGAATACGCTCATCCTGACACCAATCCAAGAGGTCGAGCGTGTACTGATAGTTGTTGTCCATCATATAAAGGCCGTCATGATTCATGGTGTCGGAACATGCGCCTTGATGGAAAACGGCTTCGATATCGTCGTAAGGCAAAAGATGACCGCGCACTTGGCGGATAAATTCGTATTTATCGAGATAATGGGCAATTTCACACTCGGCAAGGTTTTTAAATTTTTCGCCTTTGCTCAAATTGTCGACGGCAACAATGTCGGTAATACCGCGCTGGTTAAGTGCTTTGACGATGTTGCTGCCGATAAATCCGGCCGCGCCTGTTACGATAATGGTCATAATGAATTTCCTTTATTTTGATTTTTCAGACGGCCTTAAAGAAATCATGCCGTCTGAAAATAAAAACTTGTCTGTCTGGATTATTTTCCAACTCTATTTTCAGACGGCCTTTAGATTTTAAGGCCGTCTGAAACAGCAATTATTACTCTTCCAATGCCTTGGTCAATTCGGCAAACGAGCAAACCGCTGTACCAAGTTTCGCCACGACAACACCTGCCGCTGTATTGGCAAGGTGCATGGCTTCGGGCATGGTATAACCAGCGGCCAAACCCAAGCCCACTCCGGCAATAACGGTATCGCCCGCACCGGATACATCATAGACTTCTTGGGCCCGTGTAGGCTGATAAATCGGCTCGCCCTCATTGAACAGGGTCATGCCCTCTTCGCTTCGGGTCAGCAAAATCGCATTCAAATCAAGATGACGGCGCAGATTTTGGGCTTTTTCGGTCAAATCATTTTCGTTTTTCCAGCTTCCCACCACTTCTTTCAATTCTGCGCGATTCGGCGTAATCAGCGTAGCGCCGGCATATTTCTCGTAATCATCGCCTTTCGGGTCGATTAAAACGGGTTTACCGGCCTGTTTCGCCCAATCAATCATATCAGAAATATGCGACAAACCGCCCTTGCCGTAGTCTGAAAAAATAATGGCATCGTATTCAGGCAACACTTCTCGATATTGATGTTTGATTTGTTCCAACACCTCACGATGAGGCAATTCTTCAAAGTCAAGTCGGATAAGCTGCTGGTTGCGGGCAACAACGCGTAATTTGACAGTAGTCGCAATTTGCTTATCGCGCATCAGATAGGAAGAAACGCCGTCTTGCATCATCAATGCGTCCAACGCATCTGCAGCTTCATCATCGCCGGTCACGGACAACAGCCCTACTTTACCGCCCAATGAGGCGATATTGCGCGCAACGTTCGCCGCTCCGCCCGCTCGTTGGTCGATACGGGCGATTTTCGCCACCGGCACTGGGGCTTCAGGAGAAATACGGGACACATCGCCAAACCAATAGCGGTCGAGCATCACATCGCCGACGACAAGGACTTTGGCTTGTGCAAAACGTGATTTTAGGGTTTCTTGTTGGAACTTGGTTACCATACTGGCTCCATTAAAATCTCTGTGTAAGGCTTGTTATCAGTTTATTGATCTAACAGCCTAAAAATATCTTGAGGCTCATATACCTGCATATGGTTTTTCGAGTACGACGCCTGTTCATGATATGACAACAACGCCGCTTTCAGCATGGCTTGCGCCAATTTTTCGACAGCAAGCGGACGTTGGCTTTTCATCAGGCCGATACGGTCGAATCCATGCAAAATCCGTTCGGCTATTTTCTCACCCAATCGATCGCTATTCGGACGAATCAATAAGGGCGGGCGGAAAATAATAAGGCGTGGGAAATTCAAAGCAATGATTGCTTGCTCCAATTCGCCCTTCATCCGTTGATAAAACAGGCTCGAAGCAGAATTTGCACCGGAAGCGGAAATCAAAACCAAAGCATTGACGCCGTTCTGCCTAGCTGCTTTGACAAATTCAAAATTCGCTTCATAATCGATAGCCCATTGCGCTTCTTTACTGCCAGCCGCTTTCAAGGTAGTTCCCAAGCAGGCAAACAATACATCGCCCTGCACTTTTTCACGCCAATCATCAGGCTTAGAAAAATCAATCTGATGGCTATTTAGCTTTTGGTGAGTAAAATCAGGATGTCTGCGACCAAAACAGTCGATGGACTCAACCTCTGAACTGGCTGCAAGCAGAGGCAACAAGGCTTTTCCTGTTGCACCTGTCGCACCAATCACAATCGCCTTCATACTTCAGACGGCCTTAAACGTTTGCCACCCGATTGACTTCACGCAATACGGCTACCGGATCGGCGGCTTTGGTTACCGGACGGCCCATTACCAAATAGGTTGAACCGGCAGCCAATGCTTCGGCCGGTGTCATAATACGGCGTTGGTCGTCATTATTGCCGGCAACGTCCAAGCGGATGCCCGGTGTGACCAAGACAAAATCCTGCCCCAATTCACGGCGCAGCGGCGCGGCTTCTTGGGCGGAACATACCACGCCGTCCAAGCCTGAACTTTGCGCCAGTTTCGCCAAGCGGATGACTTGTTCTTCAGGGGCGATGTTCAAACCGATTTCGGCCAAGTCGCTTTGTTCCATGCTGGTCAACACGGTTACCCCGATCAAAAGCGGCTTGATGTGATATCCGGCAACGGCTTCTACTGCGGCTTCCATCATGCGGCGGCCACCGGAGGCGTGCATATCGACCATCCAAACGCCCATATCGGCGGCAACTTTACAAGCCTGAGCGACTGTGTGGGGAATATCGTGGTATTTCAAATCGAGGAAAAGTTTGAAACCTTGATTGATTAAACTTTCTGCCAAATTTCGGCCGGTTGCGGTAAACAGCTCTTTACCGATTTTGATTTGACACAATGTCGGGTCAAGATTGCGGACAAATCCGAGCGTATCTTTTTCGTTGGCAAAATCGAGGGCGACGATAACGGGAGTACGTTGTTGCTGAGTTTGGAAGTCGGAGATCAAGGGATTCATAAGATACCTACGGATAAACGGTTATAGCTTCGATTTTAACAGCTTTTGTACACAAAAGGCCGTCTGAAAATATTTTTTCAGACGGCCTCATCACAACACACCTTAATTATTCTTATATAAATCTAAAATTTTTACAGAAAATTCATCATCACTGAAAAAAAAGGCTGGTGGAACTTCCAATACTTCAGCAATTTTCTGCAAAGTATTCAAATCAGGCTGATGATTTCCTTTCTCGTAGCGATTAATACGCGTACTTGCCACAAACTCATCTAACCCTATCGCCAGTCCCAGTTTCTCCTGCGTCAAATTTTTTGCTTTTCTCGCTTCCTTAAATCGCTTTATAAAAACTTCTTGTAAATTCATAACTTCTATCCTAAAAATCAAAGTTACGAATTTCGTATATTTCTCTTGATTATTTACTACGCATAACGTAGTATTTAATGATTTTATACTTTACCTATTGTGAGAAAACCATGACACCGGACCAAGAATCAAAATGCCATAAAATTATTCATTCTCATGCAATTGCTGCTGCCGCAGGCAACGCCATACCCGTACCAGGACTTGGTATCGCTACAGATATGGTTACAATGACTACTATGTGCACAAGCCTTTGTGCTGTTTTTGGTGGTAATATGACCGAAGCGGCTGCCAAGGCAATGGCTATAGCTGCAATTAAAAATACCATGTTAAAACAACCCATAAAAACAATAGCAAAAGAATTGTCAAAATTAATTCCAGGCTTAGGCAGCGTTGTTGCACCAACTATTTCTGTTGCATTACTTGAAGCAGCAGGATGGACTCTTGCAAAAGAACTGGAACAAAAATTCAGTTGATCCACATACAATAATATGAAAAGGCCGTCTGAAAGTATTTTTCAGACGGCCTCATGATTTTACTTTGGCAAAACTTATTTGCCCAAACCTTTCAATACTTCGGCTTTCACGGCTTCTACTGCTTGGGTGCCGTCAACTTTGATGTATTTCGGCGCGTGTTCGCCTTCCAGTTTGCTGTAGAAATCAACCAAAACTTCGGTTTGCTCGTGGTAAACGGCAAGGCGTTTTTTCACGGTTTCTTCTTTGTCGTCGTCGCGTTGAATCAAATCTTCGCCGGTTACGTCGTCTTTGCCTTCGACTTTAGGCGGATTGTAAGTAACGTGGTAAGTACGGCCGGAAGCCAAATGCACGCGGCGACCGCTCATGCGGTCGACAATCACGCTGTCAGGCACATCGATTTCAACCACGGCATCCAAATCCACACCGGCTTCAACCATGGCTTCGGCTTGTGCCAATGTGCGTGGGAAACCGTCAAACAGGAAACCGTTTTTGCAGTCGTCTTGGGCAATGCGCTCTTTAACCATGCCGATGATGATGTCGTCGCGTACCAAACCGCCTTCATCAATGATTTTTTTTGCTTCCAAACCCAGCGGAGTGCCTGCTTTGATGGCGGCACGGAGCATGTCGCCGGTAGAAATTTGAGGAATGCCGAATGCAGCAGTGATGAATTGAGCCTGTGTGCCTTTGCCGGCGCCTGGTGCGCCCAACAATAATACTTTCATGATGAGTCCTTTTGGTTGACGGATTTAATGTTCAGATAATTTTACACGGCTTGTGTTTATCGTTCAAAACTTCAGACGGCCTCTTTCGGGCCAAAATGCTTCCATGCATCGTCGTGCATTTCGATAAACCATGAGTCTTCCGGGAATCGCTCTATCGCGTCTTTCAAAGTGGAAAGCAAGTTTTGCGATAAGGCTTTCGCCAAATATTCTTCCTCATTGGCTTCGGCCGCTTTGTCAGGCTGCTGCGCCAAACCGATTGCACGGGTTTGATGACCATGAGCCAAATAGTTGAGCGCAATGATTTTTTGTGCCCAAAGCTGCGGAATATCCGGATTATCTTGCAGCAATACCGACAAAATCGATACGGCAACGGTCAAGCGTCCGCCGTTCATACGCAAGTCCAACGACTGGTTGGGCGGCAAAGTGCTGAGCATTTCTGCCATGCGGAACCAAAACTCGCCGCTGGCCTGCTCCGGCGCTTCTATTTTCAGCATGTCATAGTTGAATTCTTGATCGTCGTCTTTGACCAGCAAAGCGACATCGGCAAGCAGTTTTTGTTCGTCACGGCTCAAATGGCGTAAATCATTCATGTTTTTTCCTTTCAGACGGCCTCGAACACAGCCCTTACCCTGTCCAAATCTTCCTGCGTATCCACGCCGGCGGCTGGCGCTTCTCGAGCAATTTCAACGGCAATCGGATAGCCGTGCCACAGGACGCGCAATTGTTCCAGCGATTCGATGGTTTCCAAAGGAGAAACTTCCATTTCGGAATAGCGTTGCAGGAAGCCTGCGCGGTAGGCATAAATGCCGATATGGCGTAAAACGGCTGTTTCGGAAGGCAATTCGCGTTTTTCGGCGCGCATGGCGTCGCGCGGATAAGGAATCGGCGCGCGGCTGAAATAGATGGCGTTGCGGTTTTTATCGAGGACGGCTTTGACGACGTTGGGATTCATAAACTCGTCAAAATCGTGCAATTCGTGGGCGGCCGTCGCCATTTGCACATTGTTTTCAACCAAAACTTCGGCCGTACGGTTGATGAGTTCGGGATCGATTAAAGGTTCGTCGCCTTGTACGTTCACGACAATCAGATGCTGCGGTAGTTTCAGCGTATTGGCCGCTTCGGCAAGGCGCGTTGTACCGCTTTCGTGTTGATTGGAAGTCATGACCACTTCGACACCGTGCGCCTGACAGGCCGTCTGAATATCCGGATGGTCGGTGGCAACGACAACACGCGCAGCCTCGCTTTTTGCTGCTTGTTCGGCAACACGTACAACCATCGGTTTACCGTGAATATCGGCCAAAGCCTTACCCGGCAGACGTGAAGAATCCAACCGCGCCGGAATCAATACGACAAATTCGGTCATGCTTTCAGTTCCTCTTCGCTCAACGCTCGTGCTTCGTTTTCCAGCATATAAGGGATACCGTCTTTAATCGGATAAGCCAGCTTCGCCTGACGGCTCCACAATTCCTGTTTGTCTTGATGGTATTCGAGTTTGCCTTTGGTAACAGGACAAACAAGGATGTCTAAGAATTTTTTTTCCATGGGGTTACTTTCGGGTTTGATAAATTGGAGGTCGTCTGAAATATTTTTCAGACGACTATAATTTATTTTTTATGCTGTTCCAAACCTATTTGACTTAATTACAGCTTGCATCAGTTTTTTTTCCGCCGCACATGATACCTTGCATCTCTTTCGCAAATTTGGGCATATGACGCTGTGCAGCTTTCTCTGTTAATGCCAATCCAAAAGTCATTAGTTCGTTCATCGTTTGATTGAGCATAAGAGGAGTCTTAACAATAACAGCCTTCCCGACAGGTGAACTATTAAAGGCAATCATGCCGTTAACTTCTTCTTGAGTGTATGTTAATTTGGCATTCTTTAATAAATTATTGCGGATAGTCTGTTTCACTTCGGGCGTGATCAAATCTCTCAAAACATTTTCGCGATAACGATCAATAGCTTTTGCCATTTGCTCTTTTTTCGCTTCTGGTACTTTGGCAAGGGCTTTATCTGCATACGGTTTAAATCCAACATTGAAACCGTCAATCATATTTTTTTCTAATTCCTGGTCAAAAATCTGCGTATCCAACCAACGCTCCAGCGACTCATCGCTAGGTGTAGCGGCAAACGCATTGGCACACAATACCAGCGCGGCGAAGGGCAATAATAAGGTTTTCAGCTTCATCTTTTTCTACCTTTCAACAAAAATAAATATTTTCAGATAGTCGGAAAATTATTTGGCACACTTCGGCAAATGCTTGTTGCCTTTGCATAAAATACCATGTGTTTGCTCCTCAAAAGCAGGCGTATATTTATCGCTTGCATTGAGGTAGTTTTGACTCATGGTTTTGTGGATAATCTCATCACTCAGCTTATCGAAATGCTTGACTTTTTCGAGCGCAGACTTACCGGCACCATGTCCAAATGCTTCAGTCATCTTTTCTATATCCGATTGGCTCAGCATATCCTCAAGATTTCCACCATGCTGTTGTGAATTTCTTATCTTTTTCAAAATATTTTTTCCCTGAGACGAAGAGAAAAAACGGTTGGTTACATCGACTTCTTCTTGTGTAAATACTTTCTGTACGGCACGCTTTTCTTCATCCAACCATTGTTTTTTCAACTCAGGGCGACTCAAATCGTCTTGCATATTTTTCATATAACGGCTGATGACCGCCTTCATCTGCGCTTTTTGCGCTTTGGGCGTCATCGCTAACAAGCGCTCATTGTCCTCTTTATTCACCATCTCCAAAGAACGTTGTACCTTCTCGCTATAATTATTGCTTATGTCTTGAATCTCCAACCATTTCATTGCAGATTCATCACTTGGTTTAGCAGCCAGGCTTTGAGTGGATACAAATAAAGCTGCGCAAGCGACCAACAAATATTTTAACTTCATGATTTACTCCTATCGCGTAGTTTGAAGATCATCTTTAAAACATCTGTGAAACATCTATAAGCATTTAGATTGAAACATTCGCGGATACAAACGCCGCCAAGTCCGGCTCAATTATCGCACAAACAGGCAACACCCACACATGATTCAGGCCGTGGCCGTCTGAAAATTTGACTGCATCCTTTTCCGTGATAATTACCACATCTGCATTCGGCAAATCCGCTGTCGTAATATCGGCGTGATCAGGCAAGGCAACGGTTTGGTTCAAGGTAATGCCCATGTTCCGCAGCGAATCGAAAAAACGCTCCGGCTTGGCGATACCGGCGACGGCGGCGACAGTTTGATTTTCCAAGCCTTCCAAATCCAATTTTTCAGACGGCCTGTTCAAACGGTAAATCCGCCCTGTTTCAATATGGCTGGCAAACATATTTTCAGACGGCCTAAACGCCGTATCTGCTTTTCCGCCGCTGACGACAACCGCATCAACGGAAGCCAACCGAGACAAAGGTTCGCGCAAGCTGCCGTTGGGCAGTAAATCCAAATTGGTACGCCCTGTATCTGCCGCAGGAAATACGGCAATTTCCATATCGCGTTGCAAGGCATAATGTTGCAAACCGTCGTCGGCCACAATCAATTTAAGCTCCGGATGCGCCGCAAGCAATGCCCTGCCTGCTTCTGTACGGTTGCTGCCTACCGCCGTCGGCGCACCGGTTTGACGAAATAATAATAAAGGCTCGTCGCCTGCATCTGCCGCATTGCTGGCTGTATTCAATACATGAACCGCCTTGCTCTTGCGCCCGTAACCCCGGCTGATGATGCCGACCTTAATGCCCTTTTCCTGCAAACCCGACACCAGCGCGGCGACTATCGGCGTTTTCCCTGTCCCGCCTGCATGGATATTACCGACCACCACCACTGGCACAGGCAATTTTTCGCTTTTCAGACGGCCTGAAACAAAATCATCGCGCCGTTTCGCCGCAATTTGGGCAAACAGTTTAGACAATGGTTTGAGCAGCAAAGACAAAAACGGATTGGGGGATTGCCAATGACGTTCGATAATTTGGTGGAGTTTGGGCATACGCACGGCTTTTGAAGCGAAAATCAAACGATAATATAACACAAGCCTGCCAAGGCAAGGCCGTCTGAACATGTGGCTTTGATAATATTAAAACAAAGGGTACAAGTTTCATAAAAACGAATACAACGAATCGCTCTAAAACCCTTATAATTCAACTTTCCCCAATTTTTCCTGTTTCGCAATGTCCGAACTTTTCGCGCCCTCCTCCATTTCCGTATCCGAACTCAATGCCCTTGCCAAAGCTTTGCTGGAAGACCATCTCGCAGGCTTGTGGATTGCTGGTGAAGTATCCAACCTGACCCGTGCCGCCAGCGGACATTATTACTTCTCGCTCAAAGACAGCCGCGCTCAGGTGCGTTGCGCGATGTTTAAGGGTGCGACCATGCGCTTGGCGAAGCCTTTGAAAGAAGGCGACCATATCGAGGTATCAGGAAAAATCAGTATTTATGAAGCGCGGGGTGAATTTCAGATTACGGTGAACGAGGTGCGGCTCAAAGGCTTGGGGCAGCTTTACGAAGCCTATGAACGATTGAAGGCGCAGTTGCAGGCGGAAGGCGCGTTTTCAGCGGAACGCAAGAAACCTCTGCCCGCCCGTCCGCAATGTATCGGCATCGTCACCAGCCTGGCGGCGGCAGCTTTGCGCGATGTCGTGACCACCTTAAACCGCCGCGCACCCGAAATCCCCGTTATCGTTTATCCGACGCCCGTACAAGGCACAGGCAGCGAGTTGCAAATTGCTCAAGCGATTAAAACCGCTTCGCAACGCGCCGAATGTGACGTGCTGATTGTCTGTCGCGGCGGCGGCAGCATTGAAGACTTGTGGGCGTTTAATGAAGAACCGGTTGTGCGCGCCATCGAAGCCTGCGCGATTCCGGTCGTCAGCGGCGTAGGTCACGAAACCGATTTCACGCTTGCCGATTTCGTCGCCGACGTACGCGCGCCCACGCCGACCGGCGCAGCAGAATTAGTCAGCCCCAACCGCCAAGAATCGCTACATCGTCTCGCCCAAGCGCAAGACCGTCTGAAAACCGTTTTGGAACAACGCTATTTCGATGCCAGCCAAAAACTCGACTGGCTCGCACGGCAAATCCGTCATCCGCGCCAAAAACTTGACGAGCAGCGCGCTTCAATCAGCAAGCTGGCGCAAATGCTGTCTTACTCGATGACGCAAAACCTCCGCGCCCACACCGCCCGTTTTGAACGCCAAACCCAAACTCTGAAACATTGCCGTCCTGATGTTTCCGTTTACAAAAACAATATTGACCGTTTTCAGACGGCCCTGTCGCATTCCTTCCGCCAGCTGCTTACCCACCGCCGTCAAAGCCTGACCGCCCAAGCCGCATTGCTCGAAGCCGTATCGCCGCAGCATATTCTGGAGCGCGGCTTTTCGGTCGTCAAAAACACACGCGGACAAGTCATCCGCAATGCCGATACGTTGAAACAAGGGCAGAAACTGCACATCACTTTTGCCGACGGTGAAACCGACGTACGCGTGACCAAAGAGCAGGCGCAGGGCGAGTTGTTTGACTGATGGAATAAAGGCAGTCTGAAACTTTATGCGATTGAAGTGAAACTATGTCTGCCTTTTAAAAATCCTTAACCTGCCAATGCGGTATAATGCCTCATCTGCACACGCAGCATATACGGAAACATTATGGACAACTCACAAAATACAGAAAATCCGATTCCACCACGCAACTCCATCCGCAAAAACAGCATTTACCTGCTGCCCAATTCCTTTACCATCGCCGCACTGTTTTGCGCCTTCTTCGCCATTACCCAGTCTATGCACGGACGTTATGAAACAGCGGCGATTGCAGTTTTCCTTTCCATGCTGCTCGACGGTATGGACGGACGCGTAGCGCGGCTGACCAACAGCCAAAGCGCGTTCGGCGAACAGCTCGACAGCCTCGCCGATATGGTCAGTTTCGGCGTCGCGCCTGCCCTGATTGCCTACAAATGGCAACTTTGGCAGTTTGGCAAAATCGGTTATTCCGTCGCCTTTATCTACTGCGCCTGCGCCGCCCTGCGTTTGGCGCTGTTCAACACGCTTATCGGCAAAGTTGATAAACGTTGGTTTATCGGCGTGCCCAGCCCGACCGCCGCTGCGTTGATTGTCGGCCTGATTTGGGTCAACCACAGCGTCGAACGCTTCCCCAACGTGCATTGGTGGGCATTGGGTATCACCCTGTTTGCCGGCATTTCCATGATTGTGCAGATTCCGTTTTGGAGCTTCAAAGAAATCAACATCCGCCGCCAAGTGCCGTTTATGGGCATGGTGTTGGCCGTATTGATTCTGCTTTTGATCAATTGGGAACCTTCGCTCGTCCTCTTCCTGTTTTTCCTCGGTTACAGCCTGTCCGGTTATGTGATGGCAGTCATCCGTTGGTTTAAAAAACGCCATAAATCACACAAACACGACAAGGCCGTCTGAAATGTGGTATTGGGACATCATCTTTGCCCTGCTCGCCGTCGGCAGTGCGGCGGGCTTTATTGCCGGACTGTTCGGCGTAGGTGGCGGCACGCTGATTGTCCCCGTTGTCTTATGGGAGTTGCAACTGCAAGGCATAGGCAGCCACCCCTATGCCCAGCATCTTGCCATCGGCACTTCCTTTGCCGTAATGGTGTTTACCACCTTCTCCAGTATGTACGCCCAACATAAAAAGCACGCCATTGATTGGGCGACCGTCCGCCGAATGACGCCGGGCATGATACTCGGCGTACTCCTCGGCGCGGTAACGGCAAAATATATGCCGACGCTGGCTTTGCAGGTTTTCTTTATTGCATTTCTTGCCTTTATCGCACTCAAAACCCTACGCGATTCCAGACCCACACCTTCACGCACCCTGCCTGCCCTCCCCGGCCTGACAGCCATCGGCACGCTTTTTGGGGCGGCTTCGAGTTGGGTCGGTATCGGCGGCGGTTCGCTATCCGTTCCATTTTTACTGTATTGCAACTTTCCGGCACACCGCGCCATCGGCACATCTTCAGGTCTGGCATGGCCGATTGCGATTGCCGGCACCATCGGCTATTTTGCCAACGGTTTACATGTTGCCAACCTGCCTGAAGGCGCGGCAGGCTTTATCTATCTTCCTGCCGTGGCCATATTGAGCGTTGCCACCATCCTCTTTGCTCCGCTCGGCGTAAAAACGGCGCACAAGCTGCCCGCACGAAAACTCAAAATCGCCTTCGGTATTATGTTGCTGCTGATTGCAGCCAAGATGACTTGGAATTTGATACATTAAATCTTTCTTGTGAAAAGGCCGTCTGAAAATCTTTCAGACGGCCTTTTTGATTGCAAAACAACAAACTAAATAAAACCTTTTTACCTTACCCGATTTGCCCCATCGCAAATACAGCCAAGCGCCATATCGCCCATCCTGCCACCAACAGTCCGGCACACAAACGAACCATGCGTTTTTGCAGAAAGGTTTTCAACTGCGCTGCAAATATGCCCATCGCGAGCAGGTTCGGCAACGTACCCAATGCAAACGCCAGCATATACAGCCCGCCGTGCAAGGCATTGCCGCTGCCCAAAGCATACAAAGACGCGCTGTACACCAAACCGCAAGGCAGCCAGCCCCAAAGCACGCCCACGCCGAAACAGGCAGGCACCGATTTAATCGGCAGCAATTTGTTTAACAAAGGATTCAGGCGTTTCCATATCGGTTTGCCGATGCCTTCGATTTTGGTTGCGGCAGTCGAAATACCGGCAAGATACAGACCGAGCAAAAGCAGCAAAACATTGGCGGCAATATACAAACCGTTTTGAACCGCGCGCGTATCGTCCAAGGAAATGCCGACCTGACCGACCAAACCGACCAACAGACCGATGACGACATAGCTGCTGATGCGCCCCAAGTTCAACAATACAATCAGCCCAATTCGGTTTAAATGTGGCGGCAGCTGCAAAGCAAATGCGCTGCTCAATCCGCCGCACATACCGACGCAATGCGTTCCGCCAAAAAAGCCGAGCAGAAAAAGAGTAAGAAATGTGATTTCTTGATTCATGGTTTTTAATGATTCAAACGAATGGATGAGGCCGTCTGAAACTTTTCAGACGGCCCTAAGAATGCAGGATAAGCTTTTCCGCCCACCCTCTTCACGCTTTAGAAAAGCAATTAACTGCGTGCGCGTACGTCAAATGCCTGACGCAAACCTTCGCCGATCATGACCAGCAAAAGCAGCATCACCGTCAGCGTAGCAACAGCAGACAAGCCAATCCACCACGCGTCCAAATTATCTTTGCCTTGCGCCAGCAACTCGCCCAAGCTTGCCTGTGAGGCAGGTACGCCCAAGCCCAAGAAGTCCAAACTGGTCAGGGCAAGTACGGCACCGGAAATACGGAAAGGCAGGAAAGCCAATACCGGCGTCAAGCTGTTGGGCAGGATATGGCGCCACATGATTTCACGGTTGCCCACACCCATCGCGCGCGCTGCTAAAACGTAATCGGTCTGACGGTTTTTCAAAAACTCGGCGCGAACATAGTCGGACAAGCCCATCCAGCCGAAAAGCGACAGCAACACCAGCAAAATCAGCAGTCCCGGATTAAAGAACGAAGACAGGATAATCAAGAGGTACAGCTCCGGCATACCTCCCCAAACCTCGATAAAACGCTGCATCAGAAGGTCAGTTTTGCCGCCGAAATAACCCTGCACCGCGCCTGCAACCACGCCGATTACGGTAGTCACCACAGTCAACACCAAGGCAAACAGCAGTGAATCGCGGAAACCGTAAACCAAGCGCGCCAACAGGTCGCGGCCGCGGTCGTCCGTTCCCAAGATATGCCGTTCGGACGGTTTGGCCGGATCGGGTGCCGTATCAAAATCGTTTAAGGTATCGGCATCGTAAGGATTGGGCAGGTAAAGGGCAAAATTGCCGTCTGAAGTGATGTTATGGCGGATAAGCGGATCCAAATAATCCGCAGGCGTATCGAAATCGCCGCCAAATGCGGTTTCGTTGTATTCGTTTACCAAGGGGAAGAAATACTCGCCCTGATAGCGTATCCACAAAGGTTTGTCGTTGCTCCACAAAGGCGCAAGCAAAGTGACGACAAACAAAACGGCCAAAATCCGCAAAGCCAACCAACCGCGCTTATGCTGCTTAAAGGCTTGCCAAGTAGGGTTTGAAGTAGATTTTTTCTTTTTCATGGTTCGAAACATTCTTTAATAATGGGTTGAAGATATTTTCAGACGGCCTTATTTCTGTCCGCCAAAGTGAATACGCGGATCGACCCATGAATAAGAAATATCCGACACCAATTTAGCCAACAACCCCATCAGCGTGAACACATACAGCGTACCCATTACGACAGGATAATCGCGTTTCATCACGGCCTCGTAAGACAACAAACCCAAACCATCCAGCGAGAACAGTGTTTCAATCAACAGGCTGCCGGTAAAGAATGCGCCGATAAATGCGGCCGGAAAACCGGTAATCAGAGGAATCATGGCGTTACGGAAAATATGTTTCCACAAAATCTGTTTCTCAGGCAAGCCCTTGGCTCGAGCGGTATAAACATATTGACGGCGGATTTCTTCAAGGAACACGTTTTTCGTCAATACGGTCATCACCGCCAAGTTGCCTGCCACCGAAGCGGTAATCGGCAAGGCCATATGCCATAAATAATCTTTGACTTTACCTGCCCAAGAGAGCGTATCGAAATCATCGCCCACCAAGCCGCCCTGCGGGAACCAGGCAAAAAAGCTGCCGCCGCCAAACAACACCAGCAACACCAAACCCAAGACAAACGGCGGTACGGTATAGCCGACTAAAATGATCATACCCGTAATCGTATCGAATCGGCTGCCATCCCTGACCGCCTTGGCAATACCCAACGGAATACATATCAAATAAGTTAGGAAGAATGTCCACAAACCTAAACTCATCGATACCGGCATTTTCTCTTTTACCAGCTCAAATACGGTTTGGTGGTGGAAAAAGCTCTCGCCCAAATCGAAACGGGCAAATTTCCATACCATATCCACAAAACGCGTCACAGGCGGCTTGTCGAAACCGTACAAAGCATTCAGCGCGGCCAAATCTTCCGCACTGATACGGTTGCCGTTTTTGGCCAGAGTTCCGGGAATACTGCGCCCCGCCGTCTCACCGCCAACCGCACCCTGAGTCAGCTGCTGAACCATCTGCTCCACCGGGCCGCCGGGAACAAACTGAATCACGGCGAAGGTAATCGCCAAAATCCCCAACAACGTGGGAATCAAAAGGAGCAAACGTTGAAAGATATAACGCCACATGGTTAAGTGTTCCTCTATTTTTTGATTTGAAGGCCGTCTGAAACCGCTGACTTCAGACGGCATATAGTAACGGATTAATAAGCGTTTGGCCGATGATTTACTTCTCCAAGGCCTCCTGCAGTTTCTTCTCAATCAAATCCGCGTCAAACGATTTGGCAATCAGCTCAAAGCGCGAGTCACGGCGCCATGAAACTTGGTTTGCGCCCCATTGACCGTCCACCCAGTTCAGCCATACCCATGTACCGAGCACTTGGAACACGCCTTTGGCACGAACGAGGCCGTCTGTAAATTTAGGCAGGTCGTTGAAGAAATCGGTCAGCTTTTCGCCGTCGAAATCACGTCCGGCAGGGAAAGTGAAACCTTGGGACTGGAAGCCCATGGTGTTGTCTGGCAGGGCTTTGAGACGGTAGCGCGATTTTTCGACAACGGGAATATCAAGCCACTGGATGTCGAGTTGCGCATTTTGGACTTCAACCACTTTGGCTTTGGGCGGGAACAGCTTGGCCGCTTTATCATGAAATTCGGCCAGTTGCTCCGGCGTGCACAAGTCGGTTTTGCTGGCAACCAATACGTCGCAAATGCCGATTTGGTCTTTATACAAGGCTTGTTGAGCGTAATCGGGATTGATGAATTGACGCGGATCGACAACGGTAAAGACTGCACCGATTTCCAACATACTGTCGAGCGGTTTGGCTTTCAGTTCGTCGATAACGCTGGCGGCGTGCGCCAGGCCGCTGGCTTCAATCATCAAGCGGTCGGGTTGGGCATCGCGCAGCATCTTTTGTACGGTCGTACCCATTTGCGCGCCGGCAGTACAGCACAAACAGCCGCCGGCGATTTCAGCTACTGGAATGCCGTTGTCACTCAAAACGGCGCCGTCAATGCCGATTTCGCCAAATTCGTTGACGATGATGACCCATTTTTCATTCGGATCTTTTTGCGCCATCAGACTTTTAAGGGCGGTGGTTTTGCCTGTTCCGAGGAAGCCTGAAATCAGGTGGACTTTAGTCTTTTTTACTTCTGACATTTTTTACAAATTCCTGTTAAAACAACATGTTCTTCTTTTAATGAGAAACCAGTTTCGGCCACGCCTGCACGCAATGCCGCCCATTCTTGGCTCAAGGTCTGCTCATCCGCCGTACCGCATTCGGTGCAAACCAAAATAAACGCGCTGTGGTGCGCCTCTGTTTCTTCGTGGTCATGGCAATGGTCGTTGCACTCGTGCTGCGCGTGGCTGCACAGAATATAGCCGTTGACCGCCGCCACTTTGTGCAAAACGCCCTGCTCCGCCCAAAAATCAAGGGCGCGGTAGGCCGTCGGCGGCGCAACCACGCCCTCGCTTTGCTGCTGCATCTGCGACAGAACGTTGTAGGCTTTAATCACGCCGCTTTGTTTCAAAACAATATCAAGCACTTGCTCGCGCAATGCGGTTACCTGCACGCCATCGCGCTGCGCTTGTTCTAAGATTTTTTGTTTGATTGCGTTCATAACTGAAACAGCCTTTCAGACGGCCTTGTTAATAAAAAATTACATTATAACGTGTTTGTTCAATTTCAGATAACAAAGAGGCCGTCTGAAACGTTCAGACGGCCTGATGCCTATCACTTAAACCAAGATTTAATTTTTCCAAACAAAGACATGCTTTGTTTTTCAAACGTTTCTTCCTTTACCGGAGCAGGCTCATCGCGGTAAACTTTCATGCCTGCAAAGGTCTGGGCAACCGGCATGATTTCGATGGAATTGACGTTCATCCGCGCCGGACGCTGATAGAGCCATAAAGCGGTATCGGCAATATCTTGCGGCTGGATAAACTCGACATTCTCATAAACCTCGGCCGCACGCTGATCGTCGCCTTTGAAACGGACGTTGGAAAACTCGGTGTCGCCACATAAGCCCGGTTCGATATTGGTAATGCGGATGTTTTTATCTGCCAATTCGGCGCGCAGGTTCATACTGAATTGGCGCACAAAAGCCTTGGTCGCGCCATAGACATTACTGCCGGAATAAGCATAACTGCCGGCAATCGAACCCAAATTGATGATATAGCCCTGTTTGCGCGCTACCATTTGCGGCAAAATCTGGCGGGTCAAAAAAGTCAGACCGATGATATTGGTTTGAATCATGGTTTCCCAATCGCCAAAATCGGCTTTATCTGCAGAATCCAAACCTAAAGCCAAACCGGCATTGTTGATAAGGCAATCAATTTCAGCTAAATGCTCGGGCAGACTGTTCAAAGCGTTTTGAATCGACTCCGTACGAGAAACATCCATTTCCAAAGGGTAAAACTGCTCGCCCAATTCTTCTGCCAACTGCTGCAATTTGTCTTCACGCCTTGCCGCGCCGATGACATGATAGCCTGCCGCAACAAAAGTACGGCACATCGCCGCGCCGAATCCTGCCGATGCACCGGTAATCAAAATTGCCATATCGTTTCCTTTCTGTACTCGTTTCAGACTTGGGTTTAAGGTATGATAACGCCTCATCAGACGGCCTGAGTGGTTGGCCGGCTGATTTTAAATTTAACGATAATCATATCATTACAATAGGACACACTCCATATGAAAACCCGTTTTCTCCCTGTTGCTTTGGCAACAGTGGTGCTTACGCTTTCCGCCTGCGGCGGCAGCGGCGCGCCTTCCCAGCCTAAAGGCCCAATTTCCGAAGACCGTACGGCCGCGTTCAAATCCATGATGCCCGAGTTTACCCGCATGGGCAAAATGGTCAAAGACGAAGAGCCTTACGACGTAGAAAAATTCAAACAAGCCGCCGCAACCTTCGCCGAAAACAGCAAAAAACCGTTCACCCTGTTTGAATCCGATCCTCAAGGCAACGGCCGTGCCCTACCTGCCATCTGGACAGACACAGCAACATTCAAAGCCGAAGAAGAAAAATTCGTTGCTGCGGTTGAAAAACTCAACGCTGCTGCCCAAACCGGCAAATTGGAAGAAATCAAAGCCGCTTACGGCGAAACCGGTGCAACCTGCAAATCCTGCCACGACACATTCCGCGGTCCGGAATAAGGCTTAAAACAATAAAGGCCGTCTGAAATATCATTTTCAGACGGCCTTTTCTTCAACTGACTTCAAATCTTTCTATATTAACTTTATATTTTGCATTTCATGTTTTTTACCGGTTTCATTTGAAACCGACGGCTCAATTCACATAGCGCAATCAAATTTTCTTCTTCCGGCTGTTTAAATTCAATTAAATCTCCCCTTTTCTCGACCAACCCAAATTCAAATTCAGACCTGCTTTATCTTTTCAGCCAGATGAATCATATGCGGGTGGATTATCTTCTAAAACAAAATTTTACTTTATTTTTTAATAAATAAAAACCATTATTAAAATATTTGTAAAGTTTAATAATATGTTATAAAGTAGCGGCTTCGTTTCTGAGGTAACTATCATGAATCCGAATTTCAAATTAAATCTACTAACATTATCTTTACTGGCTATAACAAGTATCGCACACGCAGAAGAAGAGTTTTCAACTCAAGAGCTTGATGAAATTCAAGTCAAAGGCAAACACATTGCCAAAGAGAAAAAAGTTTTTACCGAAGGCCAAGCCAAAAGTTCGCGTGAACGCGTTTATCAATCCAGCGAAAACATTGATACCATCGTTCGGAGCATGCCCGGCGTTTTTACCCAACAAGACAAGGGATCGGGGGTATTGGCGGTCAATATCCGTGGCGATAGCGGTTTGGGACGTGTCAATACGATGGTTGACGGCGTAACCCAAACCTTCTATTCCACTTCTGCCGATGCCGGACGCAGCGGCAGCTCCTCGCAATTCGGTACGGCACTGGATCCCAATTTTATTGCCGGCGTCGATGTAACCAAAGGCAGTTTCTCGGGTGCCAACGGCATCAATACCTTATCTGGTACAGCTAATTTCCGTACTTTACGGGTAGACGATGTGGTACACGGAAACAATACCTTCGGCCTCTTGACCAAAGGATTGACCGGCACAAACAGCACCAAAAGCAACTTTATGGCAACCGGAGCGGTACAAAAATGGTTTGACAGCGGTGCGCGCGTTGGCGCGTTATATGGTTACAGCCACCGTAATGTCGAGCAAAACTATAAAGTAGGCGGCGGCGGTCAGCGTATCGGCAATTTTGGCGAAGAATATTTGGACCGTAAAAAACAAGAATATTTTGAACGCAACTTATTAAAATTCGACCAAGGGCAAAATCGTTGGGTTCGCGACTTTTCCAAGCGCAATGCGGTCGGTAAAAGCTATTGGGACTACCCTTTCTCCAAAAAATATAACGATCCTGAAGTTTTACAAAGAGATTATGTCGATGACTTGGAAAGAGGCTGGAAAGAGAATTTAGCACCGCAATGGGATCTGACTCCAATCGACCCGACCAGCCTGCAACAACGCTCAAACAGCCATTTGGTCAAAGTGGAATACGAAAACGACAACAACAAGCTGGACCTTCAGCTTCGTACCATGAATAACCGTATCGGCAGCCGCAAAGTAGAAAACCGCAACTACCAAGCCAATTACAACTTAAACATTGGCGATTATGTCGATTTAAACGTGTTGGCTGCCCATAATTTGGGAAAACAAAAATATCCGAAAAACTCACGTTTTTCAGGATGGGGACTGCTTGATTATTTAGAAACCAAAAATACAGCCAATCTTTTGGATATCAACAACAGCTTTTCTTTCAAACTTCCTCAAAAAACAGATTTAAAAGCTACTGTCGGTTTCAATTTCTTTAAAAACCAATACAGTAAAAACCGCTTTCCGGAAGAGCTTAGCCTGTTTTACGACGGCCCGGATCAAGATGCCGGCCTGTACAGCTTTTTAGGCCGCTTCAAAGGCGACAAAGGAATATTTCCTCAAAAATCAACCATATTGCAACCTTCAGGCCAGCAAAAATTCAATACGTTCTATTTTGATACTTCCTTGAAAAAAGGCATTTATCAATTGAATTACAGCGCCAATATGGTCAACTACCGCTACAAGGGCGAATATACCGACTACTTCAATACCCAAGAAGACTTTAAAAAAGCATTTGGAGAAGATTCTGAAATTTATAAACAGCATTGCACGCCAAGCTGCGACCTTTACGAACCGGTCTATACCAAATCCGGTAAAAAGCATGCGGTAAACCATTCTGTAGCATTAAATATCAATGTCAACGACTACTTTATGCCGTTTATCAGCTATTCGCGTACGCATAGAATGCCGAATATTCAAGAAATGTATTTTTCACAAATCGGCGACTCGGGCGTCAATACCGCCCTCAAACCGGAACAGGCCAATACTTATCAAATAGGCTTCAATACCTTCAAAAAAGGGATTTTCAAGCCGGACGATGTATTGGGTTTCAAACTGGTCGCCTATCGCAGCAGGATCAACAACTATATCCACAATGTTTATGGCAAATGGTGGGATTTGGATAAAGCACCCAGCTGGGTAACCAGTACCGGCCTGCAATACTCTATCCAGCATCGAAACTACGCCAAACCTGTCCATAAAAATGGTTTGGAAGTGGAAATGAACTATGATTTCGGCCGCTTTTTTACAACCCTGTCTTACGCATATCAAAAAACCAACCAGCCGACCAATTATAGCGATGCCAGCGAATCGCCCCGCAACTCTTCTAAAGAAGACCAAATCAAACAAGGTTACGGCTTAAGCAAAATTTCCCGCCTGCCCCGAGATTACGGTCGGTTTGAATTAGGGTCCCGATGGTTGGGCAATAAATTGACCATCGGCGGCATTATGCGCTATTACGGCAAAAGTACACGGGCAACGACTGAGGAGGAATTTGTTGACGGTACAACCGGCGCCAATACCTACTCTTCACACCAAATGGGCAGAAGGGTGATCAAAAAAACAGAAAGCATCAACAGACAGCCGCTGATTTTTGATTTCTATGCCAATTATGAACCGAAGAAAAACCTTATCCTTCGTTTCGACATTCAAAATGCGTTCAATAAACGCTATATCGATCCTTTGGATGCTGCAAACGATGCCGCGACCCAGCGCTATTTCAGTGTATTTGAAAGAAAAGGCGGTTTAGATGATGAGGAAGTCGAATGCGATGCCAATGGTTTATGTAATGGCAAATATGGCGGCACGACACGCTCCGTCTTGAACAACTACGCACGAGGCAGGACTTTGCTGTTTACCATCAGTTATAAGTTCTAAACCTATCCATCAGCATTCTTAATATTGCACTGATTAAAAAGCCGGCAAACGCAATGTTTGCCGGCTTTTTTCAATATATTCTCAAAATTTTCTTCATCTATACACAACAAAAAACCTGCCCTTGCGGGCAGGTCTTCAATAATGACGGATTACAGGCCGCTCAGACGGGCAGTATCGTGTGCAATCATCAATTCTTCGTTGGTAGGAATCACAACGGCAACAGCTTTGCTGTCGGCAGTGGTAATCACACCAGCATTGCCGAAGCGGGCTTTCAGGTTGGCTTCTTGGTCAATGTGCAGACCGAGGAAGCCCAAGTATCCCAATACGCGTTCGCGGATGATGTCGGAGTTTTCGCCGATACCGCCGGTGAAGACCAATGCGTCCAAACCGCCTGCCGCTACTGTCATGCTGCCGATGTATTTAGCCAAGCGGTAGATGAACATTTCCAGAGCCAGTTTGGCGCCCGGATGACCTTTGGCAGCTTCTTCTTCGATGGTACGGCAGTCGTTGGACAAACCGGAGATACCGAGCAGGCCGGATTTTTTGTTCAGCATTTCGGTAATTTGGGAAATGGTCATGTTGGCGTTTTCAGCCAAGAAACTGAAAACGGCAGGGTCGATATCGCCGCTGCGGGTACCCATTACCAAACCTTCCAGCGGAGTCAGGCCCATGCTGGTGTCTTGAGATTGGCCGTTGGCAACGGCGGTAATGGATGCGCCGTTTCCCAGGTGGGCAATAACCATGCGCAAATCTTTTTTGTCTTTACCGAGGAAACGGGCGGTTTCATCAGAAACGTAGCGGTAGCTGGTACCGTGCGCGCCGTAGCGACGCAAGCCGTATTTTTCATACAATTCATGTGGAACAGCGTAGGTGTAGGCATGTTCCGGCATGGTTTGGTGGAAGGCGGTGTCGAATACGACAACGTTCGGCAGGCCTTTGAAAATGGTTTGTGCAGCGCGCAGACCCAAGAGGTGCGCAGGGTTGTGCAGCGGAGCGAGCGGAATACATTTTTCGATGCCGGCGATAACTTCGTCATCAACGAGGATGGATTCGCTGTACAACTCGCCGCCGCTGACGACACGGTGGCCGATGGCGCCGATACGGCTGTCGAGATCATGCGCTTTCAGTTCTTCCATCAGGGCTTCAACGGCACCGGTATGGTCAGGTTTGGCAGAAAGATCGACTTTGCGTTTTTCACCGTTGAATTTAAAGGTGATATAGGCATCAGGCAGATTGAGTTTTTCTGCCAAGCAGCTCAACAATACTTCGCCGCTGTCGTTATCCAATACGGCACCTTTGAGGGAAGAGCTGCCGCAGTTCAAAACCAAGATTAATTTTTGTGTCATTTTATGCTCCTTGAGGTTTCAGACGGCATTTTTTGTCGGGGCCTGACTGCTGCTCCGGCTATGTTGCACCCCTTGTGGGACGTAGTGGGTAGCGGTCTGAACAGATTAACAAAGTAAACGTCGTATTCTAACAAAAAATGTAATCGGCTGCTTGACTTAATATTTGATGTAAAATGGACGGAATTTTATTTTAGGCCGTCTGAAAAAATGACGGTGGTTTTGAAGATTTCCCAATATGCATTATTTCAGTATCCACACTCAAGACGGCGAACATGCCGGATTTTTTATTATGTTGGCAGACGATGAATCGCAAAATCCGCCGCAAAGCGGACGCTTTGTAGTCAAGCTGCAAAGCGAAGATGCAGCCGAAGCGGCGGTATTGTCGCCTTTCGAGCAAACCGATATCCCACAATACTGGCGCGTGGTTAAAGACCGTATCGAATTGTTTTTTGACGATAAAAATATTGGTGCGTTGCGCAACGAATACCTGACCATCAGCGGTAAAACCTTTATCCTGACCGATTTGACCGGAGCAATGTAATGGAAAGTATGTTTATCCTTGTCCCCATCAGCATTATTTTGGCCTTTATCATCGGTTGGTTTTTCTGGTGGTCGGGTAAAAACGGACAGTTTGACGACCTTGAAGGACCTGCGCACCGCATTTTGATGGACGACGACTCCACTGAAAAACTGATCGAAAAAGACGAAGACAAAGAATCCAAACGATGAGCCTTAAAAAAGACAATCTGAATTTCCACACGACCCGCCGTTTCGCGCCGCTCTTTGGGACGCAGTTTTTGGGCGCATTGAACGATAATATGTTCAAAACCACATTATTCGTGATGATCAGTTTTTACGGTTTGGGTAAAAACGACTTTCTGCCACCCAGCCAAATGCTGAACTTGGGTGCGATGCTGTTTATCCTGCCCTACTTCCTGTTTTCCGCGCTGTCAGGACAGCTGAGCAACAAATTTGATAAAGCAGTTTTGGCGCGCTGGATCAAGCTGTTGGAAATCATCATCATGGCAGTGGCGGCGTATGGCTTCTACATCCAATCCGCGCCTTTGCTTTTAATCTGCCTGTTTTGTATGGGTACGCAATCGACCTTATTCGGCCCGCTGAAATATGCCATTTTGCCCGATTACCTCAACGACAAAGAGCTGATTATGGGCAACAGCCTGATTGAATCGGGTACGTTTATCGCCATTTTGCTCGGCCAAATTTTGGGCACCGCAGTCGCTGGCGTTCCGCCGTATATTGTTGGTGGTTTGGTGTTATTGGTCGCTATCGGCGGCACGATGACCAGCCTGTTTATGCCGTCTGTACCCGCTAAAATGCCGGACACAAAAATCGAATGGAACATCATCAAAGGCACGAATTCACTGATTCGTGAAGCGGCGGCCAATCGTCCCGTATTCACGTCCATCATCGGTATTTCATGGTTTTGGTTTATCGGCTCGGTTTATACCACCCAACTACCGACGTTCACGCAAATCCATTTGGGCGGCAACGATAATGTGTTCAACTTGATGTTGGCGCTGTTCTCCATCGGTATCGCCATCGGCTCGGTGTTATGCGCCAAACTCAGCCATGAGCGCCTGATTTTGGGCTTGGTTACCATCGGCACTCTGGGGCTGACGGTCTGTGGATTATTGCTGGTGTGGCTGACCCAAGGCCAACGCTTTACCGAATTAAACGGCATTATTTGGTTTTTATCGCAAGCAAAGGCGTATCCGATTATGCTCGTGATGTCGGCCATCGGCTTTTTCGGCGGTTTCTTCTCCGTACCGCTCTACACTTGGCTGCAAACTGCCAGCAGCGAAACCTTCCGCGCCCATGCTGTTGCTGCCAACAACATCATCAACGGCGTGTTTATGGTGTCGGCTGCCATTTTGAGCGCGGTTTTGCTGATGTTGTTCAACAGCATCACGCTGCTGTATTTGATTGTTGCCGTGGGTAATTTTCCGTTGATTGTTTACCTCATCAAACGGGAACCAAAATTTATCGGGGATTTGACCGCTTTATTGAAAATCAGCAAATAAGGCTGTCTGAAATGTATCCCCACCATGCACATTTTCACTGTTCAATCGCGTGGACAGCCTGTGCATAAATCAGATTACTGTCTGATTTAACATTAAAAAACAGGACTGCCTAAATTTTAAGCACAACTTTACCGCCAAACAAAATGCACATTTTCCCCAAACAAGCGTGTGCAAAGGCTGTGAATAAATCAGCTTAATCATTGATACTTCAAAGAAAAACGATATTTGATTAATTTTTAGGCAGTTTATTAAAGGCCGTCTGAAACCTTTTTCAGACGGCCTGAGAGTATAATAACCACCTACCTAATAGTTCCCAAACAATATGATTTATCCATGGCATGAAACCCAATGGCAACAGCTCGCCGCCCATTGGCAAAACCGACCTAACGCTTGGCTGTTTACCGGCAAAGAAAATACCGGCAAAACCGAGTTTGCCCGCTTTGTCGCGCAGGCATTGCTGTGCGAATCGCCCAAGTCCGGCCATGAACCCTGCGGCGAGTGTGCTTCGTGCCATTTGTTCAGCCAAAACACGCATCCCGACTTTTACGAACTCACGCCGGAAATTCCCGAAGGCGAGGCAACGGGACGCAAACTTCTGCAAATCAAAATCGATGCCGTGCGCGATATTGTGGAAAACATTTACCTAACCGCTGTCCGCGGCGGCCTGCGCGTGGTATTGGTGCATCCGGCGGAAAGCATGAACACACAGGCGGCAAACGGTTTGTTAAAAGCTTTGGAAGAGCCGCCGCAACACGTCGTTTTCCTGCTCGTTACCCACGCTCGCGACAAACTCCTGCCCACCATTAAAAGCCGTTGCCGCCAGATGGTACTGCCCTCGCCTACCCATGAGCAGGCTGCGGCATATCTGCGCCAACAGGGCGTGGAAAATGCCGAAGCTTTGTTGGCGTTTCACAGCGGCGCTCCTTTATTCACGCCGACTCCCGAATTGGACACACTGCGCGAAGAGTTGCTGACGCTGCTGGCTGCCCCGCGCCTGTTGGCCATACTCGACTATGCCGCCGCGTTCGACAAACAAAAACAACCGCTGGCCGTTTTCATCGACTGGCTGCAAAAGTGGCTGATGGATGTCGGCTTGGCACAACAAAGCATGGCGCCGCTTTATTATCCGCACCATGCCCAGGCCCTGCTTCAGACGGCCTCTAAAACCGATTCACGCAGGCTGTTTGCCCTATTTGGACGTCTGAACACGCTCAACCCTTACGGATACCATACCTTGAGTGTTAAAATGCAGCTTGAGTATCTGCTTATCGAATATTTGGATTTTTGGCAAAACAAACCCTAATAGGTAATAAATGATGAATAAAAAAGACATTCCGGCGAAGATGTTGGCCTTGCAACTCAAAGACCCCAATCTACTGTACAACTGCTATATGCCGTTTTTAGAACACGGCGGCCTGTTCGTACCGACCGATGACGTATTTTCCCTAGGCGAAGACATCCTCTTGGCCGTAGAAATCGCCGACTACCCCAAACGCTTCCTGCCAACCAAAGTCGTTTGGATCAATCCGGCGCGCACTTCAGCCCACCGTCCCAAAGGCGTAGGCCTTGCATTCTCCGAACACGAAAGCTGCCTGCAGGCAAAAAACCTGATCGAAGCCGAGCTTGGCCCGCGCCTGCGCAGCGACCGCACTACTTTTACCCTGTAATACCATGTATTTAATCGATTCACATTGCCATCTCAACTTTGACGGCTTAAAAGACCGCCTGCCCGAAGTCTTTGCCAATATGGAAGCGCAAAGCGTCAAGCAGGCGCTTGCCATCAGCGTCAGCAAACAAAGTTTTGCCGAAGTCTTCGACATTGCTCAGGCAAACGACCACATTTACTGCACCATCGGCATACATCCCGACAGCCAAGAAGCAGAAGAATTTACCATTGCCGAAATGGTAGAAGCGGCTAAACATCCCAAAATCGTCGGTATCGGTGAAACCGGTTTGGACTATTACTGGTGCAAAGGCGATTTGTCATGGCAACATCAACGCTTTGCCGACCATATCCAAGCAGCCAACGAAAGCGGCCTGCCCGTTATCGTCCACACGCGCGATGCGGCCGAAGACACATTGCGGATTTTGAAAGAGTGCCACACCAACTCCGGCGTGATTCACTGCTTCTCTGAAGACGTCGCCTTTGCCAAAGCCGCTTTGGATTTAGGCATGTACATCTCCTTCTCCGGCATTGTGACGTTTAAAAACGCACCGCTGATACAGGAAGCCGCCAAATACGTCCCTGCCGATAGAATCTTGGTAGAAACCGATGCCCCCTTCCTCGCGCCGGTTCCCAAACGCGGCAAACAAAACGAACCGTCCTACGTCCGCTATACAGCCGAGTTCTTAGCCAATATACGCGGCGAGAGCTTGGAAACATTGGCACAAAATACCAGCGACAATTTCTATCGCCTGTTTAAGAAAGTACCCGATGGCCGTCTGAACAATGGCTAGGTCTCAAAGTCTCTAAACATTGGCTCTGCCAATCCGTCATCAGGATTCTGCCTCAAACTCAACGGTAAACTCGAAATGGCTTGAGACAGAAACGCAATCGGCTTGCGCTATCTTCCGAACGGCAGACTTTGAAGAATGGGAATATTCCCATCAACACAATAAATAAGTTTAAATTCAAAATATTGCTTTCCTAAGCCCAGCAAAGCTCAAGGCCGTCTGAAAGTATTTTCAGACGGCCTCTTGCTTATTTTACCGATAGGATGTAAAACCTATCCTTCGAAATAAACGGTTCATCGAAACCGTACATCAATCGACACAATATGGACACAAACTCCGAAATGCACACCCACCCTAATTTTTACGCTATGCTGACTGCAGCCTGCCAAAAAAACGGTAAAGGCACGGTCATTTTCAACGATAAAGAAAAAATCAGCTATTCCTCCCTCAAACGCGAAGTAGAAACCGTCGCCGCCTATCTGCAACACCAAGGCGTACAATATGGCGACAGAGTCGCCCTTGTCGTTTCCAACTCTCCCGAATTTATTGCCGCCTATTTCGCCATTACCTCTATCGGCGCGGTAGCCGTCCCACTCAACGTCTTTTTGAAAAGCGAAGAATTTTCCTACATCCTCAATGACTGCGGCGCACGCTTTATGTTCGCCTCCGCGCCGTTGGCCAAAGAACTCAAAAACATTAAAGCCAAAACCAAAGTCAATAAAATCATCTGGATTGGCGAAACCAACGCCGCCAGTGGCGATGACAGCTATTTCGATGCCGCGCGTACATTCCCCGGCAAACCGAATCTGAGCCGTCAGCCGTCTGTCAACGATTTGGCGCACATTATCTATACCTCCGGTACAACCGGCCACCCAAAAGGCGCATTAATCAGTTACAGCAACCTGTTTTCCAACCTTTCAGGCATCGAACAAATTTTCCAAATTTCGCAAAAAGACCGCTTCGTCGTCTTCTTGCCCATGTTCCACAGCTTTACGCTGACCGCCATGGTTTTGCTGCCGATATCTCAAGCCTGCTCGATTATTTTGGTCAAGTCCGTCTTCCCGTTCTCCAACGTGTTGAAACAGGTTTTGCTCAAACGCGCTACCATTTTCCTCGGCGTACCGGCTATTTACACTGCCATGAGCAAAGCCAAAATTCCTTGGTATTTCAGATGGTTCAACCGCGTCCGTCTGTTTATCAGCGGCGGGGCGCCTTTAGCCGGACAAACCATTGACGACTTCAAAGCCAAATTCCCGCGCGCCAAATTGTTGGAAGGCTACGGCTTGAGCGAATGCTCGCCCGTTGTGGCCGTCAATACGCCTGAGCGCCAAAAAACCGCCAGCGTCGGCGTCGCCCTGCCCGGCTTGACCGTGAAAGCCGTCGATGACGAATTAATCGAAGTGCCACGCGGCGAAGTGGGCGAACTCATCATCAAAGGCGGCTCAGTAATGCAAGGCTACCTCAATATGCCTGACGCCACAGATGAAACCATCGTCAACGGTTGGCTGAAAACCGGCGACTTCGTCACCATAGACGAAGACGGCTTTATCTTCATCGTCGACCGCAAAAAAGACCTGATTATCTCCAAAGGCCAAAACGTCTATCCGCGCGAAATCGAAGAAGCCATCTACAAACTCGAAGCCGTGGAAGCCGCTGCCGTAATCGGCGTGAAAGACCAATACGCCGATGAAGAAATCATTGCCTTTATCCAACTCAAAGAAGGCATGAAACTGGAAGAAGCCGAAGTCCGCAGCCACCTGCGCGGCCTGTTGGCAAACTTTAAAATCCCCAAACAAATCATCTTCCAAGACGAGCTGCCGCGCAATGCGACCGGCAAAGTGTTAAAACGCAAACTCAAAGAACAGTTTCAAGACTAAACCGCTGTTTCAGACGGCCTCTTGATTCATGCAGGCCGTCTGAAAACCTGTCATCAACAAACTTTTCAGACGGCCACGACCATGACGACACCTATACTCGAAATCGAAAACCTAAACGGCTCCTTTCCGAGCAAGCAAGTCCTGCACGATATCAACCTGACCTTACAACCCGGCCGCAAACTGGCATTGGTCGGCGAGAGCGGCAGCGGCAAAACCGTATTGTCGCAAGGCATCATGCGCCTGAATCCGATGGTTACCTTTGAAGGCCGTCTGAAATATTGCGGAACCGATCTGCTGACCCAGCCCGAACGCGCCCTGCAAAAACTGCGCGGCCGCGAAATCGGCATGGTGTTTCAAGAACCCATGACCGCCCTCAACCCTGTCATGCGCGTCGGCGAACAAATCGCCGAAGTCCTGTCCCTGCATTTGGGTTTGGATAAAAAACAGGCATGGGCGCGCGCTATCGAACTCCTGGACGAAACCGGCATCCACCAGCCCGAGCAAAAAGCCCAGGCCTATCCTTTCCAACTTTCCGGTGGCCAACGCCAACGCGCCATGATTGCCATGGCCGTATCAGCCCAGCCTAAGCTTCTGATTGCCGACGAACCGACCACGGCTTTGGATGTTGCCGTTCAAGCCCAAATCCTCGACCTGCTCTCACGCCTGCAGGAAGAACACGGCATGACCATGCTCTACATTACGCACGACTTAAACCTTGTGCGCCGTTTTGCCGACGATGTCGCCGTTATGCGTGACGGCCGCATTCTCGAAACCGGCAAAGCAACCGAAGTCTTTACCAATCCGCAGCACGAATACACCAAAATGCTACTCAACGCCGGCACAACGCGCCGAGTGGCCCCATTGCCTAAAAATCCTGCCACCGTCCTTAAGGCCGAACACGTCGCCTTTTCCGTCAAAGAATCGGACGGTTGGTTTAAAAAACGCGACAAAACCATCCTCAACCCCATTTCTTTCGACCTCAAATCTGGCGAAACATTGGGTATCATCGGCGAAAGCGGCAGCGGCAAAACCACACTGGCCAAAGCCGTTATGCACCTTATCGACTCCGAAGGCAGCCTGATTGTCAACGGCGAGCCATGGAAACGCGAATTGAGACGCGAAATCCAAATGGTGTTCCAAGACCCGTTCGGCGCATTCAATCCGCGCATGAATGTCTTCGATACCGTTTCCGAAGCCTTGCGCGTTCACGAGCCTAGTATGCCGCGCGAAGAAATGCGCCGCCGCGTCGAAGAAGTCCTGAAACAAGTCGGCCTGCCCGAAGACGCCCTCGAACGCTATCCGCACGCATTCTCCGGCGGCCAGCGCCAACGCCTCGCCATCGCCCGCGCCATCATTGTCCGTCCAAAAATCCTCGTATTAGATGAACCAACCAGCGCGCTCGATGTCCAATGGCAACAACAAATCCTTGAATTGCTCAGCGGCCTGCAAAAAGAATACGGCCTCGCCTTCATCATCATCAGCCACGACCTCGCCGTCATCCGCGCCATTTCCCACCGTGTGATGGTGTTGAAAGACGGCAAAATCGTTGAAGAAGGCGAATGTGAAAACGTATTTGCCAATCCAAGCAGCGACTACACGCGCCATTTGATTGCCCACTCCGGCCACATGGTTCAAGAGGCCGTCTGAATCTTTAAGGATTACGATAGGCGCATTTCAAAAAAACTATTACCGAGTGGCGGCACTTGAAATTTTCCCTGTCTGCCACTATTCTGAATAACGTATTTATCGATCCCCATTCAAAAGGAAACAAACATGAGCAGCGAATTGATTATCCACGCCAGCGATGCCAGCTTCGAACAAGACGTTTTGAAATCCGACGTACCTGTATTGCTGGACTTCTGGGCACCATGGTGCGGCCCTTGCAGAATGATCGCCCCAATCTTGGACGACATTGCCTCCGAATTCCAAGGCCGTCTGAAAGTCGTTAAAATCAATATCGACGAAAATGAAGTCACTCCTGCCAAATTCGGCGTTCGCGGCATCCCTACCCTGATGGTGTTCAAAAACGGCAAAAACGTTGCAACTAAAGTCGGCGCATTGGCTAAAGGCCAACTGACTGCATTCGTTGAAGCCTCTATCGCTTAAGGCTTTAAGCATATAAAAAGGCCGTCTGAAAATTGTTTTCAGACGGCCTTTTTTGTATTCATTAAGCAGCCAATGGTTTCAAAGTCAGGCTGATATTTTCAGCTTTTACTTTAAACAGCAAATCAATATTCGGATGTTTGCCCGGATTGGCTTCGGCATCGGCAACATGCTCGGCAAACCATGCCAAGCCGCGTTCTGCCGCCGCTGCATCCAGCTTGCCGTCAAACTCTTGCGCCAAAGCATGGTAAAGTTTGAGCGAGCCTTGTTTGCCGGGCGCATTGGGAATGTGATGAACCACATTGTCCTCTTTATCGAGAATATCCAAGCCGCTCAAATGGTCGATGGCAGGCATGGTGGCCAGATTATCTTGGAAGCTCATGATTGTCCTTTCTGATGTGGGTTTTAAAGCAAACCATATAACAAGGCCGTCTGAAAGTTGATGTTTGACACTTTTCAGACGGCCTTAAACATTTCAATTAACGTGTACCGAAAATCTTATCGCCGGCATCGCCCAAGCCTGGGATGATGTAGCCGTGTTCGTTCAAGTGACTGTCGAGCGCGGCAGTGTAGATGGTTACATCAGGATGCGCGTCATTGACGGCTTTCACGCCTTCCGGAGCGGCAACCAATACCAATGCTTTGATATTGCTGCAACCTTTGGCTTTCAGCAAGTCGATGGTCGCAACCATAGAGCCGCCGGTCGCCAACATTGGGTCGATAATCAGCGCGGGACGCTCGGCCATGCTGTCAACGAATTTCTCAAAGTAAGAAACCGGTTTCAGCGTTTCTTCATCGCGCTGCAAGCCGACAACGCTGATTTTAGCGGTAGGAATCAGGTCGAGTACGCCGTCGAGCATACCCAAGCCTGCACGCAAAATAGGGACAACGGTCAAGGTTTTACCTTTGATACGGTCGCCTTCAATAGAGCCGCACCAGCCGTCAATAATGTATTTTTCAATTTCAAAGTCACGGCTGGCCTCATATGCCATCAGACGTGCCAACTCGGTGGTAAGCGTACGGAATTTGTAAGTGCTGCAATCCGCTTCACGCATCAGCGTGAGTTTGTGGCGGACTAAAGGGTGGTTGATAACGGTAACGTTCATGTTGATTTTCCGAATTGCGTTGATGGAGGGGGATTATACTTTTTTTCGCATGGCGCGCAAAGTGCATATTCATGCGAAAGGCCGTCTGAATCAGGGTTTCAGACGGCCTTTGTCAACAATTTTACATTACGGAATATTGTGGATAATTAAGCTTTCAGCAATTCTTGCAGTTCGCCGGCTTCGTACATTTCCATCAAAATGTCGGAGCCGCCGACAAATTCGCCGTTAACATACAGTTGAGGAATGGTCGGCCAATCGCTGTATTCTTTAATGCCTTGGCGTACGGCATCGTTTTCCAATACGTTGACGGTTACATAGTCGGTGCAACCTGCCGCATTCAGGATTTGTACGGCGCGGGAAGAGAAGCCGCATTGCGGGAATTGCTTCGTGCCTTTCATGAACAATACGACGCGGTGGGTAGTTACGACTTCTTTGATTTGATCGTGGATAGAGGACATGGTGTGTTCCTTTTACTAAATCGGTTGTTCGGGGAAAATCAAATTTCCCGCCATTATACGCAAATTGATGAAGTTGAGGGGCGTTTCTCAACGTCGGATCTGACCGTTGCCGTTGATGTAGAACTTGGTCGAAGTCAGCGCTTCCAAACCCATCGGGCCGCGGGCGTGCATTTTTTGGGTGGAAATACCGATTTCCGCGCCCAATCCGAAAACAAAGCCGTCGGTGAACCGAGTGGACGCATTGACATAAACCGCCGCCGCATCAATGCTTTCTTGGAAAAACTCGGCATGGGCAATGCTTTGGGTCACAATCGCTTCCGAATGATGCGTCGTATGGCCGTTAATCCAATCGACGGCTTCTTCCACTGATTTCACTGTCTTAACCGACATAATATAGTCAAGAAACTCGGTACTGTAATCTTCCTCGGTTGCCAAAACAGCATTTTTAAACATACGCAATGCTTCCTGATCGGTTCTAAATTCGACCGGATGCACTTTGGCAACGGCTTCTTCCAGTTTGGGCAAAAACACTTCCGCTATCTTTTCATGAACAACCAAAGACTCCGCGGCATTACACACGCTCGGACGCTGCGTTTTGGCGTTCACAACGATATCGACCGCCATCTCCAAATCGGCACTGTCATCCACATAAATATGGCAATTACCGACTCCTGTTTCAATGACAGGAACTTTCGATTTCTCTTTCACCGTCTGAATCAAGCGCGCGCCGCCGCGCGGAATCAGCACATCAATATAATCAACCGCCTGCATCAATTCCTCGGCAGCGGCATGACTGGTATCTTCAACCAGTTGCACCACATCGGCATCCATTCCCGCTTTTACCAAAGTCTGCCTAATGACGGCAATCAATGCAGTATTGGAATAGATGGCATCACGGCCGCCGCGCAAAATAATGGCATTGCCGGTTTTAAAGGCCAGAGAAAACGCATCGACAGAAACATTCGGGCGACTTTCAAAAATCATGGCAACCACGCCTAAAGGCACACGTTTTTGAACAATCTTCAAACCGTCCAGATTGGTATAACCGCGGACAACCTGCCCAATCGGGTCCTGTAAATCGGCAACCTGCCCAACGCCTTCCGCAATGCCTTTGATGCGTTCGTGATTCAAGCGCAGCCTGTCGAGCATAATGTCCGAAATGCCGTTTTCTTTTGCAGCGGCCAAATCGCGGGCATTTCCCGCCAAAATCATCTCAGCCTGTTCAACCAACGCCGTTGCGACCTGACGCAGCAAATTGTTTTTTTCTACGCTTCCCAAGCTGATCAACGTTTTACTGGCTTTTTGAGCATTCTTGCCCAACTGTTCGATATAGCTCATCAAAACTCCCTATTTCTCTTGTGCAAACCACGTTCCGATAGGCGCGCCATCTAAAACCTGAAGGATATCGCGCGGATTGGCGCTGTTCATCAACACCATCTGGCTGTGATGTTCAAACATCATCTGCGCGCTCTTAATCTTACTGAGCATGCCGCCCGTACCAAATTTACTGCCCGATCCGCCGGCAGAAGCAATAATTTCCTCGGTAATATCGGCAACATGGCTGCGCAGCTTGGCATCGGCGTGAACAGCCGGATTTTTATCAAACAAACCGTCAATGTCGGACAACATAATCAGCAAATCGGCTTTAACGATTTTCGCTACGACTGCCGACAGGCGATCGTTATCACCAAACTTGGTGGCATGGTCCATCTCGTCCACGCTGACCGCGTCGTTCTCATTGACAATAGGGATGACGCCGATGGAAAGCAGGGATTCAAAAGCATTGGTAACGTTTGCCAAACTTTCCGGATATTCGACCACATCACGCGTCAGCAGGATTTGCGATACCGTCATCCGATAATGGGAAAAAATCTGCGAGTAAAGGCTCATCATGGCCACTTGGCCGACGCTGGAAACAGCCTGCTGCTGCGCCATTTCTGCCGGACGTTTTTCCATATTGAGGACATTCAGCCCGAAGCCCATCGCGCCGGAAGACACCAGCACAATTTCTTTGTCCTTACTGACCAAGCTGGAAATGACAAAGGCCAGTTGGTCGATTTTTGCCAAATTGATTTTGCCGTTTGGCAACACCAAAGAACTGGTTCCAATCTTAATAACAATGCGTTTTACTGCTTCAAAATCTCGTTTCATTATTCTCCTCTGCTTTCTATTTTTATGATTGCACGCGGCATTATTTCAGCCAAACGTATCTACATCATAACTGCGAAGCAATAGAAAATACAGACAAAATTAAAAAACGCCTCCTCTAAAAGCCATATTTTCAACTTTTATCCGAATCCGTTAACAACAAAACAAAAGGCCGTCTGAAACCTTATTTCAGGTTTCAGACGGCCTTTTACCGATTATTGAGAACATGGCCTGCCACGAGAAATACAGACCGTTCCCTACAAATGCTTATTGATGATCAGCAATAATTTTCAACATTTGCGCCAATACTTTAGGATTGGCCGCAACGATGTCGCCGCTTTCCAACCAGCCCTCATTGCCGGACATATCGGTAACGATACCGCCTGCCTCTTGGACAATCAATGCACCGGCGGCAATATCCCAAGGTTTGAGGTTGAACTCAAAGAAACCGTCCAAACGGCCGGCCGCAACGGCACACAAATCCAAAGAAGCCGCGCCTTCACGACGGCCGCCGGCGGTTTTTGCCAAGAAATCTTTCAAAATCGCCAGATACTTGTCCATCATGCTTTGATCAACAACAGGGAAGCCGGTACCGATCAGGCAGCGGTTCAATTCGATGCGGTTGGAAACGCGGATGCGGCGGTCATTGAGCAACGCACCTTTGCCGCGGGAAGCCATGTATACGTCGTTGCGCTCAGGTGCGTACACCAAAGCTTCTTGCAACACGCCTTTGTGCAGGAGTGCCATAGAGATAGCGTATTGAGGATGGCCGTGGAGGAAGTTGGTTGTGCCGTCGAGCGGATCGATAATCCATTCGTACTCGGCAGTGGCTTTACCGTGGGAGCCGCCTTCTTCGCAAGTGATTTTGTGGTGAGGATAGGCTTCTTTGAGCGCTTCCACCAAAATCATCTCGGAACTGCGGTCAACATCGGAAACGAAGTCGTTGAATGCTTTGCTGTCTACTTTGACGGCATCCAGATTGCCGGCGGCGCGAATCATCATTTGCCCTGCTTTACGGGCGGCTTTGAAAGCGGTATTTAAAAACGGATTCATGGTTTTCTTCCTAATTCAGGTAAAATACGCCCTAATGCGCCGAACAAGGCACACAAGAGGCTGTTAATCGTTTCCGATGCTGTTAAAGAACATTTCAGACGGCATGGAAAAAGGCCGTCTGAAAACAAAAAGATGGCGCATTATACCTGATTCCCGTACAAACAGAAAACAAAACATGACTTCCGAAAAACCTGCCCTGCCCGCTTATCTGGACAACATCCACATCATCCTCACGCGCACCAGCCATCCCGCCAATATCGGTTCCTCCGCCCGCGCCATGAAAACGATGGGCCTGCACAAACTGACCATCGTCGCCCCCAATCTGATGGCAACGCCGATGACGGAGAATCCACCCGTGTTCGATCCAGAGCATCCGCAATCGTTTAAATTACCGGAAGAAAGTTTCATCCTCGCTTCCGGCGCGGCAGACGTTTTGGAAAATGCCACCATTGCCGCCTCTTTGGACGAAGCCCTTGCCGACACCACCATCGCCTGCGCCCTGACCAGCCGCCGCCGCGAAATTACTGCGCCGTTGCAAACGCCGCGCGATTTGGTGCCCGAATTACTGCAGGCCGCCAACCGCGGCGAGAAAGTGGCGCTGGTCTTCGGCAACGAGACTTTCGGCTTGAGCATCGAAGAAGTCCAAGCCTGCAACCGACTGATGACCATCAACGGCAATCCCGACTATTTCTCGCTCAACCTTGCCCAAGCCGTACAGGTTGTGTGCTACGAAATCTTCAGCCAAACCGATTCGCCCATGACCCATCTGCAACAGGAAGACCACGCCGCGACCCACGAGCAAATCAAAGGCATGGTCGCCCACATGGAAAGCGTGATGAACGACATCGGCTTTTTCAACCGCCGCAACGGCGAGCGCCTGATGCGCCGTATGCAGAGCCTGTTCGGACGCGCCAACACGCAAACCGAAGACATCGATATCCTGCGCGGTTTTTTCAATACCGTCAGCCACCGTATCCATAAAAAAGACTGATTAAGGCCGTCTGAAAACATTTCCAGCCTTTCAGACGGCATGACTGATATTCGGATAAGCATGAATTACGCCCTAGACGCATTATGGTGGAAACTCACCAGCCAACCCGTCCGCGACCTCGCCTCGCTGCTGACTGCGCCGCCTTTGTGGCAAAGCGGTTGCGAATTGAGCGTGCGCGAATTATTGGGGGAACACGGTTTCCGTTACCTTTTGACATTGGACGCCGATCCCGCGCCGCTGACGGATTACCTTGCCCAACGCTCCCCGTTCGGACATCGTCTCGGTATTTACGCCGAAGAGTTGTTGGCTTTTTGGTTTGCCAACGCGCCGCACATCAAACTGCACGCATACAATCTGCCCGTTTTTTCAGACGGCCAAACTTTGGGGGCTGCGGATTTTGTCGTTTCCCTCAACCAACAGCCCTACCATATCGAGCTGGCGTGTAAATACTACGGCGGAGACCAAGTGCAAAACCTGCGCGGCCTCAATCCTAAAGACACGCTGACGGACAAGACCGCCAAATTGATGCAGCAATCCCAGCTGCTACATACTCCGCAAGGCAAAGCAACCTTAACCGCACAAGGTCTGTCGGAAAATCCGCTCCCTGCTTCCATCGTGCGCGGCATCGGATTTTTTCCACACGGTTTCCATGCTTTTGCGCCGCCGCTTAATCCATACGGCTGGCGCGGCGTCTATATTCAAGATTGGGCGGAATACGGGTTTGAACGCCAAGAAGCACGCTATCACCTGCTCAACCGTATGGCCTACCTCGCGCCTGCGCGTGTTGCCGAAACCGAAACATTGAACGCAACCGAAATCCGCCGTATCGACCAAGGCTTAATTGCCGTTTTGGAATTACGGCCGGACGGCTTTTGGCACGAAATCGAACGCATCATGAAGGCCGTCTGAAACCATTTACCAACTTTAAGAGAACCCATTACATTATGACCGCCGCACAACTCGACCATACCGCCAAAGTTTTGGCTGAAATGCTGACTTTCAAACAGCCTTCCGATGCTGTCCTCTCCGCCTATTTCCGCGAACACAAAAAGCTCGGCCGCCAAGACCGCCACGAAATCGCCGAAACCGCCTTTGCCGCATTGCGCCACTATCAAAAAATCAGTACCGCCCTGCGCCGCCCTCACGCGCAGCCGCGCAAAGCCGCTCTCGCCGCACTGGTTCTCGGCAGAAGTACCAACATCAGCCAAATCAAAGACCTGCTTGATGAAGAAGAAACAGCGTTCCTCGGCAATTTGAAAGCCCGCAAAACCGAGTTTTCAGACGGCCTGAATACCGCCGCAGAATTGCCGCAATGGCTGGTGGAACAACTGCAACAGCATTGGAGCGAAGAAGAAATCCTCGCCTTCGGCCGCAGCATCAACCAACCTGCCCCGCTCGACATACGCGTCAATACTTTGAAAGGCAAACGCGACAAAGTATTGCCATTGTTGCAAGCCGAAAGTGCCGATGCAGAAGCAACGCCTTATTCGCCTTGGGGCATCCGCCTGAAAAACAAAATCGCGCTTAACAAACACGAACTGTTTTTGGACGGCACGTTGGAAGTCCAAGACGAAGGCAGCCAGCTGCTTGCCTTATTGGTGGGCGCAAAACGCGGCGAAATTATTGTCGATTTCTGTGCCGGTGCCGGCGGTAAAACCTTGGCTGTCGGCGCGCAAATGGCCAACAAAGGCAGAATCTACGCCTTCGACATCGCCGAAAAACGCCTTGCCAACCTCAAACCGCGCATGACCCGCGCCGGACTGACCAACATCCACCCCGAACGCATCAGCAGCGAACACGATACCCGTATCGCCAGACTGGCAGGCAAAGCCGACCGTGTTTTGGTGGACGCGCCCTGCTCCGGTTTGGGTACTTTACGCCGCAATCCCGACCTAAAATACCGCCAATCCGCCGAGACCGTGGCCAACCTTTTGAAACAGCAACACAGTATCCTCGATGCCGCCTCCAAACTGGTGAAACCGCAAGGCCGTTTGGTTTACGCCACCTGCAGCGTGTTACCGGAAGAAAACGAGCTGCAAGTCGAACGTTTCCTGTCCGAGCATCCCGAGTTTGAACTCGTCAACTGTGCCGAACTGCTGCAAAGCCTGAAGATCGATTTGGATACCGGAAAATACCTGCGCCTCAATTCTGGAGAACACCAAACCGACGGCTTTTTTGCCGCTGTATTGCAACGTAAGGATTAAGGTTGAAAAAGGCCGTCTGAAATCCTTTCAGACGGCCTTATCGATAGCTTTCTTACATTAAAACCATAAATTACGATAGTCGCGCTTTGCAATAATATACTTTGAGGCCTGTATCTCGACCTTTTATCAGAATATTGTGAAAAGCTGGAAAAAATGCTTTATGCTTTGTAAATGTATGTGTTCTCGTTCAAAATTCGCCCGGCCATGCCTCAAGCGATACCCGATACGGACAACGATAATATATAAATCATTTGGTTAAAATCATGTCGCATATTTATTCTTCCCCCACAAAGCCCCGTTTATTGTCATCGGCTGTTGCCGTCGCCTGCTGTCTGCTGCCGTTTCAGACGGCCTCTGCATACAGCCTGCAAGACATCCTCAGGGACGCTTTAATCAGTGACCCGATTGTGCGTGAAGCCAAAGCCACTCAAGAAGCTGCACAAAGCACGACCAAAGCCACGCGCGCACGCCATTATCCTGTCGTTACCCTAACCGGTACGAAAGTGCTGGCGCAACACAATAAATACAACAGCAACGATATGGAAGACGGCGTCGGCGTACGCGGCAGCCTGAACATCTATTCATGGGGCGCGATTGAAGCCGCCGTCCGCCGCGACCGCAGCCGCGAAGAATACTATCAACACAAATACACCGAAAGCCAAGAGCAGCTGGGAAGCGATATCGGCCGCCTCTATCTGAGCGCATTGCGTGCAAAAGAAACCCTGATTCTCAACGAGCAGACTTTGGTGCGCCACAACAACCTCTTAAAAGACTTGGACACCATCGTCAAATATGATGCCGGCCGCCGTTCCGAGTTGATTGAAGCGCGCGCGCGCCAATTACAAGTGGCCAACATCATTGCCCAACAACGCCGCACCATGGATTTGGCACTGAGCCGCCTATCCCGCTACACCTCGCGCCAGCTGACTGCCAACGACTTGGAAGATCCATTTAAAAACGACACGGCGAAATCCATCACCGAACGCTTCAACAACCCCAACCGCAACAATAATCCGTCCTATCAGGCGCAATTGGCCGAGCGCGACAGCGTCCGTGCCGATTTGGACGCCTCCAAAGCCGAACGCCTGCCTGCCCTCAATTTGGAAGGCAGTGCAACGCGCAACACCAGACAGCTTTATTTAAACGTTGCATGGAATGTGTTGGATATTGCCGCACGACACAATGTAGAGCGCAATGCCAAATCATTGATTGCCGCAGAAGCCAAGTCCGAACAAATCCTGCGCGACATGAACGAACGCGTTCAAACTTCCGCCATCGATATGCAGGAAAGCGAACAGCGTACCGCGCTGACGGCGCAACACATCGCCGCCCAAAAAGAAGTCATCAAAGTGTACGAATTGCAGTTTAAAATCGCCCGACGTACGCTGACCGACGTTTTGAGCGCATACAGCGAGTTATCCTCCATCGAACAGGATTACGTTGCCGCCCGCAACGATTTCCGCGATGCGGCGCTCGACTATTTAAATACCCAGGCCAAAATCTCCGCTTGGGTCGGTTTGGCACAAAAATAAAGCCATATCCGCCGGTTAAACCAAAAACATTACGCGAAAAAATATGAAAGCCATCATTGAACACATCGTTTTAGTGACCCGCCTTTTGGGTGCGCCCGTATCCGAAGCCGCTTTGTCCGCCGAAGTCGTGCGCGATAAAAAGCTCAAGGTCAACTATCACTCACTTGTCGAAGTCCTGCGCAGCCACGGCTTTGAAAACACCTTATCCAAACGCAATCTAGAAGACATCCCCTCGCTCGCCGTGCCGGTCATGATTATCCTGCACAACGAAGAGGCAGCGGTCATCACCCAAATCGAAGGTTCCGGCCAAGATCGCAAATACCATATCCGCCAAGTTGACGGTTTGGAACAAGAACTCAGCCATGAGCAGCTCTCCGGCCTGTATTTGGGCTACTGCTGGTTTATCAAACCCAAAATGGCGACCGATATGCGCTCGGAGCTGCCTGAATACCATTTGCCCAAAGCATGGTTTTGGAAAGTCATTTGGCGTTTCCGCAGCTACTACTACCAAGTCATTTTGGCCACCATCATCATCAACTTCCTTGCGCTCGTCAGCTCTTTATATGTGATGAACGTGTACGACCGCGTGATTCCCAACCAAGCCTATGAAACCTTGTGGGTATTGAGCATCGGCGTGGTCTTGGCGATTTTGTTTGAGTTTGCCGCCAAGATGATTCGTGGTCATTTGACCGATATTGCCGGTAAAAAAGCCGATTTGATCATCAGCTCTGCCCTGTTCCGCCGCGTGATGGCATTGCGTTTGGCAGACCGTCCTGCTTCTTCCGGTTCATACGCCAGCAACCTGCGCGAATTTGAAGCCGTGCGCGAGTTCATGACCAGTGCCAGCTTGTTGACCATCGTCGACTTGCCTTTCCTGTTGCTGTTTATCTTCGTGATTTCCATGGTCGGCGGCAAACTGGCACTCGTTCCCCTGACCATCATTCCGATTGTCGTGATTGTCGGTTTTGTCGTACAACGCCCACTCTCGCGCCACATCAACGAATCGATGAAAGAAGGTTCACAACGCTCCGGCCTTGCCGTTGAAGCCATCGAGGGCATCGAAACCCTGAAAACCAACAACGCCACATCTTGGGCGCAACAACGTTGGGACGAATACACCGCTAAAACTTCCGCTTCTTCCATCAAAGTCAAAGACACCAGCAACTTCATGGTCAACTTTGCCGTTGCCATGCAGCAGCTCAATACCGTCTTTTTGGTTGTCGTCGGTACCTATCTGATTCATGCCGACAACCATGCGGAACGCATCACCATGGGTGCATTGATTGCCTCCGTGATTCTGTCCGGCCGCGCCTTGGCGCCATTGGCACAAATCGCCGGTTTGGCTACCCGCTTCCAACAGGCCAAACTTGCCCTCAAAGGCGTAAACGACATTGTTACCCGCCCTATCGAGCGCAACCCGGAACGCAAATACATTACTTTGGACAATGTTCAAGGCAGCATTACCTTTGAAAACGTATCGTTCAAATATCAAGCCGACAACAACAGCGCCGTCGAAGATTTGCGCCTGACCATCAAACCGGGCGAAAAAGTCGGTATTTTAGGCCGTATCGGCAGCGGTAAAAGCACCATGCTCAAACTGGCCAGCGGTCTGTACGACACTGAAAAAGGCAACGTTACCCTTGACGGCGTCGATATGCGCCAGCTTGACCCCAACTTCCTGCGCGATCAAGTCCTGCTGTTGAGCCAATCGCCACGCCTGTTCCTCGGCACATTGCGTGAAAATATGGACTTGGCGCGTACCGGCAGCTACTCTACCGACCAAGACTTACTGACTGCGCTCAACCGCTTCGGCCTCGACAAAATCATCCGCAACCATCCACGTGGTTTGGATATGCCTCTGGGTGAAGACGGCTTAGGCTTGTCCGGCGGTCAAAAACAAATCATCGCCTTGGCGCGCATGACCTTGCGCAACCCGAAAGTCGTCTTGCTGGACGAGCCGACCACCAGCCTGGACCAAGCCACTGAACGCATGGCGCTCAATGCCATTGCCCAATGGGGCCGTAACCGCACCATGCTTTTGGTGACCCACCGTCCGCAAGTGCTGCAAATCGTCAACCGCATCATTGTGATGGACAATGGTAAAGTCGTGATGGACGGCCCACGTGACTTGGTATTGCAAAAACTCATGCAAAACGAACAGGCCAAAGCAGCCAACGTCAAACAACAACAGCAACAAGCTGCCGCAGCCCCTCAATCGGCAGCACAATAAAGCAAAAGGACGTCTGAAAACCTACTTACTCTTTCAGACGGCCTGCCCTAATGGTTAAAATCCACCAAACACAATAAAGATACACGATTATGAGCCGCGAAAACAACGTCAAATCCAAAGACCTACACCTCATCAACGACCTCAATGCCGCCCTTCAAAAAGAAAAACACAGCGGTCAATTTTGGGTCATCATCCTATTCTTCCTTTTCCTGATTGTCTTCGTCGTCTGGGCATACAACAGCCCTGTCGAAGAAGTGACCCGCGGCAACGGCAATATCATTCCCAGCAGCCGTGAGCAAGTAATTCAAAGCCTGGACCCCGGCATCGTAACCGAAATCATGGTTAAAGAAGGCGATATGGTCGAGAAAGATCAGATTCTGATGAAACTCGACGACACGCGCAGCTCCGCCGTTTTGCGTGAAAGCGAAGCCAAAGTCGAAAACCTCGAAGCTACTGTTGCCCGCCTTAAAGCAGAAGCCTACGGCACCAAGCTCTCCTTCCCTGACAGCGTGGGTCCTGAGCTTCGCCGTCGCGAAATCGCCGCCTACAAAGCACGCCGTCAAGCCATGACCGACGCCGTCAGCGGCCTCTCCCAAAGCAAGGCCGCGCTTGACCGTGAAATCGCCATTACCGCACCTATGGTTGCCGAAGGCGTGGTTTCCGAAGTCGAACTTTTAAGAATGCGCCGCGATTCCGCAGACTTGGCCACCCAAATCTCCGAACGCCGCAACCGCTACAAAGCCGATGCCAACAACGAACTTTTGCAAGCCGAATCTGAGCTGGCGCAATCCAAAGAAAACGTTGCCATGCGTGCCGACCCAGTTGAACGCTCGCAAATCCGCGCGCCTATGCGCGGCATCGTCAAAGGCATAAAAGTTACCACCATCGGCGGCGTTGTGAACGCAGGCGAAGACATCATGCAAATTGTCCCGGTTGATGACAAACTGCTGGTCGAAGCCTATATCCGCCCGCAAGACATCGCCTTTATCCGCGCAGGCCAACCTGCATTGGTTAAAGTCAGCGCATACGACTACTCCATCTACGGCGGTTTGGAAGGCAAAGTTACCCTCGTCGGTGCCGATACCGTCAGCAATTCCATGCAAAACCGTGCCAACGACCTGAAACTTGATCCGAACCAAGTTTATTACCGCGTTCTCGTCCAAACCGAAAACAACTCCCTGAAAGACAAAAACGGCAAACCTATGCCGATTATTCCGGGCATGGTGGCAACGGTGGACATCAAAACCGGTGAAAAAACCATCTTCCAATACCTGATCAAACCGATTACGCGTATGAAACAAGCGTTGAGTGAACGCTAATCGATAAAATGATAAAAGGCCGTCTGAAAATTTTCAGACGGCCTTTGGTTTATGTTTTAAATACCTCCTTATCCGGCAGGCAAATTACTTCTCCTTAAATGCAGTACCGACAAACGTCCTTTTTGGATTGCCGCGCTCAACTTGATAGAGTTGCGCGTGCTGCTCCTGTTCAAAACTTCCAGCTTGTCCGGCATGATGCTCCGCCAGCTTTTGCGCCAATAACATGACCGCCAATTTCTTATTGGCATGCTGGCTGCGTTCGCTCTCGACCCGCACGGAAATGCCGCTTTCTTTATGGGTAGCGCGGACGGCGCTTTCGGTTTTATTGACATGTTGCCCGCCCTTGCCGCCCGAACGGCAGGTTTGAAACTCGATTCCGTTTTCAGACGGCATTTCATACATCTGCGGCATATCGGGCAAGCGGAAAACGCCTATATACCAATTTTTGCGCGGATGTTTCGGACGGACAGGGCTGGGGCATATCCATTGGAGCGTCCCCTGCCAAGTTTGCGCTAGGCTTTCGGCTTTCTGCCCTTCCAACTTGAGCGTCGCCGATAAAATGCCGTGCTTATCGGCGGTTTCAGTAACAAGTTCGGCATCAATGCCTTTAGCTTGGGCTTGGGCAAGCAGCTTGCCCAAAACGAAACGGGCAAATATACGGCACTCTGCCGGCCCTTGCGCGGTGGAAATTTGCAGATAAATCACTGGTGTATTCTGTTTCATCTTTACGCACCACACTCGCCGCCGGTTTTATAAGTCAAAACAGGCTTAAACCGCGCGACCAATTCAATCAAACCTGCGTTTTTCATGGCGGCAATAACGCTGTCAATGCTTTTATAAGCCTGCGGCGCTTCTTCAAAAATCAGGGCCTTATCCTGACAAATGACTACGCTGCCAAATTCGGTCTGGCGCAGGCTGTCAGCAGTATATTTGTGCGACAGCCTGCCTTTGCATTCACCGCGCTGCCACTTCCGACCTGCGCCGTGAGCCAAGGTATTCAACGAAATTTGGCAATCTTCGGCAGGTCGGACCAGATAGCTGTAATCGCCGCGCGAGCCGGGTATCATAACCAAGCCTTTATCGGTAGGCGTTGCGCCTTTTCGGTGCAGCCAACCGGTTGTGCCGTCAATCTCGGTTTGTTCCAAAAAATTATGATGGACATCGAGCAGGCATGTTCCTTCTGCGCACCAACAGTCGAGCATTCTGGCCGCAATCAAACGGCGGTTAAGGCTGGCAAATTCAAGAGCCGTTTGATGTTCGGCTAGATAAGCTGCCGCCGCTTCGCCCTCTTCCGCCAAACCTTGATGCCCAAAGGCGGCAATATGGCGTTGCAAAATCTGCTGACCCAATCCGCGCGAACCGCTATGCACCAACAGTTGCAGATGGTTTTCATCAAAATCGGGCGGAAGCAGATCGGCGCGATAAACGGTATCAACGGTTTGCAACTCGGCAAAATGGTTGCCGCCGCCAATCGTACCTACGGCAAGGCCGTCTGAAAATTGGCGCATATCGACAGCGTCGCCTAATAAATCGACCTGTTCGTCTTTATCCAACGGCGTATCGATATTGCCCAGCTGTTTGGCGAGTTTGGCCGGTTTGAGTTTGGCTGCGCGTAAATCGGTCTGCCAAAACGCCATGCCGCAACCGATGTCATTCCCAATCAGGGCAGGATAAAAATGACGGTCGCTGAAAAATGCCGCGCCAACCGGATAACCGCGCCCTGCGTGTAAATCCGGCATTCCGGCAACGCGCAGCATATGCGGTAATCGGGCGGTGGTTTCGAGCTGTGCGACAGCATTGCCTTCAATCCATGTATTTGAATCGGCAATAATTTGAATATGATGGGGATAATTGCCCATGTGTTTATGCTTTCTTTAAAACGGATAGAAACCGACAACAGATGACAATAGGTATCCACCGTCTGCGAAATGTTCAGACGGCCTGGTTTCTAGCCGATAATCGTAGGGAAAGCAGCCCGAAGCGGGCGACATGGAATGCGAAAAGCGTTATCCGAAAATCAGACCGACGCTTGGGCTGCAAAGAATGTGATTGAGCGGATTGAAGTATTGCGTGTCATGGCTTGCTCCTTTCTTTGCATGAAAATATTAAAAACGTTCGGATTATAGAGTGTTCATTTCCAATCATGCAAACTTACTGACATCAATCTGCCAATAATGTTGCATAAATGGCAACTATTGAGAACATAATTTAAGCCGTCTGAAAACTTTTCAGACGGCCTTTGATACCTAATAATCCTTACAAAACAACGGTCGGATAAGAGCCGACAACTTTCACGAAGGAAGCGCGTTCGCCCAAAAGCTGCAAGGCTTTTTGGACATTTTCATCGCTTTGGTGGCCTTCGATATCGATGAAGAACAGGTATTCCCACAAAACCGATTTACTTGGGCGGCTTTCAAATTTGGTCATGGAAATGCCCAACTCGGTGAAAGGTTGCAACAACGAAGTAACGGCACCGGCACGGTTGGGTGCGGAGACGACCAAAGAGGTTTTGTCGTTGCCGCTGCGGCCGGTTTCTTGATGACCCATCACCAAGAAGCGCGTGGTGTTGTTCGGTTCGTCTTCGATACACTCGGCGGCAAAGCTCAACTGATAAATTTCCGCGGCGATACGTCCGGCAATGGCGGCTACATTCGGACTGTCAGATTCGGCAACCAGACGCGCTGCTTCTGCATTGCTGGCTACGGCAATACGCTCGGCATTAGGCAGGTTGCGGCCGAGCCAGTCGTTGCATTGCGCTAAGGCTTGGGCATGAGCGAAAACTTTGGTAACGCCGCCGATTTCATGGCTGTCTTTACGCAACAAGTTGTGATGGATGCGGACAACCACTTCGCCGCAGGCTTTCAACGCAGTTACTGCCAGCAAGTCCAAAGTCCGCCCTACCGAACCTTCGGTCGAATTTTCTACCGGCGCCACCAAATAATCGGCTTGGCGCGTTTCAACTTGTTTGAAGCAGTTGTCGATGGTGGTACACGCCATGGTGTGTGCGGCGTGGCCGAAATGTTTGATAGCGGCTTGCTGGGTAAATGTCCCCTTTGGGCCCAAATAGGCAATCGTCAGCGGACGCTCTACCGCCAAGCATTCGCTCATAATCTCGCGAAACAGCCGAGTAACTGATTCATCCGGCAAAGGGCCGCGGTTCAAATCCTGAATCCGGCGCAAAACGGCCACTTCCCGTTCAGGACGGTACACCGCGCCTGTCCCTTTCAATTCACCGATAGCATGCGCATGACCGGCGCGCTCGTTGAGCAAACGGAGGATTTCCGCATCGATGCTGTCGATGGCATTGCGGTGCGGCAATAATTGTTCGTCTATGGATAAAGGCATAAGCTGTCTCGCAATTTTGTGAGGGATATTTTCATTTTAACATTAAAGGCCGTCTGAATTCTGTTTTCAGACGGCCTCAACACTATCTTTATCTAACTTTATCGTCTATCAGGTTTGCAAACGCCGCCAATTCCATCATAATTAAGCCTTTTGAACAACAAGGCCTATTCCATGCACTCAAACGGACTTTACACCCGTTTTCTGCCCGATGAAGAAGCAACCCTGCAACTGGGTGAAGAATGGAGCAAGCAGCTTTCCGCTCCGCTGACCATCTATCTTGAAGGCGGGCTGGGTGCAGGCAAAACCACGCTGACACGCGGGATTTTGCGCGGACTAGGGCATACGGGCGCAGTCAAAAGCCCGACTTACACCATTATCGAATCTTATCCGCTGGATACATTCACCCTCCACCATTTCGACCTCTACCGCTTTACCATGCCCGAGGAATGGGAAGATGCCGGTTTGGACGAATTGTTTGCGCCCGACAGCATCTGCCTCATCGAATGGCCGCAGCAAGGCGGGGAATTCACGCCTCCGGCAGACATTACCATTACATTGACGTACACCGATAAGGGCAGAACCTGCACCTTTTCCGCCCACACAAACCAAGGCCGAAAAAGTTTAGAATCATGGTCAAATTAACTAGAAGACACATTCTCCGTCAAGGCACAGGACTATTTCTCACCCTCACGCCCGTTGGTGCCGCATTGGCCAAACCGGCCTCTCCTGCGCAATTCCTTGCCGTCCGCATTTGGCCGGCGCACGCCTACACACGCGTCACCCTTGAGAGCAACCACTCGATGAAATACCAACATTTTATGTTGGACAACCCAAGCCGGTTGGTCGTAGATATTCAAGGAGCGGAAATCAACAGCGTCCTGCAAGGCATTTCCAGCAAAGTGCTGTCGAACGACCCTTTTATCCGCAGCATTCGCGCCGGTCAAAATACGCCCAGCACCGTGCGTATCGTTATCGACCTGAAACAAAGCACCCATCCGCAAGTCTTCGCACTCGCACCCGTCGGCAACTTCAAAAACCGCTTGGTTATCGACCTTTATCCGCACGGCGCAGATGCCAACGACCCGATGATGGCCTTGCTCAACGGCAATGTCCCCAAACAACGTCCGAATACCAATATCGCATACGATACCCCTGCCCCTAAAAACAATCGCGGCAGCGGCGGCAACCGCCGTCCTGTGATTATGATCGATCCCGGGCATGGCGGCGAAGACCCCGGCGCAATCGGCCCGAGCGGCCTCAAAGAAAAAAACGTTGTACTCTCCATTGCCCGAGAAACCAAAAAACGCCTCGAAGCCTTGGGTTACAACGTATTCATGACGCGCAACGAAGACATCTTTATCCCATTGGGCGTACGCGTTGCCAAAGGCCGTGCGCGCAATGCCGACGTATTCGTATCCATCCACGCCGATGCCTTTACCAGCCCGTCCGCTCGCGGTACCGGCGTATATATGCTCAATACCAAAGGCTCAACCAGCTCGGCGGCAAAATTCCTTGCCCAAACCCAAAACAACGCCGACGCCATCGGCGGCGTACAAACCAGCGGCAACCCAAATGTCGACAACGCCATTTTGGACATGACCCAAACCGCGACCCTGCGTGACAGCCGCAAACTCGGCCATTCCGTCTTGACCGAATTGGGCAAACTCAACCAATTACACAAAGGCCGCGTTGACGAAGCCAACTTCGCTGTCCTCCGCGCGCCGGATGTTCCGTCCATTTTGGTGGAAACCGCCTTCCTCTCTAACCCTACCGAAGAGCGGCTACTCGGCAGCGAATCCTTCCGCCAACAATGCGCCCAAGCCATTGCCACCGGTATTCAAAAATACATCAATACCGCTGTTTTACGACGCGGATAATGGCTTGATGAAACAAAGGCCGTCTGAAAAGTTTTCAGACGGCCTTATCTTTTCAAGCAATCTATTGGCATGAACAATACAGCAAAATGGGAGAATGGCGACAAAATAACAATTGAGCCAAACCCTGTCAATCTTTGCTATTACATGTTCTACACTCATATGCGTGCTATTTATTGTTGGTACCTGATTTACCAAATGCCGGCTGTAATTGATCAGCAAGATCGTCTTCAATCAATTGCAGCACATCAGAGGGAAGTGTATCGGCATATTGATGAATCGTTATTTTATATTGGCCTTGATACCATTGATTTAAATGCAATGCATAGGTACTTTTATGCCCGAAGCCCAAATGCTGTGCCAATCTATTCCGAATACTGTGGCGTGAAGACCCTACGTATAGAACCTGACTTGGGCGATTTAATTTTGCGCAGGCATGTGTTTTAAGTAAGCGAAAATTTTGAAATTGCTGAAAAGTTGTATTAATGTCGCCTTCAATCTGTTGGATAACATAAATAAAGCATCCATGACTGGGCAATTGTTCCAACGTTGTAAATTCAAAGGTACGGTCAGGTACAAGCTTTTTTGCTTGTATACAATGTTCAATCAATCGGTCAAGATAACGCATATTAACCGCACTTCCCTACCGCAGCCGGATAGACAGATACCTTCGTCTGCGTTAATGCAAATAAGTTTTCCAATTGCGTTTGCGCCTGACGGTTGGCATGTTCCAAAATCTCAGCCTTGCACGCGCTTTGCAATACCTGCCGTTTCGCCTCTTCCTGCACCGTCTTAAATACAGACTTATCCATAGGCAGCAAATTAAACGAGCCGGTCTGAATATCGTACACTTCGATATTTTCCAAATCCACGCTCAAAATTTCCACCGCCGGCAGGCTGATTAAGACCTTGTCGTCCACAATATTGACATTGTCCGCGCCTAACTTGTCCAAATCCAAACCGGCCAACACCTTACCGCGCACAATAAAAATACCGCTTTGAGAATCCTGCCAAAGCCTGCGCCAATCCCCTTTTTTCTCCGTACGGATAATCGTATCGATATAAAATGCCGTACTTTCCAAGCGGTTCATCTGCTTAATCTGCATCAAAACCCCCTCACGGGACAAAACCTGATGTTCTTCGTTCTGACCATGCAGGGCATAAAACCAGCCGCCTGCAGCCGTCAACGCACACAACACCAGCACGACCAATCCGCGCCCAAACATTTTCATTTCAAATATCCCCCGTTAAAATAATCATCAAAACATTCCCCATATTCTCCCAAAACCGTCAATTTCAAGCCATACCCAGGCCGTCTGAAACATTAAAACTTATTACCAAAAAGTAATAAAAAAATCTCAATAAACAAAGTTTGCCTTTTGGTAAAGACAAGACTACAATCCATTACACACAATTCAATTTCATCTCATCATGAATACCACCGACCTGCGCCGCCACAACCTGCGGCAATGGATAACACAACACCACAACGGCCAGCAGACCAAGTTTGCCCAAGCCATCGCCATCAACCAAGGCGAGCTGTCCGCCCTGCTGAAAAACAAATCTTTCGGCGAGAAAAAAGCCCGAAAAATCGAGCAGACAGCCAATATGCCTGACATGTGGCTGGATCAAGACCACCAAGACCGCCACACCCCCACCATCAGCCAAGAAAGAAATACCATGTCCCACATCTCCACCATCCCCGAAATCCTAGCAGACATCAAAGCCGGCAAAATGGTCATCATCACCGATGCCGAAGACCGCGAAAACGAAGGCGACTTGCTGATGGCCGCCCAATTCGTTACCCCCGAAGCAATCAACTTCATGATCAAAAACGCACGCGGCCTGGTCTGCCTGCCGATGAACGGCGAAATGGTCGAAAAACTCGGCCTGCCCATGATGACCCAGAAAAACGGCGCACAATACGGCACCAACTTTACCGTCTCCATCGAAGCCGCCCACGGCATTACCACCGGCATTTCTGCCGCCGACCGCGCCCTGACCATTCAAACCGCCGTTTCCCCATCCGCCAAACCTGAAGACATCGTCCAACCCGGCCACATCTTCCCACTGCGCGCCCAAAAAGGCGGCGTACTCGTCCGCGCCGGACACACAGAAGCCGGCGTCGATCTGGCACAAATGAACGGCCTGATTCCCGCCGCTGTCATCTGCGAAATCATCAACGACGACGGCACCATGGCGCGTATGCCCGAACTGATGAAGTTCGCCGAAGAACACAATCTCAAAATCGGCACCATTACCGACCTCATCGAATACCGCAGCCGTACCGAAAGCCTGCTTGAAGACATGGGCAACGCACCCGTACAAACCCCATGGGGCGAGTTCCAACAACACGTTTACGTCGACAAACTCTCCGGCGAAACCCACCTCGCCCTCGTCAAAGGCACACCAACCGCCGACGAAGAAACCCTCGTCCGCGTCCACGAACCCTTCAGCGTCATGGACTTCATCCAAGCCAATCCGCGCCATTCATGGTCGCTGCCCAAAGCCCTTGAGCGCATCCAACAAGCCGAAAGCGGCGTAGTCATCCTCCTACACCGTACCGAAGACGGCGCCACCCTGCTCGACCGCACCCTGCCCAAAGGCGCAAACCAAGCCTACAAATGGGACAGCAAAAGTTACGGCATAGGCGCACAAATCCTCGCCGGCCTCAACGTCAAAAAACTGCGCGTCCTCGGCCAGCCATCATCCTTCACCGGCCTCACCGGCTTCGGCTTAGAAGTCGTCGGTTTTGAAGAAGCTGAAAAATAATCTTGCTTGATTGATTCTCAAAGTAAATGAAACAAAAGGCCGTCTGAACATTTTCAGACGGCCTTTTCATATTTCTATTTATCTGAATATTATCCAAATAAAATTATGATAAAAACGACTATTTATTAGATTATTTCAATAATGATAAGCATAATCAATTATGATATAAATATTAATAATATTTAAAAATTTTATATTTTTTATATAAAAGAGTATTTTAACCTCTTATATTAAGTTCTTAACAAAGAGAAACTATGTCTACTTTTACTCCCAAACCCAAAATAATTATTCTCAGCCTTGCCAGCGCATTCAGTACATTAACCGTTGCTAATGCCATCGAAACCTCAGCTCAACCCGAACAATACCAAGAATTGGATACCGTTGTTGTCAGTGGCAAACGTACCAACGACCAAAAAGGCGCGGACGATGTGTATTACAAAAACGTCTCCAACGCCTATGTTGGCAAAGAATACCTCGAACGCTACCGCGTCCAATCCGCCGGCGACGTACTCAAAGGCCTAAACGGCGTATACAACATGAATACCCGCACCGCCGGCGGCGCGATTACGCCCAATATACGCGGCATCACCGGCAAGGGCCGCATCCCGGTTACCATTGACGGCACCGAGCAGACTATCGACGTATGGATGAACAACTACGGCGTGGGCGACCGCAACTACCTCGACCCCGCCCTGTTCCGCAGCATCGCGGTGGAAAAAAGCCCCGCCCTCACGCGCGGCTTGAAATCGGGTGTCGGCGGCGCGGTAACCATCCGCACCATCGAACCCGCCGACATCATCCCCGAAGGGAAAAAATTCGGCTTCCAACTGAAAACGGAGTTCTCCAACAACAGCAACAAACAGGCCAACAACCTCAACCAATGGCTGGGCTGGGAAGACTACCGAACCCTGCCCTTCGGCGCGACGGCCGACGGCGCGGGCGGCGGCGTCGACCCGCATACCGGCAAACAAAGCCCGCAGGCCTTGGTGGCCGACGGCCTGACCCCGCCCAAACATAAAAGCGGCCGCGACAATTGGCGTTTCGGCAATGACCGCAGCTATATGGCCGCCGCCGCCTTCAAAACCGAACTTTCAGACGGCCTGGCCGCCTACAGCTACCGCGACAAGGGCAACTACTTTGCCGGACGCAAGGGTGCGGAAGGCTACCTGCACAATCCGGTATACGACCTGCAAAAATGCGGCGATGAAGGCGGCAGCGAATTTGACTGCAAAAACTCCGCCACCTTCGTACCCAATATGGCCAAGGTCTACCATCCCGGCGTGGAAGTGTTCAACAGCAACATCAGGACCAAAACCCTGCTGCTGAAAAACAACTGGCATCTGCCTGGCAACCATAAACTCGGCTGGCAGTATATGCGCACCGATGTGCGCTTCGGCGAAATCAACCCCTTCCACGCCACCTATGTGATGAATATGGAAGAGCACAACCCCAGCAGCCGCCCCAGATCATTGTCGCCGCAGATGCAAAGTATCGATTCCAATATCCGCACCGACACCTACAAACTCGGCTGGGACTGGAAGCCCGAAAACAGCCGCTGGATAGACCTGCAGGCCAACTTGTGGCGCATCAAAACCAACTCCACCCGCCACCAGAGCGGCGGCATGGATTTGTCTGCCGCCCGCCCCGACCCCTATTACGATGCCTGGTACTGGTGTACCAAACGCGGACAACTTCCGCCAGATTATGCTGACAACTACAGCAGCTGCGGCAGCCTGCTGAACGATTACGGCATCAACGGTTTGAGCAAAGAAGAAGTGATGAAAATCCTGCCCAACGAAAACCGACAATACCGTGTGCTTTCCGGAGCAGAACAGAAAACCCGCGTCAGCCGTACGGGCTTCGACCTCAACAACCGCTTCCGCCTACACCCGCGCCTGAACATGACCCTGTCCGCCGACTATCAGAACGAGAAGCTTGAGGAAGAAGTGGATGTGGTTAACTCTCAGGATTTGTTCAATCTTGCCGGCATGGCCACCGGCATGACGAAAATCGCCGGCCCACGCGGTGGCAAACGGCGCGAATGGGGAACAAACTTGGTATTCGACTGGCAGGCCACCGACCGTTTGAAAATCTCCGCCGGCATCCGCTACCACAACTTCAGAGGCTTCGACTCCGCCTTGGCCGAAGGCCGCGCCCGCCGCGATCCGCGCTATCAGGCCGGTGGCGGCGACAGCAGCACTTATTCGGACGGCGTGTACATCCCATATTTCGAGCTGGTTGGCGATCGGGAGCGGCGCGATTGGGACGCGGTATCCGAACAGAGCCGACGTGCCCACCAGTCAGGCGATGATGCCGCCATCGCCGCCGCCAACCGGGCTATGCAGGCGCACGGCGCACGCTATAAACTGCCGAAAGAGTATAATAGTTCGGAATATAAGGTATACGACCAGTATCAATATATCGGCAGTGACGGGCTTGCTTATGGTGACGGTACAGGTTATTATGGTAATAATTCTCAAAATCATCCGTTGTACCGGGTGCGCCCCGTATATGTGCCGTTTGTGAACGGCAAGCTGGACAGCGGTTCGCTGCCCGAACATTTCCATGATTTTGTGAAAAATTATCAGGAAAAGGTTGCCAATCCACAGGGATTGAATCAGTCACATTACCGATATTGGGCAGGGTCGGGGAATCCTGAGAACTGTATAAGAAATAGCGTAATAACCTGTCTTGATCATTACAAAGCAGGAAAACTATCCAATATGGGTGTCGGTTATCCGGAAACCGGCGGTGATACCGGATCAGAACATAAGATTATCAATAAACACTACACTGAAGAGCAATACTGGGCGCAGCCCAAACCGATACGCGCCCATGCCTGGGCGCCGACCGTCGCCGTCAGCTACGACCTGACCGACAACAACCGCTTATTCGTGCGCTACGCGCAGATGACCCGCTTCCCCAGCGTGTACGAAGTCGGCAGCTTTTACAACGACCTGGACTATGTCGGATCGCCCAAAGCGCCGAATTTCCGCTTCAAGCCGGAACGCAGCCGCAGCCTGGAAATCGGCTACAACTTTAACTTCGCACCGCACTTTGCCCGGCTGCGCCAAGGCGATATGCGCCTGACCTACTACCGCAACCGCATCCGGAACGTAATCGAGACCACCGACCATTTCCGCACCGTGCAATACGACAGCAAGGATACCGCCGGGCTGGAATGGCAGGGCCGCATCGACAGCGGCCGCTTCTTCGCCGCGCTGGGCGCGACCTACCGCCTGAAACAGCAGATGTGCGACCGCGACACGGCCTTCGATTTCGACCCCTACGGCTACAAAGGCATACCGGTCTGCATCGAAGGGGGCTACGGCAGCACGCGCGGCTACCAGGCACTGCAGCCGAAGTATTCGGTCAACCTTGATGCGGGCATGCGCGCCTTGGGCGAGAAACTCGAATTCGGCCTGCGCGGCATCTACTACAGCCGCGTCAATACCAAGCAATACGACCAACTGTTGAAGCGGGGTTTGGGGCATATCTTCAACAGCACCGGCAAGCCCTACCATTGGAACCCCTCGCTGACATGGGACGTGTACGGCCGCTATCAGGTGCACAAAAACCTCAACGTCAACTTAGGCATTACCAATCTGACCAACCGCTACTACCTTGACCCGATGTCCAACGTGCCCGCCCCCGGGCCGGGCAGGACGGTTACCTTCGGGCTGACGGCGAAATTTTAGCCGGACGGATAACGACAGGTGCGGCAAACGCGCCGGACATAGGGATACACAAACCAAACCGCCCCGCAGGGGAAGGCTTTTTGCCGTTTTTTCCGCCAGCCGGCGGCAATAAAGCGGATGTTTGTTGTTATTCACTTAATGTTTAAAAGGAGACTTATCATGTCTATCTTCAAACAAACCCTGTTGGCCGCGACGCTGTGCGGTGTTTTTGGCGCAGCCGTCGCCGCTCCGGAAGGTGGTTCAAGTCAAAAAAGAAAGGATGGCTATTGGATAACGGTCAAACCAGGTACCTCCAGTTGGCAACCCTTCGGTGCTGGCAAGGCAGGCTTAGCATTCAGTACCGACAACGGCCATAGTTGGTCAAACTCCATCAATCTGGAAGACGGCCCGGTTAAACATATCGGTATCAAATATAAACAGGGCACACAGAAAGTTCCGATTAACGGCAACGACCCCTATGCCAATGTGGACGGCACGCGCAATCCGCATTATCTGACCTTAAAGGATGTGAAACCGGTAATCGGCTGGTTCTATAATCCGCCGTTGGGACAGGTGTGGTATGAAAACCGCCACAACAACACCGAAGTATACAGCGTGCGCCAGATGGCCAACCCGGCCATTCCCGCCGCACCCAAGTTCGGCGGCCTAGTCATCGCCAAGGTGCCGGGTATGAACGGCAACGACGGCAACGTGTTCTTCGGCGAATGGGCTCCGCGCAAAGGCAATCCGCTACAAAACAGTACGGATTTGAATATGGCGGACGGCAAACGCACCGTTTGGTATGTAGGCGACAATCCGACCCGAAATATGCCGAAGCTCGTTAATGCTAAATACAATGTATTGGGCGTGAACAAACACACTCCCGGTCGCAACGATTTCTACACCGGTACACTTACCGCCAATTACGGGACAGGGTCAGGTTCACTGACAGGCAGTATCTCCCGTCCAGGTGACAGTGTAAACTTCGCCGGTACCAATATTCGGAGCAACGGCACATTTGACAACGGCAAGGTGAACGAACATATTACCGGCCGTTTCTACGGCAACAGTGCGGAAGCCTTGGCCGGTATCGTGGATCGCGCGGGAGTAGATAAAGATGTAGCCTTCGGCGGTCGCAAACAATAAGCCCAAATTGTCAAGAATACAACGGGATGCAGCTTGACCATAGTCTGCATCCCGCTTTGGTTTTATCGAATCTGACTTCTTTCAGACGGCCTCCCCGCCCAAAGGACCCTATCCCATGAAACACCACTTCTGCCTGCTTTTTCTACTGCTCTGCACGGTCTGCCTTGCCGCTCCGTCCAACGATGCCGCAGATGAACGCCGCCGCCTGCTGGATGAGAGCAGCCGCCAAACGCAGCAATATCGAGAAAGTGACTGGCTGGACACGGAACAGGCACGCGGGGAAGCGGAGGAAAACGACGGCTACATCATGATAGACGGTGCAGTCTACCAAGTCGGCGATACGGCGGAAGAGCTGGAAAGCGCGATTTACCACGCCCTCAATACGCGGCAGTGGCACAAAGTGCGGCAGTTCGCCGCCCGCTACGCAAAACTGCCGCAACACAAACCCGCGCTGATTCATTTGGCCGATGCGCTGCAAAAACGGGACAAAGGGAATTTCCGCGCGGCGGAGAACAGTTTTCAGACGGCCTTGGAAGCCGAACCTGACAACCCCCGCCTGCTGCTCGAAGCGGGGCGGTTTTATGCCGAAGACAACCAAAACAAAGAGTCCGCCGCCGCATTTGAAAAAGTTCTGAAAACAGATATTCCTGCTGAAACCCGCCCCATCGTGGAAAACTACCTGTCCGAACTGGGCAAACGCCGCCGCTGGCACGGCCAAATTGGCCTCGGCTACGGCTACAACAGCAATGTAAACCAAGGCAACGGCATCAACCAATGCGTGTGGGAAATCGCGGGCATGTGCCTGATGGAGCGCACCCTGCCTGCGCCAACGGATTCGACCTTCTTATCCTATAGCGCGACCGCCGAAAAAACCGTCCCGCTCAAAGGGCATCATGGTGTACAGGTGCGCGGTGTGCTGTACGGCAACCGCTACACGGAAAAAGACAAAAGTTCGGCGGCCATGCCGGATTACGGCTATCACAACGATTCGCTTTACGCGGGATACGCCTATGCCGACACACGCTCCTCCTTTTCCCTGCTGCCCTATTTCGAATACGACTTCCGCAACCGCCACACCCACTACCGCGCATGGGGTGTGGATGCCGACTGGTCGCGCACACTCTCCCCGCGCTGGCGTGTCAATGCCCGTGCCGGAGCGAAAAAGACCGGATACAGCGGACAAAGCAAAGATTATTTTGCCGACTACAAACAATACGAACTGGGCGCGGGGACAGAATTTTCTCTCACATCGAAAAGCGGCCTGTTCGCCAACTTTGATGCAACACGCAAAGCCTATCCCGAAAAATCTTCTTCCAGCAAGGAATATACAACACGGCTGGGAGCGTATAGTTTTTTTTCAAGCGGTACTTACCTCAACGCCATCCTGCTTCACCGCCGCAGTCTTTATGATGCGGCAAGTTTTGTCAGCGACAACAAACGGCGGCGCGACAATCAATACATAATGATAGCCGCTGTGGGCTTTCCGCAGTGGAACCTTAAAGGCGTGTATCCTGAATTTCGTTTCAGACGCTCAATCTCCCATAGCAATACAGCACATTACCGCTACCGTCAGAATGAATGGTTACTAAATTTTAAATATCGATTTTAAAATTGAGTCATTTCGAAATACGCTAAAACAGCGATACAACCATACTGTTTTACTCGTTTCTATTTCATGCCGTCTGAAAAAAGCCGATACACCTTTCCGATGTATCGGCTTTCGCTATCTGCTCAACGCTTAATTTCTGCTGGGCAATTCTTTTTCGCTCAATGGTTTGATGTACCAAATATCGCGGCAGTAGTCGGCGATGGAGCGGTCGGATGAGAAGAAGCCCATGTTGGCGATGTTGATCAAGGCTGATTTGCGCCATGCGGATACGTTGCGGTAGTGCTCGTCCGCTTTGTATTGCGTGTCGATGTAGCTGCGGAAATCGGCCATCAGTTGATAGAAGTCGCCGTATGGTTGCAACACGTCGTTGTAGCGGTTTGGCTCTTCCGGAGAGAAAGTGCCTTGGCTGATTTGGTTGACGACGCGGCGCAGGTCGCTGTCTCGCTCGATATAGCTCAACGGGTCGTAACCGTTGCGGCGGATTTCTTCGACTTGTTCTACGGTGTTACCGAAGATATAGCAGTTGTCCGCGCCGACTTTTTCCAAAATCTCAACGTTCGCGCCGTCCAGTGTGCCCATACAGATTGCGCCGTTGAGGGCAAATTTCATGTTACTGGTACCGGATGCCTCTGTACCTGCCAGTGAGATTTGTTCGTGCAAATCGGCGGCCGGGATGATGATTTGGGCAAGGCTGACGCTGTAATTCGGGATGTAAACGACTTTAATCAGGTCACGGATACGGGGGTCGTTGTTGATGACTTTGGCAACGTCGTTAATCAGTCGGATGATTTTCTTCGCCATGTAATAGGCGGAAGCGGCTTTACCGGCAAAGATGAACACGCGCGGCTGCCAATCGAAATCTGGGTTTTCCAAGATTTTGTTGTAGCGGTCAACGATGTGCATCACGTTCAATGCTTGACGTTTGTACTCGTGGATACGTTTGATTTGGATGTCGAAAAGTGCATCGGTGTTAACTTTGATGCCCAGCTCGGTTTCGATGTATTTGGCAAGGCGCTCTTTGGCGGCTTTTTTCACTTCACCGAATTCTGCCTGTACGGAGGCATCGTCCACTTTGTCGTTGAGCTTGGTCAGGTTGTCCAAATGCAGACGCCAGTCTTCGTCGCCTAGATGTTTGTCCAAGAATTTGGTCAGGCCCGGGTTGGCGATGTTGATCCAGCGGCGCGGGGTTACGCCGTTGGTTACGTTGGTAAAGCGTTCTGGGAATATTTTGGCAAAGTCGGCAAAGATGGATGTGGTCATCAAATCGGAGTGGATTTTTGCCACGCCGTTGACTTTGTGCGAACCGATGACCGCCAGCCATGCCATGCGGACGCGACGGCCGTGGGTTTCGTCAATGATGGATACGCGGCGGACAAAGTCGTCGTCGAAGTTGCCGATGGCGCGTAAGGCATTGAGGAAGTAAGCGTTAATTTCAAAGATGATGTCCAAGTGGCGCGGCAGCAGACGGCCCATCAGGTCAACCTGCCAAGTTTCCAAGGCTTCGCTCATCAATGTGTGGTTGGTGTAAGAGAAAATCTTACAGCACATATTCCATGCTTCAGTCCATGCGATGCCCTCTTCATCAATCAGGATGCGCATCAATTCTGGAATAGCGAGCACCGGATGGGTGTCGTTCAAATGGATGGCGACTTCGTCCGCCAAAGTGCGGATGCTTGGGAAACGGCATTTGTGACGTGCAACGATGTCTTGAACGGAAGCGGAAACCAAGAAGTATTCTTGCTTCAGGCGCAATTCGCGGCCGGAATCGGTAGAGTCGTTCGGATACAGGACGCGTGAGATGTTTTCATCGCTGTTTTGTGCGCGAACGGCAGAGGCATAGTCGCCTCGGTTGAAGTCGGCAAGGTCAAACAGGTTGCCTGCGTGTGCGGTCCACAAGCGCAATGGGTTGGCACATTCGCCGCCATAGCCCGGAATGATTTCATCGTATGCCCAAGCGGAAATTTCTTCGCTCGGCTGCCATTCTTTTTTGTCGCCCAAGTTCAATACTTGACCGCCGAAACGGACGGAATATTGTTTGTTCGGACGGGCAAATTGCCATGCCAAATCTTGGTCGAGCCACAAATCGGGTTTTTCAACTTGTTGTCCATCCACGATTTCTTGTTTGAACATACCGTATTGGTAACGGATGCCGTAGCCCATGGCCGGAATGCGCAGGGTTGCCAAAGAGTCGAGGAAGCAGGCGGCAAGACGGCCCAAACCGCCGTTACCTAAACCTGGATCTTCTTCTTGTTCGCAGACATCGGCAAATTCTTTGCCCAGTTGCTTGAAGGCTTCTTCAAATTCGGCGTAAACGCCTTCGTTAATCAGCGCGTTGACAAACGAACGGCCGAGCAGGAATTCCATAGACAGGTAATAAACCATGCGTTTGCTGTTGTCGATGTGGGCGCGGCGTGTTTTGAGGAAATCTTCCGCAATCAGGTCACGCGCGGCAAGCATGGCGGCGTTGAGCCATTGGTGTGAAGTTGCCTCCTTCGGATCTACGCCCAAGATGAAAATCAGCTTGTAAACGATGGATTTACGGATGGTTTCGGCGTCCGGTTTAGGCATTACATAATCGTAACCGGAGATGGGGAGTTTTTTCTTAGCCATGGAAGCCTTTCTCTAGCGTGAGGCACTGGACAACGCGCCTGATGGTTTTATTAAAAACAACGAAACTCGGTTTTCAGACGGCCTGACAACAGCAACAGGCCGTCTGAAAGGAATGGTGCGTAGATTTGTTACAAACTAAGGGGATTATAGCGGAAAGATTTAAAAAAAGGATATATTTTTCTTTATAAAACATTCAATTAACAGTTAAACCATTCATCATCTTATTGGCATTTTCAATTTATATTACTAAGCTGCAAATCAGAAAATACTGACAAAATATCAAAGAGTTAATCAACCAATAGTTTAATTCTCATTTAATTTGTTTTATGTAAAATCCAAATTCCCATATGCTCAACAACACATTTTCCTGATTCTTCGTAATTAAATTTCTCAGATGGTACGCAAGAAATTTTCCAATTGCCTTGAGGCAGGTTAAATAACTGACGACTACGTTTGGCATTGACCAACAGCAGCCATTCATCGTCCAAAACAATCTGAATCGCCTTGCTGCCCCTGTTTTGCCAACAATATTCGGTCATCGGGCTGCTATCGGCATTGAGCCATTGCACACGCTCTTTTTCCCACCAACAATCATCTGTCAGCAGCTTGATTTGGCTGCGAACACGTATCAACTCTTGAGTGTAATTTTGCAATACATGGGACTCATTTTGCCAATCCAACCATGTAATCGGATTATCTTGGCAGTAGCTGTTGTTGTTGCCTTGCTGACTGTTGCCGAACTCATCGCCGGCCAACAGCATGGGCGTACCGTTGGATAAAAATAAGGAGGCAAGCAACGCTTTGGAGGTGTATTCGCGGTTGAGCAAAACCTCTTCATCATCGGTTTCGCCTTCTACGCCGTGGTTGTAGCTGATGTTTTCATTATGCCCGTCGCGGTTGTTTTCACCGTTGGCTTCGTTGTGTTTTTCGTTATAGCTGACCAAATCGCGCAGAGTGAAGCCGTCGTGTGCAGTGATGAAGTTGATGCTGGCAGACGGGTGGCGGCCGCTGTGGTTGAAAATATCGGACGACCCGGCCAAGCGTTCGGCAAATGCGCCCAAATTGCCGCTTTCCCACGACCAAAACGTGCGCATATCATCGCGGAAACGGCCGTTCCATTCGGCAAAAGGTTGCGGGAAATTGCCCAAGTGATAGCCGCCCTCGCCGATGTCCCATGCTTCAACAATCAGCTTCAAACCGGCTAAAACCGGGTCTTGATACAGGACTTGGAAAAAACGGCCGTACGATTGGAAATCGGGTTCGCGTCCCAATACGGTTCCCAAATCGAAACGGAAGCCGTCAATATGAAACTCTTCCGCCCAATAGCGCAGGCTGTCTGCCGCCCAACGGGTAACATCGCGCCGGACAATATTAAGCGTATTGCCGCAACCCGACCAGTTTTCATAGCTGCCGTAAGAGGTGTGCCAATACCATAAGGTGTTGTCGATACCGCGCTGACACAACATCGGGCCTTTGTCGTCCTGCTCTGCCGTGTGGTTGTACACGACATCCAAAATCACTTCCAAACCTGCCTGATGCAGGGCTTTGACCGCTTGTTTAAACTCCGCCGCCGCACGCTCGGGATTATCGGCATAAGACGGCTCAACGGCAAAATGGGAATAAGTGTTGTAGCCCCAATAATTGCTCAAGCCCATCTGCTGAAGATGGTATTCGTCCAAATGATAATGAATCGGCAGCAGCTCGACCGTTGTTACTCCCAACTCTTGCAAATAGGCCAAAACCCGTTTATCACTCAAGGCTTTATAAGTGCCTGCGTACTTCAAATCGGGAAACTGCTTGGTAAACCCTTTGACATGGGCTTCATAAATAACGGTTTTGCCCCACGGTATTTCCGGACGGCAATCTTTGGCCCAATTAAATCGGCTGCGTCCGATCACGACGCTTTTCGGCGCAACGGCGGCATTGTCGCGTTCATCTTCCGGCCTGAACCATGCCATTTCTTCGGCGGTACGGTAGCTTGGTTTGCCGTCAATTTTTTTGGAATACGGGTCAATCAGCAATTTGTTGGGATTAAAACATGAGCCGTATTCTGCGTTTTCACGTCCATACACGCGAAAACCGTATCGCTGCCCTGCCTTAACATCCGGCACAAATCCGTAAAATACCGAACCGCGCCGCGAAGGCATCTCCAAACGGGTTTCTTTATCCTTATCAAACAGACACAATTCGACCTTTTCGGCATTGATGGAAAACAAGGTGAAATTCGCGCCCTTGCTCGTCAGGGTCGCGCCCATGGGATAAGGCTTGCCTTCCTCGATATGCCATGATTTGGCAGTCATAGAATGATTCCTTGATATGTATTTGGTTTCGTGTCCAATATAAGGCCGTCTGAAAATCTTTCAGACGGCCTTGAGTCATATTGATGTCACTATCTTTTAATTTTCAGCTGATTGGGCAGGCATGATGCCCACCCTCAAAGTTGATTTACGCTTCTTCTTTGACTGCCGCCTGATACAGGTAAACGGTTGCCAACGGCGGTACGGTAACAGACAGGGAATTTGGTTTGCCATGCGACCAAACTTCTTCTGTCTCCACCGTTGCGCCAGCAGAAACGCCGCTGCCTTTGTAATGCAGGTCGTCTGAGTTGAGGATTTCGCGGTATTCGCCGGCAGAGTTCACACCGAAACGGTAGCCTTCGCGCACCACAGGTGTGAAGTTGCTAATAACGATAACGCGGTTGCCTTCACGGTCGCGTCGCTCGAAGACGAATACGGAATTATCGCCGTCATCGGCAACCAGCCACTCAAAGCCTTCAGGCCATTGGTCTAATTGGTAAAGCGGCGCGTTGTCTTTATAGACATGGTTCAATTCGCGCACGAAGTCTTGTACGCCTTTGTGCCAGCCGCCTTCTTGCTCCAGCAAGAACCAATCCAGTCCTTCGTTGTAGTTCCACTCGCGACCTTGTGCAAACTCGCTGCCCATAAACAAAAGTTTTTTGCCGGGGAAGCCGTACATAAAGCCGTAGTAGGCACGCAGGTTGGCAAATTGTTGCCAGCAGTCGCCGGGCATACGTCCGAGCAGCGAGCGTTTGCCATGCACGACTTCATCGTGTGAAAGCGGCAGGACGAAGTTTTCGCTGTACTGGTACATCATGCCGAAGGTCATTTTGTTGTGGTGATATTTGCGGTTGATGGGGTCTTCCATCATGTAACGCAAAGTATCGTTCATCCAGCCCATATTCCATTTGAAGCTGAAGTTCAAACCTTCTTGGCGGGTCACATTGGCGAACGAAGTAGATTCTTCGGCGATTTCAGTCGCAGCCGGAACTTCCTCTTTCAACATGGTGTTGGTATCACGCAGGAAAGCGATGGCTTCGAGGTTTTCATGGCCGCCGTATTGGTTCGGAATCCACTCGCCGTCTTTGCGCGAATAGTTGCGGTAAATCATCGAAGCAACCGCATCAACGCGGATACCGTCGAAGCCAAAACGTTCTATCCAATACAGGGCATTGCCTTGCAGGAAGTTTTTCACTTCGTTTCTGCCGAAGTTGTAAATCAAAGTGTTCCAGTCTTGGTGGTATCCTTCGCGCGGATCGGCGTGTTCGTACAGCGCGGTGCCGTCGAATTTGGCCAGGCCGTGGTCGTCGGTTGGGAAATGGCCGACTACCCAGTCGAGAATAACGCTGATGCCTTCATCGTGCGCGGCTTTAATCAATGCGCGCAATTCTTCCGGCGAACCGAAACGGCTGGTCGGCGCATACAAACCAGTCGCCTGATAGCCCCATGAGCCGTCAAACGGATATTCGGAAACAGGCAAAAACTCGATATGGGTAAAGCCCATGTCTTTGACGTATGCCACCAATTCTTTGGCGAGCTCTTCGTAAGTCAGCCAGAAATTGTTTTCGGGATTGCGTTTCCACGAACCCAAATGCACTTCATAAATGCTGATCGGCGCATCAATGGCGTTGGCACGGGCGCGGAAGGCCGGTTCTTCGACTTCGTCAGGCAAACCGCGTACGATAGATGCCGTGGTCGGGCGCAGTTCAGCACCGAAAGCATACGGGTCGGCTTTTTCACGCACATCGCCGTTGGCATCGCGGATTTCAAATTTGTAGAGGGCGTTGAGTTTGACGGCAGGAATAAAGATGTCCCAAATGCCGTTGTCGCGGTGGAAACGCATCACATGGCGGCGGCCGTCCCAGTTATTAAATTCGCCGATAACGGAAACACGTTGCGCATTGGGCGCCCAGACAGCAAAGCGTACACCCTTCACGCCGTCCAACTCGGCAAAATGCGCGCCTAAAGTCTCATAAGGACGCAGGTGTTTGCCTTCGGCCAACAGCCAGGAATCCATGTCTTGCAACGCAGAGCTGAAATGATAAGGGTCTTCTTCAATCACTGGCTCGGTGTCTTCGGTGTAACGGATACGCAAAGCGTAATCGGGCGCATCATCGGGCAAGACGGCCACAAAGAAACCGCGTTCATCAATTTTTTCAGACGGCACGATGAGTTCGCCGCTGCGGCGGTTCACGATATCCACGCTTACTGCGCCGGGAATCAAAACGCGTACCACTTCATCGCCCTCTGCAAGGCGGTGTCGTCCCAAATAAGCGAACACATCGCTATGGGTGGCAAGAAACAGGCTTTCGACCGTATCGCGCTCGATTTGGTCAAGTTCATGATAAGTCTTGATTTGGCTGTTTGTTTTCATGCGTACCTCGTCAATAATGGCAAGTTGGCCGCCCATAAGGCGGTGTTGTAGGAAATCTTCCAAAGAAACCGGCATTTTTTGCGCCCAGTTCGGATAGCCTTCGGTTACACCCGGGACATTCAGATTGTCAATGACGCCCAGCAGGTTTTCCAACTGTACGGCGTAAAGTTTGCTGCGGCTCAATACGCCGTATTTGTGCAAAGCCGCCAGCAAGATTTCATCGGCTTTTGCCGGCATTTGTACGTCTGCACCCAGACAGCCGGTTTCTTTCAATTTATCCAGCAAATCGGCTTTATCGTGTTCGCGTTCATCCAAGGCCGTCTGAAAAGCGGCTGCATCAGGCAAAGTACCGAGTTTGAACATCGTATCCAAATCTTTGCCTATCCAATAACCTGCCAAGGGCGCGACATCGTGGGTGCTGATGACCGTAATCGCCTGCTCGGGATATTCTTCCGGCAATTGGAAACCATTCCAGCCCTTGCTGAAATACATGACTTTGTAGGAGAACACTTGATAGCGGTTAAGCAGATAACGCGCTTGATCGGGTACCGTCCCCAAGTCCTCGCCGATGATGACGCAACGGTTGCGCTGACTTTCCAATGCCAAAATGGCAAAAGTTACTTCGGCATCGTAATGCACATATGCGCCGAAATCTGCTGTTTTATCGTTTAAAACCCACCACAAACGACACAGCGCCATCACATGGTCAATCCGCAACACGCCATACAGGCGCATGTTTTCGCGCAACAAATGGGCAAACTTTTCATAGCCCGTATGTTTTAACATCGACGGATTAAGCGGCGGCAAATTCCAATTCTGCCCTGTCGGCCCTAAAGGATCGGGCGGCGCACCGACCGATACGTCCATACAATAATCTTGGCGGTTTAACCAAGTATCCGCGCTACCTCGCGCCACGCCGACCGCTAAATCGCCGTAAATGCCGAGTTTGACACCGTATTCGGCAGCGGCTTGGTTGACTTCTTGCAATTGCTCCGCGCAAAGCCATTGCAGCCACATATAAAAACGGATTTCCCGCTCATGACTGCGCGCAAATTTTTCTACGGCTTCGCCATCAGGTTGATGAAATTCAGACGGCCATGACTGCCAACCCACTTGTCCGGGACGGCTGTAATACTGGTCCAAAGCCTCAAACAAACCGAAGCCCTGCAAAGTCTCGCCTTTGTCCGCAACAAATGCTTCAAATGCAGCGCGTTCATTTACCGCAGCTTCGCAAGTATCTTGTTCAAACGCGTTAAACGCCATGTGCAGCGCATCACGCTTGCATGCCCAAACCGCCGTATAAGTCACCGTTTCCGTGATACGCAAAGCAGCGATGCGCTGACGGATTTTCGGTTGTGCCAGCCAGTTTTTCAGTTGTTCGTTATAAGTAAACGCACCGACCTTCTCAACATCCAAATAAATCGGATTGAGCCATTCGCGCGAAGAAGGACTATACGGGCTGGCAAAGGCGGGCTTGCTGGTAAACAAAGCGTGCAAAGGGTTAATACCGACAAAATCCAGCTTTTTCTCAGCCGCATATTTCATCAGGTTCAGCAAATCGGTAAAGTCGCCTATGCCCCAGTTGCGCTCGGAACGCAGGCTGTACAAATGCATGGTCAAACCATTCATCCGACCGCCATTGGCAAGCAGTTTGGGTTGGTAAACCGATTCAGGTGCAACAATCAGGCGTACAAGGCGACATTTGCCGCCGGTCTCAGCCGACAAAGTGTAATAACCGCAAGCCAGTTGGGGCAGCTTAATCCAAAGCGTATCGTTGTCGCCCGGATATAAAGTCAAGCTCTGGCACTCATCCGCCTCATCAATCAATACGACCGCTTCCGCACCATGAAATTCAGACGGCATCTGTAAAGATTCTTCGCCGTTTTCATGCGCGACCATCGTATTCAGATAAAGGCCGTCTGAATCCGGTTTGCTTTTGTCCAAAACAGCAACGATCGATTCCAAAACTTCAGGTTTGGTCGCATGATATGTACCGTTGATGTCGTGGTAGCCTAAATCAATACCGGCCTCTACAGCCTGCTGCTCCAATGTCTCACTCATTGCATTCTGCCTGTTTTACCAATATCTGAATCTTAATACAGATTCTGCCGCACCGTGATATGTAATTCATTGTAGTCTCAAACAAACCCCATATTTCCCCGCTTGATTTGACCTGAGCCAAAATTTCCTATTTATCCGTCTTATAAAAACTTAAAGGCCGTCTGAAAAGGAGAATTTCATTCCTTTTCAGACGGCCTTTATCATGCGTTAAGCCTGATTAGTGATGGTGATGACCGTGCGGGCCATGTACGTGACCGTGGGCAATTTCTTCCTCGGTCGCATCGCGCACGCCCTCAACAGTCGCTTTGAACAATACTTTCATACCGGCCAAAGGATGGTTGCCGTCTACTACGGCTTTACCGTCGGCAACATCGGTTACACGATAAATCAATACATCACCTGTTTCCGGATCATCGGCTTCAAACATCATGCCGACTTCAACTTCAACAGGGAACACACTTACATCTTCAATGCGCACCAGCTCAGGATCTTGCTCGCCGAAAGCATCATCAGGGGACAAAGCCACTTCAACGGTATCGCCTACATTTTTGCCGTGCAACGCTTCTTCCACCAAAGGGAAAATACCGTCATAACCCCCATGCAAGTAAGCAATCGGCTCTTCGGTTTTGTCCAACAACTGGTTGTTTGCATCGTACATTTCATAATGCAGGGAAACTACGGAATTTTTAACAATAGACATCATGTCGTCCTTAATCAATATTTATAAAGTCAAGTTCAGGCTATTCTATCACAGCTGTAACTAAACAATCGGTTTACCTTAAACAAATCCTTTTGGCGAATACAACAAAACCGAAAAAGTCCATATAAAAAACAAAATTGAATGATTCCAATCCATAAAAGTTGCTTTTTCACAACACAAAGTTGCTAAATTACAAAAATTTCCCTAAACGCAAAAACATTCCAAACCCTTAAAACCAATAACAAATAAAAATACACAACTCATTGAATACAATGTATTTTTAAAATCTTCATTAATAATGAATATTTTCAGATGATTTTTCGCGCGCCAATATGATTTACATTATTTTCACTATTTTCGTATTGATTTTAGCCAACAAACGGTTACGCAACGTTGCATTGACCTATCCCGTGGGGCATAATATTAAAAAATTCAGCAATGAATTTCTACTGTACAGGCCGTTTGACGGCTATTTTTAGTTTAAATCGATTTAAAAAAGGTTCTTAAAAATGAAAAAATCTCTGTTCGCTGCTGCTTTGTTGTCTTTAGCTTTGGCCGCTTGTGGCGGTGCTGATAAAGCTGCTGAAACTGCTGCTTCTGCCGCTTCTGCTGCTTCCGAAGCCGCTGCTTCTGCTACTGAAGCTGCTGCTTCTGCTACTGAAGCTACCGCTTCTGCTGCTACCGAAGCTACTGAAGCTGCTGCTTCTGCTACTGAAGCTGCTGCATCTGCCGCTTCTGAAGCTGCTAAATAATATTCTTTTGAATATAAAAAAAGCAGGATACCATTGCGTATCC
>NZ_POXL01000002.1:0-368356 GCF_003044645.1 Neisseria subflava
GCGAATCGAATTATACAGTACATTTAGCAAATGTCAACTAAAATTATCGAAAATTTTAACTAACTGTGTTATACTGTCTGCTTCGTTTTCTTCACCGCGTCAGCAGCGAAGAACCGAACTATACGCCTCACAACAAAACCAGTCAACACCCAATTTCAAAAAAATTAAAAATTTTTCACAACTATCTGTATTTAAATAATTTAAAATTTATTGAATTTTATCGTTCGATAGATAAAACAGATATCCTAAGATAAATAGTCCTGCGGCTTTGCTCTTAATTTGCCACATTCAGCATTCTTATCTCTATATTACTGGCGCTTTAGCCCTATCTACTCTTACAATCTCTACTTTCTCCAATAAAACAATCATAAATTTAGAATAGTCCCTATTATGAGTAACGAAAAGATTCAACAAAAATTTGAACAAGCATATCACTCTTTTATCGAAGAGGAAAATTACGAGGAAGCGCTAAAACGTGCCGAGATTCTTTGCCTTCTCAATCCCCAATCTGTCGAATTTCATCATAAAGTTGCTTATGCCTATCTGAAGCAATTGAAATGGGAAAAAGCCATTGAGGCTGAAATGAAAACGCTAGAGCTGGATAGCACCTATATTCCTGCTTTGGATTTACTTGCCCATGCTTACGGCGCTCTAGATAACTGGGAAAAAACCGGGTTTTACGGTCATCAGGCTTTGGTTCTAAAAGATAAAGCCATCCCAGACCTAGAACATGAAATCACTCCAACACCAGCTCCAAAAAACGGCAAACGGATTATCTCCTTTTCTTTATTTGGCAATAATTCCAAATATATTGAGCCTGCCGTATTAAATACCCAGCTTGCGCCTGTGCTTTTCCCCGGTTGGACATGTCGTTTTTATGTCGACGATTCTGTATCGGCTAAAGCTATTCAACGATTTAGAAATAACGGAGCAGAAGTGATTAAGGTTGGCGCACCGTTGGACAACTGGCCGGGTACGATGTGGCGCTTTCTTGCTATTAATGATCCCGAGGTTGAATACGTTATTTTCCGTGATGCGGATTCTATTATTTGCTATCGTGATGCTGCAGCCGTATCCGAATGGATAAAAAGTGGCACCCTATTCCACACTATTCGCGACTCAGGCTCGCATACTGCCCTGATTCTTGCGGGTATGTGGGGGGCTAAAGCGGGTGCAGTCCCAGATATGCAGGAAAGAATTCAAAACTTTGTCGATGAGGGCTACCCTTCCAGACATTTTGCCGACCAAGATTTTCTAGAAAAAGAATTGTGGGCCTATATCCGTCAGAATCTGTTTGCACATGACAGATTATTTGATTTCTGTAATGCACACGAAATTCCCGGCGAGTTCTACTCTAATTATCAAATCGCTTTCAGTGAAGGGGTTACCAGCTTTAACGCAACGACTGATTATGAAGACGGCAGTCTGGCAAGATGGACGCTGTACTCCAGTGCTTCTCCTTTGGTCAATCCGGACTACTCGCTCAATGTTGTTCCTGAATTTAAAGTCTGCAGTTATGTGGCTGAAGTGAAAAACGGGGTGGTTTCAGCATTCTTACCGAAGAGATATGGCAATGCGATTAAAGCAAAACTGGCCAGAATCAACATCGAACAAATCTAATCTGATTTGATTCATATATATCTCATTTAATGAACCCGTTATTTATGAGCAAACACATTCTCCTCGGCATTACCGGCGGTATTGCGGCGTATAAATCTTGTGAACTGGTTAGACTACTGAAAAAGCAAGGACATTCTGTATCAGTGGTGATGACGGATTCTGCGACAGAATTTATCTCCCCACTGACTTTCCAAGCTTTAACCGGCAACCCTGTTTTATCGGATACCTATTCAGGTGCTTCCAATAATGGCATGGCGCACATCAATCTGACGCGTGAAGCCGACGCATTTCTTATTGCGCCTGCAACTGCTAATACGATTGCCAAAATTGCCAACGGAGTGGCTGATAATCTACTGACCAACTTGGCTGCAGCCAGAAAATGTCCTTTGGCCGTTGCGCCTGCAATGAATGTCGAAATGTGGAACAACCCTGCCAATCTGCGCAATATTGAGCAACTGGTTTCAGACGGCATTACCGTGTTTTACCCAAACAGTGGCGAACAGGCTTGTGGCGAAACAGGTACAGGTAGAATGGTCGAAGCGGTCGATCTGGCAGATTTGCTAGAGGATTTATGGACACCCAAGCTGCTGAGTGACAAAAAGGTTCTGATTACAGCCGGCGCAACGTTTGAAGCCATCGATCCTGTCCGCGGCATTACCAATATTTCCAGCGGACAAATGGGCATGGCTTTAGCGCGTGCGTGCCGTGCTGCCGGAGCGAAAGTTACGCTGATTTACGGTCAAATTCAGACGGCCTTGCCCGCAGGCTTAACTCATTCTGAACAGGCTGTCAGCGCAGAAGCCATGTATCAGGCAGTTCACCACCATATCCATGAACAGGATGTCTTTATTTCCGTTGCAGCCGTTGCAGACTATAAAGTCAAAAACAGCAGCAACGAGAAACTGAAGAAAAACGGCAATCAGCCTCCGGTTATCGAGCTGACGGAAAATCCGGATATTCTCGCATCCGTTGCCGCCCTGCCTTCCCCACCATTCTGCGTCGGCTTTGCAGCGGAAAGCCATCAAGTTTTAGAGTTTGCTCGGGCAAAACGTTTGCGCAAAAATGTACCGATGCTGGTGGCCAACCAAGTTTCCGTTTCCATGGGTAAGCCAACCAATCAAATCACCATTATTGATGACCTTGACGAAACCTCATTTCCGGAAACATCGAAACGCCAAGCAGCAGATGAAATTGTCAAACGCCTGGCTGAATTGTTGGTTTGATCAAACAAAAGGCCGTCTGAAAATTTTTCAGACGGCCTTTGTTCAAACACATCAAATCATAAACCCAATTCGCGCAGAAAACGAATATCATCTGCCCAACCGGATTTTACTTTCACCCAAATCTTCAAAAAGACTTTGGTATCAAACAATTTTTCCATATCAAGGCGGGCTTCAGTAGAAATTTTCTTCAACTTCTCCCCACCCTTGCCAATCAAAATCGCCTTTTGACTGTCTTTATCGACCAACACCGCGATATAAATGCGGAACAGTCCGCTTTCCTCTTCCTCAAACTGCTCCACTTCAACATTCATCGCATACGGTAACTCTTCGCCCAAATAGCGGAACAATTTTTCGCGCACAATCTCCATCGCCAGGAATCGGCTGGATTTATCCGTCACCATATCTTCCGGATACATCGGGATACTTTCCGGCAGATACGGCTTGAGCAGTTCCAGCAAATTGGCAATACGCAGGCCATGTTTCGCGCTGACTGCCTCGCTGGCAGTAAATTCAAACTCTTGGCGCACTTCATTGATAAATGCCTCAAGCGCAAACTTGTCTTTGGCTTTATCTTTATCGATTTTATTGACCACCAATACCACAGGCGTATGCTTAGGCAACTGCTTCAACACCACGCGGTCGGCATCAGTAAAGCGCATGGCTTCCACCACAAAAACCACCACGTCCACGCCGCTCAACGCTTCGGTTACGTTTTGATTAAGACGGTCATTCAAGGCATTGCGATGATTGGTTTGAAAACCCGGCGTATCGACAAACACAAATTGTGCCGTGTCGTCGGTGTAAATACCGGTTACACGGTTGCGCGTGGTTTGTGCTTTTTTACTGGTAATACTGATTTTCTGACCAATTAAATGGTTCATCAACGTGGATTTGCCGACATTCGGGCGACCCACGATGGCCACAAAGCCGCAACGATAATCCGTCGGGTGTTGCGACTCGTTTTGCAAAAAGGTTTCGATATCCATTTATATATGACTTTCTTGATTGTTTCAGACGGCCTTTGCATTTTCTCAAAGGCCGTCTGAAATATTATTTTTTAGATTTTTTCAAAGGAAACTTCTGTTCCAACCACTCTAAGGCTTCACATGCCGCTTTTTGCTCGGCCACTTTCCGACTGCTGCCGCGTGCATTGCAGATGAAACCGAGTTCGCCCAAATCGCAGGAAATCACAAACATCGCATCAGCCGTCTGCTCCGCCTGCTCTTCGATTCGGTATTTCGGCAAGGCAAAGCGGCGTGCCTGCAAGGCTTCCTGCAAAGCGGTTTTACTGTCTTTCTTGCCGATATTCAAATCTGCACGTTTCACGCGTTCTGCAAACAAATGGCGAACCACTTTTTCCGCTGCAGAAAAATCCGCGTCAAAGCTGACTGCCGCAAACATCGCCTCCATTGCGTCGGCCAAAATCGAAGGCCGTCTGAAACCGCCGCTCTTCAACTCTCCGGCACCCAAATACAAACCGTCACCGACATTCATTTCCAACGCGATTTCAGCCAACACGCCTTCATTCACCAAAGCCGCGCGCATCCGCGACAGCTCACCTTCCGACAATTTCGGAAACGCATCATACAACATCCGCGCCACTGAATAGTTCAAAATCGAATCGCCGACAAATTCAAAACGCTCATTGTGTTTGGCATTGTAGCTGCGGTGGGTCAAAGCCTGCTGGAGCAGATCCATATTGCGGAACTCATAGCCCAGACGCTTTTGAATCGCTCGATGCGCCTGCTGTTTGAGCAAATCAGGTTTCATTCCATACTTTCAAAAAACAGCCGGAAAGCACGCCTCATCCACAGTGAAACAAAATAAAAAGGCTACACCGGCAACTTTTTTATTTTGGCTCATTGTTTCTTGCGTCCCTCAAGCCGATAAACAATCAAAAACCGTCATGTTCAAACCTGACGGCACTTGCCGACATTGTACCATCAAACCGCCCCTGCACACATCCGTGCGGAAAAGCGGCGAATCGTGTAAAATCATGCCAAATCATCTCTTTGTCAACTCCATGAACAAATTTGCCCAAGCATTGGCCGCAGCGCTCGACCGCTGCATCATCACCAACACCGTCGCCGAACAAGGCGAGCCTGTCGGCTTCCTCTACCGCGAAGCCCCCGTATTTGAAAACGACAGCGGCTGGCGTATTTTCAGCGGCGACGAAACCGACGAATACACCGACAATCCCGACAACTTCAGTATTGTCAGCCTCTCCGCCATTACCGCAGACAATCCAGACATTGCGCCCCTGCTGACTCAGGCAGAAGGCAGCGCGTGGGAATTGAACGAAGACGGCGAGTTCCAAGCCGTTGCCGATTGGCAGCCGCAAGAATAATCCATCCCCATTTCGTTTCAGACGGTCTTCTTTATAACAAGGCCGTCTGAAACCGAGCCGAATCCCTATTTCACCAATATTGAAGGAATCATCATGAACATTATCGAACCACGCCTCGATGGCACCAACTTGCGCATCGGCATCGTTCAAGCCCGCTTCACCAACGAAATCGGCAGCGAAATGGTCAAAGTTTGCTGCCGCACCTTAAAAGAATTGGGTGTATCCGAAGACAACATCACGCTTGCCACCGTTCCCGGCGCGCTTGAAGTGCCTATCGCGCTGATGAACCTCGCTTCATCCGAACAATTCGATGCCCTGGTTGCCATTGGCGTTGTCATTCGTGGCGAAACCTACCACTTTGAATTAGTATCCAATGAGTCCGGCGCAGGTGTCAGTCGCGTTGCCCTCGACTACAACATCCCTATCGCCAACGCCATCCTGACGACTGAAAACGACGAACAAGCCGTTGCACGCATCGAAGAAAAAGCCTCTGATGCCGCCAAAGTTGCCGTAGAATGTGCCAACTTGGTCAACCATCTTTTGTCAGAACAATACGAAGACGACGAAGAATAAACTTCTCCCCGTATTGAATACCGCATATTTTCAGACGGCCTCTCAATCATGACATTGAGGCCGTCTGAATCATTCAATATTCAGCCGACAACCATCGGCACTCTCTTCACAAGGAATACCCATGAAAAGCCCACGCCGCCGCGCACGCGAGCTTGCAGTACAAGCTATTTATCAAGCAGGCATCAACAAAACTGCCGCTCCCGAAATCGCCAAAAACATCCACGAACTGTCCCAAACATCCAATATGGATGAAGAGCTGTTCAATAAACTGTTTTTCGGCGCACAAACCCATGCCGCAGAATACATGGAAAAAATCAGCCCCCTGCTCGACCGCGACGAAAAAGACCTCAGTCCTATCGAACGCGCCGTTTTGCTGGTTGCCTGCCATGAGCTGAGCACCATGCCTGAGACCCCCTACCCTGTTATCATCAACGAAGCCATCGAAGTCACCAAAACTTTCGGCGGCACCGATGGCCATAAATTCGTTAACGGCATCCTCGACCAACTGGCTTCCCGCATCCGCCCTGACGAACCGCGCCGCAAAGGCTAAGATTGACTTCGCATCAGGTCGGGATTACCGATCTTTGCCCTGTTTAGGCTCATCTGCTTATACAGCCAAACCATCAAAAAGGCCGTCTGAATTTCAGACGGCCTTTGTTTATTTCTCATCTGTGAGCGTTTCATAGCCGGGACAGTTTTGTTTATTGCTGTTTTTTGCCCAGGTAATACCGCTGTCGTTGTAATAAACGGTACAGGTTTCATTTGCGTTAGTTTCTTGGTTGGGTTCTGCCTTCAAAATATAACCTGAATCGGAAGGATTAGGCGCAGAAGCCGTATCTTTGGAAAAACTAATATCGAAATATTGATTCTGCTGCAAATTTCCATCAGGAAACCCTACAAATGTACTTTTTTGAGTATAGTAGCGTTCAAGTTGTTGGGCATTATGCAGCATCTGTGTGCGGACGGATGCGAGACGCGTTTGGCGGATGTAGTTTTGATAAGACGGATATGCGATGGTAGCAAGAATGGCTGCAATCAAAACGACTATCAGCAGCTCGATAAGCGTGAAGCCTTGTTGATGTTTCATTGTATTTATGTCGTAAATAATTAGAATAAGACATGAATATTATAGTCGTTTTCTTGCGGCTTAAATGTTCAGATTCGGAGGGAGTTTGGGAATTTATGTAAATGAGGTGCAAGTTCTGAAAAATGTTTACTGCCCTTTATTTTTTATTTCAATAAGTTAAACTTCAATTTAAGCCGACCGTCTCTTGGTCAGCCTTGGTCTTTACAGTAAAATCCAGTTGTTTTTTTGTTTCTATCAATACATTTGTTGCTTGTCTGCGACGTTATTTTATTGAATTGGTTCTTTTTATATGTCTAAAGTTTTCAAGTGGGCGGCCGGTACGGCTGTTATCGTGGCTGCGGCTTTCGGCGGCTGGTCTTTGATGAAGCCTGAGCCTCAGTCTTCTTTTATTACGGAAGTGGTCAAACGCGGCGATATCCGTCAAACCGTGTCGGCAACCGGAGAAATCTCACCTTCCAATTTGGTATCCGTAGGCGCGGAAGCTTCAGGTCAGATTAAAAAACTGTATGTGAAACTGGGCCAACAAGTGAAAAAAGGCGATCTGATTGCGGAAATCAACTCAACCAATCAGATCAATACCTTAAATACCGAAAAATCCAAACTGGAAACCTATCAGGCAAAATTGGTTTCTGCCGAAATCGCGCTTTCCAGTGCGGAGAAAAAATATAAACGCGAACTTGCCTTATGGAAAGAACAGGCAACTTCCAAGGAAAACTTGGAATCTGCACAAGACTCTTTAGCCGCAGCCAAAGCGAATGTCGCCGAACTGAAGGCCTCCATCAAACAATCAAAAATCTCCATCAATACAGCCGAATCCGAACTGGGCCACACGCGGATTACCGCCACCATGGACGGCACTGTGGTCGCCATTCCTGTTGAAGAAGGCCAATCCGTCAATGCGGCTCAATCTACGCCGACCATTATCCAGCTGGCTAATCTGGAAACCATGTTAAACAAAATGCAGATTGCCGAGGGCGACATCACGAAAGTCAAAGCCGGTCAGGATATTTCGTTCACCATTTTGTCCGAGCCGGACACCCCGATTAAAGCGAAATTAGACAGTGTCGACCCCGGCTTGACCACCATGTCTTTGGGCAGCTACACCAGCAGCACGGACACGACTTCCAATGCGATTTACTACTATGCCCGCGCACTTGTACCGAATCCAGAAGGCAAACTTTCTATCGGCATGACCACTCAAAACACGATCGAAATCAACGGCGTGAAGAATGTCTTACTGGTACCGACACTAACTGTGAAAAAGCATAACGGTAAATCCTATGTCAGCATTTTGGGTGCAGACAATAAAGCGGTAGAACGCGAAGTGACCGTCGGTTTGAAAGACAGTATGAATACCGAAATCAAAAGCGGCTTGAAAGAAGGCGAAAAAGTGATTGTTTCTGAAATGAGCGCAGATGAAAAGAATAAGAGCAGCGAACGCGCGATGATGGGCGGCGGCCCTCCTCGCTGATTGATTAAGGCCGTCTGAAAGATTTGGCTGTGTTTCAGACGGCCTTAGTTCCTGTATTTCTATTTTTCGCCCGGAAAGATTATGAGTTTAATCGAATGTAAGAATATCAACCGTTTTTTCGGTAGCGGTGAAAACCGTGTGCACGTATTGAAAGATGTCAGCCTTTCTATTGAGAAAGGCGACTTTGTGGCGATTATCGGCCAGTCTGGCTCAGGCAAATCGACGCTGATGAATATCTTGGGCTGTCTGGATACCGCTACCTCCGGCTCTTATCAAATCGACGGCATCGAAACATCGCAAATGCAGCCGGATGAGCTGGCGGCTTTGCGCCGTGAGCGTTTCGGCTTTATTTTCCAGCGTTACAACCTGCTAAGCTCGCTGACCGCCCGGGACAACGTCGCCCTGCCTGCCGTGTATATGGGCATGGACAGCAAAGAGCGCGCGGAACGTGCGGAAAAACTGTTGGGCGATTTGGGTTTGCAAAATAAAGAAGGCAACAAACCCAGCGAACTTTCCGGCGGTCAGCAACAGCGCGTTTCGATTGCCCGCGCGTTGATGAACGGCGGCGAAATCATCTTTGCCGACGAACCGACCGGCGCATTGGATACCGTCAGCGGTAAAAATGTGATGGAAATCATCCATAAGTTACACGAAGACGGGCATACCGTGATTATGGTCACCCACGATCCGGGCATTGCGGCAAATGCGAACCGCGTCATCGAAATCCGCGACGGTCAGATTATTTCGGATACGTCTAAAAATCCCGATATTCCGCCAAGCAAAGTGGAGAGGATTAAAGAAAAAGCTTCCTGGTCGTTTTATTACGATCAATTTATGGAAGCATTCAAAATGTCGGTACAGGCGATTATGGCGCACAAAATGCGTTCGCTGCTGACCATGCTGGGGATTATCATCGGTATCGCATCGGTGGTATCGGTAGTGGCCTTAGGTAATGGCTCGCAACAAAAAATCTTGGAAGACATCAACTCGATGGGCACAAACACCATCAGCATCTTCCCCGGTCGTGGTTTTGGTGACCGCCGCAGCGGACGAATCAAGACACTGACGATTAATGACGCAAAAGCCATCAGCCAACAAAGCTACGTCGCCTCTGCCACCCCTCAAACCAACTCCGGCGGTACCTTGACCTACCGCAACACCGACCTGACTGCCTCGCTTTACGGCGTAGGCGAACAATATTTCGACGTGCGCGGTTTGAAATTGGAAGAAGGCCGTCTGTTTGATGATGACGATGTAAAAAACGATGCCCAAGTCGTCGTCATCGACCAAAACACCAAAACCAAACTCTTCGGCGAAGGCGTCAATCCTTTAGGCAAAACCATCCTTTTCAAAAAACGCCCGCTAACCGTCATCGGCATTATGAAAAAGGATGACAACTCGTTCGGCAATTCCGATTCACTGATGCTTTGGTCGCCTTATACAACGGTCATGCACCAAATTACCGGCGAGAGCCATACCAACTCCATCGTTGTCAAAATCAAAGACGATGCCAACACGCAGGTTGCCGAAAAAAGCCTGACCGAGCTGCTGAAAGCACGACACGGTACAGAAGACTTCTTTATGAACAACAGCGACAGCATCAAAGAAATGGTTGAAAGCACAACCGGCACCATGACGCTGCTGATTTCTTCCATCGCGGTCATCTCTTTGGTGGTCGGCGGTATCGGCGTGATGAACATCATGCTGGTCTCCGTTACCGAGCGCACCAAAGAAATTGGCGTCCGCATGGCAATCGGTGCACGCCGCAACAATATTTTGCAACAGTTCCTGATTGAGGCCGTCTTAATCTGTATCATCGGCGGCCTGTCAGGCGTATTGTTGTCCGCCTGCATCAGCCTGGTGTTCAACTATTTTGTTACCGACTTCCCGATGAGTATTTCCATGACTTCCGTCATCGGCGCAGTTGTCTGCTCCACCGCCATCGGCGTCGCGTTCGGCTTTATGCCTGCCAACAAGGCTTCCAAGCTCAACCCGATTGATGCGCTGGCTCAGGATTGATTATGTTTCAGACGGCCTATTATTTTAGGGCCGTCTGAAATGCTGTTACCCGAAAGATTTTTTATGAAGACGAAACCTTTTTCCCAAGCAGCCTTATCATTGGCTGTTGCCCTTGCCCTAAGTGCGTGCGCTGCACCTAAAGCCAATCCGAACCTGACACTGGAAGCGACCGGCCAAGTTATGAGCGCGGCGGAAACTGCCGAACGCTACGATGTCAACGGCAACTGGTGGGAAATCTACCAAAGCCCGCAACTCAATGCTCTGATGGAGCAAGCGTTGGCCAACAATGTCGATTTGAAACAGACGGCCATCAGCGTCAACAAAGCTTTGTATCAAGCCAATATTTTGGGCGCGGATTTGGTGCCTTCGTTCAGCGGCTCATTGGGCGCGAATGCTTCTAAAAACCTGAAAACCGGCAGCCACGGCAATACCTTCAGCAGCCAGCTTGGCTTGAGCTACGAATTGGATTTATGGCGTAAACTCAGTGCCACTGCCGATGCTCAGGTATGGGAATATCAAGCCACGCATGAAGACATGGCCAATACACGCCTGACTTTGATTAATAATGTCGCCGATGCGTATTTCAATATCGCCTATCTGAACGAAGCCATCGAGTTGGCAAAAAAATCGCTGAAGCAATACCAGGAAATCAACCGCATTGCGAATGCCAAGTTCCGCTACGGCCGGGCCGACTCAAGCCAGCCGACCCAAGCCAAACAGTCATTACTGAGTGCGGAAAACAGCCTGTTGTCTTTGCAAAACAATTTGGATACGCAAAAACAGGTTTTGCGTAATTTGTTGAATTTAAGGCCGTCTGAAAATATGGCCGCCGATCCGGCACAATTCCGCCTGTTGCCGGTCAAGGGTGTAAATTTGGACGTACCGATTACCGTTTTAGCCAACCGCCCCGACCTGCGCGCCGCCGAATACCGCCTTCAAGCGTCGCAACAATCGGTCAATGCGCAAAAACGCAGTTGGTATCCGTCGATTACTTTAGGCGCAAGTTTGAGTACGTCTTCCGATAAAGCGAAAAGTACGTTCAATATCCCCATGTTGGGCGGCTCGGCCACCATCAATCTGCCTTTCCTTAATTGGCAGACCATGAAATGGAAAGACAAAACCGTAGAAGCGGAGATGGACAGTGCCAAGCTGAATTTTGAAAAAGCCCTGACCACCGCGCTCAACGAGGTCAACACCAATTACCTTGCCTACAAAAACGCACAGGCCAGCCTTGCCAATCAAGAACAGCGTTATCAGTTGGACAAGAAAAACAGCCATTACTATCAAGTACGCTACCAGCATGGTAAAAACGAACTGAAAGACTGGCTGGAGGCTTTGAATTCAGAATACAGCTCGGCTCAAAACCTGCTGAACCAACGCTATGAAGCCTTAAAATACGAAAATATGGTGTATAAAGCCATGGCGGGACGTTATACGCCGAAATAGTATTTTCAGACGACCTTTGGTTAATTTCCGTCAACGGCCGTCTGAAAAACATTCAAGCAACTGAATTTTCATATATAATCGCGCGTTTATTTGATTTTATCCGGACAACATTATGGCCTTCGCCTCTCTCTTTACGCTTTTGGACGACATTACCGCCGTTTTGGACGACGTAGCGATGATGACCAAAGTCGCCGCAAAAAAAACCGCCGGCGTGGTCGGTGACGATTTGGCGCTCAACGCCAACCAAGTAACCGGCGTATCCGCCGAGCGAGAATTGCCGATTATTTGGGCGGTGGCAAAAGGCTCTCTGGTCAACAAGCTGATTCTGGTGCCGCTTGCGCTGTTGCTTTCCGCTTTCCTGCCTGCGCTGATTACGCCCTTGCTAATGATCGGCGGTGTGTATTTGTGTTTTGAAGGCGTGGAAAAACTGTTGCACAAATTTCTGCACCGCAATGAACACGAAGACGGACACGATACCGAGCCTGAAGTCACAGACGAAAAAACAAAAGTAAAAGGCGCGGTCCGCACAGATTTCATCCTCTCCGCCGAAATCATCATTATCGCGCTGGGCGTTGTTGAGAAATATGACCTGATGACGCGTTCTTTGGTGATGGCCGCCATCGGTGTCGGCATGACGGCATTGGTCTATGGTTTGGTCGGCATCATCGTCAAACTTGACGACCTCGGTATGATGTTGATGCGCCAAAAAAGCGCCGCCGTACAAAGTATCGGACGCGGTTTGATTTCATTTATGCCTTGGTTTATGCGCGGCTTGAGCATTGTCGGCACGCTGGCGATGTTCTTGGTTGGCGGCGGACTGATCGCCCACAACCTTGGCTTTTTGCACGATTTCCTCCACGCGCAGCATTGGGACAGCGGCATGATGGAACATATCGCCAACTTGGTGGTCGGAGTAGCCGCCGGTGCATTGGCTTGCGCAATCGTCCTGCCTGCAATGAAATTGTTTCAAAAAGACTGATTTTGTTTCCCTGCCGTCTGAAAATTTTTCAGACGGCCTCAATACCATTTAAAGCATGAATATTTTCCGTAAACTCGAACAATATTGGCAACATCCGCTGCTTTACTGGCCGCTGGTTATCTTGATTGCCGCCGCGACACCGTTCACTTTCGCCCCGTATTATCATTTCTGGCTGATGCCGCTGTTGTTTGGCGCGCTAATACGCCTGATTGAGTTACGTCCGCGCTTTGCCGTCATGACAGCCTATCTGTTCGGATTAATCGGTTATACGGCGCAGTTTTATTGGATACACACTGCCTTGCATGATATTTCGGGTTTGCCGGATTCATACGCCATCCCCCTCACCTTCCTGCTGCCGGCTTTTCTCGCGCTTTATCCGGCCATCTGTTTTTGGGTGTGGAAAAAATGCAACCTGGCGCGCTGGGCCAAAACCGGCCTCCTGCTGCCGATTTTGTGGACGCTGGCAGAATTTGCCCGCGAACGTTTCCTGACAGGATTCGGCTGGGGTGCAATCGGCTATTCCCAAATCATCAAAGACAGCCCGTTGGCAGGCTTCGCGCCTTTGGGCGGCATTCATATGGTCACGCTGGCAACCGCTTTCCTCAGCGCATGGCTGGTGTTGCTGATTGACAACCACGGCCGTCTGAAACACCGCCTCCTGCCCTTATTCCTTATCGTTGCACTCTGCTCCGTCGGCTACATTTCCCAACAAACCGAATACACCCGCCCTGACGGCAGCACCAGCACGGTTGCCCTGATTCAAGGCAATATCGAGCAAAATCTGAAATGGAAAGAAGAGCAAATCATCCCAACCATTCAGAAATACTACGAACAAATCAGCAAAACCAGTGCCGACATCGTCATCCTGCCTGAAACCGCCCTGCCGCTGATGCGCCAAGACCTGCCCGAAGGCATCTTGGAACAATTCGCCGAACAGGCGCAAAGCAACGGCAGCGCGTTGGCCATCGGTATCAGCCAATATACGCCCGACGGCAACGGCTACGAAAATGCAGTCATCAATTTGAGCGACTATCACAACAGCACTTCCGATGTCATCCCCTACTACGCCAAGAACCACCTCGTTCCATTTGGCGAATACAAACCCTTGCCCGCCATTACTGAGCGTCTCTATAAAATGATGGATATGCCTTTGGCCGACTTCCAAAAAGGCGGCGACAACCAGGCGCCTTTGGTGATGAAAGATCAAAAAGTCGCCTTCAATATCTGCTATGAAGACGGTTTCGGCGACGAACTCATCGCAACGGCCAAACGCTCCACCCTGCTTGCCAACATCAGCAATATGGCGTGGTACGGCAAATCCAATGCCATGTATCAGCAGCTTCAACAATCCCAAGCGCGTGCAATGGAACTGGGCCGCTACATGGTTCGCGCCACCAATACCGGTGCGACCGCCATTATTTCTCCTAAAGGTACGATTGTTGCCGAAGCCCAACCAGATACAGAAACCGTCCTCGAAGGCCACGTCAAAGGCTATATCGGCGAAACGCCTTATATGAAAGCAGGCGGCTCAACATGGCTTATCAGTATTTTGGCCGTTATCGGCGTATTCCTTATCCTGATTGGCCGGAAGAAACCAGAATAAAAATTTTAAGACCTTGTTATACAAGGTCTTTTTTTATTGAAAAACTATTTACATACAGAAATGTTTGTAATATACTTACCAAAAACCTAGCAAATCACTCAAATTTTCTAAGACAATCAACCCTTGCGATTCAAGCAGTAAAAACTATTGGATCTATCTTTAATTTACAGAAAAAATCCAACCCATAACAAAACAAACCACAGGCAGTGTTATACTGCTTGTCACACAATAAACAAAAAGCCGTTTTCAGACGGCCCGATCAAGGAGAGCATCCTTTTATGAATAAAGCTTTTGCATTACCCGTTATCCACAGCGGCAACGGTAGCCTCGAGCAATACATTCATACAGTCAACAGCATTCCCATGCTGACTGCCGAAGAAGAAACGCAACTGGCCGAACGTCAACAAAAAGGCGATCTCAATGCCGCCAAACAACTTATTCTGTCTCATCTTCGCGTCGTCGTATCCATTGCACGCGGCTACGACGGCTACGGCCTCAACCAAGCCGACCTGATTCAAGAAGGCAATATCGGCCTGATGAAAGCCGTCAAACGCTACGAACCTAGCCGCGGCGCGCGCCTGTTTTCGTTTGCCGTGCATTGGATTAAAGCCGAAATCCATGAATTCATTTTGCGCAACTGGCGTTTGGTCCGCGTTGCCACAACCAAACCGCAACGCAAACTGTTCTTCAATCTGCGCAGCATGCGTAAAAACCTGAATGCCTTGTCTCCAAAAGAAGCGCAAGAAATCGCCGACGATTTGGGCGTCAAATTGTCCGAAGTCTTGGAAATGGAACAACGCATGACCGGTCACGACATCGGCATCATGGCGGAAAACAACGATGACGAGGACAACTTCGCCCCTATCGACTGGTTGGCCGACCACGATGCAGAGCCTAGCCGTCAGTTGTCCAAACAAGCCCACTACGCCCTGCAAACCGAAGGTCTGCAAAACGCCTTGGCACAACTGGACGACCGCAGCCGCCGTATCGTTGAAAGCCGCTGGTTGCAAGACGATGGCGGTTTGACCCTGCACGAATTGGCTGCCGAATACGGCGTATCTGCCGAACGCATCCGCCAAATCGAAGCCAAAGCTATGCAAAAACTGCGCGGTTTCTTGGCAGAAGAAGCTGAAGCCGTTTAAGCCTTTCTTGATAAAAGGCCGTCTGAATCTTTTCAGACGGCCTTTTCGATGGCAAACCTCATTGCATCTTCTCCCCCAACACATTCATTTTAAAGCCCACTTAAGCTATAATACCCACCACACACACTACCCAGTCATACCATAACCATGCAACTTACCGTCGTCGGACTCAATCACCAAACCGCGCCCTTGAGCATACGCGAAAAACTGGCATTTGCAGCTGCAAATCTGCCGGATGCCGTGTCCAACCTCGCGCGTAGTGAGGCGGCGGAAGAAGCAGTCATTCTTTCTACCTGCAACCGCACCGAGCTTTACTGCGTCGGTGAAACTGAAAAAATCATCGACTGGTTGGCGCAATATCACGACCTGCCTGCCGAAGAAATCCGCCCTTACCTCTATACCTTGGATAATAATGAAACCGTCCGCCACGCCTTCCGCGTTGCCTGCGGTTTAGATTCCATGGTCTTGGGCGAACCGCAAATTCTCGGTCAAATCAAAGATGCCGTCCGTGTTGCGCAAGAACAGGAAAGCATCAACACCCACTTAAACGCCCTGTTTCAAAAAACCTTTGCCGTTGCCAAAGAAGTGCGTACCGACACTGCCGTCGGTGAAAACTCCGTCTCCATGGCTTCTGCATCGGTCAAAATGGCAGAGCAAATCTTCCCTTCCATTTCCGATCTGAACGTCCTCTTTATCGGCGCAGGCGAAATGATTGAGCTGGTGGCCACTTATTTTGCCGCTAAAAATCCCAAGCTCATTACTGTTGCCAACCGCACACACCAGCGTGCGCAGGAATTGTGCGACAAACTCGGTGTCAACGCCGAAGCCTGCCTGCTGAACGAATTGCCCGATATTCTGCACGATTACGACGTGGTTGTTTCTTCCACCGCCAGCCAACTCCCCCTCGTCGGCAAAGGCATGGTCGAGCGCGCATTGAAAAAACGCCACAACATGCCCGTTTTCCTGCTGGATTTGGCCGTTCCGCGCGACATTGAAGCCGAAGTCGGCGAATTGGAAGATGCATATCTCTATACCGTGGACGACATGATGGACATTGTCCAAAGTGGTAAAGACGCACGCAAAAAGGCAGCGGCGGCGGCTGAAAGCATGGTGGAAGAAAAGGTTAGCGAATTTATCCGCCAACAGAAAAACCGCCAAAGCGTTCCGCTTATCCGCGCCTTGCGCGACGAAGGCGAACGTGCGCGCCGCCAAGTATTGGAAAATGCCATGAAGCAACTGGCAAAAGGCGTATCCGCCGAGGATGTCCTCGAACGCCTCTCCATTCAGTTGACCAACAAACTGCTCCACTCTCCGACACGCACGCTCAACAAAGCCGGCTCGGACAACAGCGAATTAATCGATGCCGTGGCGCAGATCTACCATTTAGATCAACACAACTGACCTCAATTTAAAGGCCGTCTGAAAGAAGCGAACCGACCGACAGGTCATATTCCAAAGCTTTCAGACGGCCTTTAAACAATAAAATCCCAATTATCATTTTTTCATTTAAAATGAAATGCTTGAAAAAAAACCGTTAAAGTGTAAAAATCCTATCTTATACATTTAAACAGCATTCAAACAATAAAACTGCCTGCCGGGTCAAACGCATGCCGACAATACGATAGGCACCGGCAAAAGGAACTTTCGTGAATATTAAAACAAACACATATCTGACCCTCGCTGTCCTCTCAGCTTCCCTTCTTTCAGGTTGCGACAAAGTCAGCACCTTTTTTGGCAAAGACGAAAACAAAGAACTCGTTCAACGCATAGAAACCAATACCGATGACGGAAAAGTCGGCATGTTGTTGCCCGACTTCGCCCAACTGGTGCAAAACGAAGGACAGGCAGTCGTCAATATTCAAGCGACACCGGCAAAACGCACTGCGACACCGGATGACGACCACAGTATGGACCTGAGCCAATTCCCCGACAACGATCCGTTTTACGAGTTCTTCAAGCGCCTTGTTCCCAATATGCCCGACATGCCGCAAGAAGATACCGAAAGCGACGCTTTGAATTTCGGTTCCGGCTTCATCATCAGCAAAGACGGCTATATCCTGACCAATACCCACGTAGTTGCCGGCATGGGCAACATTAAAGTCCTGCTCAACGATAAACGCGAATACACGGCCAAACTGGTCGGCTCAGACGCCCAATCCGACGTTGCCCTCTTAAAAATTGAGCCGCAAGAAGACTTGCCGGTTGTCAAAATCGGCAATCCGAAAGATTTGAAACCGGGCGAATGGGTAGCCGCCATCGGCGCTCCTTTCGGCTTTGACAACAGCGTAACCTCCGGCATCGTCTCCGCCAAAGGCCGCAGCCTGCCGAATGAAAACTACACGCCGTTCATCCAAACCGATGTTGCCATCAACCCCGGCAACTCAGGTGGCCCGTTATTCAACCTCCGCGGCCAAGTAGTCGGCATCAACTCGCAAATTTACAGCCGCAGCGGCGGTTTTATGGGTATTTCGTTTGCCATTCCGATTGATGTTGCCATGAATGTGGCCGATCAATTAAAAGCCAACGGCAAAGTCCAACGCGGTCAATTAGGCGTGGTTATTCAAGAAGTTTCTTACGATTTGGCCAAATCTTTCGGTTTGGACAAAGCAAGTGGCGCACTGATTGCCAAAATCATGCCGAACAGCGCGGCACAACAAGCCGGTTTGCAAGTCGGCGATATTGTCCGCAGCGTAAACGGCGAAGAAGTCCGCGCTTCCAGCGATTTGCCTGTTATGGTCGGCTCGATTATGCCGGGCAAAGAAGTAACTTTGAGCATTTGGCGCGGCGGCAAACAAACCGATGTCAAAGTCAAACTTGGCAGCGCAGCCGAACAAACGGAAACTTCTGCAAAAGAAGCCGAACACCCGCAACACGACGGCGGCCATGACGGATTCACCGTTGAAAATGCAGGCGTTACCCTGCAGGTTGAAAACGCAGACGGCAAACAACGCTTAATCGTTCTGCGCGTTAGCGGAGCGGCCGAACGTGCCGGCCTCAAACGCGGCGACGAAATTATTGCCGTCAGCCAAATCAGCGTCAATGACGAATCCACTTTCCGAAGTGCCTTGGAAAGCGCAGGCAAAAACGTACCGCTTTTGGTACAACGCGAAGGCAATACTTTGTTCCTCGCGCTAAATCTGCAGTAGTCCGATTTTTCAGACGGCATGATGATGTGTTAGATGATAAAATACCCATCTGTCAGAGGCAGTGGGTATTTTGTTATCCGTCTTCCAACTTAGGCCGTCTGAAAATATTTCACCGCTTATATACAATATAATTATGCAACTTATTAATTATTCAAATTCTATTTTATCCATCGTCCCGGCAGCCATCGCGCTCGCCTTGGCCATTGCCACGCGCCGTGTATTGCTGTCCCTCGGTGTCGGCATTATCGTCGGCTCATTCCTGCTGGTAGGCGGTAATCCACTTGATGCTTTGGTTCACTTGAAAGACATGGCTGTCAGCCTGACTTGGGCGGACGGCGATTGGTCTTTGGGCAAACCCAAAATCCTGCTCTTTTTGGTGCTTTTGGGGATTTTCACTTCCCTGCTGACACATTCCGGCAGCAACCAAGCATTTGCCGATTGGGCAAAACAGCACATCAAAGGCCGTCGCGGTGCGAAATTGCTGACTGCCTGTCTGGTATTTGTTACCTTTATTGACGACTATTTCCACAGTCTTGCCGTCGGTGCGATTGCCCGCCCTGTGACCGATAAATTCAAAGTTTCCCGCGCCAAACTGGCTTATATCCTTGACTCCACTGCCGCGCCAATGTGCGTTTTGATGCCGGTATCCAGTTGGGGGGCATCGATTATCGCTACTTTGGCAGGCCTTTTGGTGACTTACAACATTACAGACTACACGCCAATGGGCGCATTCGTAGCCATGAGCCTGATGAATTACTACGCCGTCTTCGCATTGATTATGGTGTTTGTCGTGGCTTGGTTCTCTTTTGATATCGGCTCCATGGCCCGTTTAGAACGCGCCGCTTTGAATGAAATTCATGATGAAACCTTTGAAACAGGCCATCCCAACGGCCGCGTATTCGCGCTGATTGTGCCGGTTTTGGTACTGATTGTCGCCACGGTTTCTGCCATGATTTACACTGGCGCACAAGCTTCTGAGACCTTCTCTTTGCTCAGCGCGTTTGAAAATACCGATGTAAATACTTCCCTCGTGTTCGGCGGTACTTGCGGCGTATTGGCCGTCATCCTCTGCACCATCGGTACCATCAAAACCAGCGATTATCCTAAAGCCATTTGGCAGGGCATCATCTCTATGCGCGGCGCCATTACCATCTTGATTTTGGCATGGATCATCAGCACCGTTGTCAGCGAGATGCACACCGGCGAATACCTCTCCACTTTGGTGGCAGGCAATATCCACGCAGGCTTCCTGCCCGTGATTTTGTTTCTGCTCGCAGGCGTGATGGCCTTCGCTACCGGCACAAGTTGGGGCACATTCGGCATCATGTTGCCGATTGCCGCCGCCATGGCCGTCAAAGTCGAACCTTCGCTGATTATCCCTTGCATGTCTGCCGTAATGGCCGGTGCCGTATTTGGCGACCACTGCTCGCCAATTTCCGACACCACCATCCTCTCTTCTACCGGCGCACACTGTAACCATATCGACCACGTTACCTCGCAATTCCCTTACTCGCTGACCGTAGCCGCATCTGCCGCCACAGGCTACCTCGCACTGGGCATGACCGGCTCTGCGCCTTTAGGTTTTGTGGTAACCGGCATCGTGATGGTTGTGTTGATTTTCATCTTAAAAGACAAGAAAAAAGCAACTGCCTAATTCAAAACCAATATTCAGACGGCCTGAGATATTCCTAGACTCTCAGGCCGTCTGAACATAACGATTATCCAATATATATATTATTCAGGACAAAACAATGAATACGCCTCATCTTCCACGCGGCCCAGTCATGGCCGATGTCGCCGCCTATCATCTGACCGAAGAAGAAAAACAACGCCTGCTCGACCCTGCCGTCGGTGGCGTTATTTTGTTCCGCCGTAACTTTGAAAACGTTTCCCAGCTCAAAGCTTTGGTTCAAGAAATCAAAGCCATCCGTACACCTGAACTCATCATCGCCGTCGACCACGAAGGCGGACGGGTTCAACGTTTTATTGACGGCTTCACCCGCCTGCCTGCCATGAACGTATTGGGCGAAATTTGGGATAACAAAGGCAAAGAAGCCGCCTGCGCCCAAGCAGAACAAGTCGGTTGGGTTTTGGCTACCGAACTCTCCGCCTGCGGTATCGACCTATCCTTCACACCTGTTTTGGATTTGGACTGGGGTCAATGCGCCGTCATCGGCAACCGCAGTTTCCACCGCGATGCCAACATCGTTACCCAGCTTGCCCTTGCCCTGCAAAAAGGCCTGAACAGAGGCGGCATGAAATCTTGCGGCAAACACTTCCCCGGCCACGGCTTTGTCGAAGGCGACAGCCATCACGTCCTGCCTTGCGACGAACGCAGCCGCGAAGAGCTAGAAGCCGCAGACCTTATCCCCTTCCGAGCATTGAGCCAAGCAGGCATGGCCGCAGTCATGCCTGCCCACGTCGTGTATCCGCAAACCGACAGCCAACCTGCCGGTTTCTCCGAAAAATGGCTGAAACAAATCCTGCGCCAAGAAATCGGATTTAACGGCGTTATCTTTTCAGACGACCTGACCATGGAAGGTGCATGCGGTGTCGGCGGTATTAAAGAACGCGCCCGCCTTTCTTTTGAAGCAGGCTGCGATATTGTACTGGTATGCAACCGCCCTGACTTGGTAGATGAATTGCGAGACGGTTTCCACGCACCGGCAAACGCCGACTTGGCAGCACGTTGGCAATACATGGCCAACACATTGACCGTACAAGAAGCTGCCGACATCATGGCAACCGAAGCATTCCAAGCCGCCCAACAAGCAACTGCCAAACTGGCAACACCAAAAGACATCGCAGGCGGTGTCAAAGTCGGCGAAGCATTCTGATTCAAGGCCGTCTGAAACATTGACGGCAAATAAAAAAAGGAAGACTTGAAAAGTCTTCCTTTTTTTAATTCAAACCGATTAGCGGTGTTGCGGATTGTAGCGGCTTTCCAATCGCAGGAATACCCAACCCAAAAAGCTTGTCAGCACCAAATAAATCAGCGCGATTGTATAAAGCGGTTCTTCATAGACAGAATAGCGGCCGGTAATTGTGCTTTGTACATAAGCCAACTCAGCCACGCCAATGACCGACAACAATGAGCTGTCTTTCAACAACGTAATAAACTCACTGGCCAATGGTGGCAACATACGGCGCAAAGCTTGTGGCAAAATCACATAACGCATCGCCTGAGTATAGGTCAGGCCCAGAGAACGCGCAGCTTCCATTTGTCCTTTATCAATCGATTGAATACCGGCACGGAAAATTTCACAAATATACGCACCTGAGTTCGCAACCAAAGCCAAAGAGCCGGCAATCAGCGCACCATAAGAACGGCGCAGATCAATGGCTGCTTCGCCGCTAATTAGCACACCGTCGGCCGGATGAACGAAAAATGGGAACCAAACATAAGCCCAAATCACAATTTGTACAAACAATGGCGTACCGCGAAACAGCGTCACATACCAAAAAGAAATCTTACGCAACACCCAAGCCAAGACACGCATCGGTGCACCGGCTTTTTCCGGATTGATCAAACGCGCCAATGCCAGCAGCAAACCCAAAACTGAGCCGCCTGCCGTTGCAACAACCGTCAGTCCCAGCGTCGCTAATACGCCGTATAAAAACATCCAGCGGTATTCGTAAATAATGTCAAAACGAAAATCCATAACCCTTCCGTCGGTCAAAATCGGTAATTAATCCGAATATTTTTTAAAATGAAGCTTGATATTTTACAAGAAAATACATTGCTTGAACGGTTTTTTGTTAAATTATTCCGTCCAACCCTACTTTTTTTACATTTCCAATGAATTGCAGCCCCTTTTCACCTTTCATCATATAAGACATTTTCCGTATAAAAAACAAAGCGCAAACCCGACACAAAATTGACCGAAACACAAAAACAGCGGATAATCCGCCCATTCTTCAAACATCTTTCAGACGGCCTTCCCTCTTCTCTTGAGGGCCGTCTGAAAACATTTTAAAAAGCATAAAACATGAAAGCACCCGAACTCTTATTACCGGCAGGCGGCCTTGAACGTATGCGCGCCGCCTACGACTACGGCGCAGATGCCGTTTACGCCGGCAGCCCGCGTTACTCCCTGCGCGCCCGCAACAACGAATTTGCCAAACTCGACGTCCTCGAACAAGGCATTAAAGAAGCGCACGAGCGCAACAAAAAATTCTTCCTGACCGTCAATACGCTGCCGCACAACTCCAAACTCAAAACCTTTGTTTCCGATATGGAACCCTTGATTGCCATGAAGCCCGACGCGCTGATTATGGCGGATCCGGGTTTGATCATGACCGTGCGCGAAAAATGGCCGGAAATGCCGATTCACCTGTCCGTTCAGGCAAATACCACCAACTACTGGGGCGCAAAATTCTGGCAAAACATCGGTGTCGAACGCATTATTCTGTCGCGCGAATTGAGCATGGAAGAAATCGCCGAAATCCGCCAAGAATGCCCCGACATCGAACTCGAAGTCTTCATTCACGGCGCATTGTGCATCGCCTACTCCGGCCGCTGCCTGCTCTCCGGCTACTTCAACCACCGCGACCCTAACCAAGGCACCTGCACCAACTCCTGCCGTTGGGATTACAAGGTTCACAACGCCACTGAAAGCGATGCGGGCGACGCCCAGCTTCTGCAAGGTTTCAACTTTGAAAAAGCCCAAGAAGAAGCCAACCAAAACTTTGAAGGCATCAACGGTCAAAAACGCCATCCCTACGCCGACAAAGTTTTCCTGATTGAAGAGTCCAACCGCCCGGGCGAAATGATGCCGATTATGGAAGACGAACACGGCACCTACATCATGAACTCCAAAGACCTTCGCGGCATTGAAGTGGTTGAGAAACTGGCCAAAATCGGCGTGGACAGCCTCAAAGTCGAAGGCCGCACAAAATCGCTTTATTATGTTGCGCGCGTGGCTCAGTCCTACCGTAAAGCGATTGATGATGCCGTTGCAGGCCGTCCGTTTGATTACAGCCTGTTGAGCGAACTCGAAGGCCTTGCCAACCGCGGCTACACCAGCGGCTTCCTCGAACGCCACCAAACTCAGGATTATCAAAACTACCTGACCGGCCACTCCATCGCCAAACAAAGCCAATATGTCGGCCACGTTACCGAAATCGATGAAAACGGCTGGGCGACAATCGAAGTCAAAAACCGCTTTGCCATCGGCGATTCACTCGAAATTATCCACCCGAGCGGCAATCAAACCATCAAATTGGAACAAATGACCCGCAAAGGCCAGCCTGTCGATGTAGCACCCGGCAACGGTATTCAGGTCAAAATCCCCAACATGCAGGGCAAAGAAAAAGCTTTGGTTGCGCGAATTATGAATCCTTAAGCGTCAACAAAACAAAGGCCGTCTGAAAATTTCAGACGGCCTTTTTAAATTATCTATGCTATTTTAAGCCTGTTCTTGTAATACGGCGGCAATTAATTCTTCCGCACCATCATCTGCCAGTTTTTTAGCGACTGCACGACCCAAGGCATCGGCGTATTCGGCAGGGGCTTGCGCGTCCGCCTGCAAAATGACCGAACCGTCAGGATGACCGACCAAGCCGTGCAAGGTCAGCAAGCCGTTTTCTTCAGTGCAATATGCGGCCAGCGGCACTTGGCAGCTTCCGCCCAAAGCGCGCGCCAACGCGCGTTCGGCCGTAACGCAGGCGTGGGTGGTATCGTGGTTCAAAGGTTTTAAAATTTCGTACAAATCTTCGCGATGCGCTGCAATTTCGATACCCAATGCGCCTTGTCCGGCGGCAGGCAGGCTGTCGGATTCCGACAAAATCATGCGGATGCGCTCGTCCAATTCCAGGCGCTGTAAACCGGCGGCGGCCAAAATAATCGCGTCGTATTCGCCGTTATCGAGTTTGGACAAACGGGTTTGCACATTGCCGCGCAAAGGTTTGATAACCAAATGCGGATAGCGTGCACGCAACTGGGCTTCGCGGCGCAGGCTGGATGTACCGACGATGGCGCCTTTGGGCATTTCTTCCAAACGCGCGTATTGGTTGGATACAAACGCGTCAAACGGATTGGCGCGTTCGCCGATGGCTGCAAGCGCGAAACCTTCAGGCAAATCCATCGGTACGTCTTTAATCGAATGCACGGCCAAGTCGGCCCTGCCGTCATACAAAGCCTGTTCCAACTCTTTGACAAACAAGCCTTTACCGCCGACTTTTGACAAAGTTCTGTCCAAAATCTGGTCGCCGCGCGTGGTCATGCCCAAAATCTCGACTTCGCAATCGGGATACAGGGCTTTCAGACGGCCTTGGATATGTTTTGCCTGCCACATGGCAAGCAGGCTTTCGCGACTGGCGATAACGAGTTTTTTCGGGTTCATAATGGTTGCCTGAAAGATGGAAAACGGCATGAAGTCTATCATATTTTGGGCGGTTTTTCAGACGGCATGGGAGTGAATATGTTATATTTACACCTAAAAACCAAATTTTCCGGACAACATGAAACGCGCCAAACAATATCCTTTTTTATCCTTACAGCGGCAACGTTTTCATCTGAACTTTGAAAACGCCTCTTCCGCCGCCAACCTTCCAAGCGAACGCGACTTCTACCGCTGGGCGTGGTCTGCCTTGAAAAACGAATACCGCCGCGCAGACATCAGCCTGATTCTTCTGGACGAAGAAGAAGCCCGCGCTTACAACCGCGACTACCGCGGCAAAGATTACGCCACCAATGTATTGAGTTTCGCGCTCAACGAAGGAGAAATCCTACCCGACCAGTTTTCAGACGGCCTGTATGGCGATTTGATGATTTGCCCGCAAGTGGTTTTGAAAGAAGCCGCCGAACAAGGCAAAACACCTGAGCAGCATTTTGCCCACCTGACCATACACGGTACTTTACACCTGATGGGCTACGACCACATCGAAGACAATGAAGCCGAAATAATGGAAGCCGAAGAAATCCGCCTGATGCTGGCGGCAGGCTTCCCCAACCCCTACCAAGAGGACGAATATTAAAATGGACGGTACGCAGTCGAAACCCAAGTTTTTCGAACGCCTGATCTCCCGACTTGCCGGCGAGCCCGACTCCGCCGAAGACGTATTGACCCTGTTGCGCCAAGCGCACGAACAGGAAGTTTTTGATGCCGACACACTGACCCGGCTGGAAAAAGTATTGGACTTTGCCGAGCTGGAAGTGCGCGACGCCATGATTACGCGCAGCCGCATGAACGTATTGAAAGAGAACGACAGCATCGAGCGCATCACGGCCTACATCATCGAAACCGCCCATTCGCGTTTTCCCGTCATCGGCGAAGACAAAGACGAAGTTTTGGGTATTTTGCACGCCAAAGACCTGCTCAAATATATGTTTAACCCCGAGCAGTTCCACCTGAAATCCGTCTTGCGCCCTGCCGTTTTCGTTCCCGAAGGCAAATCACTGGCCTCCCTTTTAAAAGAATTCCGCGAACAACGCAACCACATGGCGATTGTCATTGACGAATACGGCGGCACATCCGGCCTGGTCACCTTTGAAGACATCATCGAGCAAATCGTCGGCGACATCGAAGACGAGTTTGACGAAGACGACAGCGCCGACAATATCCACGCCGTTTCTTCCGAACGCTGGCGCATCCACGCAGCTACCGAAATCGAAGACATCAACACCTTCTTCGGTACGGAATACAGCAGCGAAGAAGCTGATACCATCGGCGGCCTAGTCATTCAAGAGTTGGGACATCTGCCCGTACGAGGCGAAAAAGTCATCATCGGCAGCCTGCAATTTACCGTCGCACGCGCCGACAACCGCCGTCTGCACACCCTGATGGCCACACGAATTAAAGAAAACACGGATAAACCATGATTATTCTGGATCACGTCTCCAAACACTATCAAACACGCGACAACAAAGACTTTGTCGCCGTTGAGCCGACCAGCCTCGAAATTAAACAAGGTGAAATCTTTGGCCTGATGGGCTATTCCGGCGCAGGCAAATCCACCCTGCTGCGCCTGATTAACTTATTGGAACGTCCGGATACAGGTACCGTCAGCGTATGCGGCCAAGAGCTGACCGCGCTCAACGCCACGCAACTGCGCCACGCCAGACAAAACATCGGCATGGTGTTCCAACAGTTCAACCTATTGAGCAACCGTACCGTTGCCGAAAACGTCGCCTTTCCTTTAGAAATTGCCAAATGGCCGTCTAAAAAAATCCAAGCGCGTGTTGAAGAATGTTTGGAAATCGTTGATTTGCAAGACCGTGCCAACCATTACCCGTCCCAACTTTCCGGCGGTCAAAAACAACGTGTCGGCATTGCCCGCGCGCTGGCGCCGCAACCTCAAGTCATCCTCGCCGACGAACCTACTTCCGCCCTCGACCCTGCCACTACGCGCAGCGTTTTGAAGTGTTTGGAAGACATCAACCGACGTTTCAACGTAACCATCGTCATCGTTACCCACGAAATGAGCGTTATCCGCCGCCTGTGCGACCGTGCCGCCCTCTTGGACAAAGGCCGTCTGCTGGAAATCGTTGAAGTACACGGCAACCAAATCCATGCCCAATCCAAAATCGGGCAAGAGCTGATTCGAGAGGACTAATATGGCAGATTTAACATTTGAAAGTGCTGTTGCGACCATCGTCAGCATGAAGGGCGAAATTATCCAAGCCTTGGGTGAAACCTTTATTATGGTCGGCCTATCAACTACTTTCGCCGTTATCTTCGGTACGATTTTGGGCGTATTGCTGTTTGTGACGTCAAGTCATCAGTTGCACTACAACAAACAGCTGAATTTGTTTTTGGACAACCTGGTCAACCTAATGCGCGCATTCCCTTTCGTCATCCTGATGATTGCCATGATTCCTGTTACTCGCGCCATCATCGGCACGACCATCGGCCCGGTGGCCGCCTCATTGGTATTGAGCGTATCCGGCCTGTTCTACTTCGCCCGTCTGGTCGAGCAAAACCTGCGCGAAGTACCCAGAGGCGTGATTGAAGCGGCCTCCGCAATGGGTGCTTCCCCCATGAGCATCATCTGCAAAGTGCTTTTGAATGAAGCGCGCGCAGGTATGGTTTCCAGCATTACCGTACTGGCTATCGGCCTTCTGTCGTACAGCGCGGCGGCAGGTATGATTGGCGGCGGCGGCTTGGGCGACCTTGCCATCCGTTACGGCTACTACCGCTATCAAATGGAAGTCATCATTTTCATCGTCGCCATCCTGGTTTTACTCGTTATCCTGATTCAAGGTATCGGCAACAGATTGGCGCGCAAACTGGACAAGCGTTAAGCAAACAGGCCGTCTGAAATGGACTTACTATTTTTCAGACGGCCTGTTATCTATTTAGGGCATATATTTCAAATAAATTTACAAAAAACGTCCTCATATTTCCAAAATAGATTTACAATCCCTCTTTTTTTAACGGCGGCAGATTGAGGCCGTCTGAAACCGTTTTATCATCCATCAGGAGCAAAATATGCAAATCAACACATTCTTCAAAACTCTTTCAGCCGCTGCGCTCGCCATCGTACTGGCTTCCTGCGGCGGTCAAAAAGACAGCGCGCCTGCTGCTTCTGCCGCTTCTTCTGCCGACAACGGTGCAGAGAAAAAAGAAATCGTCTTCGGTACAACCGTCGGCGACTTCGGCGATATGGTAAAAGACCAAATCCAACCGGCTTTGGAGAAAAAAGGCTATAAAGTCAAACTGATCGAGTTCACCGACTATGTGCGCCCCAACCTTGCTTTGGCTGAAGGCGAATTGGACATCAACATCTTCCAACACAAACCTTATCTGGACGACTTCAAAAAAGAACACAAACTGGACATCGTTGAGGCCTTCCAAGTACCGACCGCACCTTTGGGCCTGTACCCTGGCAAACTGAAATCTTTGGACGAAGTGAAAGACGGCGTCAGCGTTTCTGCACCTAACGACCCATCTAACTTTGCCCGTGCATTGGTTATGTTGAACGAATTAGGCTGGATTAAACTGAAAGCCGACGTTGATCCGCTGACTGCCTCTAAAAACGATATTGCCGAAAATCCAAAAAACATCCAAATCGTAGAACTTGAAGCCGCCCAACTGCCGCGCAGCCGTGCCGACGTTGACTTTGCCATCGTTAACGGCAACTACGCCATGAGCAGCGGCATGAAACTGACCGAAGCCCTGTTCCAAGAGCCAAGCTTTGCCTACGTTAACTGGTCTGCCGTCCGCACCGCCGACAAAGACAGCCAATGGCTGAAAGATGTAACCGAAGCCTATAACTCTGACGAGTTCAAAGCCTACTCACAAAAACGCTTTGCCGGTTACAAATATCCTGCTGCATGGGGTGAAAACGCAGCTGCAGGTGCTCAAGCCGAAGCTGCTTCTACTGCTTCTGCAACCAAATAAGTAACTTTTTAAAAAAAGGCCGTCTGAACATTCAGACGGCCTTTTTCTATTGATTATCTCTTCTCAAAGCTCAAAACAAGTTTTTTGATTAACGCCAAATACTTACGTAATTCCCTTTTTAAAACCAAATCAATATGTTGTAAAAAAGTTCAATAAGAAATCATGTTTTTATTCAATATAATCAATCACTAAATGAATTATTCTACTTTTTTATAATATTCACTAGTAATGTTCCGCTTATCCTGATATTATACCGTTCATCTAAAGACATCCGGTTGTCCGCATTACAGACCGTTCATCTGAATTGCTTCAAACCACTTTGTCGGGTTTTCCCATATATGTTGTGTTTCTCCGTATCGAAGGGGTTTGAGCGGTCGAAATACCGTTTTGCTTAGATATTAAAGCTTCGTGCTTTGAAATGAGTGAATTTTTGTTTTAAGTGTCGTAATCTCTTGCTAATTACTCCCAGCTGCAAGAGTTTCAGGGTTGCCCCCTTGGGCAGCCCTTCTTTTTTTATATTTCATTATTTCAATATCTTAGACTTTCCCTTATTCATATATTCAAACCAACTGGCAAAACCATTCTTTTTCTCAATCTCAAATCTTCTTCAATTCATTATTCGGCATCACCAGCCAAACCTGTGCCTTTTTAACTTGGGCCGCTGCTCGGATGGCCGCTTCATCCATAATAGAAAATGCGGTAGAAAAGGCATCGGCAACCGCCGCACTCTCTGCTATGACGCTCATGCTTTTATAACGCGGTTGGCTTCCGCCTGTGCGCGGATCAAAAAGATGGGTAAATTTGCCTGCCTCGTCCATTACCGTGCCATAGCCGCCCGATGTGGCAAACGCTTGATTTTTCATGGCAATGGTGGTCAGGATTTGGTCTTCTTGGTCAGGATTGCGGATGCTGACATTCCACTCGCGCTGGTTGGCATTATCAAAGCCATAAATCTCCCCCATATCAATCAATGCCTGAGAAACGCCTTGCTGCTTCAACAATTCAGCTACTTTGTCGGTGATATAGCCTTGGGCAATGCCGTTAAGCGACAAGCCCATGCCTTTTTGGGCAAAACGGATTTCTTTAGTATCAAAGTCGACTTTATTGAAGTCCACCAATTTAAGCGTATCTTTGATGCTGCGTTCGGACGGCGGCGTTTCGGTTTTCGGATTTCTTCTGAAATGGTCGGCATACAGATTCCACAAAGGCTGAATGCTGGGATCAAATGCACCCCGCGTCAGCTGATGGATATCTCGACTAATACTGAGCAGCTGCAAAAAATCGGATGGCGGATTTTTCAGACGGCCTTCTCGGTTTAAGCGGCTAATCAGGCTGTCGTCCCTATACAGGCTGAAGATTTTTTCCAACCGTGAAACTTCCGCTAATACTTTGTTGACCAGTATTTCTGCCTGTTTGCGCTCAACGCCGAACAAACGCAATTCCGCACCCGAACCCAACGCAATGCCTCTCCAAATAACTGGCTGCTCTTCTTGATTTGGGCTGGCCGGACGAGTCGGCTGATTGGTTTTGCGGCTGATGGCAAAAGGAATGCCGACACCGGCGACAAGTGTGGCGGCGATGGCAAGAAAACGGCGGCGCGTTAAAGGGGTGGACATGGAGTATTCCTTGGATTTTTTATCTTTACATTGAAAGCGGCATTCATTAAATCATCAATCGACAGCTTCCAACACAAAGGCCGTCTGAAACTGTTTCAGACGGCCTTTATTGGTTGTTTTATTTGAAAATGTATTCGTCGGGCATCTCTGCAAAACCGACTACTCTGCCGCCTTTTTCTTTGGCGAATTTTTCAGCCTGAGCCTTGTCGGCAAACGGAAGCGCGTCTTCCGCACCCATGCCGCCGATAAAGCTGCTTTCGATGACGTAATAGGCTTTTTTCGCATCTATCCATTCGGCGTCAGCATTGGGTTTTTCCCAATCTTTGACTTTGCCCATATCGGTAACATAGATGACATGAATGCCTTTAGGCTCTTCGGGCAGCTTTGTATAACCGAACATCTGCTTGATGGTGGAAAACCAAACTGGTTTGTCAGGTTTGCCGTTCAAGAAGATTTGCGCTTTAGGGCCGTTGTGTTCAGTCAAATTCATGCTGCAGTAATGACCCACTGCGCTGTCGCTGATTTGTTGGGGCGCAGGCGGAGGGCTGTTGTCCTGCTTGCTGCAGGCTGCCAATGCGATGAGTGTGAAGGTTGTCAATAATATTTTTCTCATATTTGTCGCTTTCCGAAAATCCAGGCGGCTAAGACCAAAGGAATGATAACCCATAATACCTGAGCCGTCAGCAAAACAGGCATACTCAGGCTGATTTGTTCGCTCAAACCAGCCATACCTGCGTACATCGCGGTGTTTTCATAACCGGTCAGGTTGAGCAGACGGTAAATGTCTGCGGGGTTGAACAAAAGAACGGTTTCTACTACAGGCGCGGTAATGACTTGTTCGGTATCAGCAACCAAAACACCTAAAAGCGCCATATCGAAAATAACGACAAAAAACAGCCATACGCCGATGGCGATACCGGCGGCGGTACCGCGTTCTTTAACTTTTGCGCTGATCAAATAGCCCATGGACAAAAAGGCTGCGCCAAGAATCACGCTGGCAGCAATCAAGAGGGCGAAAGGCTGCCATGCGGCAATATCAAAACCGCCGTTGGCAAGCTGAAGGGTAATACCTGCCAATCCGTAGCCTGCCGTGGTAGCAAGGGCAAGAATGATGAGGTGGCCGATAAATTTACCGGCAAGGATTTGGTTGCGCGAGATGGGGTAACTTAGCAGCAACGCCATTGTACCGCGCTCGATTTCGCCAATCAGTGCATCATAAGAGAGCAACATCGCAATCAGCGGAATCAAGAAGATAGACAGGCTGGACAGGCTGACTACAGTTACCGTCAAGGGATCAACCTTGACCGAACCGGTAGGCGAGCTGCCGAGAAAGCCTAATGACAGTGCCAATGCGGCAAGCAAAAGTGCGGCGGCAAGAACCCAACGGTTGCGCAGGCTGTCGCGGACTTCTTTGCCGGTAATAATCCAAACGGGGTTCATACGTCTTCCCTCTTCAAGAATTGCGCGTACATATCGTCAAGTGTAGGCGTGTGGATATCGATATAGGCAAGACTGCCCAAATCACCCAATTCGCTCAAAAGAGCCATGCGCTCTTCGGCTTTACATTGCGCTTTATACGACAGGCCGTCTGAAAGCGGCTGCCAACGCTCGCTCAACGGGCGTGCTTCTTTCAAGCGGACGTTGACGGTCAGCGGCAGGCCGCTTTGAACATGCAACTCATCCATGCTGCCGTCGGCAACTTTCACGCCGTTTTTCATGACGATGATGCGGTCGGCGTGGCCGTCAAGCTCGGCCAGTGCGTGGGTGCTGAGCAATACGGTCGCACCGCGTCCATTCAGTTCGCGCACGACTTCGTAAAACATTTGGCGTGAAGCCGGGTCAAGGCCTGTGGTCGGTTCGTCAAACAATAAGACTTTAGGCTCACCCAACAAGGCCTGTGCCAAAGCGAGACGCTGGCGCATACCTTTGGAGTAAGTGCCGACACGGCGGCGTGCCGCTTGAGAAATGCCGACACGCTCGAGCAATTCACGGTTTTTACTCAGGGGCTGTTTTTTAAGTTTGGCATAGAAATCCATGGTTTCGATACCGGTCAATGAAGGGTGCAATGCAACCGTTTCAGGCAGGTAACCGATTTGGCTGCGACGCTGCGCGCCTGCTTTACTGCCGGTCGGCTCTCCCAAAAGCATCACTTCGCCCTTGGTCGGCGTAATCAGGCCGAGTATCAGCTTCATAATGGTAGATTTGCCTGCACCGTTGTGTCCTGCCATGCCGACGCTCTCGCCTGCCTTGAGAACCAGATCGACTTGGTTGACGGCCTTTTGGCTGCCAAACTGCTTGGTCACGTTTCTTAATTCAACGTGGTTGGTACTGCTCATGGATATTCCTCTAGTGAATGTTTCAGACGGCCTTTGATATTAGGCCGTCTGAAAGGTTACATATTGGCATTTCCGCCTGTCAGCGCACCGTTTTCGGCATTACCCCATTCGGATTGGTGCGTTTTTGCTTCATGCAGCAATTCGTCCTTCATGGCTTCGTATTTGGTTGTCGTTTTATTACGGACAGGGTTCATCAAAGGCTTGCTATCAATTACGCCACCAGGCAGGATGGCGGGAAATTGCGATTGCGCCCATTTGACAATGCTGATGGCAGGGCTGTTCATCAATAACCGGGCGACGGGTGCGCGCCAGATGATTTGGTCGATAATCCCGTTGGGACGGTAGGCACTGTCGCCGAAGCCGTCGCCGTCAAGGTCAAAGGCACTGTTATCGCTCCAATAGTTGCCGCGACCACCCTCGCCCCAATCGAGGAAGCGGGTGCTGACATATTTAACCTGGCTTTCGTTGTTAATAAATGAATTTTCGTACAGGGTTGTGCCTTCGATGGCTGCGGTGAAGTGGATACCGATTTGGCAGTTCTCGAAATGATTGGCAAAGATTTTATCGTAGTTGGCATTGTAGGCAAACACGCATTTGCCTGCCTTATTGATCACATTATCGTGAATTTCAGAATAATTGACGTAGTTGAGCATAATGCCTTGGTCGCGACTGCCAACGGCAATGTTGCCATACACTTTCAGGCGTTCGGAAAACATCAGCACATAACCCATATTGTTGCCGACGGAGATATTGTTGCTGACTTCGCTGTCATTGGTGTACATATAATGGACGGCAAAGCGCAAGTCGCTAAAACGGTTGCCTTTGTAGGTATTATGAGTACTGGTATTTGAAAAAATACCGTCACGGCCTTTGGAAATATCGTTATCGACCACTTGCGCACCGGGCGCATTCCAGACGGTTACGCCGTTGCCGCGTTCGTTGACGCGCAGGGTTGCATCGCCGATGATTTTATTTTCCCGCACCATGGATTCTGCCGCACCGTGAATATACACGCCGACGGAATTGTCGATGATGTTGTTATGCTCCACCAGCGCGCGCGTTGCCGTCTCTTCTAAATAGATACCGGCATCCATTGCCGGCAAACTCATGCCGGAATGGGAAACGGTCAGATTGCGCAAAGTTACATCAGGCGCATGAACGGCAACCGTCCTCCCGCTCCGGTCGCCGACAATCTTGGCGGAACGATCGGCAGGGCCTTCGATGGTAATGGGTTTGTCGATATAGAGTTTGGTTTTGTATGTACCGGAGGCAAGCTTGAGCGTATCGCCGGCTTGGGCGCGCGCCAAAGCATCATTGAGATTGTCTTGTGCGGATACGTTGATGACTGCGGCAAAGGCCGTCTGAACCATGCTGCCAAGCAGCAATACGAGTGCGGCACGTTGCCATTTGGAACGATGGATTTGTGTGTGCGTCATAATCATATCTCTGTTTCAGACGGCCTGCTTGCCGCATGATAAACCGATGCGGAAACAGGTATTTTGGTGTTATAGCAAAGCTGCCTGATGATGGCTTTCATTTTGTGGCCATATCGGCCGACAAACAACTTTGCTATAAAGGCCGTCTGAAAGAATGTTTTTTCAGACGGCCTGAAGAATTAAATCATCAAACCGAAATTATTTTGGTTTAACAATCATTTGGCCAGACATTTCCATGTGCAATGCGTGGCAGAACCATTGGCAGTAGTACCAGTGTACACCTGGACGGACAGCCTTGAAGGTTACAGAAGATGTAGCTTGCGGGCCAATCTCCATAGCAATGCCATAACCTTCCAAAGTAAAGCCGTGAGTCAAGTCTTCAATGGTCTCAACGTTGGTTACATATACGGTAACTTCGTCGCCTTGGTTCACTTCAAATTGAGGAACGCTGTAAGCAGGCGCAACGGCAGTCATGTACACGCGTACTTTGTTGCCTTCACGTACGACTTTGGCAGCTTTTTCCAGCTCAACACCGTCTTTTTGAGCTTGTTCCAAAGCTTCTTGCCAGAACCATGGGTCTTTGCGGTCCCAAGTTTTGCTTGGGTTCACTTTAGACGCGGCAACCAAGCACAAGTCGTGTGGTTCGGCAAAAGTCGGATTGTCATGCACCAGACGCATTTCGTCGCCGGAGATGTCGATCAATTGGTCACACTCAGGTTTCAAAGGACCGGCATTCAAGAAGCGGTCTTTAGAGAACTTGTTCAAAGATACCAACCATTTACCGTCGGCTTCTTTGGTTTCGCCCATGGTAGTGTGGTTGTGGCCCGGTTGATAGTGAACGTCGAGTTTTTGTTTGATCGGATCGATTTTCTCGCCTTTATAGGCTTTAATCGCATCGTCAATGTTCCATTTCACCATTTGGCTGTCGATAAACAATGTAGTATAGGCATTGCCGCGACCGTCAAATGCAGTGTGTAATGGGCCAAGACCCAGTTGAGGCTCGGCTACGACAACATCGCGCTCTTTGATTTTACCTGCAAACAAGTCATCCAGTTTGCTGACATCCAATACGGTAACGGTTGGAGACAGTTTACCGTTGAGCATAATGTATTTGCCGTCAGGGCTTGCATTACAGCCGTGAGGAGAGTTAGGAACCGGGATGTAACGAGTGTATGGAGAGTTGGCTTCCGCACGACCGTCCAACATTTTCACGCCGTTAACTTCTTTGAAGTCGCCTTTTTTGATGCCTTCTTCGATGGCAGCCAGGTTAAATACCACACACCAGTCTTGTTCGTTAGAAGATGCACCTTGTACAGTCAGAGCGCGCTCAGAGTTATAGCAGGTAGAGAAAGAGTATTTACCTTGGTAGTCGGCATCGCCATTATCCAAGTTACCGTCTACCAATACTTGCCATGCGATGTCCATGGTTTCGCCGTCAACTGCAGTATAAACGGCATTCCAAGTTTTAGGATCATCCCATTTGCCTACGCCGTCAACAGGAACGATATGCTCGCCATTGGCAAATACGTAGCCAGTTTTCGGATAGCGTTGAGGACGCAGACCGTGAACACCTGAAACGTTTGGAATTTCAACGATTTTATCGGTTTTCATCACATCCAAGCGGATACGGCAAACGCGGTTGTTTGCTTTATCGTTGGCATATGCATAGCGGCCGTCGTAAGTTTGATCGGTAAAAGACAAGTGCGGGTGGTGCAAGTCGCCGTTAGGGTAGCAGCGCAGACCGCTGTCTTGCAGGAATTTACGGGTTTCCGGCGTAATTTTTTCATTCAAAATACGCAGGCTCTCGTTGGTACGGCCCCAACCGGTAGCGCTGTCCATATTGAACACAGGGATACGCATCAACTCACGCATAGAAGGTACGCCGATCAAGCGCATTTCGCCTGATTGACCGCCTGACAAGAAACCGTAGTATTGGTCAAGTTCGCCTGGACCGACTTCGGAAGTTTGTTTGCCCGGTTCGGCAGAATGAGCAGCGGCTTTTTCGGCAGGTGCAGCACCTGAAGCAGCAGCTTTATCACCCTCGCCGTTAGAGCAACCGGCCAAGCCCAACAAACCAGCACCGGCAATACCTGCACCGGAAGCAGCGGCAGTACCTAAGAATGAACGACGGCTTAAGCCGTTTTGTTCTAATTTTTCGTCTGACATACGACACTCCTTGGATAAAATCCGGCGGCCGATTTTTCAGACGGCCTGCCGATGAAAAACTTTCTAAGTCAGGCTGCCGATACAGCCCTCTTTTTTATTTAAAATTACTACTTGTCGACACTGATTACCGATTCTTTTTTAACAAACTGGACGACTTGTTCTTGGGCACTTTGCGTCGCTGCCGCATCATGCTGTTCAGCTTTTGCCGCCGCTTGTTTTTGTTTTTTCTTATTCGTTGCCACTACTTGAGGACAACGCGTATCGTGATGATACATTACCTGACAATGCAGACATTGGATACATTCGTTCGGATGAATGTCGCCTTCAGGTGCGATTGCCTGTACTGGGCATTCGTGTGTACAAATCTGGCATGGGTTACCGCACATTTTATAACGGCGCAGCCAATCAAACACACGGAAGCGGCCCGGCAATGCAATACCTGCACCCAAAGGACACAGATAACGGCAGAAGAAACGTTCGATGAACAAGCCTGCAATCAGCAAAGCGGCGGCGAACAGAACAAACCACCATTCACGCATGAATTTCAAAATAATTGCAGTTTTGAAAGGCTCAATTTCAGCAAATTTTTCAGCCGTACCCAAATCGTACAGGGAAATTGCCAGCAAAGCGAAGAAAATTACATATTTAATCGCACTCAGACGGGTATGCAACAAATGTGGCACTGTAATTTGTTTCAGACCCAATTTTTTAGCGATACGGTTGGTTAACTCTTGCAATGCACCGAAAGGACACAGCCATCCACAGAATGTACCGCGGTTCCACAACAGCATGGTTGCCGCTGTAAAGAGCCACAGAATGAATACCAGCGGATCCATCAGAAAAAATTCCCAGTGGAACTCAGTCAAAACAGCTGAGAACAACGTCAAAGTATTCACTACCGATAATTGTGCCTGAGCATACCAGCCGATATAAAACAGCGTAAAAGTCAGGAAACAGAGACGGAATCGGTCATACCATTTTTCGTAACGGACAATCCAATCTTGGAACAGGAATACCAACAGAAGAATTGTCAAAGCAATACCGACAACCACGATTTGACCTTGTTTGGCTTTCCAAACCTGTTTCCAAAGTTGGTTGGATACACCTTCCTCAGCTGTTGCATCTTCTGCAATACCTGTACTTTCTTCCGGAGCAGAGGCTGCCGCAGCTACCGGCTCAACCGGTGCACTAATTTCAACCGGCGGTGCTTTAGGATCGTCAACGTAATAGCCTTTTGGCAACTCATAATCCAAATCGGCAGTTACAAATGCCTTATCATTTACGCTCAATACGCGTTGAATCATCAATTGCAAACGCCATGGCTCAGCACCATCAAATTCCACACCTTCAGGAATGGTAAACCAAGAAACCTCTTTAAATGCAGGCGCACCTTCCGCTGCCAAAGCAACCACACGCTCATGTTGTGCATCGGTAAAACGGAAGCTGGTATCGCCCTGAATCATTTCGATACGGTCGAAGATACCGCCGCGGACATAACCCGAACCTTTCCAAGAATAGCGACCCTCGCCGGCCACCATCACGGCTTCTTGGCCAGGTTTCAAACGTTTTTGCAGGTTGTTCCAACCTGCTTCACCTAAAAGGCTTTTACCGATGGAAGGTTGGCTGACCAAGGCAACATACAGATCAATAAATGTATCATTACCATCGCCCTGCTCCGCATGATCTGCCACACCTGCCTTACCGCTTTTCTCAAACAGTTTATTGATTTCGTCGATAGAAATATGCAGATGGCCGACGGCTTTTTGTTCCAAAAGCGCATTCCATGACAGGATATCTTGTTTGTCTTGATTAGCAACACGACGCGGACGAGTCTGAACGGCAGGTTCGGCAGACTGTTCGCCGGAAGCAGCTGCCGTACCGGCTTGAACTGCTTTATCTGTACCCAAATGATATTGATGGATTACTGCTTTAACAGAGCGCTGAATACTGTCATTGATGACCATCAGGGTTACAGTCGCACCACTAATAATATCCCCTGGTGCAACACCTGGTTGAGGTGGGTTTTTAATAAAATTTAAGCCAATATATTTATCAATGAATTTATCGACACGAGATTGCGGGATACCGATCAGCATAATCGGCTCATGGTGCTCAACCAATTTTGCACCAGCAATAGTGCCATCATTGGCCAATGCAACCATCGTATCGATCGGTTTACTCGAATAACCGCGCGTATTGACCACATCAGTCGTGATATAAACCAAGCCAAGTTGCTCTTCACCCTTGTACACGCGAGCAACCAAAGGCTTACCTTCCGGTTTGCCATAGCGGTCAGCACCTGGGAAAATTTCAGACGGCTGAACTTTTGCCAAGAAATCAGGCAAGCGCTCCGCGTAAGCAGGCAGGCTTACTATCATCATAGAAAACACAGCAAAAAGCACAAGGATTCGTTTCCAAATGCCACTTAAGCACTTCATTTCAAGACAGGACATGGCTATTCCCGATATATCGATACTCTAAACACTTATATTATATGAATCATCTATCGGCAATAATTTGATTAAAATCAAGTTTACAAATCTTAAAACCAGATTCTACATACTAATAATACTTTAGAACTACATTAGATGAACCTTTTATTATTAGGCATGAAACATAGGAAAATCAACTCAATCCAAGAATCATCCCTATATTATTAACTTATTTATAATAATACTCAAAACAATTTCTGAAATTTCATTTAGCATATATTAAATAGAATGGAACCTGACTTAAATTTCCATAGACCGTCTGAAAACGAATATCGAAAATACTTTAACCTACCCCTGCAATGACAAAATACATTTCTTATAAAACAAAAAGAGCCTGTATAAAACAGGCTCTTTTTTCAGACTAATCTTAAGTCAGATTAGAATTTGTGACGCAGGCCAACAGTACCAGCAGTTTTCTCGTATTTGTAGTCGCCTTTGCCTTCTTTCAACCAACCGGCAGACAACAGGGCAGAAGTACGTTTAGAGAAGTCGTAGTCAGCACCAACGATAACTTGGTTGTAAGCGCTGTTCTTTTGTTTCACGCCTTCTTCTTTAGCTTTGAAACCGTGAGCGTAAGAAACACGAGGAGTTACGTTACCGAAACGGTATGCAGCAGTTGCACCAACTTCAGTACGTTCGTTTTTCTTAGCATTAGCAGCATCTTTTTTAAAGCCTTCGTATTGACCTACAACAGCAACCATCAGGTTGTTAGCATCGTAACCAGCAGTCAGACGGTGAGCCTGATGGTCTTTGTAAGTAGCACCAGCAGCCAAAGTAGTGTTGTAGCGGAAAGCTTTTAAGTGATCATCGCTCAAAATTGCACGTTTAGCATAAGAACCAGCATAGCGACCGAAGAAACCAGAGTTTTCATAGTTCAAGCCCAAGTCGTAAGAATCGCGGCTTTTTTCTTTGTGAGTATATTTGTCTTTAGAGTTAGCATTATCGCGAGGTTGGTATTGTACGCTTGCGCTGAAACCACCCAATACAGGAGTGTCGTAACGTACAGATACTTTGCGATCATCTACACGTTTGATTTTACCCAGTTGCAGAGCGTCTTCGTTAGCTGCACCAGATTCCCAAGGGTCGAAGCTATCGCTGCTGTCGTTCAGAGCAGTATTCAAGTTACCGGCACGAACTTTACCGAAACCGCCTTCCAAGCCCAAGAAAGATTCACGGTTAGCGAAACCAGAGTCAGTACCGGCGATAGAAGTTTTTTGTTCAACTTGCCAGATAGCATTCAAGTTACTACCCAAGTGTTCGTGACCTTTGAAACCGATGCGAGAACCGTAGTCAGCGATTTCAGTAGCAGTTTTCTTACCAACTTGTTTTTTAGATACTACTTTGTCTCCAGTTTTTACTTTAGAAATATCCACGCCGGCTTTGATTTGACCGTACAGAGTCACATCAGCCATAGCTGCAACAGGCAGAGCTGCCAAAGTCAGAGCAATCAGAGATTTTTTCATTGCTGTATTCCTTTTCTATTGTGAAGAAATAACTTAAGCAGACCGGACAATCCGCTTAGGCTTACTTTATCGCTGGAATCAGCGATTCCATGACTGTCACTATAATTGTTCCTCTCTAAAAAAACAAACTTTATTCAACTCCCTCCCACTACCGCAGAAACCAAATAAAGGTAGAGACAACCCAAATAATGGAAATTTATTATTTAAAATCAATGATAAATTTCTTTAAAACCAAGATTTGCATTTTTACAACACTTTATCAATTTACACATCAATCACGCTATTTTGTTGCTTTTATACCAACAATCCGCAGTTAGGCCGTCTGAAAATCATTATCCAGAACGCTCATCCACTCGGGTAGAGATAGTTGCGTCATGCCAAATTCACCAGGATAGTCAACACCGGTTAAATACAGACCATCAGACATAAAAGTTGGCGGAGCCATCAATCTACTTTTTGCGTGAAAGACCGACTCAAACTCATCTACACTGATTCTGCCACTACCCACATACACTAATGCCCCCATAATATTGCGTACCATATGATGTAAGAATGCATTCCCATGCAAATCAAGGCACAGATAGCGAGAAGTTCCACTAATACTTGTACTATATAGTGTCTTTACAGGGGATTTCGCCTGACATTCAGCTGCTCGAAAGCTGGAAAAGTCATGTTCACCCTCCAATAAGGCAGCAGCCTGCCTCATCAGATTTAAATCCAATTTCAAATGCGTCCACCCTACCCTGCCAACCAATAATGGAGAACGAACCGGTGAAGATTCCAATAAATAACGATAATGGCGACCATAAGCATCAAATCGGGCATGGAAATGAGGTGCAACTTTTTGCGCAACCAATACAGCAACACCATCAGGCAAATGTGCATTGACACCCCGCACCCATGCTTGCTCCAGACGACTTACTGATGTATCAAAATGCACTACCTGGGCAGTTGCATGCACACCCGTATCCGTCCTTCCCGCAACAATAGTATTAATTTGCTCCCCTGCTATTGAAGACAATGCCTGCTCCAAGGCCGTCTGAACAGTCGGCAAATCTCCAGCCTGTTTTTGCCAACCATAAAAACGGCTACCATCATAAGAAAGGGTCAAAGCCCAGCGCTGCACCAGATGCCCTGTTGTATTTGCTTGTTCAGTCATTTCTTATACTTCTTGTAAATTGATATTATTGCCTACGCTCAAGTAACGAATATTAAAAAGGCGTGATCAACACACGCCTCCATTATGTATTTCAGACGGCCTTCATCTTCAACCATCATATAAAGCTGAAATCTTACCCAACTGACAATAGACTCAGCCAAAATCTTGCTTTTTAATTTACCATAAAAAAGATGCCGTCTGAAACGGCATCTTCATTTACTGGTACTTATGCGCCAAGTTCTTTCATCAGTTTTTGGGCTTTATACAGAATATCGCCTTCAGCCTCTTCAATCAGCGCTTGCAATGTTTCTCGAGCCGCTTCAGGATCACCGATTTCGATATACATCTTAGCCAAATCATATTTGGCTTCAAGCGGTGCAGTCATGCCGACTGATTCTGAAACAAAGCCTCTTTCACTATTGCTTTTATCGGCAGCCACTGAAACATCTTCAGCTCCCCATTCCAATGCACCTTCTTCAATCACAAACTCAGAAGCAGCTTCTTCTTTCTCTACTTCTTCTTTGGTTTCTTGAATTTGCAAGTCTTGATCTTGCTTGACATCAAATGGCAGCACATGGCTATCTGAAGCCTCAGGGGTTTCTACCGTAAACTCGAGTGGCTCTTCATTTCTTGACTCGGAGACTTTTTTCTCTGCCGCCAAATCAAACTCAGCAAATGTATTTGCCTGCTCTTCTTTACGTTCCGGCATAACAACAGATACCGGCTGATACGGATTTTCCGGTTCGGGCTCGTACACGCTTTCTGTTGATTCGATACTATCCCAATCGGCATGGCGGCGTTGCTCTGTCTCAACATCATGCGTTACCGCACCTGAAAGAATACCTGCCTGACTATTGTCAATCTTACCTAAATCAAGTTTGACATCATCGATATTGGAAGATTCTTCTACTTCATTGATAACCACATCATCTTCAAAATCGTCTTCAATAAGCAGGCCATCTTGAGTTTTTTCAGACGGCATTACTTTAGTTGAAGCAGCCGCAGCAGCTGAAGCAGCAACATTTTTCTGTACAGCCTTCTTTTCATCCTTACGGCTTACAGGCGCTGCTTCTGGATCATCTTTGCGTTTACCGGCAGCTTTCAACAACAACCAAGCAGCAATAAGGGCTGCACCACCTGCCAACAACCATTTCCATAAATTGCCGTCTGATTCGCTTTCTGTTTGCTCCGCGACAGAATCAGTGGTTGCAACAGGCTCAGAAGCCACTACGTTCTCTTGAGCATCAGAAGCCATAGCTTCTTGAATATCGGACGTAGGAACAGTCGATGCGGCATTTTCATTAACCGCTGCAGATGCTGCTTGTTCTGTTTGTTCAGCTGAAGCTTGTTTCACTTCTTCCTGCTGCTGTGTATTTACGCCAGTATCTTTAACCTGGGCTTCAGTTTGAGCCTCTGGCTGAACAACAGGTTTTTCTATTTTAGCTTCTGTTGCATTGAAGGTTTCATTGCCTTTTTCTGCCGCTGTATTGGTTTTAACAGGAGCAGAAGCAGCTAAGCGTTGCAATTCACTACGATTTGGAATATTCAGCACTTTACCTGCCAACATACGGTTGGCATTATTATTGATAAACACATCCGGGTTGGCATTTACCAAAGCCTGGATGGTTTGATCCAAGGTCATACCTTGCGGACGGATGCTGGACGCAATGGCAATCAGGGTTTCACCCGTACGTACCAAATGCTGCCTGCCTGAACGTGCAGCCGTATCGTTTTTAGCAGGGGCCGTCTGAACTTGTTTTTTCTCAGCCTTACGCTGCACATCCTTACGCGCTTGAGTTGCCTGATTACCTACTGCTTTATTGTTTTTCGTTGCAGGCTGTTGGGCATTGCGTGTCGGCTCGGAGGATTGAGATTCAGCGACCGGACGAGTACGAACAGATGCAGCATCTTTAGAATCATATCCGGCCGGATCGATAATAGCGGTGTACTCACGAGATTGCGCGCCAACACCAACTTGGAAAACTAAAACAGGATCTTTGATGGCTTTAGAAGAGCGGATGGTAACGACTGCCTTATCGCCTGATTTGCGTACCGCCGCGCGCAAATTGCCATTTGAAATAGTGGCCTTGCCGCCATTAAGCAGAGCCTGAGCTTCCTCGCCAGTCACAGTGATACTGCCTGTAAAAGGCTCACCCAAATGAGATTGGACGTTCAAGCCACCCAAACCTGCAGAGGCACTGAACGATGTCATTAAAGCGATAGAAGCTGTAATTAATTTAATATTGTGATGTTTTTTCAAAACTGATCCCCTGTTCGGAAATTATGGTACAAACCAATGTGCGCGCATTTAACCATATATTTAGTAGATATTACGTCATGATATATTTTTAACCCACTCCTGCCAAGCAATAGAGGCTATTCAGCCTAAAATTCCTTAGCAAATCTATTACTTTTGCATGCTTGTGTTTCTTTTTTACAAATTTCACCAACCCAAAACAAATATTTTATATGGATATATGTGGTATTAAAGTCATAGGGAAAGGTGCAAAAAAACACATCTCCCTGTATGATTAGCATTTACTCAATTAGTTTCATCATTAATATATGAAGGTTTTGAGCGACTTATTCGCCGTATTCTTATTTTTCATCACATACATCATCACCAAAGACATGATTGCCGCAACAACTGTTGCGGTTATAGTCGGTATTGCCCAAGCTGCACTGACCTTTTGGAAACACCGCAAACTGGACACCATGCAATGGGTCAGCCTGATTTTGATTGTCTTTTTTGGCGGAGCAACAATTCTGCTGAAAGACAACCGCTTTATCATGTGGAAATCAACCGTTCTGTTTTGGATTGGCGCAATCGTCATGCTGTTCAGCCACCTTGCCGGTAAAAACGGGCTTAAAGCCGTCATGGGCAAAGAAATGCAGCTTCCTGATTTTGTATGGACGCGCCTGACTTATGCATGGATTGGCTTCCTGATTTTTATGGGGGCTGCCAACCTCTTTGTCTTTACGTATTTTCCAGACCAATGGGTCAATTACAAACTGTTCGGCACATTGGGTTTCACAATCATTTTTTCCATCGCACAGGGTATGTATCTGATGCGTTTCCAGTCTAAGGAGGATCAATAATGGAATATTTCATGCTTTTGGCCACTGATGCCGAAGATGTCTACGAAGCACGCATGGCGGCCCGCCCTGCTCATTTGGCACGCTTAGAAGAATTGAAAGCGCAAGGCCGTCTGCTGACTGCCGGCCCCAATCCTTTACCAGATAATCCGGAACGCGTTTCCGGCAGCCTGATCGTGGCTCAATTTGAATCTTTGGACGCTGCACAAGAATGGGCTGAACAAGACCCTTACGTCGATGCCGGCGTATACGCAGAAGTATTGATTAAACCCTTTAAAGCCGTGTTCAAATGAGCAATATGCGTCAAATGATTGAAGAACGCCTGCAGGCACTTGAGCCTGAGTTCTTTGATTTTGAAGATGAGAGCCATCTGCATGCCGGCCATGCCGGTAATAAAGGCGGCGGGCATTACGCCATAGTGGTGGTCAGCAACGCATTTGAAAACATTAGCCGCCTCGAGCGGCAACGTATGATTAAGCAGCTTTTACAAGACTTGTTTTCAGACGGCCTGATTCATGCACTCAGTATCAAAGCGGCCACGCCGGACGAATACTTCCATTAAGATTACTGCCCGAACTTTGATTTCCAATCATTAATTTATTTTCAATCATTAATTTAAACGAGAAATACGATGAAAAAAACCTACTTTGCTTCAGCCTTGATGCTTGCCCTGACTACCGGCACCCTGTTTGCCCAAACTTTGGTTACCGTCAACGGTCAAGCCATCGACAGCAGCGTTATCGATGACCAAGTTGCTTCCGTACGCGCCAGCAACCCGAACGTTCAAGACACTCCTGAATTGCGTCAAATGCTGACTGAACGCCAAGTTATCAGCACTGTTGTTACCCAAGAAGCTAAAAAATTAAAACTGGATCAAAGCGCTGAATTCAAAACTGCATTGGAGCAAGCGCGTGCCGATGCCGCCAAGCAAGGTGCAGATAAAAAAGCCACATTCAAAACCGAATGGGCAGTTTTCGAAAATGATTTGTTAGGCCAAGCCTTCGCAGCGCATATCGTCCGTCAATATCCTGTTCAAGAAAAAGATGTCAAAGCCGCTTACAACGACTTCAGCAACTTCTATAAAGGTACTCAGGAAGTCCAACTGGGCGAAATCGTGACCGACAGCAGCAACGCCCAAAAAGCCATTGCCGATTTGGATGCGAAAAAGAGCTTTGTTTCGGTATTGAACCAATACTCAATTGACGAAGCGGCCAAAAAAGCCGGCGGCATCCCTAAAGCTTATGTTCCGCTTAAAGATTTGCAAGAATCAGCGCCTCCGCTTTACGCTGCTGTCAAAGACCTGAAAAAAGGGGCACACACTAAAACGCCGCTGCAAAACGGCAATCTGTACGCTGTTTTCTATGTCAATGACCGTCGTAACGTTACCGTACCTTCTTACGAAATCGCTAAAAACGAGATTGGCAGCGACTTACAGGCAGCCCGTGTTGATGCGGCCATTCAATCATTACTGAAAAAAGCCAGCATCAAAGTCAACAAATAATATAACGTGCCCGCCGTGATAACGGCGGGCAATAAGGAACTCACATGAACATCAAGCCCAAAACTGCCGTTTTGGCTATCCTCGCCCTATCAACCGTCGGCTTGGCAACTGCCAAAGCACCTGAAATCGATCCCGCGCGTATCGACAGCATGGTTGCCGAAGTATTGAGACAGGCCGATCAACATCCCAACCAGACTGCCAAACCCGATGGTCAGGCAATCCGCAAAGATGTGGTTACACGTTTGCAGACTTTGGAAGTTTTGAAAAATGAAGCCATCAAGGCTGGTTTGGACAAAGATGCGGAAGTGCAAAATCAGTTAAAAAACGTCGAAGCTGAATTCTATGCCAACCAATACGCTGCTTATCTAGAACGCCAAACCGCGGTTGACGATGCCGAGTTGCGCCGTTTCTACGACCAGCAAACACGCGTTATCAAGCTGCAACAAGTCAACTTTGCGTCAGCCGAAGAAGTACGCGCCGCGCAAGAACTGCTGCTCAAAGGCTTATCATTTGAAGAACTGATGAAACGCTATCCCAACCCCGAACAAGAGTTCGATGGCTTCATCTCTCCACAGCAGCTTCCTCCTCAACTGGCTACCGCTTTTGCCGACATGAATCGAGGCGATGTAACACATGAGCCGATTCAGATGGAAAACCGTTTTTATCTGTTTAAACTCAGTGCCGTAGAGCGTAATCCTAATGCCGAACCTTTCGAACTGGTACGCAATCAGATTGCCCAAGCTGTCAAACGACAAAAAGTCGAGAATCAGATCGAAGGTATCTTGAAAGACAACGGCATTAATCCGTAAATTAATTCAATGGTTTCAGGCCGTCTGAAACCATATTTGAACACAGAGGGCGTATCTTACGCCCTTTTACAACTCATTGTATTCACAAAACATTATGCGCGCTGTTATCCAAAAAGTTACCCAAGCCAAAGTTGACGTTTTGTCCGAAGATTCCCGAGAAACCTGCGGCGAAATCAACAACGGATTTATGATATTGCTCGGTGTTACCCACACCGATACAGAAGCGGACGCCAAATACATTGCGGATAAAACCGCCAACCTACGTATCTTTGAAGACGAAAACGGCAAATTAAATTTATCGCTCAAAGATGTCGGCGGCTCAATATTACTGGTTTCCCAGTTTACCCTTTACGCCGATGCGCGCAGCGGCCGCCGTCCTTCTTTCTCTAATGCCGCACCCGCAGAACAAGCCGATAAGCTTTATCAATACACCGCACAACTTCTACGCGAACATGGATTGACTGTCGAAACCGGCAGATTCCAAACCCATATGCAGGTCTCCCTTTGCAATGACGGGCCGGTTACCTTATTGCTTGACTCGCAAAAAACATTCTAAATCCCATCAAAAAAGGCCGTCTGAAATATTTCAGACGGCCTTTCCATTTCTGATCATTACTAAATCAAGCCTTGCGCTTTCACCCAGTTCACAATATCTGCCTCAACGGCTTCAGGCGAACCCGGATTGTCGATTTTGACACCGTACTCATCCGCACCCAGCTCTTCCAAAATCTCCAGCTGCGAATCCAGCATTCCGGCTTTCATATAATGCCCCTGACGCGACAGCATACGCTCGAGATTGATTGCTTGAGGCGGAGTCAGATGGATAAAAGCTACCTTCCCTTCTGCACCACGCAGAATATCGCGGTATTGGCGTTTGAGCGCGGAACAAGTAACGATGGAATATTTTTCCCCACTTTTTGCCTGCTCCGTCATCCAGTCACGCAAATTGCCCAGCCATGGGTAACGGTCTTCATCCGTCAACGGAATACCGGCACCCATCTTGTCGCGGTTGGCTTGGGTATGGAAATCGTCGCCTTCGGCATACGGGCATTGGTTGAGATGTTTTTGCAAAGACAGCGCGGCAGTGGTTTTACCGCAACCGCACACGCCCATCATGACAAAATGTGTCGTCATTTTTCTACTCCTTGTTTATCTAGATTTTAACGGTATTTAAAAACGGGCGGATTGTGTTATCTCAAAGACACTATCCGCCCATTCTTCCGATTAAACCAAAACAAACAACACTGACGATAAAGCAAAACCGATGAGTGCAATAAGTGTTTGGTTGACCGTCCATGTCTTCAAGGTCGTCGGCACATCCATATTCAACAGACGGCCAACAAGCCAGAAACCGGAATCGTTAAAGTGGCTGCAACCAACGGAACCTGCCGCCGTAGCCAATACCACGCAAGTAATCTGCCAATCGCTGAAACCTGCCGCCTCAACGGCCGGTGCCATCAACGCGGCAGCGGTAGTCAGGGCAACAGTTGCAGAACCTTGCGCAATACGCAAAGCCAAAGCCACTAAGAAACAGCCCAGTATAACGGGAATATACAAGTGGGCCATGCTGTCGGCCAAAGCCTTACCGATACCGGAAGCACGCAACACACCGCCGAACATACCGCCTGCACCGGTAATCAAAATGACCGAGCAAACCGGACCCAATGCACCATCGATGGTTTTCTCCAAAGCGCTGGCTTTTTCGCCACGTTTGCCACCCAATACATACAGGGCTACCAAAACGGAAATCAGCAAAGCAATCGGGGTCGAACCAAGCATTCGTGCAAACTGCACCCAGCCTTCTTCCGCACTGACCATTTTCTCGCTGATCAAAGCAGACAAACCGGTATTCAAGAAAATCAACAACATAGGAATCAGCATAATACCGACGACGGTAGATGCTTTTGCAGGCGCTTTCGGTTGGTCGTTATCTTGCGTACCGCCGCTGAGCAGATCAGGAACGGGTACATGAATGCTGCGACCCAAAACTTTACCCAATAAATAGCCGCTGAAATACCAAGTAATCAAGGTAACAGGCAAACCCAAAATCAGCAGTTGACCAATATTTGCGCCATAAAATTCAGAAGCGGCAATCGGGCCGGGATGTGGCGGCAGGAAGACGTGCATGACCGAAAATGCGCCAATAGATGCCAACGCATAGGGCAAAACAGTTTGCTTCATGCGGCGTGCCGTTGCAAACACAATCGGCAACATCACCACCAAGCCGGCATCAAAGAAAATTGGAAAACCAAAAATCAAAGAAGCCACGCCTAAGGCAAACGGCGCACGTTTTTCACCAAAAATCCGAATCAGCGCATCCGCCAAAGATTGGGCCCCACCGGAAGTTTCCACCAAACGGCCGAGCATTGCGCCCAAACCGACCAGCAACGCCACGCTGCCGAGCGTGCCGCCAAAGTTTTTGACCAACACATCATTGACGATACTGCCCATAGGCAGGCCTGTTACGATAGCAGTCAGCAAACTGACCAATACCAACGTCAGCAAAGCATGAACACGCAGTTTCACAATTAAAATCAAAATCAGCAAAATTGCCGCCGCCGCAATACCGAGCAAGGTACCGGCACTCAGCGTTTGAGTCCAACCATCCATATTGAAGCCTTTCTCTGTAAGAAAAATACAAATTTATTAATGTTTTTTAACATATATGAATACGATAACACATTTACCCATGAAATCGTACGGCTGAATCCGACCAAAATATAAGCACCTATTTTTCCAAACCCTTTTTGTAAGATGCTTGAAAAATAAGGAGGACAAAGAAAAACAAGAACAATAAAAAGGCCGTCTGAAAAGTAGTTTATTTTCAGACGGCCTGACATCATACTTTTTAATAAAATAGAAACGAATATTTTTTTAATTACCTAAAATCAAGTATTTTCAGCTTATGTATTGGTAAAAATCACCCCATTTCCCAAACTTAATTCCGGAAGTTTGGTATTAAAATCCAGCCCATTGAGGCATGAGGGACTGTTACGCATTACTGCTTCGATTTTGGCAAAATCCTCGGTCGAAATTTTTAGTCGCATCAAAAGAATCTGGGGAGGCAATGTTTTACGATTCCCCAAACATCCATCATGCTTTTTCTTAAAAACTGAAAGTGCCATGATACAAAGGCCGTCTGAAAAATTCTTCAGACGGCCTTAATTCTTAAACTTCTGCCGGTGGTTGCGGTGTATCCTCATCTTCCTGCTGCGTTTTGGCCTTGGCAAAACGGCTGAACCAAATGCCTGCTTCGTAGAGCAGAATCAGCGGAACAGCAAGCAGGGTTTGAGAAATTACGTCAGGCGGCGTAATGATTGCGGCTACGACAAACGCACCGACAATCACATACGGACGGGCATTCTTAAGCTGTTCAGTCGAAACAATACCCATTTTTGCAAGCAACACCACAACGACAGGAACTTCAAACGTCGTACCGAATGCCACAAACATGCCCAAAATAAAGGACAGGTATTTGTCGATATCGGTCGCCATATTGACGCCGACAGGGGTTACACCGGCCAAGAATTTGAAAATAACGGGAAACACCAGGAAATAGGCAAACGCCATACCGACGAAGAAAAGCGTTACGCTGGACAACACCAGCGGCGTAATCAAACGTTTTTCGTTTTGGTATAAGGCAGGAGCGACAAATGCCCAGACTTGATACAGCGTGTGCGGCAACGACAGCAGAAACGCCGCCATCAGAGTAACCTTGACCGGCACAAAAAACGGCGCGATCACATCGGTCGCAATCATGCTGGTATCTTTAGGCAGATTGGCCATCAATGGTTCGGCAACAAAAGTATAGAGCTGCTGGGCAAACGGCATCATGCCCAAGAAGCAGACGACGATACCGATGACGATCCACATCATGCGGCGGCGCAGCTCGAGAAGATGCTCGATAAGCGGTTGGACGGGTTGTTCGTGTTGAGGTTCGGACACCGGTTGACTCACTTTTTACTTACGGACGCGCAGTTTGGGCTTGGCGTGGAATTTCGGGCGCATATCACGTTTGCGGCTCATCGCCTGCTTACGCAAAGAAGTCGTATGCGGCGGAGGAACATCGGCAACAGGGGATTCGATATAGCTGACTTCAACTACAGGAGCAGGCGAAACCGAAGCCGTCAAATACTCACGCCAAGCGCGGTCTTGCTCGGACTCGGCATTTTCAGCCTCGACAAGCTCTTGGGTTTGTACTGCCCCACCCTCTTCAGGAACTTGGGCCGCACTTTCATTTTCAGTGCTGCTTGGCGCCAGATCAGGCAAAGGATTGCCAAACTCATCTACACCAAAATCGGCAGGTGTTTTTTGTTCAGGCAGGCGTTCCCACGGCTTGAGGCCGTCTGAAATATCGCTCAGATTTTTTTGTGCATCGTTGCCCAAGTCTTTGATACCGTCGCGAAACTCAGATGCGGCAGTTTCAAATTCCTGCTTCACCTTGCGCAATTCATCCAACTCAGCCTGAGTGTTGAATTCCTGCTTGACGTTATTGACGAATCCTTGCAATTTGCCGACCAAACGCCCGGCCGTGCGCGCGGCTTGCGGCAGACGTTCGGGACCAAGCACTATCAGGGCGACAACGCCGACCAGCAGCAGCTCGCCCAAACCGAAATCAAACATGGATTATGCTTTGTCTTCGTCTTTTTTGTGTTCGATGACTTCGTCTTTTTTGGCATCTTTGCCGTCTGTACCTTCGTTCAGGCCTTGTTTGAAGTCATGCACTGCACCGCCGAGATCTTTGCCGACGTTGCGCAATTTTTTGGTACCGAATACCAAAACGACGATAATCAGTACGATAATCCAGTGCCAAAGAGAGAAGCTACCCATGATAAATCCTTGAATTTGTTTAATTTAAAAAGAGATAATAACTATGCGGGCGTACCCATGATATGGATATGCAGGTGGAAGACTTCCTGTCCACCGCCTTTACCTGTGTTGATCAGGGTTTTGAAACCGTCGGTCAAACCTGCCTCATGGGCGATTTGAGGAACTTTCAACATCATTTTGCCCAACAGGGTTTGATGTTCGGCAGTTGCGTGTGCCAGTGAATCGAAGTGCACTTTCGGAATCAGCAGCAGATGCACCGGAGCGGCAGGACGGATATCTTTGAAACAAAGCATCTCATCGTCTTCGTAAACGGTTTGTGCCGGAATATCTTTGGTTGCGATTTTGCAGAAAATACAATTATCCATAATGGCTCCAATGGCCGTCTGAAAACGGGCATAACGGGTTTCAACCCAAAAAGTGAAATCGTTTTGCCCCAAGAGACGGATTCTGAAACAGGTCAAATGCGAGATTGTAATATAAATTCAAGATTCTTTGCGAGAAGCTTTTTCCACCAACCCCGACAAACCTTGACGGCGCGCAAGCTCATTTACCACATCTTCAGCGCGCAATCCGTGATGCGCCAATAAAACCATGGTATGAAACCACAAATCCGCCACTTCGTAAACCAAATGTTCGCCACCGCCATCTTTAGAGGCCATCAAGGTTTCACCCGCTTCCTCGATGACTTTTTTCAAAATCTTGTCTTCGCCTTTGTGCAGCAGTTGGGCGACATAAGAAGCATCAGGATCGCCGCCTTTGCGCGAATCGATGACGTTTTGAATTTGGGTAAGGATAGTATCGGTCATGGTCGGTTTCTCTTATTTTCTTTCAGACGGCCTTAAGAATGTTTATGTCCGTAAATTGCTTCTTCGTCTTTCAACACAGCATCCACTATCTGCCATGCGCCGTCTTGCCAAACTTTGTAAAAGCAGCTTTCGCGCCCAGTATGACAGGCAATGCCACCGTTTTGTTCAATCAGCATGACCACTGCGTCGCCATCGCAATCCAGGCGCAATTCGTGTACTTTTTGCGTATGTCCGGACTCTTCGCCCTTCATCCATTGTTTTTGGCGGGAACGGCTGTAATAGTGGGCAAACCCGGTTTCTACGGTTTTTTGCAGGGCTTCGGCGTTCATCCAGGCAACCATCAGCACACGTTGTGTCTGCCAATCTTGGGCAATCGCGCAAACCAAACCTTTTTCATCAAATTTTACGGCATTCAGCAGCGTTTCGTTTATATTCGACATTCGCGTTTTTCTCCCATATTTTTCAGACGGCCTTTGGATAGCAATCACAAACGCACTTCAATTCCTGCTTCACGCATGGCCAGTTTTGCTTCGCGGATACTCGCTTCGCCAAAGTGGAAAATACTGGCGGCCAATACCGCATCTGCTTTTCCTTCTTTAATGCCGTCCACCAAATGCTGAACCGAACCGACACCGCCGGAAGCAATGACCGGAATATCGACCGCTTCGCTGACCGCGCGTGTCAAAGGCAGGTTGAAACCTTGTTTGGTGCCGTCCCGGTCCATACTGGTCAGCAAAATCTCGCCCGCACCGCGCCGCTGCATTTCGACAGCCCATTCCACCGCGTCCAAACCGGTCGGATTACGTCCGCCGTGGGTAAAGATTTCCCAACGGGTGTTTTCAGGGTTGACCGCTTTGGCATCCACGGCAACGACAATCGCTTGCGAACCAAAAAAACCGGCCGCTTCATTTACCAAATCAGGATTGGTTACGGCAGCCGTATTGATGCTGGCCTTATCGGCACCGGCATTAAGCAGACGACGGATATCGGCAACCGTACGCACACCGCCGCCGACCGTCAATGGAATAAAAACTTGCGAAGCGACTGCCTCAATAACGTGCAAAATAGTATCGCGATTGTCGCTGGAAGCGGTAATGTCCAAAAAGGTCAACTCATCCGCGCCTTCATCGTTGTAGCGTTTGGCAACGTCAACCGGATTGCCTGCATCGCGTAAACCCAAAAAGTTGACACCTTTTACCACGCGACCGTCTTTTACATCCAGACAAGGAATAATTCGTTTTGCCAATGCCATACTCAATACCTCTTATCCGTTATCAGGCCGTCTGAAACCGTCAGGCCAAAAATTTGCTCAACCAATCCGGCAAATGTTGCAACAGCTGAAAATAACCAATGCCGGCTATCATCGCCAAAACACAGGAAATAATGAAATTGCTGTCGATGCGGCCGACGATGGAAAAAATCAAACCAGCAAATGCCCATATTATCCCGTTGAAAATCATCCAATAGGTATCGATAATCGGCAAATCAAACGCCGTCAGCTGCCGCAGTATCACTGCAATCAGTGTAAACCACAAACTTTCGCTTAGCGGATACACTTCGCGATCGGATGACCAGATAATCCAAAAACCCAAAACAAACGCTTCAAGCATACCAATCCCTTAATAAAATAAGATATTGAGTGAGTTGTTTTTTATAATTATTTCAGACAGATTTTAAGTCTAAGGACTTTGCAAAATGCCGCTTTTGAAGGTATTTTCAGCTATACGCCAACTCCTGCGCTGTTACACCTTGCAAAGCCTTAATCTGCATAATTAAACGCACTTAGGTCAAGCCAAAGAATCGGCCAGTTTTTGAGCCTGTGCGAAATCAATACTTCCCTCATAAATTGCGCGGCCGGTAATCGCACCGCTCACACCCTCTTTTTCAACGGCACACAATGCGTGGATATCGTCCAAATTCGTCAAGCCGCCGGAAGCGATAATCGGGATATTCACTGATTGGGCCAATTTGACGGTAGCTTCGATATTCACGCCGCTCATCATGCCGTCGCGACCAATATCAGTATAAATAATGCTGTTGACCCCATCGTCTTCAAAACGCTTGGCCAAATCGACGACATGATGCTCCGTTACCGTTGCCCAACCGTCTATCGCCACCATACCGTCTTTGGCATCCAAGCCGACGATAATCTGCCCCGGAAATGCCTTACATGCTTCGCGCACAAATTCAGGATTTTTCACCGCGGCCGTACCGATAATCACATCGGTCAGACCCAAATCCAAATACTTTTCAATGGTGCCCAAATCACGGATACCGCCGCCAAGCTGTACCGGAATATCTTTGGCTACGGCGGCCAAAATTTCTTTAATTGCCGGAAAATTTTGAGGAACGCCTGCGAATGCACCGTTCAAATCAACCAAATGCAAACGGCGTGCGCCTTGATTGCGCCAATGCAAAGCCATCTCTGCCGGCGAATCGGAAAACACCGTCGCCTGCTCCATCAAGCCTTGTTTTAAGCGAACACAGCGTCCTTCCTTCAAATCAACGGCAGGTATCAACAGCATTTTTTTCTCCTCTATTCAATTTCAGTATATTTTACACAAATTAGCGATTTTTAGCAGATTTATGTTAAAAGCCTCAAATCTGCCAATTTAAAAAATTACGTAGCAGCAGCAATCCTGCCTGATGGCTTTTTTCCGTGTGGAATTGTGTGGCAAACACATTATCTTTACCGACAATGCAGGCAAATTCATTCGGATATTCGCTAACGCCTAAAACAATCTCTTCATTTTTCGGCGCAAAATAATAGCTGTGAACAAAATAAAAATACTCGTTCTGCCCAATGTCTTGAAATAAAGGGTGCGGACGGGTTTGGCGCACTGTATTCCACCCCATATGCGGCACTTTCAGACGGCCTCCTTGTGCATCGGTTTGATTGGGCAAAAACCGTTTTACTTGCCCTTCAAACCAGCCCAAACCATCTGTATCGCCTTCTTCACTGTGTTCAAACAATAATTGCGCACCTACGCAAATGCCAAAAAACGGCTTGTTTTTCAGGCCGTCTGAAACTGCCTCGCCCAAACCGCTGGCCTTCAGCGCAGACATACAGTCCGGCATGGCACCCTGCCCCGGAAAGATAACCTTATCCGCCGCCATCACTTCTTCGGGCCGCGAAGTTAGATAAATTTCGGCATTTTGCTTGGACAAGGCCTGCGCCGCCTGAACAGATTTCAATACTGAGTGCAGGTTTCCCATTCCATAATCGACAATCGCTACTTTCATTGCTTCTCCTCAGGCCGTCTGAAAACATTTAATGATTAATATAATAATAAGAATGATTGTAGCAAAAGATGGTTTAAAACAAAATATTGCCACCATACAAGATGAATAATAAAGGCCGTCTGAAATTCCAATCGGTTTCAGACGGCCTTTATTCATTCACACGATGCCTTATTCTTCAGACGCGGCTTCTGCTTCTTCTTGAACAGACTCTTCACTCAACGTGCCTTTTGTAGAAGGCGTTTGACCAATCATACGTGGATCGTATTCGACCGCCATACGCAAGGCGCGGCCGAAGGCTTTGAAAACGGTCTCGGCTTGATGGTGCGCATTACGGCCGCTCAAGTTATCGATGTGCAAGGTCATCATGCTATGGTTCACAAGACCGTGGAAAAATTCTTCAAACAAATCAACATCAAAACGGCCAATCAGGGCGCGGGTAAAGTCGATGTTGTACACCAAACCAGGACGGCCGGAAAGATCGATAACCACACGGCTCAACGCTTCATCCAGCGGAACATAGGCATGACCATAACGGGTAATGCCGGCTTTATTGCCAAGCGCCTGTTTCAGAGCCTGCCCCACCACGATACCGATGTCTTCAACCGTGTGATGGTCGTCAATGTGCAAATCGCCTTTGCAGGTAATATCCAAGTCAATCAAACCATGGCGCGCCACTTGGGCAAGCATATGCTCAAGGAAAGGAACGCCGGTATCCAGACGATATTTACCGGTACCGTCAAGATTGAGGCTGACGGTGATTTGGGTTTCGCTGGTATTACGGGTAACGGTAACAAAACGGCCTTCGGTTGAAACACCAGCTTCGGCTGCTTCGACAGTTTGTTTTTCCAAACGCGCCGCTTCAACCGCTGCTGCTTTTTCTTGGTCTTTGCTGTGGTCACGGTTCAGCCAGCCTTTGCGTTTGTGCATGCCAGATTCCAACTTCGCAGCCAGGCTCGGACGAATGCCGCGTGCAGACTCATCGCCTGCTTGTTGTTCCAAACGGCGTTTGAGCTGAGACAAAGAGGCGGAGTTTTCATAACCGCACGCACGTGCAAGCTTGGTTAATGAGCCTGCTTCTTCAACCAGTAACAGAAAATTGGTCAAATGCAGTTGAGCTTTGTTCATGATGGTAGTTTCCTTGAAATTAAAGATTGGGATAAAGATTTTTAATAACGGCCAAGACAGCATCATTTTGCGCTGCCGAGCCTACGGTTATACGGACACACTGATCCAAAAGCGGATGGCTGCCATGCAGTTTTTTAATCAGTATGCGGTTTTGCTTCAATGTTTCAAACAGCCCGTTCGCATCAGAAACGCGAACGGTAATAAAGTTGGCTTCGCTCGGAAAAACTTCCAAACGGTTTAATTTCAACAATTCATTCATCACACGCGAACGCTCGTTTTTTAATGTATCAATGTTTTGCTGAATGATTTGATGATGTTTCAATGAGAATTTTGCCGCCGCCAAGCTTAATTGATTCATATTGTAAGGCGGAAGGATTTTAGCCAGTTCACCCATAATGCTTGGGCTTGCCGCCGCATACCCCATCCGTAAGCCGGCAAAGCCGATTTTACTGATGGTGCGCATTACGACCAGGTTTTCGACTTCGCCCGCCCACGGAAGGAAACTGTCATGATGAAACGCACCATATGCCTCATCGACAACCACAATGCCGGTAGCCGCACGAATGACCGCCTCTACTTCTTCTCGCTTAAAGCACACGCCGGTAGGATTATTGGGATAGGCAATAAAAATTAATGACGGCTGATGTTGCTCGATGGCGGACAAAACGGCAGGGAGATTTAAAGAAAAATCCGGATTTAAGGGAACGCCGACATATTCCATGCCATAAAGCGCGGCATTATGACGATACATAACAAAACTTGGCTCAATACCCAATACACGCGCATTTGGTTTGGCAACCAGCATAGTCAAAAATTGGATAAGCTCGTCGGAGCCGTTACCCAACGCGATTTCCGCTTTATCGGGAATACCGAAAACTTCCCTTAATTCTTCATAAATCCCGCTCTTGGCAGTATGAGGATACAAATGAATCGGTGCCTGTTTTGCCAAGTCCGCCCATTCTGACAACAAAGATTCATATCCGGCGAAAGGATGATGCGGACACTCCATGGCGTCCAACTTAATAAAACCTTCTGGTAAATCGGCAACCTGATAAGCTGTCATTACTTTAATATCATCACGGATAACATCAGCAACGCGATTCATGGTTTTCTATCCTCCTCAGATAAAGTATTTATAATAGTAGCACAATCTTTATTAGATATATATATTAATAAGACTATAAAACAAGATAAAGTTTCATTAATTTAAAGAAAAACAATAAATTCTTTCTTGAGTATCCTTAGCAATATTCTTAGCTTCTCCTGCATTTTTAGCGGTATAATTTCGAGTTTTCCAGTACGGCTTACGCCCTCAATATTGTGAACAATACACGCTCCCCATTACCTTATCTTGCAACGTCCATAAGCCTTATCCTGCTGATTCTGATTTCCTTATCATGGGAATTATGGATCGCGCCATTGCGCGAAGGCGGCTCATGGTTGGCACTGAAAGCCCTGCCTCTGTGCCTGCCGTTGACCGGTATTTTGAAAAAACGCATCTACACTTATCAATACAGCTCCATGCTGATTCTAATTTACTTTGCCGAAGCCTGTATGCGCCTGGCTGACACAGCCGTCGCCAGCCGGATTTGCGCCGCCGTTTCCGTATTATTGTGCATTGCCTTTTTCCTCAGCTGCCTTGCATTTATCAAACAACAAAAACACACATCAAAATGACCTACCACACACTTTCAGACGGCCTGACTGAATCTTCAGTGAAAACCTTTTGGCCTTTATGGCTCAGTTTTCTTTGGGTTTGCGCCGTCCCTTTTCTTTCACTCTACCGAGTCGGTCCACTGCCCAGCTTTTATTTAGAAGCCATCTCACTGAGCGGCTCATTGGTACTGACATTGATTAGCGCACACAAAGGCCTGCTGAACATCCGCCTTCCCGCACTCAGTATCGGCCTGTTTGCCATGGCTGCATTTTGGTCGCTCCAAGCGCGCCTCATGCATTCGACCTACCCCGGCATGAGCGATATTACTGCCTGGACCTTTGTCATTTTGGCACTGGGCGCATGGTCGGTTCGCGGCTGGGTAACGGCCTACGGGCAAGAACGCATCGTCAGCATCTTTGCTTGGTCTTTATTGATAGGGGCAACCATACAGGCCGTCATCGTCTGGCTGCAATTTAAAGGCTGGTCCAACGTAGAGTGGTTGAACGGCATCATTGCCCGAAGCAGCGGCACCGTAAACGGTCAACTCGGCCAGCGCAATCATTTGGGACATTATTTAATGTGGGGTATTTTGGCGGCATCCTATTTATGGACGACGCGCAAAATGTCGAATGCAGCAGGTTTTCTGTTCGTATTGGCTTTGACTGCGACCCTCGGCCTTGTCAACTCGCGCACCATCTTAGGCTACATTGCCGCCCTATTCCTGATTACGCCGTTATGGTTTTGGCGTACCCATTTCCAACACAAACGCGCACTGTGCATTTTCCTTCTGACCGCAATCCTGGCCGCCGCTTTCCAATTCGGCATGGGCAGCCTGTTGGATTTGTTTGGCAACATCAAATACGAAACTGCTGTCGAACGCGCAGGCACCAGCGGTTTTGAAGGCTCCATGCGCCAAATCGAATGGAGCAAGGCATGGATTGCCTTTCAATCCGCACCTTGGTTCGGCCATGGCTGGAACAGCTTTGCCCAGCAAACCTTCCTGATTAATGCACAACAACAATACTTCCCCAACAATATCCTCGGCGTACTGTTTACCCATTCGCACAATATCGTCATGCAGTTATTGTCCGAAATGGGCATTACCGGCACTTTGCTCGCAACCTTAACCCTGCTTGCAGCCGTATGGCGGCTATCGGGACGCAACCAAACGCCAGCCTCCCTGTTTTTACTGACTACCGCCGCCGTCAGCCTTTGCCACAGCATGCTTGAATATCCACTTTGGTATATCTACTTCCTCACCGTATTTAGCCTGATTCTGTCGTTGACACCCTCTTATCCGAAAGATGTTTCAGACGGCCTTTTATCTACCCGAATCAGACAATGGGCAGGCGGTATAGCTGCTTTATCGATTTTAATCGGCATGGCAAACCTCAGCTGGGAATATCAAAATCTGACCCAATATAGCCGTGTAGGGAAAACCGATGATCAGCAAACGGTTCAAAACAAAATCGACGGCTTGCAACGACTTTCCAAAGAAAGCCCCATGCTTGCCTATTACGCCGATTTGAGCTTGAGCAAACGTGCCGACCCGACCGATGCCTACATCCGTCCGTGGGCGGAAGAAGCCGCACTCAAAGCCCTGACCTACCGCCCCTACTCCAGCGCCTACCAAGTCGGCCTTTACCTCTACCGACAAGGCAAAAAAGAAGAAGGTGCGCAATGGATGCAGGCAGTGCAATATTATTACCCGTATATGATGTATTTCTACGCCGACAAAATACGCAGCCATCCGGTATTCGCCCCACTACTACCCAAACTTTTGTCCGATTGCAAAGATTTCATCAACGCACCGAAACACCAAACTGCCCAATCATGCGACAAACCCTGAACAAAACACGCTCAATTGTCAGTTTGTCCTTACAGGCCGTCTGAAAATGTAAAGAGCAGCGAGTTTCTATGCAAAAAAGCGCAAAAGCACAGAAAATTACGCTATCAACAAAAGCAGATTGCATGTTAAGATTGAATACAACTCTATTTTAAGCGCCGTACTGCCATTTAGTACCGCGGCGCATACAATCACGAAAAGGAAATTCCATGAGTCGCGTATTACTCGTAGATGACGATGCCCTCTTGACCGAATTGCTGACCGAATACCTGACTGCCGAAGGCCTCAACGTCCACAGCGTTCCTGACGGCGAAGCCGGCGTTCAAGAAATTCTGACCGGACAATACGATGTCATCGTATTAGACTCCATGATGCCTAAAATGAACGGTTTGGACGTACTGAAAAACGTACGTACCCAAAGCACTGTACCCATCATCATGCTGACCGCAAAAGGTGACGACATCGACCGCATTATCGGTTTGGAAATGGGTGCGGACGATTATGTACCGAAACCATGCACACCGCGCGAACTCTTGGCGCGTATCAACGCCATCTTGCGCCGTGCGCAACACAGCAACGAACAAAACAACGCGCCTAACAGCATTTCTGTCAGCGACGTCGTTTTGTACCCGGCCAAACGCCAAGCCAGCATCAAAGACACTCCGCTCGAGTTGACCAGCACCGAATTCAACCTGCTCGAAGTTTTGATGCGCCACGCCGGACAAGTCGTCAGCAAAGAGACCTTGTCTATCGAGGCACTCGACCGCAAACTGGCTAAATTTGACCGCAGCATCGACGTACACATCTCCAGCATCCGCCACAAATTGGGCGATGCCTCCTTGATTCAAACCGTACGCGGCTTAGGCTACCTGTTTGTTAAAAACTAAAGATTAAACAGATCAATGAAACTGTTTCAACGCATCTTCGCTACATTTTGCGCAGTCATCGTCTGCGCAATCTTTGTGGCGAGTTTTTCATTTTGGCTGGTACAAAACACCCTCGCCGAAAACCAATTCAACCAACGCCGCACCATCGAAACCACATTGATGAGCAGCATCATCTCCGCGTTTAACTCGCGCGGAGACAGCGGTGCGCGCGAAATTCTTTCGGAATGGAAAAACAATCCGGTTTCCAATGCCGTTTATGTGATTACCGGCGACGATAAAAAAGATATTTTAGGCCGCAACATCGACAGCCTGTCCATCGAACGCGCCCGCATCTTTGCCATCAACAACCCCGAATCCGATTTAGCCCACATCGAATACGACCGTTTCGGCGAAGAATACCTCTTCTTCATTAAAGGCTGGGACAACCATCAAGCCCAACGCCTGCCCAGCCCGCTTTTCATTCCCGGCCTGCCGCTCTCGCCGATTTGGCACGAATTTATCATTCTGTCTTTCATCATCATCGTCGGCCTCTTGATGGCATATATCCTTGCCAACAACATTACCAAGCCCATTAAAATTCTTGGCGGCGGCATGGACAGAGTAGCCAACGGTGAACTTGAAACCCGTATTTCCCAACAAGTTGACGACCGTGACGACGAATTGTCCCATCTTGCCGTGCAGTTCGACAAAATGGCCGAGAAACTTGAAAAACTTGTTGCCAAAGAGCGCCACCTGCTTCACCACGTTTCTCATGAAATGCGTTCGCCGCTGGCACGTATGCAAGCGATTGTCGGCCTGATTCAATCTCAGCCGCAAAAACAAGAGCAATACCTCAAGCGGCTTGAAGGCGAATTGGTGCGCATGGATACTTTGGTAGGTGAATTATTGACCCTCTCCCGCCTAGAGACTTCCAATATTCCTTTGGAAAAAGAAAACCTCAAACTCGTTCCGTTCCTAACCAACTTGATTGAGGACAACCAAAGTATTGCCCACCAAAACAATCAAAGCGTTACCCTGAGCATTGACCCTAAAATCCCTGAAAATGCCGTAATCAGCGCCAACGAAGGCTATCTATACCGCGCCTTCGACAACGTTATCCGCAACGCCATCAACTACAGTCCGGAAGGCAGCACCATTCAAGCCCATATCGGACAAGACGGCAAACACTGGATTATCGATGTTACCGACAACGGGCCTGGCGTGGACGAAATGCAGCTTCCGCACATTTTCACTGCCTTTTATCGCGCCGACTCCAGCGCGCACAAACCCGGTACAGGTTTAGGACTTGCCTTGACGCAGCACATTATGGAACAGCACTGCGGTAAAATCATTGCTGAAAATGTCAAACCCAACGGCCTGAGGATGCGTTTTATCCTTCCCAAAAAGAAAGCCGGAGACAAAAAAGAAGTCTAAAAATAAGGCCGTCTGAAACTTTTCAGACGGCCCAAAACACAAATAAGGAACCATCATGAGTGCAACCGTCCAAACCAGCTACTTCTTCATGCCTGAACACATCATCCTCGTCGGCGCCAGCGAACGTCCGCACAGCCTTGGCGAACGCATTTTCAGCCACCTGCTCGGTTCCTCATATCAAGGCAAAATCACCCCCGTCAATCTTCGACACAGCAGTGTCGCAGGCATTCCCTCCTACTCCAGCCTGAGCAAAATTCCGGGCCAAGCCGATTTGGTTGTTGCCGTTATCCCGCCCGACCATTACGACTCGCTGTTCAAAGCCTGCCGTAAAAAAGACCTGCGCCACATTATCCTGATTCAAGATTGGGAAAACCTACCGCCCGAATCCTGCAAAAATGCCCATTCCATCATTCAAAAACATCACGGCGACGAATTGAACATTACCGTGTGCAACAGCGCAGGCATCCAACTCCCCTCGCTCAACCTCAATATCGGCACCCAAACCGACTATCCCGCCGGCCATATCGCGTTACTGACCGGCCACAGCACCGTCAGCCGCAACATCAACCACCTGCTGAACACACTGCACCAAGGCGTATCGCGCCACATCAGCCTCAACTATGATCTAAGCCCTACTACATCGGCCGACTGGCTCAACCGCTTCGGCCACAACCGCCATACCAAAGTTGCCGTTATCCACTACAATCCGGCCGAAAACCAACGCGAGCTGTTCAGTGCCATCCGCCACTTCACACGCCATACCCCACTTATCCTGTTGTCCACACACCATACCGACGACACAGACAAAGCCATCCTGCGCAGCCTCAGCCGCCATTGCAATTTCCAACCGGTATTCAATACCGCCGAACTAGAAGCAGCCCTAAAAGCCCACCTTTCCGGCATTCCCGTCATTACCCATCCCACCATTCTGTCCGACACGCCGATAGAATGGCTGCGCACTACCGCCAATGCCTGCGAATTGACCCTCGACCTCCCAACCGATATACCATCCATCCGACAAGGCTGCATCGGCAGCAACCCCACGCCTGCACGCATCCACCGTCTGGCGCTCGAACAATTACAAAATCCGCATACTCAAGCCCTGCTCGGCATTATTTCGCCAGATACGCCGGATGCGTACAGCATTCATCAAACTCTGGATAATTTGGCACAAAAAACCAGCAAGCCCATTCTCGTCAGCTATCGTTTTTCAGACGGCCTGACTCGGTTTAACACACCGGAAGAAGCCTTACTGACACTTTATTTCCGCAATCAAACAGCCTATTTGCAACAAGTACAAAATACCCCTGCCCCTGCCAAAACAGACCGTCTGAAAACACCTAAAAGCAAAAGTATCGATAAAGCCATTGCATCCGGCCAAACCGAACTGATGGCGGAAGCCCTATACTTGCCTCCGTGCCAAACCCAAAAACACAATGCCGTCCAATTCCGGTTCAGCCGCCATGCCATTTACGGCAACATCCTTACCGCCCATTACAACGGCAAAACCGAAGCCACATTACCTCCCTTTACCACGCTCGATATCCAGCATTTAAGCCAATTTGCAGAACTCGACAACACGTCCGTTCTCAATCAATTCCTGCATTCCCTAAACACGCTTATCCACAACAACCAGCATATCGGCGACATTATCCTCAACTACAACGGCAGCCAATACAGCAGCACCATCATTCCCGAAATCGTGGAAAAACCTGTTGCACCAACAACCAAAATCCCAAAAAAAGCCGTCCAAACCTTGGAACAGGCCGCCGCCAAAATGCAAAGCGCCGCCGCCTATCTCCAACAAAAAAATCCGGCAGCGGCCGAATTCCTACGCAACACCGGCGAAGCTGCATCCGAACTGCTGTACCCTAAAACCGAAACGCCCGAGATACAAGACGTACTTGCACCCTATCCGAGCCAAACCGATACCTTTACCCTGCCCGACGGCAACACACTGCACATCCGCGCACTAGAGCCTGAAGATGCCGAAGCCAAACAAAAATTTGTCCGCCAATTACCCGCGGCCGACCGCTATACGCGCTTCATGACCCATACCAACGAGTTGCCGCTGCCCACACTCGCACGGCTGACCCGTCCCGATTTCCATACCGAATGCGCGTGGGCAGCCTTCACTTCAGACGGCCGTATCGTCGCAGTCAGCCGTTACAGCCGCATCAATCGTAATGAGTGCGAGTTCGGCATTACTTTGGCACCTGAAACACGCAAAACCGGCTTGGCCGGCAAAATGATGAGCCTGATTATCCAAACTGCCACACAGCAAGGTTACCAAACCATGAATGCGGAAATCCTCAAAGAAAACACACCGATGCTCAAACTCGCTGAAAAATCAGGATTTACCGTTACCCCATCGGAGATCGACCGCGGCCTGTATCAAGCAAGCCTCGATTTGCACGAATGGCAAAACAGCAACAAAAACAAATAAAAACTTGCATAACCCGTGTGAAATATCCTAAAATTAGCGGTTTCTATATATCCGCATTTTTCAAAAGGACTCAAAATGGTAGTTATCCGTTTGGCTCGCGGCGGCTCAAAACACCGCCCTTTCTTCAACGTAGTCGTAACTGACTCTCGCAACCGTCGTGACGGCCGCTTCATCGAGCGCGTAGGTTTCTACAACCCCGTTGCCAACGAAAAACAAGAACGCGTACGTTTTGACGCAGACCGCATCAACCACTGGGTTGCTCAAGGCGCGAAAGTTAGCGACGCAGTTGCCAAACTGATTAAAGAGCAAAAAATCGCTGCTTAATCAGCTAAAACGACCATGACAGACACTCAAAAACGGGTAGCCATGGGCTACATCAAAGGCGTATTCGGCATTAAAGGCTGGCTTAAAATTGCCGCCAATACCGAATATACCGACAGCCTGCTGGACTACCCCGAGTGGCAGTTGTGCAAGGATGGCAAAACCCTGAATGTTGTGCTTGAGGCAGGTAAAATTGTCAATGGCGAACTTCAGGTCAAATTTGAAGGCATAGACGATCGCGATCAAGCATTTGCCTTGCGCGGCTATACCATCGAAATTCCCAGAGAGTCATTCGCCCCTACTGAGGAAGACGAATACTACTGGGCAGATTTAGTCGGGATGACCGTCATCAACAAAGAAAACATCGTTCTTGGCAAAGTCAGCAACCTGATGGAAACTGGTGCAAATGATGTTTTGATGATTAAAGGCGAACACGGACAAATCCTGATTCCCTTTGTCTCCAACTATATCGAATCTGTCGATACCGACAGCAAAACCATTATCGCCGACTGGGGTTTGGACTACTGATGCTGATTCAAGCCATCACCATTTTCCCGGAGATGTTCGACAGCATTGTCGAATATGGCGTTACAGGCAGAGCAAGAAAACAAAATCTTTGGCAGTTTCAAACCATCAATCCCCGAAAATTTGCCGACAACAAACTTGGCTATATTGATGATCGCCCCTTCGGAGGTGGTCCGGGAATGATTATGATGGCGCCGCCGCTTCAAGCAGCAATTGAAGAAGCCAAAGCAAACTCGCAAAAACCTGCCAAAGTAATTTATCTCAGTCCGCAAGGTCAGCCGCTTACGCATAAAAAGGCCGCAGAACTTGCCAAACTGCCCCATCTTATTCTTCTATGCGGACGCTATGAAGGCATAGATGAAAGACTGCTGCAAAGCAGTATAGACGAAGAAATCAGCATTGGCGACTTTGTCGTCTCGGGTGGCGAATTACCCGCCATGATGTTGATGGATGCCGTCTTAAGATTGGTTCCGGGCGTATTAGGCGATATACAGTCAGCCGAACAAGACTCATTTTCAAACGGCCTTTTAGACTGTCCTCATTACACCAAACCCGTAGAATTCCAAGGCATGATGGTTCCTGATGTCTTACGCTCAGGAAATCATGGCTTGATTGCCGAGTGGCGATTGAAACAATCGCTGCAACGCACTTTAGAGCGCCGACCTGATTTATTGGAAAAGCGCAGTTTAATCCCAAAGGAATCCCGCCTCTTAAAAGAAATCTTGCAAGAGCAACAGGAAATCCAATCATAACTTAGGAAAAACAAATGAACTTGATTCAACAATTAGAGCAAGAAGAAATCGCTCGCTTGAACAAAGAAATCCCTGAATTCGCTCCAGGCGACACCGTTGTCGTATCTGTACGCGTGGTTGAGGGTTCTCGCAGCCGTCTGCAAGCATACGAAGGTGTTGTTATCGCTCGCCGCAACCGTGGCCTGAACAGCAACTTCATCGTTCGCAAAATCTCTAGCGGCGAAGGTGTAGAACGTACTTTCCAACTGTACTCTCCTACCGTAGAAAAAATTGAAGTTAAACGCCGTGGTGACGTACGTCGCGCCAAACTGTACTACTTGCGTGGCCTGACCGGTAAAGCAGCTCGCATTAAAGAAAAATTGCCTGCTCGCAAAGGTTAATAGCCTTCATCAAAAACCCACTTCAATGAAGTGGGTTTTTTGTTTTTATACAAAAACTCCTTGTCTTTCTTACACAATCCTGCAAGCTAATTACAATACACATCTCACGTACAAACTTAAACAGAATCGTAACTTCCCTACCTCTTTTAACCTTTATACAAAAGGCCGTCTGAAACAAAAGATTCAGACGGCCTTTAATCACATCGGACGGTTATTTAAACCATCTTGCCAATGCCGGGATACGCGACAACAACAATGTATCCAAAATCCAAATAACAGCAATTGCGGCAATGGCTGTTGGGAAAATCACGGCCAAAATCAGAAGTGGCGCAGCCATTGCCCACCATACCGGCAATTTGATTTTCTGTGCAGGAGGAACCAAACCACGTGCTTCCGAAGGACGGCGTTTCCACCACATTACACAGCCGCTGACACAGATAAAAATAATTGCTAGACAGAACAAGACATTTGCCAATACGCTCCACCAGCCCAGTGTACCCATATGCAAAGCAATGCTTGCCGCCATGAATTTACCAAACCAGTTGTAATCATCGAAATGAATATCAGCCAGGATTTTGCCACTGTATTGATCAATGTGTACCGTACGATCCGCAGTCGGACTAATCATATCGTAGCTCATTGAGTCTTGCGACAGCGTCCATACACCGGTTTCACCCTTAGGCAAATTAAGCTGATAGCGACCTTTAAAGCCAATTTCGCGTGCAAAGCGGTCAACCGTCTCCAACGTCATCGGTTCGCTTGGATTAATACCATTTTCGCCCATTGTCGTACCAGAAACCGGCATAGGCGTCAGCTCCAAAATCCACGGCACTTCTTTGGATTTACCGTCGTTCAGCACATCACCATGGGTTGGTACGGAAGATACCGGATTAGGCTCCATGCCCCATTTACCCGCAGGAAATTGGCTCCACGCCTGAACCACTTTACCACCCCAAATACCTGCCCAAGCAATACCTGACAGACAGAACAGCAATAAAATCAAAGAAACCCAAGAGCCGAATGCGCCGTGCATGCTACGCCACCATGTACGTCCTTTGCCTGCTTTCGGCACAAGCATGGATTTCAGGCTGCGCTGTTTCGCCCACCACAAATAAATACCGGTCACAATCATGATGATGGTTAGCGATGCAGCGGTTTCCAACAGGTAGTCACCTGTCGCCCCCATCATAATATCGCCGTGGATTTCATCCATCGTGTGATACCAGCCTTGACCGCGCGGCATCGTGTTCACGACTTTTGCTGTATAGGGATCAACAGCAACCATAGTGGCTTTATCGTCATTGTTTACGCGGAATACGGCAACCATATCATCTGCGCGCGGAGCAATATATTGCACCACAGAGGCAGTTTCCGGATTCACAAACTGTCTGGCAGCTTCTGCCTGAGCCGACAAAGGCTGAACCACTGCCTGCAGCGTAACATGTATGCGTTCGCCTTCTTTACCGGTGCTATTGGCAAATAGCAGCATTCCCAACCCTGTAACAGCCAGCAAGGTTAAAAACGGCGCAACCAAAAGTCCGACATAAAAATGCCATCGCCAAACAGTCAAATAACGGCGGTTAGCCTGTTGTTCATTTTGGGGAGTTGGTTTTGTTTCCATATATTCTCTTCATATAGTTAAAGCAGACTAATTATTACGAATTAGCATCGGACATTTTAATCAAAAACATTCATTTAAGAAACCGTTTTTCCCATGCAGCTTTGAAATACTTCAATATTTAGTTTTCAGGCCGTCTGAAAAAACAAAATAGACAGAAAACAACACTTTACTGAAAATCCGTTTTAATCATTGCGGTTTCGGCAGAATTTGGTAGAATACAGGCATTACTTATTTATTCATCAAGCCGCCAAGCTTTGGCGGCTTGTATTTTTATTTCCAATCCGGCTACCGCGCGTGGCCGGATAAAATTTTAAAAGCATCATCATGTTTTCATGGAGAACCCAATGCAAAAAATCCCTTTGACCGTCCGTGGTGCAGAATTGTTGAAACAAGAGCTTCAACACCTCAAAAGCGTAGCACGTCCAGAAGTCATTGAAGCCATCGCCGAAGCACGTTCGCACGGCGACTTGTCTGAAAACGCAGAATACGAAGCCGCCAAAGAGCGTCAAGGCTTTATCGAAGGCCGCATCGCCGAGTTGGAACACAAACTCTCTATGGCGCACATCATCAACCCTGCCGAAATCCATGCAGAAGGCAAAATCGTGTTCGGCACAACTGTGACACTGGAAGATTTGGAAACCGAAGAACAAGTTACCTACCAAATCGTCGGTGAAGATGAAGCAGACATCAAAGAACGCAAAATCTACGTTGGCTCCCCCATTGCCCGAGCCCTGATCGGCAAAGAAGAAGGCGACGTTGCAGAAGTTCAGGCACCCGGTGGCGTGCGTGAATATGACATTATTGCCGTACAATATATCTAAATAAGTTCAAGGCCGTCTGAAAACATTTTCAGACGGCCTTTTGTTATACCTAAAAACACCATAATCAAAGAAAACGAAATCTTCCCAGGAGAAGCATAATGAATCTACTATACAAAATTATCCAAACCGCTGCCGCCATGTGGCTTGGTATGCAGCTGACAGCAGGCTATGTTACTGCCCCTATCCTGTTCCGCATCCTGCCCAAAATGCTGGCAGGAGAAATCGCCGGCATTTTATTTGCCATCACAGCAATATGCGGCTTAGCCATTTTTGGCGCAGCCTATGCCTTTTTCAGACGGCAACTTGTCTCCCTCTCTTGGTGGGTTTTGGTACTTTGGCTACTCTTAGCCTGTAATCATCTTTTGGTTACGCCGGTTATCGAGGCACACAAGTACGGGCTGGATAACTGGCTGCTGTCCCTAGTAGGTGGAACATTCGGCGTTTGGCACGGCTTATCCAGTATCATCTTTTTGATTTGTACAATACTCGCCGCTGTTTGCGTATGGAAATGGCCCAAGTCAAACTAATCTGTCTTAATAAAAGGCCGTCTGAAAATAAGTCTTTCAGACGGCCTTTTATTTTGAATCATGAATTCCCCGACTCTTCAAATATAAACCATAAAAAAATGCCCTGCAATATGCAGGGCATTTTTCAAAAACCGATTAAGGTTTAGCGTAACCGTGAACGCCATTGTAAGGAGCTGGGATCCAACCTTCATCAGTAGCAGGCAATTCGCCTTGACCTTCGATAGTTTGACCTGGAGCAACTTGACGAGTAACAACGCTGCGGATTTTAACATCAACGCGACGGTCAGGTTCGATACAAGCGATAAGAGCAGCACGTTTCTTAGCTTTAGAAACTTTTTTGCCCAGTTTAGCAACTTCAGCTTCACAAGTAGCAGTCATGCGAGCTTGAGATTCGCCCAGACCTACTGCAGAGATTTTGCTAGAAGCAACGCCACGACCTACCAAGTAGTTAGCAACCACGTTAGCACGACGCTCAGACAGAGCTTGGTTGTATTGCTCAGAACCCATGAAGTCAGTGTGACCTTCAACACGTACAGTTTGTACGCTTTCATTGCTCAGACGTTGAGCCAAAGAGTTCAGGTTTTCTTGAGCTTCAGGACGTAGGTTGTCTTTGTCGAAGCCGAACAGAGTTTTAGTAGACAGGGAAACAGTTTCATCAACATACTCAGGAGCTTGTTGTACAGGAGCAACTGCTTCGCGGTCACCACATTCAACACGGCCTTGGGTAGCTTTGTCGAAGTAGCTGTTTTTCCAGCATTCGCCGTAGTTGTTACGGACGATTTCTTGAGATTGGCTGCTTACGGTGTAACCGTGTTTGGTATGCGCTTCGCTGGCCATTGCGGTGCCAGAGGCAACCAAGGCAACGAACAATGCGCTTAATTTCAGCTGTTTGGTCATTTTATTCCCTCATCAAATTGTTATGCGGCGGACTAGGAAAGCAACCGCTGCAAAGTACCAATATACAGGCCGCAGTATCAAAACAGCGGCAAATCGGATATATCAGGTTGCACTATAAAGAAGCGCAAGGCAAACTGTCAATACTCGATGCCTTCAAACAATCATGAAGTGCCTGCTTCCTAGTAGTTAATCATGCCGAAAAATCAATCTTGTGTCATTAATTTAGGGTAAAATCAGACAATTCACCTACCTAAAGTTGTACAAAAACAACAAAACCCCTTTCCCTCTTCTTTCCTGAATTTCCTGTTTTCATATCATTAAAAGATATTTTCATTAAAAACAACCATTTTCAAAACTCGGGGCAAAACTGGACAAAATATGTTAAATTACATGCCGTTTGTCGCACAAAATCCACAATAACAACGTATTCGGTACTGCTACCATGAAACTGCAACAATTACGTTACGCCCTTGAAGTTTACCGGCACAATCTGAATGTCTCCGAGGCTGCCGATGCGCTTTTTACATCCCAGCCCGGCATTTCCAAACAAATCCGCCTGCTTGAAGAAGAATTGGGTATCCAAATTTTTATCCGCAGCGGCAAGCGTGTGGTTTCCGTTTCACAACCGGGCAAAGCCGTGTTAGAGATTTCGGAACGAATTTTGCGTGATGTACAAAACATTAAAAATATCGGCAGCGAGTTTACCGATCACGACAGCGGCTCGCTGACCATCGCGACAACGCATACCCAAGCGCGTTATGCATTACCTAAAATCGTTGCGGAATTTGTGAAAAACTACCCCAAGGTCAATTTGACCATCAAACAAGGCAGCCCTTCTGCCATTGCGCAAATGGTCAGCAGCGGCGAAGCGGATTTAGCAATTATTACTGAACGCATTGACGATCATCCTGAGTTGGGCAAACTGCCCTGCTATGAATGGAACCATGCCGTCATTGTTCCGCACGACCACCCTCTTTTGGACTGCCGCAATCCTTTAAGCCTTGAAGATTTAGCTTCTTTTCCGCTGGTTACTTACGAATTTGCTTTTAATTCCGGCAGCAGCATTGCACGTACATTTAATAAAGCGCATATTGAGCAACCTGATGTTGCCTTATCGGCTGCCGATACGGATGTATTGAAAACGTATGTACGCTTAGGCTTAGGCGTAGGTTTGATGGCCAAAATGGCGTACGATCCCGCGGTCGATCAAGATTTACAGCTTATTGATGCGGCACACTTATTTGAACCGTCGCCCACTTGGATAGCCTTACGCTCGGATACCTACCTGCGCGGTTACGCGTATGACTTTATCCAGATGTTTGCACCGAAACTGACCAGAGAAGTAGTCGACCGCATTCTGTACACGCCGGTTGTGGAAGATTTTTCAATTTAATATCTGACTATCACTTGCGTAACTTAACAATTATTCTTTAATTCTTGTTAAAAAGGCCGTCTGAAATATTTCAGACGGCCTAAGATTCAGATAGCGTGCGAACAACCGGAAACCATTTTCTTCAAGGTTGTCGCATCTAAGATTTTGATATGCTTGTGTTCAACCGAAATCAAGCCTTCATGATGGAATTTAGACAAGGTGCGGCTGACTGTTTCCAGCTTTAGCCCCAAATAGCTGCCGATTTCCTCACGTGACATCCTCAAGATAAAATCATTGGCGGCGAAGCCTCGTGAATAGAGTCGCTGAGACAGGTTGAGCAAGAATGCTGCCAATCGCTCTTCAGCGCGCATATTGCCCAAAAGCAGCATAACGCCCTGATCTCGAACAATTTCGCGACTCATTAAGCGGAAAAAGTGAGAACGAAGACTGGGAATATCCTGTCCAAGTTCTTCAATATGTGTAAACGGAAGCTCGCATACCTCGCTGTCTTCCAAAGCCACAGCATCACAGCTGTGAATATGGGAACAAATCCCATCCATACCGATCAGCTCGCCCGACATAAAAAAGCCGGTTACCTGATCTCGTCCATCTTGGCTGGCGACTGTTGTCTTAAAGAAGCCCGCACGGATGGCAAACAAAGAGGTAAACGGCTCGCCGGCACGGAACAGGTATTCACCTTTTTTCAGACGGCGGCTTTGACGAATAACCGCGTCTAATTGTGAAAATTCGTTAGGCATCAGTCCGACAGGCAAACACAGCTCGCGTAAAGAACATGTGGAACACAAGGTTTTCATTTGATGTGTTGCATTGTGTGTAGCCATAACGCACCTTTAATTTGCTTAATTCTCTCAACCCCTGATTAAGCCGAATAACTATTGACCCATGTCAAAGTCGGCATATCATTATGAGGCATTCTACCAAACTATCGAAATTTTGACTAAAATTTTCCCTAATTTCCTCACTTTATACTACAAGCCCCGACCATGAAAATCATCCCCATCTCCAATAACACCAACACAAACAATGAATTACCGGAATTTGACCGTGAATTGATTGCCAGTTTGCCATCAAGCGGTCCTCGTTATACCTCCTATCCGACTGCCGACCGCTTCCATGAAAGCTTTAAAGAAGCCGAATATATCCAAGCTTTAAGCCTGCGCAACATGGGCGCGCTCAACAAACCCCTTTCGCTCTATATTCACATTCCTTTCTGCAATACCATCTGCTACTACTGCGGCTGCAACAAAATCATTACCAAAGACAAAAGCCGTGCCGATGCCTATATCCAGTATCTGGAAAAAGAAATGGAATTGCTGGCACCGCATTTGGGAGGAAGATACCAGCTCGCGCAGCTCCACTTCGGTGGCGGCACGCCCACATTCCTGAGCGATGACCAACTCGAACGCGTCTTCGACATGATTCGTAAATACTTTCAGCTGATTCCAAACGGCGAATACTCCATCGAAATCGACCCGCGCAAAGTCAGCCGCGAAACCGTCCTCAAACTGGGCAAACTCGGTTTCAACCGCATGAGTGTCGGCATTCAAGACTTTGACCCTAAAGTACAGGAAGCCGTCAACCGCATTCAAAGTTATGAAGAAACCAAAGAAGTGATTGATGCCGCGCATGAAGCCGGGTTTAAATCGGTCAGCGTCGATTTGATTTACGGCTTGCCGCACCAAAACACCGAAAGCATCAAAACCACCATCGATACAGTCTTATCCCTCGATCCCGACCGCCTTGCCCTCTACCACTACGCCCACCTGCCGCATATCTTCAAACCGCAACGCCGTATCGACACCAATGTCGTCCCCGGCAGCGAAGAAAAACTCGATATGCTGCAATATTGCGTTCAAACCCTGACCGAGCGTGGCTATGTTTTCATCGGTATGGATCACTTTGCCAAACCTGACGACGAACTCTCCATCGCCCTCAAAGAAGGCTTCCTGCAACGCAACTTCCAAGGCTACTCGACCTATGCCGACTGCGATTTGGTGGCGATCGGCGTATCCTCTATCGGCAAAATCGGCAGCACCTACTCCCAAAACGAGCGCGACATCGATGCCTATTACGCCGCACTCAATGCCGGACATCTACCGATTATGCGCGGCTACCAGCTCAATCAAGACGACATTTTGCGCCGCAACATCATTCAGGATTTGATGTGCCGTTTCTCACTCGATTATCGGATTTACGAAAGCGTGTTCGGCATTCCGTTTAGCCGTTATTTCGCGGTCGAACTGGAGGATATGAAGCAACTGGAAACCCTCGGTCTGATCCGCATCAAACCGCACGGCCTGACCGTTACGCCGAAGGGCCGTTTCTTGATCCGCAACATCGCCATGGTGTTCGACTACCATTTGCGCCATAAAGAAACCAAAGCCAAATACTCGCAAACCGTATAAACAGAAATGGAAAAGGTCGTCTGAAAATTTTCAGACGACCTTTGTTTTTATTTTCAATACTTTCGGGTAACATAAAACCATATTTTCCGCTTTATCAGAATTCAAAGTTAATTTGTATAGGCGCGTATCCTATGGTTACCGAACAGCAAAACGATATCCTCAGCATCAATCAAGTACAGCTTCTCCTTGCTGAAAAACGCACGGCACTTGCTATCATGCGTACAGGTATTGCCGTTTTCGCACTCCCTTTGTCTATTTTCAGTGCGCTGATTGCGACATCGAAATGGTACGAGGCCGTTGATGTTTGGCCTTTGCTCGTACTGGTCAGTCTGATGAACATCAGCTTGATTATTTTCTCGGTCTATCTGATTACCCGCTCGCTCCGTAGAATGCACCAATATGACCGGCTGATTGCCGATATCAAATACAACAATCAGTCTTTGCGTAAACTGATTAAGTCATAAAGTGCAAATAGTTGGAGCTGGGCATAAGGTCGTCTGAAAATCAAAATATAGAGGAACTCTAGATTTGTATTAAAACATGATTCTGCCAAACATATCGTAATTGATCTTGGAGACCTTACTGTACACTTTGCTCCCCCATTTGGAATCGATACGATACCATTGCAGTACAAGATATAATCTGCAATATATTTATGGTTTCTCTTAGGTTTTTATGCCTAGGGTGGCAGATATAAACTTATTGAAATGATCAACTCAATTGGATATTAGGAACCCTGCTGGATACACCGATCGTGTTTAGACAAATACGAGTGCAGTCTACAATTTTGGTTTGTCCGGTCTCTTTTCTCAAACGCTTTTAAAATATGGAACAACCTGATTTTTTCCCCATCCCCAGTCCCTGTATAGGTGTCTGTGAAGCCAATGCCAAAGGTTATTGCAGAGGCTGCCTGCGCAGCCGGGAAGAGCGCTTGTACTGGCTCCAGATGACCGACAGCCAAAAGCATCAAGTCATGCACCTTCTATCCCTCAGGAAAGCCAAAATCCGCAATCGCAAAATGGAAAAACCCGAAACGGGCGAACATCCGGTTCAAAACCTACTCGATTTCTAACTTGCCCTTGCCTACCGCACACCACAATAAGGAAAAACATGAAAAAACTGCTTGCCTGCCTGCTGATACCATTTACCGCCCTTGCCTTGGGCGCCTGCAAACCCGCTGCAACTTTACCCGAAAGCAAACCTGCCGAACTTAACTGGCAGCAGCCTAAACTGACCAGCAATGTCTGGAAAATCAGCAAAGAAGGCCAACCTGATTCCTATCTGCTCGGCACCATTCACATGGGACGAACCAATCAAACCTTGTCTTCCGATGCAGTCAAACTGTTGCAATCCACCGACCAACTGACCACAGAAGTTGACGCATTGCCGGACAGCAGTCCGGAAACAAAAAGAATGTATCAAAAATACTTCAAAGAAGTCATGAGTACCGAACCGCTTAGCCGCAAGCTTGGCAAAACAGATTTCCGTCTTTTACAAGAAATCTATTCAAAAAATGAAGAAAGCCGACCCATTGCCCAAATTGCCGACAAACTCCATCCGTGGGCAGCATTGGTTTTTGCCGGCAGCGCATTTTCCCAAGGATATAGCTCAGAAACCGGTGCAGATATGTTGCTGACCAACGCAGCAGTCAATATCAACAAACCGCGTGGTTCATTAGAAAGCTTGGACGATGTTACCGCGATCTTCAAAGCACAGCCTGAAGAGACCATGCTCAACTTTCTGAAAGCCAGCATTAAAACCAATAAAGAAGAAACCGAAGATATCAAAAAACTCCATCAAGCCTATTCAGACGGCCGCTTTGAAGAACTCATCCCACTTTTGGAAGAAACCGAACAGCGCACCCTCAAACTTGTTGATACCAAATACGCCAAAGCCATGTCCGATTGGCTGAAAAACGACCTCCTGATCCGCCGCAACTTGGCATGGTTGCCTGAAATCCGCAAGCAATCGTCCAAACAAAGCACCCTCTTTGCTGTCGGCATTGCCCATTTACCCAGCGAAAAAGGCCTAATCGAACTATTGCGTCAAGAAGGCTATCAAGTAACACCCGAACCCAAAGTCCTGATTTGGCAATAAACCCAATCAAACAACAAGGCCGTCTGAAAGTCTTTCTTTCAGACGGCCTTTATTTAATCTCTATTAAATGAAGCAGTAAGCAATGTTGAGCGTAACAATCAATCGCCCAATGCCGCTACCATCACCGCTTTAATCGTGTACATCCTGTTTTCAGCCTGATCAAACACAATGCTGGCTTCGCTTTCAAAAACTTCTTCCGTTACTTCCACACCATTCAGGCCGAATGTCTCATAAATCCATTCGCCGACTTTGGTTTCGCGATTATGGAAAGCAGGTAGGCAATGCATAAACTTGACTTGCGGATTTTCCGCCGCAGCCAGCAACTCGGGGGTAACGCGGTAATTTTTCAGCAAATCGATACGTTCCTGCCAAGCCTCTTTAGGTTCGCCCATGCTGACCCACACATCGGTATGGATAAAATCCACGCCTTTTACGGCTTCCTGCACATTCTCCGTCAACAGAATCCGTCCGCCGGTCTCTTTGGCAACAGCCTGCACCGTCTCGATAATGTTTTCAGACGGCCACAAACTTTTCGGCGCACCGATACGCACATCCATGCCCAGTTTCGCAGCCAACACCAGCAACGAATTAGCCATGTTGTAACGCGCATCGCCGACATAGGCAAACGCAATTTGGTTCAAAGGCTTATCGCTATGCTCGCGCATCGTCAGCGCATCAGCAAGCATTTGGGTCGGGTGGAACTCGTTGGTCAAACCATTGAACACAGGCACGCCTGCATACTTGGCCAGCTCTTCCACCACATCCTGTCCAAAACCGCGATATTCGATACCGTCAAACATCCGCCCCAAAACCCGCGCCGTATCCTTAATACTTTCCTTATGCCCGATTTGGCTGGCAGACGGCTCCAGATAAGTTACCCCTGCCCCTTGATCACGCGCAGCCACTTCAAACGCGCAACGGGTGCGGGTCGATGTTTTCTCGAAAATCAGGGCAATGTTTTTCCCCTTCATCCGCTGCACCTCGCGCCCTGCTTTTTTAGCGGCTTTCAATTCGGCGGCAAGATCGAGATAGGCAGTAATTTCTTCCGGCGTGAAATCCAAAAGTTTTAAAAAATGGCGGTTTTTCAGGCTCATGTCTTATTTCTCTTTTTTCTAGCGTGGGCGTTGCCCAACATTTTTCTCCATGCAGATTTCGTCGGGCTTCCACCGACCTTCTGCTGCTCAATTTTTTTAACGTGCGAAGCCTGCCCGAAGCATGGCCCCTTATCCTCTATCAAAACTCAAAACAAGGCCGTCTGAACCTCGCCTCTCTCCAAGGCAAGCAACGATTGTTTGCGGTTCAAACCGCCTGCGTAGCCGGTCAGCTTACCGTCGCTACCGATAACGCGGTGGCAGGGAATCAAGATAGACACCTTGTTCTGCCCGTTTGCAGCGGCAACGGCGCGAATGGCTTTAGGATTGCCCAACTGTTGCGCCTGCTCCTTGTAGCTGCGCGTTTCGCCGTAAGGAATAGTCAGCAGCGCATTCCACACCTGCTGCTGAAAGGCTGTACCTATCGTTTCCAAAGGCGTCGCAAAAACTTTCAGACGGCCTTGAAAGTATAAATCCAATTCTTGGCGCAAAAGTTGCGTTTGCTCATTTTCTTGGAAAATAAACTGCCCGCGCAAAGCTTTTTGGACAGCCATGATTTCCTGTTCCATATGTTTTTGCCCGACAAATTCCAGCAGACACAAACCCTTGCTGCCGAACACCGCCAACATCTCGCCCAACGGCGTGGCAACCGCGGCCGCAGTCAGTTCGTTCGGACTATCAGGATAACGCGTTTCCAACAGTCGGATAGCTCGGCGGATACGGACATATTCTTCAGGCGCACAACCGATACAGTCAATAAAATCCTGCTCAAACTGCTTGGCTTCGTGTTCGGTAAGACGCTCGTGCAGTAAGGCTTCGAGAGTAGCGGGAAAGTCAGTTTCCAACTGCTCTCGGATTTCATTCCACTTTGATGGAAGCTCGTTTAAAGAAGGCAGAGTAATCATCTGCATTTACTCCCGATAATCAACAAACCCCCAAACTATTACCCGACGGATCATAAATTCCACCATCCGGTACGGCGGCTTTAAAACTTATATGTAGGTTGGCTGGAAGTTTCCGCCTACCCTATCAATGAAACTCGCCCAAAAATTTTATAAAATCCCAAAATGGGAATTATAGAATTTTCTTTAAAACAACAAATTCTTTGTCTTTTTCTATCTTAAATTTTCCCAAGACCCACTCGCCACTCTTTTTAAACTCTCCGTTTTCTCCACAATAGCCTCTTTTCTCAACCTTGGTCGCTTGCAGAATCACTTCGTCATCACTTACAAATCGATAAAGACCTTCTGAATGCGGAAAACATTCATTACCGCATTCTGCTGAATAACTGCTGCTAAACCTGCCATCTTTATCAAACTCAATGTGCTTTCCATAAATGTGATTGTCAGAGCCGGCTGGTTCTACCCGACTGAGAGAATATGCGTTTTGGGGCGCATCCATGGGTAACTCGTCAATATGCCACAATCCCACCAGTACATTTTTTTCTAAAATTTTTCCTTGATTGATTGAAACTGCTTGAGGCTTTGGCTCGGATTCAAGACAACCTGTCAAAGATAATGACAATCCGAATACAACAAGGGCTGAGATAAATTTCTGCATAGGAAACCTTTAGTGAAGAAATCGATTAATGACAGTCAAAGCATTGCCACAATATATGCCAGTTTTGATGGGGCAATACCCTTTCTGTCGTTTTCAGACGGCCTTTTCAGCCAACAATCGCGTCAACATACCCTCATACACTGCCGACAGCTTCGGAATATCTTCCAAACGTACGTTTTCGTTGATTTGGTGGATGGTCGCGTTGGACGGGCCTAATTCGATGAGTTCTTTGGCAATGGCCTTGATGAAGCGTCCGTCCGAAGTGCCGCCGGTGGTGGACAATTCGGCCTCAACACCACAAATCTCGGTAATGGCTTCGCGCGCCACATCGGTCAGTTTGCCCGCGTGGGTTAGGAAAGGTTGGCCTGAACAAGACCACTGCAAATCGTATTGCACACCGTGTTTGTCCAAAATGGCGTGAACGCGTTGTTTCAGCCCATCTTCGGTGGACTCGGTAGAGAAACGGAAATTGAATTTGACGTTCAGCTCACCAGGAATAACGTTGGTCGCGCCTGTACCACCGTTGATATTGGAAATTTGGAAACTGGTCGGCGGAAAGTATTCGTTGCCCTCGTCCCAGGCTTCCTGTATCAACTCCAGCAAGACCGGGGCAAAAGTGTGGACGGGATTGATTGCCAAATGCGGATAGGCAATATGGCCTTGCTTGCCTTTGACGGTCAGATTACCCGACAACGAGCCGCGCCGGCCGTTTTTCAACATATCGCCTAATTTATCCACGGCAGTCGGTTCACCGACGATACAGTAATCAATCAACTCCCCGCGCGCTTTCAACACATCGACAACTTTGGTCGTACCGTCCAACGCATCACCCTCTTCGTCCGAAGTAATCAGGAGCGCGATACTGCCTTGATGATTAGGATTTTCGGCAACAAAACGCTCACAGGCGGTAACGAAGCAGGCAATGCTGGTTTTCATGTCCGCCGCGCCGCGACCATACAGACGGCCTTCACGCTCGGTCGGTTCAAACGGAGGCGAATCCCATTTTTCAACAGGGCCTGTCGACACAACGTCGGTATGTCCGGCAAAGCAGAACACCGGAGCCTGCGTACCGCGGCGCAACCAAATGTTTTTGGTGTCGCCGAAATGAAGCTCTTCTACGGCAAAACCGATTTTTTGCAGGCGTTCGGCCAGCAGTTGTTGGCAGTTTTGGTCATCCGGCGTAATAGACGGGCGGGAAATCAGCTCTTTGGCAAGCTCTAGGGATTGAGTTTCGGTCATATTTGTTCACTTTGAGAAACAGGCCGTCTGAAACATTCTGAATATGATTTTCAGACGGCCTTGAGTTTATTTGAAGATACTGAATGGGCAGTTTCCCTTTCGGTATTCTGAGTTATTTTCCATGACAAGCTTCATACAGCGGCAGTAAATCTTCCACTGTTTCCGCTATCCATTTCACGACATCCTGCTTGCCTAAATCATCGCGTTCGATGTGTTTCCCGATACAGAAGAAATCTTTGTCGTCTCGAAGCTTTCTATCGCCGTCGCTTTGTTGGGCGACGGTACGATAATCGTCATATTCGCTTTCCGCACCATGCCACATATCGAAGGAAGCGTATTTTTCAGTATCAAAATTATCCAGCCAGCGGTTGTAATCAGGCAGCGCAATAGGGGAAATATCGGCTTTATAGCAATGCCAGTCCAAGCTGACGCTCAAACGGCGGCGGTTGAGCAAAATCGATAAAATCGCTGCGGAATTTTTATATTGTTCGTATTTGAAATACGCAAAGAAATGAGCGCGAACCTGCCAGCCGTTACACCAGCGTTCGATATGCGGCGGCGCAAACGGTGCACCCAATTCAGCAGCAACCTGCTGGACCAGCTGCTGCCATACCTGCCAGTTTTCTTTATAGTCTGCCTTGATTTGCGGAATGCTTTCAGGCTGGTATTTTTTAAGCTGGGAAAACTGGAAAAAAGGGATATTGAATAAATCGCAACTTTTTGGGGTCAGCATAGTGTATTCCTTGAGACGATTGTTTCAGACGGCCTTATTTGCGGCGGCGTGCGGCCATAATTTCGCCGATTTCGGTCAGTTTTTCTTTGGGGATAAAGGTTTTGCCCATATCAAACAGCGGCTCTTCAATCGCCAAATGAACATCATATCCTGCGACAAAGCGTTTGAACGTTTCTGCATCGGGGACATAGGCGTTGTCTGCTTCGAGTTTGGCGAATTCGGCAGATACCGCCGCCCAGTTGTTGTGCAGGCTGATATGTTGGCGCAAAAGCTCGTCAACGCTTTCTTGAGCTTGCGGCGCATATTGCAATAGAAGCGGGAAGAAATTTTCTTCTTCGTCTTCATGGTGCAACGGCGCAGCAACATTAAAATATTGGGCAATCTGGCGGATGGTTTGCAAAACGATTTGATTGCAGCCGTTTTCGGCAATATAGTCCGACAACATGGCAACCTGGCTGCAGAAACGGCGCACTTTGCCATGACAGGCGTACAGCATTTCAATGGGTTCGGCAAAAGTAACGCTTTTGGTTTCAAACGGATTCATGGTTTTGAGGTTTTATTCTTAAATTAATGTTTCCAGATTATAACAAAACAGCCTGCACAAGGCAGGCTGTCTGTTTTCGAGCTTGAGGCGGATTAGTCAACCAAAGTAACTTTACCGTTCATCAAAGCGCCGTGACCTGGGAAGGTACAAGCGAATTTGTATTCGCCGCCGGCCAATTTAGCAGGATCCAGAGTCAGGGAAGCTTCTTCGCCGCCGCCAACCAGTTTGGTGTGGGCAACAACGCGTGCGTCGTCAGGTTTAACGTAGTCAGTTGCAGCAGCACCGGCACCGTCTTTGAAAATACCGTCCATGTCTTCGGCTTTACCGATGACGATGTTGTGACCCATGCTTTCTTTAGGTTGGGTACCAGTGTGTTTCAAAGTGATGGTGAATTCTTTACAAGCTTTGCTTACTTGGATTTCTTTAGTGTTGAACTGCATAGCGTCGTTGGCTTCAACAGTAGTTGCGCAGTTGCCGGCAGCAGGAGCGGCGGCAGCATCGGCTGGAGCAGCTTCAGAGGCAGGAGCAGCATCGGCAGGTGCAGTAGTTTCTGCAGGAGCAGCTTCAGAAGCAGCGGAAGCAGCAGGTGCTTCAGCAGGTTTTGCAGCTTCTTGAGAGCATGCAGCCAAGCCGATAACGGCAGCGGAAATCAGAGCCAGATAAGCTTTCATTGATGTATCTCCTAATGATGAGAGTCTTGTTAAGTTCTATTAATAGAACCCGCGCAAATATATTAACAAAGGCAAATGTCAAACTTAAACTTATTCACGCAGAGTGATAAGAAATTCAGGCGTTATTTTGCTACAAACTTCACACGAAATCAAAATTTCAGGCCAAGTTTACATCAGTTTACCTAAAAGAAAACAGTTACTGTTTAGGTCGTATTTCTTTAGTATTAGATGCTATCGGTCAAATGAAATAAGTTTTAACATTTATTAACCATAATCTCATTCGGCATGATTTTAGCGGCTGTGCTTGCGTACCAATTCTGCCAATGCCGCTGCCAATTCGGGATGCTTGCCTTCCAATTTGGCCGCCGCTTCATCGAAACTGTCTAAAGCTGCCTCGCTCAATCGCAAACTATTGGTTTTCGGTTGAGCAGGTGGCTTGGGGACTACCCTGACCACCACTTCCCTCACGCCTGCATGCAATGCTTGCAACTTGGGCAACATGGCAGGCAGGATCATTTTCAAACGCGAAGCAGCCATATTATTGGCGGCCAGCAAAACCAGTCTTCCGTCTTCAATACAGGCCGTCTGAAAATGCGGATGCAGGTTGACCGGCAAAACCGTTTTGACTTTTGCATCCAATTTCCGCCATTGTTGCGATTGTCGCAACAAGCCCGCCAGTAAATGATCGCGCTTGCCTAATTGTGCTAAATCCATATATTTCAGACGGCCTCTCAGTAAATTAACCAAACAATTACAATTGAAATACAGCAAAACCGCCTTTATTTCAAACAGCATTACCGCGTTATACAAGCGCTTGTGTTAAAATCCCAGTTTCGCCCACTATTATATCAAGGCGCAGGAATTATTCATGCTGACAAACATTGCTAAGAAAATCTTCGGCAGCCGCAACGACCGCCTGCTGAAACAATATCGTAAATCCGTTGCTAAAATCAATGCACTCGAAGAACAGATGAAAGCGTTGAGCGACGCAGATTTACAGGCCAAAACCGCCGAATTCAAACAACGCCTCGCTGACGGACAAACGCTAGATGATATTTTGGTTGAAGCCTTTGCCGTCTGCCGCGAGGCATCCCGCCGCGTATTGGGCATGCGCCACTTCGATGTACAGCTGATCGGCGGTATGGTCCTGCACAACGGCAAAATCGCCGAAATGCGTACCGGTGAAGGTAAAACTCTGGTAGCCACCCTTGCCGTTTACCTGAATGCATTGTCAGGAAAAGGTGTACACGTCGTTACCGTCAACGACTACCTCGCCTCCCGTGACGCAGGCATTATGGAGCCGTTGTACAATTTCTTAGGCTTGAGCGTCGGCGTGATCGTAACCGATTTGCAACCTTTCGAACGCCAAACCGCTTACGGCGCCGACATTACTTACGGTACCAACAACGAATTCGGCTTCGACTACCTGCGCGACAATATGGTTACCGACCAATACGACAAAGTTCAGCGCGAATTGAACTTTGCCGTTGTCGACGAAGTGGACTCCATTCTGATCGACGAAGCGCGTACGCCGCTGATTATTTCCGGCCAGGCAGATGACAACATCCAGCTCTACCGCGTGATGGATGCCGTTCCGGCCCACCTTATCCGCCAAGAAACCGAAGAAGGCGAAGGCGATTACTGGGTAGATGAAAAAGCACACCAAGTTATTCTGAGCGAAGCCGGTCACGAACACGCCGAGCAAATCCTGACACAAATGGGCTTATTACAGGAAAACGACTCGCTCTACTCTGCCGCCAATATTTCCCTGATGCACCACCTCATGGCGGCATTACGTGCGCACACTCTGTTCCACAAAGACCAACACTACGTCATTCAAGACGGTGAAATCGTGATTGTGGACGAATTCACAGGCCGTCTGATGGCCGGCCGCCGTTGGTCCGAAGGCTTGCACCAAGCCGTTGAAGCCAAAGAAGGCGTAGAAATCAAACGCGAAAACCAAACGCTTGCCTCTATTACTTTCCAAAACTACTTCCGCCTGTACAGCAAACTGTCTGGCATGACCGGTACGGCCGACACCGAAGCCTTCGAGTTCCAAAGCATTTACAACCTCGAAACCGTCATCATCCCGACCAACCGTCCTGTACAACGTAAAGACTTCAACGACCAAATCTTCCGCTCAGCCGAAGAAAAATTTGAAGCTGTTGTCAAAGATATCGCCGAATGCCATAAAAACGGCCAACCGGTTTTGGTCGGTACAACCAGCATCGAAAACTCCGAACTGGTTTCTGACTTGTTACGCAAAGCAGGTCTGCCGCATAACGTTCTGAACGCAAAAGAACACGAGCGCGAGGCATTGATTGTGGCCCAAGCCGGTAAAGTCGGCGCAATTACCGTTGCCACCAACATGGCCGGCCGCGGTACCGATATTGTCTTGGGCGGCAACCTCAAACATCAAATCGAAGCCATCCATGCCGATGAAACCCTGAGCGAACAGCAAAAACAAGCGCAAATTTCTGCCCTTGAAAGCGGTTGGCAAGCTGAACACGACCAAGTTGTGGCCGCAGGCGGTTTGCATATTATCGGTACAGAACGCCATGAAAGCCGCCGTATCGACAACCAGTTACGCGGTCGTGCCGGCCGTCAGGGCGACCCCGGCTCCAGCCGTTTCTATCTGTCGTTTGAAGACCCATTGCTACGCCTCTTTGCACTCGACCGTGCCGCCGCCATCCTCAACCGCTTGGCACCTGAGCGCGGCGTTGCCATCGAACATGGCCTGCTGACCCGTCAAATCGAAGGCGCGCAACGTAAAGTCGAAGGCCGCAACTTCGATATGCGTAAACAGGTTTTGGAATACGATGACGTTGCCAATGACCAACGTAAAGTGATTTACCATCAACGTAACGAAATCCTGACGACTAAAGACGTCAGCGATTTGACCCGCGAAATCCGCGCCGACGTTGTCAGCGACTTGGTTGACTACCACATCCCGCCTGACAGCATGGAAGAGCAATGGGACATTCCGGCACTGGAGCACCAACTTGCCGCCGATTTCCGCCTGCATGTCGATATCAAAGGCTGGTTGAAAGAAGACAGCACTTTGGACAACCAAGACATTAAAGAACGCCTCATCAAGCGCATCGAAGACGAGTATGCCGAAAAAGTTGAATTGGTCGGCAAACAGGCCATGTCAGACTTCGAACGCAATGTTATGCTGCAAGTTATCGACAATCAATGGCGCGAGCACCTTGCCGCCATGGACTACTTGCGCCAAGGCATCCATCTGCGCAGCTATGCTCAGAAAAATCCGAAACAGGAATACAAACGCGAAGCTTTCGCCATGTTTGAAAACCTGTGGCGCGGTATCAAACAAAACATTGCCGCTTTGCTGACTGCCGTTCAAATCGAGCGCAACAGCGAATACGACCACACTGCCGCACAAAGCGTCAGCGATGTTCAAACCGTCCACTCCGATGCGCCTGATATGGAAGAATTGCTCGGTCAATCGCAAACCGATTTGGTTACCGAAGCGTTCGATCCTGACGGCACAGACTTCAGCCCTGAAGCGCTTGCACAAAACGGCCTGATTGTTCACCGCAACGATCCTTGCCCTTGCGGCAGCGGCCTGAAATACAAACAGTGCCACGGTAAATTGAACTAAGCAGTCATCTCAAAAGGCCGTCTGAACAGATGTGATAACGAAATCAAAGATTCTCGTTTCCCTGTTCAGACGGCCTGAGAATTATCCAAACAAGTAAAAAATTTCCAAACCCAATTTCAAAAGAGTATCCCTATGGCAGGCAATACCTTCGGACAAATATTTACCGTTACCACTTTCGGCGAAAGCCACGGCGCAGGCTTGGGCTGCATTATCGACGGCTGCCCGCCCGGATTAGAATTGAGCGAAGCGGATATCCAATATGACCTTGACCGTCGCAAACCCGGCACCAGCCGCCACGTTACCCAACGTCGCGAAGCCGACCAAGTCGAAATCCTCTCCGGCGTATTCGAAGGCAAAACTACCGGTACACCCATTGCCCTCCTAATCCGCAATACCGACCAACGCAGCAAAGACTATGGCAATATCGCCACCAGCTTCCGTCCCGGACATGCCGATTACACCTACTGGCACAAATACGGCACACGCGACTATCGTGGCGGCGGTAGAAGTTCCGCCCGCGAAACTGCTGCACGTGTTGCTGCCGGAGCAGTCGCTAAAAAATGGCTAAAAGAAAAATTCGGTACTGAAATTACCGCCTACGTTACCCAAGTAGGCGAAAAAGAAATCCAGTTTGAAGGCTACGAACATATTTCCCAAAATCCTTTTTTTGCCGCAAACCAAAGCCAAATTGAGGACTTGGAAAACTATATGGACAGCGTGCGCAAATCATTGGATTCTGTCGGCACAAAACTTCATATCGAAGCGGTTAACGTCCCCGTCGGCTTGGGTGAACCAGTTTTTGACCGCCTCGATGCAGAAATTGCCTATGCCATGATGGGCATCAATGCTGTCAAAGGTGTAGAAATCGGTGCAGGTTTTAATAGCGTAACGCAACGCGGCAGCGAGCATGGCGACGAGCTCACGCCACAAGGCTTTCTATCCAACCACTCAGGCGGCATCTTGGGCGGCATCAGCACCGGACAAGACATTCATGTGAATATTGCCATCAAACCGACCAGCTCCATCGCCACACCGCGCCGCAGCATTGATATAGAGGGCAACCCTGTCGAACTTGCCACACACGGCCGCCACGACCCCTGCGTCGGTTTACGCGCTGCTCCGATTGCAGAAGCCATGCTGGCATTGGTATTGATTGACCACGCCTTACGCCATTGTGCGCAAAATGCCGATGTTCAGGTTAATACACCGGACATTGCCAAATTGGAAAAATAACCGTTTATTTCTGAATATTCTCAGAAAAATTTAGCCAAATCACAGTCTTTATACTACAATAGCACCTTATTGCCGTATGACGAAAATACGGATTTATATTAGAGGAATACAACCGCAATGGCACAAGAAACCGCTTTGGGCGCTGCGCTGAAATCTGCCGTCCAAACCATGAGCAAGAAAAAACAGACAGACATGATTGCCGACCACATTTACGGCAAATATGATGTTTTCAAACGATTCAAACCGTTGGCTGTCGGTATCGACCAAGACTTGGTTGCCGCCCTGCCCCAATACGACCCTGCACTGATTGCACGCGTACTGGCCAACCACTGCCGCCGTCCGCGCTATCTGAAAGCCCTGGCTCGCGGCGGCAAACGTTTTGACTTGAACAACCGCTTCAAAGGCGAAGTCAGCGCAGAAGAACAAACCATCGCCCAACAGCACCCAGCCGTTCAACAGGCATTGGCTGCACAAGCCGAACGCCAAGCTGCTAAGGCTACTGCAGAAGCAGAAGCGGCTCCTGTACAAGCTGAGACCAACGAAGCTGCCGAATAATGTTCAGACGGCCTGATAAGGCTTGCACTAAATAAATAAAGACCCCAATTCAATACGACATCTTTAGCGTCGATGAATTGGGGCTTTTTTACTGTCTTAACCTTATAGTGGGCTGATTAAAAATAGCTTTGCTTGTTCATAACAAACTAAAATCTACTCTTAATGAACATAAGAAAAGGCCGTCTGAAATATCTTTCAGACGGCCTTTTGAAATCAAATAGTCATTTAAAACACGGCTTGCAAAACCAAATAGCTGACAACAGACAAAACGGCAGCGGCAGGCAAGGTAATTACCCAAGCAAGGCCGATCGGTTTCATCAATTTCCAGTTAGCATTGCGGTTAACCAAGCCGATACCCAAAACTGCACCCACCAAGATATGGGTACTGGAAACAGGCAAGCCCATAAATGATGCGGCCATCACAACAGCGGCAGCAGAAAGCTCTGCAGAAAAACCTGACGCGGGGTGCATTTCTGCCAAGCTGGTGCCTACGGTTTTAATCACTTCTTTGCCGACAAACCATAAGCCGACGATCAAAGCGATACCGAAAGTCAACATGGCAATTGGCGGCACGGCGTTTTGAGCGGTAATGCTGTTGGTACGCAACACATCCATAATCGCGGCAAACGGACCAATCGCATTGGCAATATCGTTCGCACCATGGCTGAATGCGAAACCGCAAGCGGTAAATACCTGCATCCATGAGAACATTTGGAAAGTCGATTTATCCAAATCTTTGCGTTTCAAACTTTTGGCAAATACAAACGTACCCATCCAAATAGCCGCGCCGATCATGAAAATGGTCAGGAAGCTGTTGACGTTGCTCATGCCCAAATGCAGATTTTTCAGACCTTTGAAAATCAACATGGCCGCAATCATCATACCGCCGACAGAAGCAATAAACGGTACCCAGGAATGCAGGGCTTTGTAAGAATCTACTTCGCCCTTACGGCTGTCAAAGCGGTGCAGACCGCGATAATACTCAGACTGCAATTCTTCAGGATCAAAGTCCGGCTCATCATAGATTTGGGCATCGTGCGCCATTTTGGTGGCGTATTCGACTTTTTCAGATTCACTCAAGGCTTCAAAAAACAGGCGGTGCTCTTCTTTATAGGCTTTCTTCTCCAACTTGATGCCTTTGAGCGTATTATCGGCCCAAGAGTTGTAGTCCAAAACGTTTTTCTTAATTCGTGAAAACAACAGATAGGAAACGATGCCGCCCAATACCGGAGACAAAATCCAAGACAAGGCAATTTCGCCCAACTTGTCCCATTGAATCAGCGCAACGGAATCCACACCGTTCAATGCCGCCATACACAAGGCACTACCGACGATACCGCCGATAATGGCATGTGTCGTGGAAACCGGCAGGCCTTTGCGTGATGCGAAAAGCAGCCACAATGCCGCAGCCAAAAGCGCAGACATCATAATAAAGACAAACTGCATCGGATCCAGATGCATGCCATTCAAATCGACAATACCCTTACGGATGGTATCTGTTACCTCGCCACCGGCAATCACTGCGCCGCTGACTTCAAATACTGCCGCAATCAGCAAGGCTTGCGGAATGGTCAATGTGCCGGAGCCGACACTTGTACCGAAAGAGTTGGCAATATCGTTACCACCCACATTAAACGCCATGAAGACGCCGAAAAAGGTAGCAAGGATAAACAGGCCGGAGTGGTTGTAGTGGGTATAACCCAGGCCCCAATAAATAAAATAGCCGACCATGCTCACAAGCATAGCGGCAAAAACCGTATTAATCAGCTTCAAGTTCGCACTCGACTGAGTTTGAGCCATGGAAAGTTTCCTTTTGGAAAACATGTTGAGTCACGTTATTTTAACCTCTTTGTAATCTTTCTTGCACCAACTATTTACATTAAATGCCGAAATTCCCGTAAAAACGTCAAAAGGCGTTAAAATGTCGTTTTACCTTCTCTTTCTGTAACCGAAATGCAACCCCAATACTATATCGGCATCATGTCCGGAACCAGCATGGACGGTGCCGATGCCGTACTGATTCAAATGCAGGGCAAGCAATGGCAACGAGCCGTTGCCCACAGCTTTCTACCCTATTCAGACGGCCTGCGCCAAGAATTGTTGGCACTGCAAGACATAGGCGAAAATGAATTGCACAGAAGCAATATCCTGGCGCAAACACTCAGCCGCCTATACGCCCAAACCATCCAGCAACTATTGGCAGAACAAAACCTGTCGGCCAAAGACATTGCCGCAATCGGCTGCCACGGACAAACCATCCGCCATGCGCCTGAACACGGTTACAGCATTCAACTGGTTAACCTCTCCCTGTTAGCTGAACTGACCGGCATTTTCACTGTCGGCGACTTTCGCAGCCGCGACCTTGCCTGCAACGGTCAAGGTGCACCCCTCGTCCCAGCCTTTCACGAAGCGCTGTTTCGAGATGCGAATGAAACCCGAGCCGTACTCAACATTGGAGGCATTTCCAATATCAGCATCCTCCCGCCCGACAGCCCTTCTTTCGGCTTCGATACCGGCCCCGGCAATATGCTGATGGATGCATGGATGCAACATATCTGGCAGCAGCCTTACGACAAAAACGGGGAAAAAGCCGCACAAGGCAAAATCCTCCCCGACCTGCTCGCTAACCTGCTCGACCATCCTTACTTCAGCCGCCCTTATCCCAAAAGTACAGGCCGAGAGTTGTTTTCCCTAAGCTGGCTTCAAGGCCATCTGAAAGGTAATGAAAAGCCGGAAGATGTGATACGCACATTGGTCTTTTATACCGCACAAACCATTTTTGATGCGACCAAACAAGCTGCTCCGGAGATTCATCATCTTTATATCTGCGGCGGTGGCATTCGCAATCCGGTTTTAATGCAAGACTTGGAAACCCTGTTTTCTCCCGACACCAAATTGCACAGCACAGCCAAGCTCCATCTTGACCCGCAATGGGTCGAAGCCGCCGCTTTTGCCTGGCTTGCCGCCTGTTGGTGCAATCAAGTTCCAAGCAATCCCCTCCATGCAACCGGCGCACATTCACACCGAATTTTAGGCTCTGGACATTACGGCAACTAAAGTCGGATAAATAAAAAGGCCGTCTGAACATTTTCAGACGGCCTTTACCATACTAACTCTTCACTTATTCCTCTTCTGGCAAACGGTTGATTTTCACACGGGCAATCCGTTGTCCGTCTTTTTCAACCACTTCAAAACGCCAGCCGTGATAATCGATGAAATCTCCTACATCAGGAATACTTTGCAACTCTTCCATAATCAAGCCGGCAACGGTATGAAAATCCGCATCTTCCTCTTGAGTAGGCAGATTTAACTGAGAAGCCAATTCCACATACTCCAATGCACCATCCACAGACAGCGTTTCATCCTGACTGGCTGGAACAGCCTCCTCTTCCTCACGCTCGAATTCCTCGGGGAATTCCCCGGCAATGGTTTCCAACAAATCTTTCATGGTTACCATGCCTAACACCGCACCAAACTCATCCACCACCAAGGCATAATCCGCGCTGCTTTGACGGAATAATTCAATCGCATTCAATGCCGTCGTACTGTCTGGCAAAATCAATGGTTGACGCAAGGCCGTCTGAATATTGATTTCTCCCGATTCAAGCAGCTGATTCAGCAAATCTTTTTTACTGATATAGCCCAAAGGCTCATCTACACCTGCCTTACCGACAACCAACAAACGGCTATACGGCGTATTTTTCAGCTGAGTATTTTGCTCTTCCCGACTTTGGGAAATATCCAATTTCTCGATTTCCCGACGCGGAATCATCACGCCCATAATCGGACGCTCCGCCAAAGTCAGCACGCTGCGAATCATGGATTTTTCGTTTTCTTCAAAATGCTCGTCATCGCCGCCATTATCGCCTGCTTTTGCCAAAATGCTTTCGCGGATACCCATCATACCCAACACATTTTCAGCGGTACGCTTACGCCAAGAAGTGCTGATATAGTCATTTTTGCGGGCATTCTTTTGCGAAACCTGATTAAACAGTTCGATCAAAATTGAGAAGCCGATCGCCGCATACAAATAGCCTTTCGGAATATGGAAATGGAAGGCTTCCGCAATCAGGCTGAAACCAATCATCAACAAGAAACCCAAACACAACATTACAACGGTCGGATGCTTGTCCACAAATGCAGTCAACGGTTTGCTGGCAGAAATCATCACCGTCATCGCCACAACAACCGCACCCATTGCCACCACAATATGATCCACCATCGCCACTGCCGTAATAACAGAATCGATAGAGAAAACCGCATCCAAAATCAAGATTTGCGCCACAACGCCCCAAAAAGAAGAATGCTTCTTCTGTCCTTCAGCAACCGCAAATTGATTGTGGCCCTCAAGGCGTTCGTGCAGCTCAGTAGTCGCTTTATAAAGCAGGAAAATACCGCCGGCAAACATAATCATGTCTTTGCCGGAAATCTCCAAGCCGCCCAACTCAAACAAAGGTCGAGTCAGCGTCATGATGTGCGCCATGAAGCCCAACATGAAAATCCGAATAACGACAGCCAAACCCAAGCCCGTTATCCGCGCCCTATCCCGTTGCGACGGTTTGACCTTGTTTGCCAAAATTGCTACGAAAACAAGGTTATCAATACCTAAAACAACTTCCAAAACCAGAAGCGTGGCAAAGCCTATCCAAGTATGCGGCTCGGCCAACCAACTGAAATCCATAATGATTGCGTTCCTTTAAAATACAAAAAGGCAGCCGTTCCGCTTAAAACGGACAGACTGCCAAATTTCGGGCATAGATAAAGGGAAAGAAGCGGTATAACAACTACTCTGCTCTGCGTCTTTCATGAAAAATTTATGCCTCGATCAACAATAATGGCAATCAGTTTATCAGTTTGACGAAAGAAAGGCAAAATCTGACAGCATATTTTCTTTTAAAAACAGCCTATACCAGCACTTACCAGCTTTCAGACGGCCTTTTCTTACTTGATAAAACCATCAATCGGCGCATAACCCAAGAAATCTGCCTGTTCATTCAATATCACAACCCATTCTTTACTTCGCGCACTGGTAAACGGCAAGAAATACAACTCTTTCCCATCATTTCTCAGCGAAGCCTGTTCCAAAATTGACTCCTCATTCATGCCACGGGCTTTTGCCAAGACAGACAACGGTTTCATTGCTTTACGAATTTTCTCACGTTCCTGCTGCGAATCTGGCAACCACCAAGAAGGCCTCATACTCGGTTCAACACCTTTCAAAGACAAATCAAGACCTTGGTTAGCTTCGTCCGGGCTCATCGCTTCACGCAACCCAACACGGCGTACGCCAAACCAAGATAAATCCTGCAAATCCTTCGGAGCATGGCTCAAATCATTTACATCAATTTCTGCAGCAGTTACCACATTTATCCTATCGGTTTCGAATGCGGAAACCACTGGACGCGCCAAAGATACGTTGTACAAACCATAAATTAAAGCAACCAGCTGAATCATGCCGATTAAGGAAAAATCAATAATCCTCTCTTTAAGTTTCTTGCTCGGGCTGGCAAGAATCAAAGTCAGCAACGGGCCGCAAACAATATCTACTGAAATGACCAGTTTATATAAAGCCAATCCGCCTGTCAGTTCGGCATACGGATAAGGATACCAAACTCCAAATACCAACAAAGCGGCCAATCCTGCCAAAATCAGACTAATCAACAAATGCCATGCCGCATTTTTTAATGCGAACCGAAAGCGTGGTGAAGAATGTAATGTATGTGCGTTTTCCATAGATAACAATAAGATATTATTTCTTCTATAAATATTATGTATAGCTTAAAAAATAAATGAGATATTTAAATATGCTGGTAGGCCGTCTGAAAATTGAAGCATTAACTGCAACCATCTCACCACGCATTATTAATATGTTTAAAATACCAATAAATAGATAAAATAAAAACCACCATACAAGATGGTGGTTTTAAAATTTGGCTCCCCGACCTGGGCTCGAACCAGGGACCTGCGGATTAACAGTCCGTCGCTCTACCGACTGAGCTATCGGGGAATCAAAGATGGAATTATATAGAAAATATCAGAAACTTGTCAAGCAACAATCTATATAAAAACAAAAATATTTTATATCTTTTTAATTTATAAAACTTTATAAGATTTCAGCAATTTGTTTGGCCGCACGTTTCGCATCCAACAAAATCAAGCCCAATTTACCGCTTTCTTTTGCCATCAATACCAACACTGCATTTTCACCTGCTTGACTCAACAGAATATAGCCATTTTTACCTTTAACCATTACCTGATCCAACTCACCGCAAGCCAACTCATGTACGGAACGATTGCCCAATGCCAAAAGCGTTGCCGACATCGCACCTACACGGTCTGCATTCAAGTGGGAAGGCAGCATGGTTGCGATCGGCAGGCCGTCTGTAGAAATAACTGCAGAAGCAGTGATATCCGCAGAGGTATTGTTCAAATCGCTTAATACAGAGATTAATAGTTGTTGCATAGTCGCTCCATTCTAGAATAAATATCGGTCAGGCAAAAATCAACGGCTGCCGTATCGGTGGTACAGCACTTTAACCAAAGTAACAAAAGCCTCTTTATTTAAGTCAGGCATTCCGCCAATTACCAAAATCAGCTTGGTCATACCAATATACAGAGGGAAAAAAGTCAATTCACTTTGGCCTGAAGGATCACAAATACCCCATGCGCTATTATTGATATGCAGGTTATTGCGAATCAAAAGACGGTGATTGTCTTCCATTTTAGCCACTTCGCTCGCCAAAAGACCCAATTCTTCTGCTGCCTCATGATGGAAATTAGCATTGGCAAAATACAAACCGTTTTCATCAGCCAACAAAGCTTTGCCAGAATTAGACAACTGTTCCAATAATGTCGGTAATTGTTCGTCAGTCAGATGGATGTCCTCTGTGCTGATTTCCTCATCACCGTACAAAAACTCCAAGCGTTGGAGACGATACAACAGGTTTAAAGCGGTATTGATATCGCTGGTGTCTGCCCACGCCAAAAGTTTTTCACTGCTGATGGTTTCAGACGGCTCTGCACGCAACAGACCATACAATAAAGTTCTGCTGGCACTAGGCGTATCGCTTGAAACGGCATAATACGCACCTGCCGGTGTAATCTTAGGATATAAATTTGATTGTAAAGAGAGTGTCGCTTCCATCTTATACCTCTAATCCGGGGTCAATTGAGAACAACATGGCAGTAACCAATTGTTTTACATCGTCTTCTCGACGCGCATCAATCTCAAAAACCGGTACATTAAAATTATTCTGTGCTAAATATTTTTGATATACATCTACGCTTGGCAAGGAGCGGATATCCATCTTCGTTACCCCTACAACCAGAGGCGCTTTTTTCAGCAACTCCCGGAACGCATCCAAGAAGAATTGCAAGTCTTTCAATGGGTTGCTTCTTGTATTATCTAAAAGAAGTACCAAGCCCATGCTGCCTTGGCTCAGAATTTCCCACATAAAATTAAAACGCTCCTGACCAGGCGTACCATAAAGGTGAACCTTGGTTTCCTCATCCAAATGAATGACACCGTAGTCCATTGCCACAGTCGTGTACCCCTTACGAACAAGTGTCATATCAGATGCGGATGCATCGGTTTGAACCGGCGGTTCATCAGATAAAGCTGAAATTGCAGTGGTTTTACCTACGCCAACAGGACCGGTAAAGATAATTTTATTTTCTTTCATGACGTGTCCTTTACGATTTGCCCAGCAACTTACGCATCAGGCGTTGCAACAGGCCGCGAGGTTGTTCTTTCGACGGACCGGCAATTTTTTGAGCCTCTTTGCTCATTGCTGTTTCAGGTACGTCTTTGCTATTCACATCAATCTGTTCGTTCAACGAAGGCGTATTGTTCGCATCAGTTGCAAACTCTGTATCTGTCGCCAAAAAGCCCGTCATATATGTTGCCGATAAATAGTTCAAAATATCAGGCATTTCTAAAGGCATGACTTTATAGAGGATGTTCAAATTAACAGACGTTTTTGTCAGAAATGCCGACAAACGCATAGATTCCGGAACATGTGCCAAACGGGTTAAGTTTGGCCAACGCTTGAGTGTAAAGACAGTTTGCGGCGTCATCGGATAAATCAGACGGCCTGATGCAGTCCAAATAGCCATTTGCCACAAGCATGACATAATGGTGACTTTGGCTTTTTCTTTCCATTGAGGATTATCAGGAACAGCCTTACACACAACAGCCAAGTTATCGTTCTTACACAATTTCTCCAACTCATTGGCACTGACTGTCAGCAGTACTCGCTGGATACTAGGAAACACGATTAATATCGGCTTACCTTCATGCAAGACGGCAATATCTTGGTGTCCTTGACTGGCAAATTTCAGCGCGCCCAACAAGCCTTTATTTGGATTAAATCGGCGAATGGTTGCTTTTCTTGTGCCATCGGAATTAGATTGTCTTTTATTCTCTTCAGCCGCTTGTTGCTCAGACGGCTCAAAAACATTGCCGCCTTGAGCCAGGCTGCGCAAAACAGGAAACAAGGTATCGAATTTGACCGGCTTAGCCAAATAAGGAGTCGTTACTGTCGGCAACTCGGAAGAAAACATAGCCACAGGTACTTCCGGATAAGTTTTCTTCGACTCTTTCCAAGCTTCTACACCTGCCGGAGTATCGGTATCAACCAATACCAAATCCGGTTTTTCATCAGAATCAGGGGAAACGATGACGTAATTCGTCGTATTGTGCATTTTAAATGCCATACGGAATACCGCCTGCTGTTGCTCACCCATCTCCTGTAACATAACCCGTATGGTTTTAATTTTTGGTAAATGATTATTCATCACTCGTACTTTCTACGATTATCTTATTTTTTTGAATATTGGTTCATTCGTTGCAAGAGACGGCTCATTGCCAAGACAACCTCTTCAGGCAGGCTGACAACACGTTCACGCAACAAGCGCAGAAATTGTTCCAAACGTCCCCAATCTTCAACGCGTTCGTACAAATCAAACAAGATAATGTACAACTGCGATTCTTGAGGATACTGCAAAACAGCCTGTTCCAAAGTACCGATGGCCAAATCCAACTGACCGTAGGCCAACAAAGATTCCACTTCTTTCAGAGCTTCATCAGCAGGTGAAGAGCTGGCACTGATAACTGAAGAGTCTTTTTGAACCAACTCACGATATTTGGCTTTCATCTGCAATGAACTTGGCTGAATATAGCCGCGCTTTAAGCCAATCTCTTTAATTTGCTGTTCAGACGGACCTTTTTCCAAATCATCAAAAATTTCGTGATAACCGAGGCTATAACCCCAGCCAAGCATACGTTCTTTTACTTGACGGCCATATTGACCCAAAGAGTGGTAAAGCTTCCACAGATGCTTGGCAAACTGCCCTACTTCTTCATTCTGATAATCCAGACGCAAGGCATCGATAATGAGACCAGCAGGCTTCGCAGAAGTTTGGATTGCTTTGTTGTATTGATGCAAAGCAGTCTCGTAGCTAATCTTGTCTTTCAGGATTTTTGCACTGCGCTCCGGTTTGGCAAAACCAATAACCGCACCCATTTCTTCAGGGCTGATTTCGCCAAAATCTTTCTTGCCTAATACGATAGGCGCACGTTTGCCCATACCTGGAACGACAATGCGTTCAACCGAATCGTTCTCAAAGGCAATATGCTCGTCGGAAGCAACTTCCAAACCACTTTGTTCGCCAATTTGACGGTCCACTTCCTGCATATTCCAACCGAGATGATGCTCGGCGAAAACACGCAGGCGCAGGTTAGTAGAATCCAAAGCCAAACCGGCTTTCAGGTATTCGGCTACGCTGTCTTCAGAAAGGGAAGCACTATGGCGCTCAAGCGTATCCGCCAGCATGTCGATATTACCGACTCGCAGATTCAAACCAATTAATTCATGAACCAGCTTTTCCGGAGCGCCGTCTTCCAAAGTATTGAGATAACCGGCCAAAGACTCTGCAGCCTTACTCTCATAGCCGAACTGTTTATAAACCTGATATTCGGTCAACGGATCAACTTCTTGCGCGGAGACAGAAGCTGTTGCATCGTTTGAGCCGCTTCCGCCCCATTCCCAGTCTTGATTATCCGCATTGGAAACTGTCTGGTTGACCTTCTCAATCCAGTCGTTTCCATCCTCAGAGGAGGCTGTATGAGCAGCAGATGTACGGCCGCTTTTTGATGCATGTGCGCTTTGTTTGTCTGAATTGTTACTTTGTTTATGACGAACAAAAAACAACACCAGCAAAAAAAGCACCAGCAAAAAAATAGTTAAAAGTTGATAGTTCAAGAACACCTCCCGGTCTTGTGCTGCAAACTGCATTTATTAACATCTGTTGCTTTACACGCAACTTCAACGTTATTAATTCCCCAAACGAATGATGATAACATGAATGCACTCATTTTTACATTAAAAACCCTACTCACATAAAGGACTTGATACCAATTTACAACTCAAACACACCGATGGATTCAACATGCGAGGTTTGTGCAAACATATTCATGATTCCCGCCGCCTTAAACTTATAGCCCTTATCAACCAAGACACCGGCATCTCGTGCAAATGTTGATGGATTACACGAAACATACACTATCTTCTGAGGCAAAAACGGCTTGTGTAGCGATTTGACAACAGCATAAGCCCCGTTTCTCGGCGGATCCAGCAACATCTTGTCAAATTGCCCCCACGACTCAACAGTCTTTTCATCGGTATCGAATAAGTCTGCAACAGAAAACGTCATATTCCCGGCACAACGATTCAGGCGGGCATTTTCCCTTGCCCTATCGACCAAATAATCAGCGCCTTCAATACCGACAACCGATGCGCCACTTTTTACCAGCGGCAAACTGAAATTGCCCAAACCGCAAAACAGATCAGCAATCCGCTCCCCTTTTTGAGGATTTAAAAGCCTGACAGCCCTTGCCACCATCACTTCGTTCAGCTGCGCATTAATCTGCGTAAAATCACCGGGTTTGTAAGGCATTTCCACATCAAATTGAGCAAAAGTATAGTTCAGGGCAGGCACGTTCTCAGGGTAAAACGGCAAGGACTCGGAATGATCTTGCAACCATATTTGCCATGCCTTTTCAGCACCCGACAATATCTTATCAAACCAATTACGCAATTCGCTTAATATTTGTCCAAACGGTTGATTTACGAAACGAATGTTGAATACGGTCACATTTTTTCCGCAATAAAACTCAACAAATTTTACTTTCACACCATCATCATGCAGCTTTTGCAGCAAATTGCGGACATCAGGCAATCTATCGGACACATGCTTAGGCAAAATCTGGCAATGGCGGATATTGACGACATCATGGCTTTTTTTGGCCTGAAAACCGAGTTTCAGACGGCCTTGTTTATCCACCGAAACACTCAAACGCGCCCTATCGCGATAATACCAGGAGTAACCATATAAAGGAGGCAAAATTATCTCTGGCTTGACCTTACCTATCCGTTCCAACTGCTCTTCCAAAATCCGTTGCTTTAACGCAACTTGCGCTCCGAAAGAAACATGTTGAAGCGAACAGCCGCCACATGTATCAAAATAGCAACAGGCTGGTTCGACACGTTCGGAAGAAGCCTTCAAAACCTTTTCAACTTGAGCCTCGGCAAACTGCTTTTTCTCTTTATGTATGGTAAACGTTACACGCTCTCCAGGCAGCGCACCGCCGATAAATACGGTCTTCCCATCGACTTTGGCAACACCCCTGCCCTCATAATCCAAAGAAAAAACTTCCGCCTCTTGATACTGTTCTTTCACACCCATACCGTTTCCGTCACTCAGCAGTTGCCCGACCGTTTGACTGTCTTCTAATACCGAAAGCGCATATTTTCTCACAAAAACACAGAGTTTCAGGTATCATGCGCCAAAAACTTTCATTTCAAACCCTACAAAAAAAGACGACATGAAAAAAATACTGTTCGGCCTGACAGCCGCCCTTTTAACTTCAGCCGCTGCTGCAAACACACTTATTCCAGACGTCTCCCCCGCTTCTTCCGGACAACACGTCGTTATCAATATTACGCAACAGCGTTTGTTCCTCTACGACAACGGTAAACTGAGCAAAATTTATCCTGTTGCCGTTGGTAAAGCCATGACCCAAACCAATCTGGGCGAACATAAAATCGGCGCAAAAGCCTACAACCCGGTTTGGCACATCCCTAAATCTATTCAAAAAGAACGCAATGACGGCGTAAAAAGCGTACCGGCCGGCCCAAACAATCCGCTGGGCCCGGTATTTGTCCGTCTTGGCGACCCTAAATTAAGCCTTGGCATCCACGGTACCAATGCCCCTGCCAGCGTACCCGGCGTCCGCAGCCATGGTTGCGTGCGCATGAAATCGCCTGATGCATTGGAATTCGCCAAAACCATCGCAACAGGTTCCCCTGCCTCCGTTATCTACCAAATGGCAAGCCTGAACGAAGATGCCAACCAGAACTTGTGGCTGGCTGCATATCGTGACCCATACGACAAGAAAAACCTTGATACGGCTGCCCTGAAAAAAAGCATTGCCGCCTGGGCAAAAGCGCACGGTAAAACCATCCCTGCCGCACGTGTAGATGCAATCCTGAAAGGTCGCACCGGCGCGGCAAACTGTCTGACCTGCGCCAAAGGCGTGAAACTCAAATCGCCTTTGAAATCTTTGGCATGGACCAGCGGCACGGATGCTTACAGCAAACCTAAAGTCATGCTGAAACCGGCTCCTGCTAAAGATGTAGTATTGCCTCAAGGAACTGAAATCGAAGTCGATGCTACCGACGATACAAATAAGGCAGCATCCGAACCGAAACAAAGCGTTCATCCGACTCCGGTGAAACCGGCAAAACCTGCTGCCAAACCGGCAACCACTCCGGCCGATACTCCTGCTTCTGCGCCTAAAGCCGCTTCCGAACCGGCTACTGCCCCTGCCTCTGCTCCTGTGAAAGATGCTCCGGCAAGCAGCGAACCGGAAGATTTGCTGTTCTAAGCAGAACAAAATACATAGCCAAAGGCCGTCTGAAATGAATTTTTCAGACGGCCTTTTCGTACAACTGGATATTGGAAATATAGGCCTCTCTTGATTCAGACGGCCTTTTTACTTTCCAAATATTCTGACAAGCCGCGCTCGCGCAAAATACAGCTCGGGCATTCATGGCAACCACCGACCACGCCGTTATAGCAAGTGTGCGTGTGCTCGCGAATATAATCCAACACACCCATTTCATCCGCCAATGCCCAAGTTTGCGCTTTGGTTAAATACATCAAGGGCGTGTGGATTTGAAAAGCGTAATCCATAGCCAGATTCAGCGTAACATTCATCGACTTGACGAACACATCGCGGCAGTCGGGATAACCGGAAAAATCGGTTTCGCACACTCCGGCAATGATATGGCGTATTCCCTGCCCTTTGGCATAAATGGCGGCATAAAGCAAAAACAAAGCATTGCGTCCATCTACAAATGTATTAGGCAGGCCGTCTGAAGCTGTTTCAATGAATGCCGTATCATCCATCAAGGCATTATGCGTAATCTGTTGCATCAGGCTCAAATCGAGTACGGTCTGCTTCACGCCTAAATCTTGGGCAATCCAACGCGCGCGCTCCAATTCGATGGCGTGGCGTTGTCCATATTGAAAAGTGATGGCCTGCACATTCTCACGGCCATATGTTTGAATTGCCTGAATCAGGCAGGTTGTTGAATCCTGCCCACCCGAAAAAATAACGAGGGCCTGCTGTTTTTCCATAGTAAATTCCTAGTTTTGTTAACGCGGGAGGTTTGCGAACCGCGTGATTCGAAGATTGACGGATTATAACGGATTTCGTCTATAATCACGGCACTTCATTTTCTTTTATATAGCATAATCATGAGCATCTACGCCCTGAAACCAAAATTCCAAAACCTGTTACGCCCCATTGTTAAGCGACTGTATCAAAAAGGTATTACTGCCAATCAGGTTACCCTGTTTGCCTGCGCCGTTTCCATTTTGATCGGTTTGCTTTTAGCATTGTTTGCAGGTGTATCCACATTATTCTGGCTTTTACCGATCTGGTTGTTTGTCCGTATGGCACTGAATGCGATGGACGGTATGTTGGCACGGGAGTTCGGCCAACAATCGGCATTAGGCGGTTATTTGAATGAAATCACTGATATTGTCGCCGATGCTGCTTTGTATTTGCCTTTTGCCTTTATCGCCCCCTTCGGCGGCGTACAAATTGCCCTGTTTATTTGGCTGGCGGGAATGACCGAGTTTTGCGGCGTTTTGGGACAAGTCCACGGCAACAGCCGTCGTTATGACGGGCCATTCGGCAAAAGCGACCGCGCATTCTTTATCGGCGCATTGGCAGTATGGTATGCAATCGCCGGCAGCTTCCATGCGACTTTCTACATCCTTATGTGGCTGGCCTGCGCGGCATTGCTTTATACCTGCTACAAACGTGTCATCAATGGCTTAAAGGCCGTCTGAAACTTGTCCACGTTCTTGGGTTAATCACCGTTGATTAGAGTATTCAAACCCATCAACCTGTTTTACTGAAAACAAAAAAGGCCGTCTGAAACCATAAAGTTTATGGTTTCAGACGGCCTTTTATTCAGTAGCCAAGATAACTTACTGTTTACCCAGTTGGCTGTAATCTACCAACATATACTTGGCAGTAATTTTCTGCGAAGCATTACCTTCGTCACCCATCAGAATCATTTGAGGCTTGCCGTTAACGGTAATCGAATCGACGGCTTCAACGTTGGTGATGTGTTGCAGATTAGGCAGGGAGATTTTTTGCGGTTCATCGGTCGGATTACCGCTCCAAGTCCACAGTTGTGAGAATTTCTGTCCATTCTCATCCTTCACTTCATTGGCGATCACGTAGGTTTTCAACACAGGATCATAGTTGAGGGAACGGATACCGCCGCCATCAATATCAATCACGGCCACTTCATCAAACTCAGGTTTGGCATTGCGCTCGAACACATCTTTCGGATTGCTGATAAACGCAACTAAAGCCATGTTGTTGAACTCAGGATCACGAAAGCCCAAAACAAGACGTTTTTTCACCGGATCAAACGCCATGCCCTCAATATTGATTTCTTCAAAAGAAACTTCTGCCTTAGTTCGCTCACGAATCAAATCATGCAGCTTATGATCGGTTTCCAAAACTTGCGTCAGATTGTCGTAGCTAGTCAGCCCCAACACATTGCCGTCTTGGATTTTAAAGCGCATCAGGTGTTCGCGGTCAGGCGAGCGGTTGCCTTTACGGGTACGCGAATGTGAAGTCAGCGCGTAGATAAAGCCTTCATCGTCGCGCGCCAAAGCCTCCAAGTCGCTGAGACGGCGTTTAAAACCGGTAATCACGCGCGTATCCAATGCTTCGTCTTCCACAAACCTGCCGGTTTTATCAATGCTGATGATACTGAACGCATGGTTGGGTTCGTCTTCCGCAATCAACAAATTGCCGTCCGGAAGCTGTTGTACGGCGGAAGGCTCGTACACACCGTTAAACATATTGATCCCCAGCGAACGCAGCTCTGCCGCGTTGTTGGCCGGAGGCATCAGCAATGACGGCAATGTTTTCACGCCGATAAACGCCACCAGTGAAGCCAGCAAGCCCCAGCGGAATACTGCATAAGATAAGTTAATGTATTTAAATTGTTTATCCGCCAACAGACCAAGCCAGTAAAGATGGTCGCTCATCTTTTCATAGATTTGTTTACGGTCGCCCATAATTTCCTGCATCATTTCCCAATATTGATCTTTTTGCAGTTTCACACGGTCTTCATAAATCAAAATATTGGGTTGGCTGCCGCCAAAAAAGCGCGTTTCGGTACTACTGAGGCGGGTTTTCAAATCCTTCAGCTTAGAACGGCCGCGGATAAAATCCTTAAACCATGTACGCGCTGCCTGCATTTTACCGATACGTTCCGGCGAAGCAGAAAGCAATGCAAACACGATAGATGCTGCAGCAGTAATCATAAACGTACTGGCCGGAATCAAAAACTCGGGCGACGATGAAAAAATAAACGCCCCCGAAATCATCAGTGCAGAAACAATAAAACCATTCAGCGAAATCATAATGTTCGCTTTAGTTGCCGCCAGCGCCAACAATTCCATCTCCGAGCGTACGGCGTTGCGGAACATGGTTTCCACGCCCTTATTCGTACCCAACAGATCAGACGCATTCAAATCCTCGGCTTTATTTTTTTTCTTTTTCGCCTTGTCTTTTTTACGTTTGGCTTTCTTCTCGTTTTTTTCAGACGGCATCTCAGGATGTTCAACCACTTCCTGAATTTCTACCGCGTCAGCCACAGTCTCAACTTCGTTTTCAGCAACACCGTTTTGATTGTGATCCCAAAAATCAACATCCTGTTGGGATTCGGCAGCTGCGCCGTCGTTTAAAGGTTTTTCTTGGTCACCCATCTGCTTCGGCCGACCATCTTCCTTCCAATCATTCAAACTCATATCATGACTCCCAACATCAAACGCTTTGAATTAAATGGAAAATAAAAAGCATATTTAGTTCATTTATTTTAGATAATTTACATTCTTTAAATGCCTAAATAGCAAACTGTCGCAGAACTAAAAGCCCTGCGACAATCCACTTTATATCGAAATATTAATAATCGATGCGTTCTTTAATAATTTTCAAATCAGGGTAAGACAAAACAATGTCGTACTCACGACCATCTTTAAAAGCCTCGATATCCAATACAGGCTGGCCGCGACGGCTATCGGCTTCAACATCGTGAACTTGATAGCCGCGTTGTTCCAACATTTTTACGGCTTTAGCACGATTTTGCTCGAAGTTTTTGTCGCCGTAGATTTTGTGTTCGATATAATCGCTGGCACCGGCAGTAGCGGCAGACAAAGCAACGATGGCGGTCAATAAGAATTTTTTCATGTTTGATTTCCTTTTTAAATGTGTATTCGGGTTTCGATGGATGTATTAAAACATGACAAAATTAGCAGTTAATTAGTACTTGGTTAAACGCAGTAAAGGCCGTCTGAAAACTGTTCAGACGTCCTTTAACCTTAATCATCAAATTTCAAACGTATTACCCAAGTGTAAATCCGGAGGGTTAGAAACGATGAAAAGCCTGCAGCGAATATTCACCCAACAAATGGATAAATCATGAACAAATTTTGCGAAATTACCTTTTGCCAACAAATCGGCAGCAACAAACAACACAACCAAGATGCCCTTTTTAACGGCGAACAAGTGTTTCAATATAAACTCAAAACCGCTGAAACACGTCTTGAAACCCGTCCATACTTTATCATCGGGATAGCTGACGGCATTTCCAATAGCAACCATCCTGAAAAAGCCAGCAAATTAGCCATGCACCTATTAAGCCGTACAGCCAAACTCAGCCGTCAAACCATCAATCATATACAAGCCGCTTTATCTAAAGAGTTGGCGGAAGATTATTTTGGTTCCTCAACCACTTTTGTTGCCGCCGAAATCGACCAAACCACCGGCAAAACCAAAATCATCAGCGTAGGCGACAGTCGCGCCTATTTGATTGATACACAAGGAAAATGGAAGCAACTGACCCAAGATCACTCGATACTCTCCGAATTGCTGGATGATTTGTCGGATAAAAAAGAAGAAGAGTTCGCCACCATATATGGCGGCGTTTCTTCTTATCTAGCAGCAGATTATTCCGAATTCCAAGATAAAATGTGTCATATCGAACTTACGCTTAAAGCAGGAGAAAGCCTGCTACTTTGTTCAGACGGCCTAAGCGACGCTCTTTCAGAAGAAATAAGAGAAAAAATTTGGCAACAATATGATAACGATAAGTCCCGTCTGACTGTATTTCGTAAATTAATTGCGAAACAAAGAGTTTATGATGATATGTCGGTAGTAGTTTGCCGATTGTAGTCTATAATGTTTACCTATTTTTCATACTAAGGGGTATCTATATGAGCATAGAAAAAGCAGAAATACTCAAGATTGATGACATATTTAAATTAAATTTGAGTATCCCTAATTATCAAAGACCATACAAATGGACAATTAAAAATGTACAACAATTAATCGATGACCTGCTCCAAAATTTTAGGGAGGGGAAAAAAATATACCGCATCGGAACAATTGTTTTAAATAAAAATAAAGATAAAGACTGTTCTGAAATAGTAGATGGCCAACAGCGGCTTATTACACTCTCGTTATTGCTTCATAAGCTGGGGAAGGATGTGTCTCTTTTAAAGGAAAAACCGAATCATAGCATCAGCAAAAAGAATATTACAACGAACTATAATTTTCTTAAAAACTATAATTTCACAAATGAATTTAAGGATTACCTCCTTAACAGGTGTGAAATGGTTTGTATTGAATTAAATGACTTAGATGAGGCTTTTCAATTTTTTGATTCACAAAATGCCAGAGGCAAACCTTTAGAATCTTATGACCTCTTAAAAGCCTATCATTTAAGAGACATGAGAGATAAAGACAAGCGGATTATTCACCAATGTGTCGAACGCTGGGAAAAATCTGCAATGTCTAATGATATAAATAATTTAGATAAAATTATCAACTATATCTTATTTAGACTTCGCCGCTGGCATTACAAAGAGGATGCAGAAATATTTACATCAGATGAATTAGATACATTTAAAGGCGTTCATGAAAAAGTTAATTATCCTTACTTACACGGAATATTAGCTACTCATGCCATACAAAAATTATCACATGAAAATCCATTTTTATATCGATCGATATCAGCATTTCAAGCCACACAAGTGCTAATTAATGGAAAATATTTCTTTGATTACATTGAACATTATACGGTCATCTATGAAAAACTATTTAAAGAAAAGGATGGATTGTTAGATAAAATTCATTCTATTAATGGAATTGATTTAGAAAAAGGAGTAATGGCTTTTTTAAACAATCATAAATACAGCTATCGAACTGGTGATAAATACATTAGAAATTTATTTGAATGTACCGTATTGTTCTACTTTGATAAATTTGGAGAAAGCCATTTTGAAGAATTTATAACCAAAGCTTTTCTATGGGCTTACCGTACTCGGGTAGAATATCGGCGTATTACCTTTAAGACCATTGAAAATAAAGTTCATGATAAAGTTCATGATAAAGTTCATGATAAAGTTCATGATAAAGTTCATGATAAAGCTGGATTAATTTCTTATATTGAAAGATCCATCACACCCGAACAAGTCATGCGTTTTATTCAACAAACCGGAAAAGTCAATTTTTCAAAACATGTAGACCCTAAAATAAAAGAGATTTTGGAAATTAAAGATGAAAACAAATAATGATTACGTAAAAACATTAACCATAAATGAATTATTAAATTTAAATAAAGACAAATATATTATTCCTATTTATCAACGTAATTACGCATGGGGAGATAATGAAATTAGCCTTCTTATCCAAGACCTATGGAATGCATATGAGAAAAATAAGAATAATTATTATATTGGCAGCTTAGTCATTTACAAAAGAGAAAATGGAGATTTAGAAGTCATAGACGGGCAACAACGATTGACCACACTGACTTTAATCATGCACTACTTAAAATCAGATACCTTTGTTAGTAATGTATCCTTTGAGCATAGAAATGACTCCGACGATGCCTTAAGACATCTTGACTCTGACTCCATACCTGATGTTTTTAAAAATGCTTTAAAATCAATAAAAAAATATTGGGAAACTGAGAGAACAGAAAAAGAAGGAAGGGGTTTGGCAGAGTTCTTACAAGAAAACGTTAAAATTATTAGAACCGAAGTACCCAAAGACACCGACCTCAATCATTACTTTGAAATTATGAATACGCGGGGAGAGCAATTAGAAAAACATGAGATTATCAAGGCTGCTTTGATGGAGGTTTTAGACACAGATAGTGAACGCTCTATTTTTGCCAAAATTTGGGATGCGTGTTCTGACATGAGCCGATATGTTGTAATGGGAATTGAAACCACACTTAGAGAAAATATTTTTGGCAAGAATTGGGAAAATACTATTCCAAAAAAATTTAATGAAATTATTGGGAATATTGCTGATGCAAAAAAAACTCAACATTCAGATAACGGCTCCGCAAATGAAGAACAATCGATTCTTCAATTAATAACCGCCGATAATGGGGATATCCACTCCTTCCAAGAAAAAACAAACGAGCAGACAGATGGGCGTTTTAATTCCGTTATTGATTTCCCTAACTTCTTAATGCATATCTTGAAAATTTATCTAGAAAAATTTCCTACTGGCATTAACGAAACTACCTTTAAAGAGATTCCTCTGGATGAAAAAGAACTTTTGCATGCTTTTAACAATGAAGACTGGAACAAAGAAAAGATCGTAAATTTTATAGATATATTGCTATCTTGTCGGCATTTATTTGATAAATATATTATTAAATCAAATTCACTACGTTCAGAAAATGAGCATTGGTCTTTATGGGAAATTAAAAAAGGAGAATCAAAGAATTATTACTATAAAAATGTTTTTGGTATCGACAATGGCAATTCCACTGATACTGAAGAAACTGATGATAAAACTAAGAACGCAATAATGTTGCTTTCTATGTTTCATGTTTCTAATCCATCCCGAATCTATAAAAACTGGCTATATGCTACATTGCGTTGGTTATTCGAGAATAAGAAAAGTATTACTCAAGAAACATATATTCAGTTTCTTGAAAATCTTTGTGATAAATTTTATTTTGAAAACAACTGCAATGGAAACAGGGATTTTATGAGAATTATCTTAAATGATAACTACACCACCCCTTCAGTACATAAGTCTTGGAATGATGGAGTAAACGTCCCAAATTTTGTATTTAATCGATTGGATTATCAATTATGGAAATATCAAGACAAGGTAGAGGTCTTTTCAGCTATTGACCAATCTAAACAATCTATCTGGAAAAATTTTAGATTTAGTTTTAGAAGCTCGGTTGAGCACCATTACCCACAAAATCCCTCTCAAGATTTTGGCCTAGATAAATTAGATACAAATGTCTTAGATAATTTTGGCAATCTATATTTGTTATCTCAAAGTAAAAATTCCAGTTTCAGTAATAAACTTCCAGATTGGAAACGGCAGTATTACAAAGGAAAGGATACTTATGATAGCTTAAAACAAGCTATTATGATGAGTTACACAAACTGGACAGAAAGCGAGATAAAAGATCATGAGAAAAAAATGCTAAAAATCTTAAATGAACCACTGACTGACTCATCGTATCGACCATAATCGGCACTTAACATATCTCCCCATCATTGCATTCGTCCGTCTATCGGATAATCATTGCATTTATTCGATATGTCATGATACTGTTCAAAAAATATGACTATTAGGAGTTTCTCATGTCCGAACAGCAAAAATACTTTTCTACCCAAGACGGTACTTCGCTTTTCTACCGCTATCGCCCTGCTGCCGATGGTTCTTCCGACAAAGCCATTGTGCTGTTCCATCGCGGACATGAGCACTCCGGCCGGATGATGTTTGTGGCAGATGAACTGGGGTTTGATGATTTTGCCTATTTTGCTTGGGACGCACGCGGTCATGGTTACAGCCCCGGTGAGCGCGGCGATAGTCCGAGTATCGGCACTTCGGTTGCAGATGTGGATGATTTTATCCGACACATTCAAAGCGAATACGGCATCAAACCTGAAAACATTTGTGTGATTGCGCAAAGTGTCGGTGCGGTATTGGTTTCTACTTGGTTGCACGATTACGCGCCGAAAATCCGTTGCGCCGTATTGGCTTCGCCTGCGTTCAAAGTCAAACTCTATGTGCCGTTTGCCCGTACCGGTTTAAAAATCATGCAAAAATGGCGTGGCAATTTCTTTGTCAACAGCTACGTCAAAGCCCACTATCTGACCCACAACGTCGAACGTCAAAAAAGCTACGACAATGATCCGCTTATTGCCCGCGCTATTTCCGTTCGTATCCTGCTGGGTTTATATGAAGCTGCCGAGCGCGTCGTTGCCGATGCACAAGCGATTACTACGCCTGTACAACTGTTGATTTCTGGCAGCGATTGGGTCGTTCATCACAAACCGCAACACGATTTCTACAACCGCTTAGGCAGCCATATTAAAGAGCGCCATATCCTGCCCGGTTTCTACCACGATACGTTAGGCGAGCAAGACCGTGAAATCGCGTTTGTCGAAATGCGCCGTTTTATCCGCAATCGTTTCAATCAGCCTTTGCAACAAGTCGATCTGACTCAAGCGCACTTGTTTGGAGACAGCCGTCGCGAAGCTGACGAACTGGCTACGCCTTTGCCTGTTTGTACGCCTCGCGGCGCATTTTGGGCGACATATCGCGCCTCGCTCAAACTGGGTTCGCGCTGGAGTGAAGGTTTGAGAATCGGTCAAGAAACAGGTTTTGATTCGGGTAGCACACTGGATTACGTTTACCGCAATCAACCGCAAGGCAGCAACACTTTTGGTGTATGGGTGGACAAATACTATCTCAACGCCATCGGCTGGCGCGGTATCCGCCAACGCAAAGTCAATATTGGCAAAGCCATTCAGACGGCCTCAGCCAAACTGCGTGAAGCTGGGAAACCTGTACACGTTTTGGATATTGCGTCCGGTCATGGCCGCTATGTATTGGATGCCCTAACTGCCGACACATTGCCTGATTCCGTACGCTTGCGCGATTACAGCCCGATTAATGTCGAAGCCGGTCGCAAGCTGATTGCCGAGCGTGGCTTGCAAAATACGGTTACCTTTAACGAGGTCAATGCCTACGACCGCGCCAATTATCACAATTTACAGCCACGCCCAACGCTTGGCATCGTCTCCGGCCTGCACGAATTGTTTGCCGACAACGATTTGATTTTGAACTCACTCTACGGCTTCGGCGAAGCTATTGAAACCGGCGGCTACCTGATTTACACCGGACAGCCATGGCATCCGCAACTGGAAATGATTGCCCGCGCCCTGACCAGCCACAAAGCAGGCAGCCCAAACTGGGTAATGCGCCGCCGTAGCCAGCAGGAAATGGATCAGTTAGTTGAAAAAGCCGGTTTTGAAAAAATCCATCAATGGATAGACGAAGACGGTATTTTCACCGTGAGCTTGGCAGTGAAGAAATAAAAATAAAGGCCGTCTGAACAATTTTTAACTTTCAGACGGCCTTATTTAAACCATATACCTATCCATGAAACCCTCTCTCAAAACTTCCCTACTCAAGCTGATTTCAGTCGGTATCTTGTTCTACACCAGCTACGGCTTCTCCAACCATTACGCGGCATCGCTGGACTATGTGCCTGAAATCGCTTTTGCATGGGAGAGCAATATTCCGTTTTGGGCATGGACGATTGTGCCTTATTGGTCGCTAAACCTGATGTATGCAGCGGCATTTTTTCTTTGCCGTGATACACATGAACAAAACCGATATGTAGCGCACCTTGTAGCCGCCCAACTGATTGCGACTGTTTGCTTTGTGCTGTTTCCGCTGCGTTTCGGGTGGCCTAAACCGCCTGCTGATGGGCTGTCAGGCTGGCTGTTTGATTCATTGGCTGCATTTGATTTGCCATACAACCAAGCACCATCTTTGCATATTGCGTTGGCGGTTATCGTGGGTGCATTTTATTGGACGCGCTTTCCCAAAATCCGCCTGCCGCTTTTCGTATGGCAAAGCCTGATTGCCTTGTCGGTACTGACGACTTATCAACATCATTTTATTGACGTGCCGACCGGAGCATTGCTCGGCTGGCTGGTGTTGTGGGCTTTCCCGCGTCAGATGACTTCGCCGTTAAAACTGGGCTCAAGTGATGTACGCTCAAGAAAGATTGTGCTGCTGTATTTGCTTGGCGCGTGTTTGACGGCGTTGCCTGCGCTGCTAGGTGGCGCGTGGCTGTGGTTGATATGGATGAGCGTGTCTTTGCTGATGGTGGCCTTTGCCTATTTGACTGGAAATGCAAACGTATTCCAAAAACAGGCTAACGGTAAATTATCGGCGGCAGCTACGGTTTTGCTGTTGCCTTATCTGGTGGGCGTGCGGCTAAACATGGCGTATTGGTTACGAGGTAAGGCGAAAACGGCACAAGTCCGCCATGATGTATTGATTGGCAGCATTTTGGGAATTTCAAATCATCTGCCTGCCGTATTGGATGTATGCGCCGAATATCCCTGCCGTAGCTATCCAGGAGAATATCGCGTCCTGCCTTTACTGGATATGGTAACGCCGTCTGAAAACGATTTGGTTCAGACGGCCTTGATATTGGAAACCTTGCGCCAAAAACACGGCAAAGCGCTGGTATGTTGCGCTTTGGGTTATGGAAGAAGTGCCGCAGTGGTGCTGACGTGGCTGCTGGTCTATGGTGGCTGCAAAAACTTGGCGCAAGCGAAGGCCGAACTCAAACAGGCTCGGCCGCAAATGGTATTATCGCCGGCCACCGCCCAAGCAGTCGAAGCTGCAGCAAACCGTTTGAAACAAGGATAATGATGGACAACGCAACCGACAGCCGTATTACTGCCCACCTGCTCTCTACCGCACATTATGTTGCCGCCTGCAACGCTCTGCTGCTCGCCTTGTCGGCAAAATATGGCGGCGCATGGTTTGCGGTACAACTTGTCTTGGCAGCGGTTTTGTTGTACTGCTATATCCGCGTTCACTTCGATCGCCGCGTGTTCCAAGACTTTGCCGACAACCGCTACTCTCCTGAAGACTTCGACCACGCCTTACAGCAAAACGGTTTGCGTCAAATTTCAGGCAGCCGTACTTTGATCCAACGGATAAACGGCGCACTTTCCCTATGGCGCAAATGCTTATACCTGACCGTCGCACAATTTTTAATTTTGCTTATCCAAAGCATTTGATTATTTTGGCTGATTTACCCAAACCAGATCTAGAGCGGTATCTCACTTCAAAAGGCAGAAACAATGAAAAACTTCCTCAAAAAACAACTTGCCTGGCTGACCGACCAAGCCTTGTGTCTGTCGGTCTCTTTTCTTACGGGCGTACGCCCTAAAAGCCCGCGCGAGCTGACATTCAATCAGCACCAAAAAGTCTATTACGCCAATCACGGCAGCCATGGCGATTTTGTATTGGTGTGGATTTCCCTGCCCCGCCGCTGGCGCTTGTCCACGCGCCCTGTCGCCGGTTCGGATTACTGGCTGACGAGCAAACTCAAACGCTTCATCATTCAAAATGTTTTCAACGCCTTGCTGATTCCGCGCCATAGCGATAATCCGCAAGCGATTACCGAACAGATGAAAGACGCGCTGAACGCAGGCGACTCCTTGATTATTTTCCCTGAAGGCACGCGTAATACTGACGACAACACCATCCTGCTGCCGTTCAAGTCCGGCATTTATCATCTGGCGAAAAGCAAACCCAATACCGAATTTGTGCCGATTTGGATAGACAACATCAGCCGCGTACTGCCCAAAGGCAAAATCCTGCCTATACCGCTTTTGTGTGAAGTCCATATCGGACAGCCGCTTACCTTAAAGGAAAACGAAGACAAAGACAGCTTTTTGACACGTAGCCGTGAAGCGCTGCTGGCACTCAGGCCGTCTGAAAACGACCGCAGCGAGCTTTGCCAAAATGAATCTGAAGTTCAGCAAAACAAAGGAGGACAAGCATGAGCCTTTCTACGACTTCCCAACAAATCATTGTCGAACAAGCCGCCGCTCATCTGACTCCGCAAGCCAGCTATATTTTTGTCGGCGTATTTGCCGTATTGTGTTTTGCCAGCATCATCGGACAATGGCTCAAGCGTAAAAACGGCGCAGATAATGCCACCATCGCCAACCTCAACGCCCGTATTTACGCATGGTGGCTGATGACGTTGGTGTTACTGGGCGCGTTTTGGTTCGGCAAAATCGGGACGGTTGTACTGTTTTTCCTGATTTCATTTGCCGCACTACGCGAGTTTATGACCCTCGTCTATCGCCGCCGCAGCGACTATTACAGCATGGTGGTCTGCTTTTACCTGCTACTGCCGGTGCAATACTATTTTGTCTATGACGGCTGGTATGGCATGTTCAGCATTTTTATTCCGGTTTATGGCTTTTTGATACTGCCGATTATTGCCAGCCTCAGCGGCCAAACCGCGCATTTTTTGGAACGCGCCGCCAAAACGCAATGGATGGCGATGATTTGCATCTTCTGCCTGTCCCATGTTCCGGCGCTGATGTTTCTAGACTTGGACGGCTTCGATAATAGCAACAATATCCTGTTGCTGATCTTCCTTATTGGCGTGGTGCAAGTATCGGATGTGTTGCAATACGTTTGGGGCAAACTGATTGGCGGTGCAAAAATCATGCCCTCACTATCCCCGTCCAAAACCATTTCCGGTACAGTCGGCGGTATTTTATCGGCCACAGCCATTTCCGCGTTGATGTCGCCGATTACACCGTTCTCCCACGGCCAAGCAGCCGTTATCGGCTTTATCGTCTGCCTGATGGGTTTCTTTGGCGGCCTGGTTATGTCTGCCATCAAACGCGATTACGGTGTCAAAGACTGGGGCAATATGATACGCGGCCACGGCGGTATGCTTGACCGTGTGGATTCGATTTGTTTTGCTGCACCTGTGTTTTTCCACATCACCCGTTATTTCTGGAACGGCTAAACTTCAGGCCGTCTGAAAGATGTTTTCAGACGGCCTTGAATGTATGAAACTGCCAGCCCTGCCAATTCGTTATACAATACGCAACCATTGTTATTACACACAAAAAATGAATAAACCCTCTCCAATCTTTCCCATTTTTCTTGCTACGATTATCTTCGCCCTTATTGTTTGGTCAGGCATTAATCCTCATGATCGCGCAGTCTGGTACGCCGAAATCATCCCCGTAGCATCCGTATTCTTCCTTCTTGTTACTACCTACCGCATTTTCCGCTTCAGCAACTTGGCCTACTTATTCATGAGTTTTTGGCTGATCATGCATTCCATCGGTGCATACTATACTTTTGCAGATGTACCGTTCGAATCCATCAACCGCTTTGTCGAGCCAATTTTGGGCGAAAACCGCAATCATTACGACCGTATTGCCCATTACATCATCGGCTTCTACGCCTATCCTATGGCTGAGTGGCTGCTGCGCCGCAAGCTGTGCAACCTGCCGTTGGCCTTATTTTTCTCCCTGTTCTTCATTATGAGCGTGGCTGCCGCCTATGAAATCATCGAATGGCAATATGCTGTCATCGACGGCGGAGAGGTCGGACTGGAATTCTTGGGTTCTCAAGGTGATATTTGGGACGCGCAAAAAGACATGCTTGCCGATACTTTGGGCGCGTTAACTTCCCTGTTTATTTTTGTGTTTACCCGACCTGATAAGCGTTTGGGTCTCTCTTAAATATATCCCTTTAAAGCAAAAGGCCGTCTGAAACCAGATTTTCAGACGGCCTTTTTTCATTTTTCTATCGCCATTATTGTAAAAATTAATAAATACGATAGTTAAAAACATAAGCCGATTTTGAAACAAAATCCGTCATCAAAATTTTTAAGCACATGAAATATATAAAAAACAACGTCTGTTAAGATTTTGTAAACAATATGTCTACGTCAACATGGATTTTTCGATTTGATTTAAGTCAGCATATCTTGTGTCATTAATCCATAAAATATTCGGAATTCTACAAAATATTGATTAACCCGATAGAGGTTATCATCAAGACGAGGAACACAAAATGCAGAAAATTCCAGAATTGGTCTGCCCCGCCGGCAACCTGCCTGCACTGAAAACCGCTGTGGACAACGGTGCGGACACGGTTTACATGGGTTTGAAAGATGCGACCAATGCACGAAACTTTCCGGGACTGAATTTCGATATGAAATCTGCGCGGGAAGGCGTAGCTTACGCCCATGCGCGCGGGCGCAATGTACTGATGGCCATCAATACATTCGCACAAGCCGGCCAAGTGGAGCGTTGGCACGCTGCTGTGGATACGGCGGCGGATTTGGGTGCCGATGCGATTATTGTTGCCGACCCCGCCATCATGGCGTATGCGGCAGACAAACATCCGAATTTACGCCTGCATATGTCGGTACAAGGTTCGGCCACCAATTACGAAGCCATCAATATGATGAAAGAGCTGTTCGGCATCCGTCGTGCCGTTTTGCCGCGCGTGCTGACCATCGATCAGGTCAAACATGTGATTGACAATACTGATGTGGAAATTGAAGTCTTTGGTTTCGGCAGTTTGTGTGTGATGGTGGAAGGCCGTTGCATCTTGTCGAGCTATGCAACAGGCGAATCACCCAATATGCAAGGTGTCTGCTCTCCGGCAAAATCCGTCCGCTGGGAACAACTGCCCGACCGCATGAACGTACGTCTAAACCAGGTATTGATAGACCAATACAAACCCAATGAACCGGCAGGTTATCCAACCTTGTGCAAAGGCCGCTTTGAAGTCAATGATGAAACCTACTATGCTTTGGAAGAACCGACCAGCCTGAATGTTTTGGAAATGTTGCCCGAACTCATCAAAATCGGTGTGTCCGCCATCAAAATCGAGGGACGCCAACGCAGTCCGATGTATACGGCGCAAGTAACCAAATCCCTTCGCCAAGCACTGGATGCAGCCGCAGCCGACCCATCGCATTTCAAAGTCAATCCGTCCTGGAACAATGCCTTGAGCAAAGTTTCGGAAGGTCATCAGACAACTTTGGGCGCATACAACCGCCCATGGAAATAAGGGGAAGAAAATGAATTCATTGAAATTGTCGCTGGGCCCTATTTTATTTTTCTGGCAAAAAGAAGCCCTGCTGGAATTTTATGTTTCCATGCTGGATACGCCGTTGGACACTGTTTATTTGGGTGAGGTAGTCTGCTCACGCCGTCAGAAAATGCGCTTTGCCGACTGGTTCGGACTGGCTGAAGACTTGGCGGAAAGCGGTAAGGAGATTATTCTTTCTTCACAAGTCCTGCTCGAAAGCGAATCCGATCTGAAACGCCTGCGCAAAATCACGGAGCAGGGAAAGTTTAAAGTTGAAGCCAACGACATGGGTGCGGTCAAATTGGCATGCGAACATGGCATCCCGTTTGTTGCCGGTGCAAGCCTGAATATCTACAACGAAACCACTTTGGACGTATTCCGAAAATTAGGGGCATTCCGCTGGATTGCACCGTCCGAGCTGAGCCGCGATAAGGTTGCCGAAATCATCAAAGCTTCAGACGGCATTGAAACCGAACTCTTCGCTTGGGGTAAAATGCCGCTCGCCTATTCATCACGTTGCTTTACCGCCCGCCATTACAATCTGAATAAAGACAGTTGCGAGTTCCGCTGTCTCGACCACGAGCACGGTATGGCCATGAATACGCGAGAAGGCCAGCCGTTTCTCACCATCAACGGCATCCAAACCATGTCTTACGGTTGCCAAAACCTACTGCCCCACCATGAAGACTTAAATAAAATCGGCGTGAATATGCTCAGACTGTCGCCACAAATGCACAGCATGGCTGAAATTATCCAAATTCACCGCGATGTATTGGACGGAAAAGCCACATGGGAAGATGTCCGCCCCGAGTTGGAACGACTGACTACCGGAACACTGGTTGACGGCTATTGGCGCGGTCAGCCCGGTATTGAAACCGTGAAGGAGGCATATTATGGCGCTGCCTGAAATCATATTACCCAAATGGATGGCAAAAATCGGTACCAAACTTCCCGGCAAACCTCCACGCTTTGTTTTGGTCTCCGTATTGAATACCATGCTGAAAAAAGGTTTACTGCCTGCCGATATGGAACTTTTTGCCGGAAGAAAATTCGAAATCGAAGTTTTGGATGCCGGTATCAAAGTGCGGTTTAGTGCCGATACGGAAAAATTCCTGGACGACAACTTCAGGGGCGCCCCCGATCTGAGGCTGGCCGCCAACGGTATAGATTTCATGCGCATGATGATGCGCGAGGAAGATCCCGATACCTTATTTTTCAACCGTAAATTGCAAATCGAAGGCGATACGGAACTGGGGCTAATTACCAAAAACTTACTCGACAGTGTTGAGTGGCCTTTCAGCGAATGGTTCCTGAAACGCAGTACGTCCACTTTGGATTGATTAATTTTGGTTGAACCAAGAACAAAGGCCGTCTGAATGTTTCAGACGGCCTTATATATTTCATCTCTTTGATATGTCTTCTCTTATTGGTTTTATCAAATATAAAAAAGCGTACCTTGTTAGGTACGCTTTTTTTCAATCCGACTCAAAATTAGAATTTTGCACCGGACTCATTTGCCATAAAGTCTACAGCCGCTTTAACCTCATCGTCACTCAAGCTGCTGTTGCCGCCTTTGGCAGGCATTGAATTAAAACCTTCAAGCGCGTGTTTGTGCAAAGTATCTTTACCTTGCTTAATTCGAGGAGCCCAGTCGTCTTTTTTACCGACAACAGGTGCGCCCGGAATCATACCGCCATGACATGTTTTACAGTTGGCTTCAAAAATAGCTTTGCCATCTACCTTAACCGGAGCCGCTTCTGCTTTTTCAGCAGGTTTGGCTTCAGCAGCTGGAGCAGCTTTAGCATCTGAAGCAGCTTTATCGGCAGCAGGAGCCGAAGCGGCCGCCGGAGCAGAAGCATCGGCAGGTTGAGCTGCAGGAGCAGGCTCGGCTTTTTTAGCAGGAGCTTTTTTACCGTCTTTGTTGGACAAACCCCAAACATAAGCGGTCATAATGTGCAGCTTGTCTTTGTCGAGGAAGTGACCCCAAGCAGGCATTTGGCTGCTGCGGCCGTTGGTAATGGTTTCGGTAATCGCTTTTTGAGTACCGCCCCACAACCATACATCGTCAGTCAGGTTCGGACCAAGGCCTTGAATACCTTGACCTTTGTCGCCGTGACAAGTGAAACAGTTGGCAGGTGGGCCGCTAAACAGGACTTTACCGCGTTCTGCACGTTCTTCGTCGTATTGACCTTTAGGTTTAGAAAGAGACATAACATACTGTGTTACGTTTTTCACTCCTTCTTCACCCAAAGCAGGACCCCATGCTGGCATAGAGGCAGTACGGCCTTTTTCAATGGTTTCCTGAATTTTTTCAGGTTCGCCACCCCACAACCAATCGTCGTCGGTCAAATTCGGGAAGCCTTTGGAGCCTTTGGCATCTGAGCCGTGACATTGGATACAGTAGGTATTGAAAAGGTTTTGTGCAATAGCACGGGCTTCAGGGTCTTTAGCCACTTTCTCAATCGGCATATTGGAAAATTTAGCATACACTTTACCGTATTGCTGATTGGCTTTGGCAACTTCTTCTTCATATTGACCATGGCTGCTCCAGCCCCACAGGCCTTTGTAATCGCCGATACCTGGATACATAATCAGGTAGCCGACGCCAAACAGCCATGTGCAGACATAAAGCCAAAACCACCAACGTGGCAGAGGGTTGTTGTACTCCGAAATGCCGTCCCACTCATGACCTGTGGTTTTTACTTCTTCGCCTTTTTTAGGGCGTTTCACAACGTTTTGCGAAAGCAGAAGCCAAGCCAGGCCGATGAAGCTGAGCACGACGATAACGGCAATATATATACTCCAGAAACTACTGGTAAATTGGGATGTTGTGTTCATTATTTTGCTCCGTGATCACGGACTGACTGAGCTTGATCGTCCTTTTCAGACGGCCTTTGTTCGTCATTATCGAAAATACTGCTGGCAGCATCGTCATAGTTTTCCTTATTGCGTCTATTGAATACAATATAGAGAACTAAAATAAAGCTGATAAATACCCAAACAGTAAAGAGCGAGCGAGCCCAGTTAGCGTCCATGATGTTACCTTACGTTTTTCAATGCCAAGCCCAAGCCTTGCAGATAGGCGATAACAGCGTCCAGCTCTGATTTGTTAGCCAGCATTTCAGGTGCTTTGGCAATTTCTTCATCGCTGTAAGGTGTACCCACTTTACGCAGGGCTTTCATATGCGCCACAGTTGCCTCGGCATCGACTTTATTGCGTGCGAGCCATGGGAATGCAGGCATATTGGACTCCGGCACAACGTCGCGCGGGTTCAGCAGGTGGATGCGGTGCCATTCATCGGAATAACGGCCGCCAACACGAGCCAAATCCGGACCGGTACGTTTAGAACCCCATTGGAACGGATGGTCATAAACAGACTCACCGGCAACAGAGTAATGACCGTAACGTTCAGTTTCTGCACGGAATGGACGAATCATTTGAGAGTGGCAGTTGTAGCAGCCTTCGCGTACATAAATATCGCGACCGGCCACTTGCAGGGCGTTATATGGTTTCACGCCGGGTGCAGGTTCGGTAACTGCCTTGGAGAAGAACAGCGGGACAGCCTCGATCAGAAGGCCGACGCTGACTACAAGCAGGGTGAATACAATCAGTACACCGACTTTTTCTTCAGCTAATTGTTGTAATTTCATTTTGGTAGCCTATCTTTCTTATCATTAGTGGTGTTGAGTTTGAGAAACCGCAGGAATCTCAGCATCAACTGCTTTACCACTGATAGCAGTACGGTAAACGTTATATGCCATGATGCACATACCGCTCAGGTACAGAAGACCGCCGGTGAAACGAATCATGTAGTAAGGCATGGTACGTTTTACGGATTCAACGAAGGAATAAGTCAGCGTGCCGTCGTCATTCAAAGAACCCCACATCAGACCTTGCATTACGCCGGCAATCCACATTGCAGCGATATACAGAACCACGCCGATGGTCGCGATCCAGAAATGCGCCTCAACCAATTTGGTGCTGTACATTTCATTTTTACCGAACAAGCGGGGAATCATATAGTAAACGGAACCGATGGTTACAAAGCCCACCCAGCCCAATGCGCCGGCGTGAACGTGTGCAACAGTCCAGTCGGTGTAGTGGCTCAGAGCGTTAACGGTTTTGATAGACATCATCGGGCCTTCGAAGGTAGACATACCGTAGAAAGACAGAGAAACGATCAAGAATTTCAAAATCGGGTCGGTACGCAGTTTGTCCCATGCACCGGACAGAGTCATGATACCGTTGATCATACCGCCCCAAGAAGGCGCAAACAGGATCAAAGACAATACCATACCCAAAGATTGAGTCCAGTCAGGCAATGCGGTGTAGTGCAAGTGGTGAGAACCTGCCCACATATAAGTGAAAATCAAAGCCCAGAAGTGGACGACGGACAAGCGGTAAGAGTAAATCGGACGGCCCGCTTGTTTAGGCACGAAATAGTACATCATACCCAAGAAGCCGGCTGTCAGGAAAAAGCCCACCGCATTGTGGCCATACCACCATTGAACCATCGCATCAATCGCACCTGCGTAAACCGGATAAGATTTCATCAAACCGGCAGGGATGCTGATATTATTGACGATGTGCAACAGCGCAACGGCCAAAATAAAGCCGCCGTAGAACCAGTTGGCAACGTAAATATGTTTGATTTTACGTTTGGCAATCGTACCGAAGAATACGATAGCGTAGGCAACCCACACCAGCGTAATCAAAATGTCGATAGGCCATTCCAACTCGGCGTATTCTTTACCTTGGGTGTAACCCATAGGCAAGCTGATAGCCGCAGCCACAATGACAGCCTGCCAACCCCAGAAGGTAAATGCAGGCAGCCAACCGCCAAACAGACGGGTATTACATGTACGTTGAACAACGTAGTATGATGTACCAATCAAACCGCAACCGCCGAATGCAAAAATAACCGCATTGGTGTGCAGAGGACGCAGGCGGCCGAAGTGGAACCAAGGTCCGATATTGGATAAATCGAGGGCCGGAGCAAAAAGCTGGGCAGCGACGATAACGCCGACCAACATGCCCACAATACCCCAAACTACAGTCATGATGGCGAACTGGCGCACCACTTTGTAGTTATAAGTTTGTGTGTCCATGGAAGTCTCCATAAATTATGGGTATAAAAAATTTTTATCTCACCTCAACCATTACGTTTATGAAAAGCGCAATACGGCTGAGGCTCAAATTTTTCTAAATTTAACATAGACACCACAACATGCCAAGCAAAATTACATTCCATATTGCATAAAACCTTTAGTGAGACATAATCTCATTTCTTTTATAATCAATAAATTATTTAAACATATCCAATAAATCGGGCACAGCATTTTTTCAAGCCCCCTTTTTCATACAGTTTTATTGATATAGATTAAGCCTACCCTTTAAAACCCCTTCCTCTTAATAAACTTTAGCAAATTAACCAATAGCCATGATTAATTACAAAATTACCCCCAACTTTCTGTCTCATGAATGGTACATCACCTTATCATTCACTCAAACCAATGATTCTGAAACAGAAATCAGCCTGCCAAACTGGGTTCCCGGCAGCTATCTCATCCGTGACTTTGCCCGCCACATCACGCACATCAGCGCGCGTTGCAACGGCAAAGCCCAGCCGCTGACACAAACCAGCAAAAACCATTGGCAAACCCCTTCCCTCAGTGGAGCGTGGGAAATTTACTACACTGTTTACGCATTCGACTTATCAGTTCGCGGCTCGTTCCTCAGTACCGAGCGCGGCTTTTTCGACGGCGCATGCCTCTTCTTAAAAGTCCACGGACAAGAATACCGGCCACATCAAATCGAATTTTCCACCTTGCCGCACACATGGCAGATAGCTACCACACTGCCCCAAACCTCGGCGACCACTTTTCAGACGGCCTCATACGCCGAGCTTATCGACCACCCGGTTGAAACAGGCATCATCGAATTTCTCGAATTTGAAGCACAAGGCATCCCCCACCGTATTGCATTAAGCGGTATCTATCCCGATTTTGACCGAGCCCGCTTCCTCGCCGATATTCAAAAAATCTGCGAAACCGAGTTAGCGATGTTCCCCTCCCCTGCCCCGTTTACCGAATACCTTTTCTTACTACATCTGGGCGACAACCTCTACGGTGGGCTGGAACACATCAGCAGCACCGCCCTGCTCGCCGACCGCCACAGTCTGCCATCTTACGATATGGGCAAAGCCGACAAAGCTTATACCGAACTGCTCGGCCTCTTCTCCCATGAATACTTCCACACATGGAACGTTAAATCCATCAAACCGGCCGTCTTCGCACCTTACAATCTCGACCAAGAAAACTACACCGAGCAACTTTGGGCATTTGAAGGCATTACGTCCTACTACGACGACCTCTTTCTAGCCCGAAGCAAAACCATCAGCCCCGAAGCCTACCTTACCCTGCTTGCACAAAGCATTACACGCGTACAGCAGACACAAGGCCGTCTGAAACAAACACTTGCCCAATCCAGTTTCAGCGCATGGGACAAGTTCTACAAACAAGACGAAAACAGCCCCAACGCCATCGTCAGCTATTATCAAAAAGGCGCACTGGCCGCACTTTGCCTCGACCTCATCATCCGTGAGAAAAGCCAAGGCAAATACACCCTCGACAGCGTGATGCAGCAACACTATCTCGATTGGTGCAACACCCATCAAGGCATACCCGAAAAACACTGGCAATCCCGTTGCCAAGAAATGACCGGTTTAGATTTAGAAACCTTCTTTCAGACGGCCTTATACAGTACCGATGATCTTCCGCTCGCAGAATGCCTGCAAAGCGTAGGCATCAAACTCGACTTTATTCCCCTGCCACGCCAACACGGCGGAGCATTTGCCACCGAACTACAATCGGTTGCCCCCGCCAACGATTTGGGTGCACGTTTCAAACAAAACAGCGACCATGCCGTTCTGACTCATGTATTCAATGGTGGTAGTGCAGAAAATGCCGGACTCTGCCCGCAAGACAAAATCATCGCCCTAGGCGGCTATGCCTGCAACGACCTTGCAGCGCAGTGGAGCAAACTGCCTATCGGTACGCGCACCACCATCCATTTCTTCCGCCAAGGCCTGTTGCGCGAAACCAGCATCACAGTCCAAGCAGCAGAAGCCAATACCGCCCTGCTGCATATTACTAATCGCCAAAAACTCGAAAACTGGTTGTACAATCATTAAATAACACTTCAAACGACCTGCCACTTCCTAGGCCGTCTGAAATCTACATATCCATTTAATATAAAGAAAGGAAAAACTATGCCCATCCATAAACTGACCGACTTCCTCTATATCGCCCCCCAACTGACCGAAGCCGATGTCCAAGAAGCCGTACGTCTCGGCATCCAAACCGTTATCTGCAACCGCCCGGACGGCGAAGAAGAAAACCAACCGGCTTTTGCCGAAGTGCAAAACTGGTTTAAAGAGGCAGGCATCAACCAATTCTCACACCAGCCCGTTGTTGCGCCTCAAATCAACGCAGCCGATGTCGCGGCCTTCCAAAATCTGTTGCAACAATCTCCGGCTCCTATTCTTGCCTTCTGCCGCACCGGCACTCGCTGCTCCCTGCTTTGGGGTTATCATCAAGTACAACACGGCGCATCTGTAGCCGAAGTAGTTGCCGCAGCAGAACAGGCTGGCGTCAATCTCAGCAACTTTGAAACCCGCCTGCAAGAAGCCAAAGATAAAGGTTTGGCTTAATACTTAATTTATATATGAGTAGCAGCCTTCAAACCAATCAGGCCGTCTGAAACCAATTCTTTCAGACGGCCTAATGACTTTTATTCACAATCAAACCTTATTTTTAATTTATTTCCACTATCCTAAAAATATATTTTCTAAATCAAACCTGAATTGACCTGTATCAATACCCTAACCCTATTTTCATTTATAATGCCTTTCAATGCTTCAGGGCCAAGCCCGAATCCTCCAGTTTTCCTCTATAAGAGCCAGCTCTCTTATTAAATGATTTTTCTTTCCTCTTGATGTGTGTGTGTTTGGGTGTGGCCGAAAGCCACCCCCTTTTTTTATACCTACCCCCTTTCAGGCCGTCTGAAAACATTCAGACGGCCTTTCCTTTCTCCTCACAAAAATAGTATAAAATCCCCTTATCGTTCAAACCACAAACCCAAAATATCATGGTCAACAAACTCACTCCACCTCCAAGCCTGCCCGATCCGCAAGACCTTCGCGCAGTTATCGCTTACAACATGCGCCTCTATCGCGTCAATCACGGCTGGTCGCAAGAAGAACTGGCACGCCAATGCGGACTTGACCGCACCTACGTTTCCGCCGTCGAGCGCAAACGCTGGAACATCGCCCTTTCCAACATCGAAAAAATTGCATCCGCGCTTAAAATCGCCCCTTACAAACTCCTCCTTCCGCCACAAGAAATGCTCCGCCAAATGACCGAGCCTGCCGACACCCAAGCCTAATTCAAAACCAGATACCATTATGACCGCCGCCAAACAAGCCATCCAAACCTACCAACAGCAAAAAGCCGCAGCAGAAACTGCCTACCGCAAAAACAACCGCCCTACCGCTTACTTCCGCGACCATATCGCCGCTGCCGAAACCCTGCTGCAAACCCTCTGGCAAATCCAATTCCCCGACAGCGACGACATCAGCCTCATTGCCATCGGCGGCTTCGGGCGTTGCGAACTCTATCCCCATTCCGACTGGGATTTAGCGATTATTTCCTCCACTCCTTTTTCAGACGGCCTGCAACAACAAACCGCCCAATTTATCCAAACCCTTTGGGACGCACGCCTCAATCCGGCCATCAAAAGCGGCAGCATAGAAGAAATCCTCCAAAGCACCCAAAACGACATTACCGGCGAAACTGCCTTTCTTGAAGCACGCCATCTCCAAGGCAATGCCAACCTTACCGCCCAACTTCTAAACAAACTCAACACACGCCGCGACACAGCCGCCTTTATCGAAGCCAAACTCCTCGAAATGGAGCAACGCCATACCAAATCCCAAGGCACAGGCGCACAACTCGAACCCAACATCAAAACCTGCCCCGGCGGCCTGCGTGACATCCACACCCTTATCTGGACAGCCAAAGCACAAGGAATAGACAGCAACCCCACCGCCCTCGTTACCGCCGGCGTCCTCACACGCACCGAAGCCGGCATGCTTGCCCATGGCTACCGCCGTCTCGCCAACATCCGCATTCACCTCCACCTTACCGCCGACCGCCCCGAAGACAGACTGCTTTTCGACTACCAGTCCCAAGTTGCCGAAAGCTTAGGCTATACCCAACCCGACATCCGCGGCAGAAGCGAAGCCCTGATGCACACCTTCTACCGTGCCACCAAAGCCATCAAACAACTCAACGGCATCCTCATTCCGGTTCTCAAAAACCATCAAACCTCCAGCCGTCCCCAACATATCCACCCCATCGACAGCCGCTACAAACGCATCGGCCACCAAATCGCCGCCAACGACCTTGCCCTGTTTGAACACAACCCCGAACACATCTTCACCATCATCCAAACCATGCAGGAGCAAAGCATCACCACCATCGAGCCGCAAACCCTGCGCGCATGGTGGGCGGCCACACGGAAAATCAACGCCCGTTTCACCCAAAATCCAGAAAACCGCCGCCGCTTCATCCAATTCTTCAAACACGGCACCGGCCTTACCCAAACCCTCCGTTTTCTCAACCTCTACGGCGTATTGGGCCGCTATCTCCCCGCATGGGAAAAAATCACCGGCCTGCTCCAACACGACCTATTCCATATTTACCCCGTAGACGACCACATCCTGACCGTCGTCCGCAATATGCGCCGTCTCGCCATCGAAACCCACAGCCACGAAATGCCCGAAGCCAGCGCCATCATGCAGGCCTACCCACGACCACACGTCCTCTACACCGCCGCCCTACTGCACGACATCGCCAAAGGCCGTGGCGGCGATCACGCAAAAGAAGGCATCAAAGACGCCCAACAATTCGCCGCCAACCACTACTACACCGAAGAAGAAAGCCATCTCCTCGCATGGCTGGTTGAAAACCACCTGCTCATGTCCACCGTTGCCCAAAAAGAAGACATCCAAGATCCCCATGTCCTCCAAGCCTTTTGCCGCCGTATTCCCACACGCGAATACCTCGACGCACTCTATCTGCTTACCATTGCCGACATCCGCGGCACCAACCCCAAACTTTGGAACACATGGCGCGCCAGTCTGCTCCAAACCCTCTACCACAGCACCGCCGCCGTTTTAAACAGCAAAAACCACGATCCCGAACGCCTCCCCAACCGACGCGAACAGGCCGCGGCCGACCAACTCACGCGCGCAGTCGTTCCCCTCAAAAATCAACAAAAACTCCGCCGTATCCTCGGCAGCGCATACTACGTCCGCCATCAAACGCGGGAAATCCTCTGGCACACCGCAAACCTCGCCTACGACACCCAAAGTCCGGCCGTCCGCAGCCGCATCCTCCCCCAAAGCAACAGCCTTCAAGTCATGGTCTTCATGCCCAATGGCGACCGCCTCTTCGCACGCCTCTGCCGCATTTTCAGCAGCCACCGTTTCGACATCCAAGCAGCCCGCGCCTTCATTACCGAACACGACTACATCCTCGACACCTTTATCCTGCAACTTCCCGACAATCTACCGCCCGAAGAATATCCCGACCGCCAAAGCGCACTTGAAGCCGAACTCAACAGCTTCATCCACGGCAATACCACCGTCCAAAAACAAAGCGGCCGCCCGCACATCAGCCGCCGCATCCGCCACATCCCCATTCCGCCTACCGTAATCATCACCCCCGAAGAAGATTATCCCGGCTGGCACACCATAGACATCACCGCCGTCAACCGCCCCCACCTCCTCGCCGACATCGCCGAGACCTTCTTCGCACACAACATCAGCCTGCGCTACGCCAAAATCACCACCTTGGATCAGCGCATTGAGGACAGCTTCATTACCTACAGCCCATCCCTACAAGACCCGCAAACCCAAAATACCCTAAAACAAGCATTGATCGAAGTCTTGACCCCATAAAGGCCGTCTGAACATCTTAAAAACATAGGGTGAGCATTTTTTGCTCACCCTAATCACATCCAAATTATAAACATCCTGAATATACCCTTCTAAAACACTCAAGAAATCCAAAGCCTTAAAATTCGAAACCAGAACTTTCTCCTGACATAAAACTACATTCTAAAATCATAACCCAAATGAATTTAATTCCAATAACAAAATTTCATTCACCTATTACGCCAAATCCTCTTCAAAAACACTTCTTTCCAAATCTTTTCCTCATCCATATTCAAAAAAAATACGCATTCAAAATAAAAGCCATAAAAAACAAAAAAATAAAATCACAAAATATTAAACCCACCGATTAATCCATAAAATTACCTCCCGTCTAAATCAATTAACATATTATTAAACCAAGCTTAATTTCTGACAAAAAACGTCACACACCCAAACTTGTCTCCCTTCCCTGTCACAAAAAACACAAAACTGACAAAAAACGTCAACCACCCAATTTCCCTAAAATCCTGAAATTTTCAAACAAAACCACACAAAATTTAAAAACTAAAAAATAATCCCAATAAAAACAATAAACAAAAAATAAAAAATAAAATTTTTAACCAGTTTTGCGCACTTGGCACACAGACTGCTTGAAACAACACGTCCGATAAGGCCCAAGCCTCAAAGCAGCAAGCCCGACGGAAGCTGTATATTCCTTCTTACTTTATGGTTTACTCATAATACATAGTGCCAAGCACATTACGGACTTTTTACTTAAACATAATTATTCACACTTTCAAACTGGAGTTTTAATCAATGAAAGCAATCCAAAAAGGTTTCACCCTGATCGAATTGATGATCGTAATCGCGATTATCGGCATCTTGGCAGTTATCGCCCTGCCTGCATACCAAGACTACACTGCACGTGCCCAAGTTTCTGAAGCCATCTCTTTGATGGAAGGTCAAAAGTCCGCTGTTGTTGAATACTATGCAGATAAAGGCAAATGGCCTAAAAATAATACAGAAGCTGGTATTGCAGCACCTACCGATATTAAAGGTAAATACGTTGCTCAAGTTGCTGTAGGCGCAAATGGTGTTCTGACTGCAACAATGAAAAATACCGATGTCAATAATGACATTAAAGGTAAAACAGTTGTGTTGTCACCTGATGTGACTGGTAATGCTGCCTCTTCTAAAGGTTCTTTCACTTGGACTTGTAAGAAAGGTACTGTTGATAGCAAATTCTTGCCTTCTTCTTGCCGTTAATAATTTGTTACCAACAAATTTAAAAACTTAAAGAGTAAATCCCATAATATCGTTATGGGATTTACTTTATAAAATAAAAATAAGAAAACGACATACTCAAAAAAATGAAAAAACTACGCAAAACCCAAACCGGTTTTAGCCTGATTGAGTTGATGATTGTTATCGGCATTATCGGCATTTTGACAGTAGTAGCTCTTCCTGCATACCAAAACTATGTTGCCAGAGCACAAGTAGCCGAAGGCATCATGCTGGCAGGAAGTATGAAAAGCTACGTCGAAGAAGCCTATGCAGATAAAGGCAGCTTGCCGCTTGACCTCAACATCAAGCAACTCGCTTCAGACGACAATAAAGTCGGTAACTATGTAAAGATTGTCCGTATTGAAGATAACGGCACTATTGTTGCCGCCATCGGTAATCAAGCCGCTGTACCTGTGAAGAATACCGAAATTCACCTAATACCAAGCTTTGCGAAAACAGGTAATACCAAAGGCACAACAGTTTGGTCTTGCGGCGGCACCATGGATACATACTTCCTTCCCGTATCCTGCAAACAAAGCTTGTAAGCTTATTTTCCAAAATACAAAAATACATTGCGAAGAAAACACCCCAAACAAAGCCAAATACAAACGCGGAAAACGAACAAAAGCAAAAGAAACCAAACTCTCCAAAACAAGGTCATTAAGAGCCTGAATCATCACATTACGAAAATAAATGCCGTCTGAAATTCATTTTCAGACGGCCTCTTTATATCTAACAATCACTAAAGATAAGAGTATGTAATCTTATAAAAATGTATCAAACAAGTCATTACCCTAAATGCTACCCCTCCTCTTCCCTCTAAAATTCTCAAGACTCCAATTATTGATAGTCTAGGTCTCATAAATGGCTTATTTTAAAGATAAGCCCAAGGCAATCATGACTAGATACACTCTTACTCTTTCCCCGTTAGCAACCTGCTTTATCTCTAACTCAGTCAACACAATTTTTTTCTAATGCCCTCCCCCGCCGGAACCGCTAAACGGAGGTCTTGCCAGCCAAATAATGGGAATCATACTGATGAATATGATACTGCCTGCCAAGAAAATTTCATTTGAGCCAATAATAAAGCCTTGTTGGGAAATAGTACTATTTATCGCAGCCAGGGCTTGCTCTTTGCTCAGGCCATTGACCATCATGCCTTGAATAGATTGGTTACTGATTGAAGACAATGAATTAATATGTTCGGTCAGCTGAGTATGGTGCAGAGCTTCGCGTCGTTCCCACATGGTGCTGACAACAGATACTCCGACACCGCCCATAAAGACACGCAAGAAGTTAGACAAGCTACTGGCCGAAGCAATTTGATTGCCTTTCATATGCGACAAGGTGATACTGGTCAGAGGCAGGAAGAACATGGCTACGCCTAAACCCTGCCAAAACTGCGGCCAAACGACGTTGCTCATATCCATACCGGCATAGAAATCGGTGCGCCAATGGAATGTGTAAGCAAACACCAAGAAGCTGGCACTGACAAACAGGCGCATATCGACGCGATTGCCAAACTTACCAATAATCGGCGATAAAATAATCGGCAAAAAACCCACCGGTGCAGCAGCCAAACCTGCCCAAGTAGCGGTATAGCCGAGATTTGATTGCAACACTAAAGGCAACAGGGTCAATGTGCCCATATAGACCATAAAGCCCAACGATGTGGCAACAACGCCTATCGTGAAGTTTCTATTTTTAAACAATGACAAATCGACAATCGGGTATTTCTCGCCCAGCTCCCAAACAATAAAATATGTCAGGAACACCAAAGCGGTAACGCCCAAAACGATAATCTCTCCCGAGGCAAACCAGTCCAACTCCTTGCCCCTATCAAGCATCATTTGCAATGCGCCGATACCGACAATCATCAACACCAGCCCGACATAATCGATTGGCGCCCTGACGATTTCAGTTTCCCTGTGTCGAAGCTGCTTCCAAGCAATAGTTGCAGACAAAATCCCTATCGGGATATTGATAAAGAAAATCCATCCCCAATGCCAGTTGTCCGAAATCCAACCGCCCAAAATCGGCCCCAATACAGGGGCAACAACGACGGTCATTGCCCATAATGCCAGTGCCAATGTTCGTTTTTCAGGCGGATAAGAAGCCATCAACAGGCTTTGGGACAAAGGAATCAATGGCCCGGCGATAAAGCCTTGCAATACACGGAAAAAAACCAAGGCCTGAAGATTATGTGCCATACCGCACAGCCATGACGTTACGACAAACCCGATCACTGCGGCGATAAAGATTTTAACCTCGCCAAACCGCTTAGCCAAAAAACCTGTCAAGGGAACGGAAATGGCATTGGCTACGGCAAATGAGGTAATCACCCAAGTCCCCTGCGTGGTAGCCGCACCTAAATCTCCTGCAATAACAGGCACGGCAACGTTGGCGATGGTGCTGTCCAAGACTTCCATAAATACGGCCAAGCTGAGCGCCAAAGTTGCCAACACCAGCTTAAACCCTTGTAACGGCGGATAATTCATATTTATAAACTATAAGACAACCGCCAAAGCGGTCGATTGAAGAGAATCAATATTTCAGACGGCCTGAGCCTTCAATAAAAGACTCAGGCCGTCTGAAAAGATTATTTTGCGTATTGCTCGAAGATTTTATCGACTAAAGCATCGGCGGCTTTCCAATCCACACTTTCCGTTTCCGGCAATGCAGTGTTTCGTTCTGCTTCGGCAGTCATGGCTTTACCGCTGCCCTTCTCGGCAATATCGACTTTAACAGTCATCGACAAACCGACACGGAGCGGATTTTGTTGCAATTCTTTAGCATCCAAACTGATACGCACCGGCACACGTTGCACAACTTTAATCCAGTTGCCTGTTGCGTTTTGTGCCGGCAGTAATGAGAACGCGCTGCCCGTACCGGCCGACAAGCCCATTACCTTACCATGGTAAACCACTTTGCTGCCGTACAAATCGGCTGTCATTTCAACAGGCTGGCCGATTTTCATTTTGCGCAGTTGCGACTCTTTAAAGTTGGCATCCACCCACAATTCAGACAGAGGCACAACGGCCATCATCGGCGTACCTTGCACGATACGTTGGCCGACTTGGACATTGCGTTTGGCAATTTGGCCGCCGATCGGCGAACGGATTTGCGTACGTTGTAAATTCAACCAAGCGTCTTTGATGTGGCTGATGGCCGTCTGAACTGCCGGTTGTTGGCGCAGAGGAATATTGCTGCCCAATGCTGCCTGAGCAGAAACTTCTTCCGCCTCAACCGCTTTCAATGCAGCCTGAGCCTGAACCACAGCGGCGCGGGCATGGCTGAGTTCTTCACCGGAAACCGCTTCCGTACCCGCCAAGGATTCACGGCGGCGCAAATCGGCTTGCGCACGGGCCAAATCGGCTTTGCGCAACAACACTTGCGCTTTAGCTTTTGAATTGACCGCAGTTTGCTGTTTGTTTTGACGGATGGCCTGAATCAATTCATTTTGCGCGCGATCGTATGCCAGCTGAAAATCGCTGTCGTCCAAAGCCACCAACACATCGCCTTTTTTCACGACATCCGTATCGTCATACATGACTTTGCGCACCGTGCCGTTTACCTGCGGCGTGATCATCACCAAATGACCGGCCACATAAGCATCTTCTGTTTCTTCTTCATGCTGCCAAAACAGGAAATACGCCAAAGCGACTCCTGCTGCCGCAATAAGGAATAGAAGCGTAACGATAACCAAATTGCGTTTGCGATGCGTTTTAGCGCCGGAAGTGGCCACTTCCGGTGCTTTTTGGACATTATTTTTTTCTGATTGAGTATCCATAAGTCCTAACTTTAATTTTGCACATGTGATGACAATACTATTGTCTTGCTGGGCGCTGACTTATACCATCAGTCCCCAATACGCGCGTTTAACGCGCTAAAGGTTCATATTCTATAGTTACACTCTATTCATTACAATAATTTCTTCCGGTAGCAAATGTAAATAAGGTAAGCAAAAGGCCGTCTGAAATCACTTTCAGACGGCCTACGTTTTAATAAAACGTTTATTTCTTATTTAATTTAAAGCCTCCGCCCAACTGGGCATTGAGGTTACTCCAAGCTGTCAGATATTCTGCATGGTATTGAACCGCCGACATTTTTGTACGCGCAGCCTCGTCTTGTTTTTGCAAGGCGGTCAAGCCGTTATCCAAACCTGCACGAACACGTCCTTTCGCATTTTGCACAGATTTATCGGCAATATTGACCATCTTATTCCAAGTATCTTGTCGACTTTTCAGGCTTTGATAGTCGACTACAGCATCTGCTGCCGAACGCATGGCATTCAAAACAGTTTGGTCATACACGGCAACCTGCTCATTATACTGGGCACGTTTGCCCGCCAATTTAGACTGTAGCGCACCGGAAGTAAACAATGGCAGATTCAAAGCCGGAACGATGCCCAACATACCGGAAGTCCGTCCGCGAATCAGATTGAACGCATCAATGTGCGTCATACCTGCCAAAACTTTCAACTCGATATTTGGGTAAAACTCTGCCTCGGTCGATTTGACGATATGCCATTTCTCTTCAAGCAAGGCTTTTTGTGCCGCGATATCGGGGCGGGCCGCCAACAAGTCCGCTTCAATACGGCTAACCGGCAATGACGGCACAGCCACCATTTTTTCCGGAACCTGTCCATTTAATGCACCCGGCACTCGGCCGGTCAATACAGCCAGGCTGTTGCGGATTTTCTCATTTTTCTGAGTCCATGCCGATTTTTCAAGCTGTAATTGCTGTTGCGCCATTTCCAGAGCGTGCAAGGCATCGGCAGGAGCCAGCTGCGCTTTAACGCGTTGTTGCATCAGTTTCAATGCTTTATCCGCCAGCTCTATGCGCGTATCCAACAAAGCCAGTTGTTCTGTCGCCATCTGCCACGCAAAATATTGGGCGGCAACGGCATGAGCCAACTCGGTGCGGATGTGCTGCGCTTCATACACCGCAGCCCTGCTTTTTCCTAAAACAGCTTGAATCTGCTCTCGGTTTTTACCCCAAAAGTCGAAAACCAAGCTGCCTTGCAAGGCTGCGTTCGCCAAAACCAATGTATGGTCGGTATCAACCATACCTGCTTGAGGTTTGGGTGAAACATAAGCACCCAGACCTGTAACGCCCAAGCCGACTTGCGGTTTGTTTGCGGCTCCCACAACGCCCAGCTGCGCCTGAGCCTGCTCAAACCTTGCCTTGACGACACGCAGATTGGTAGACGTCTGAATGGCGGAAGCAATCAAATTGTTTAATTTTTTATCTTTCAGCTTCATCCACCAGCCGTCTTGGGCAGTAGCGGCAGATTGGCCTTGCGGCAGCGGATAGGCTGTTGTCTCATCCAAAGGCGACTGTTTGCCGAACGGCGCACATGCCGCCAACAGCGAAACAGCGGCAACGCATACGCTTGATTTGACCAAACCTAATTTCATACAGACTCCGTTTATGTGTGCCTACCGCAGACCATCAGGCCGTCTGTTGTCAATTGCCCAAACGGTTCAACAGTTTACCCAACAGGTGTTGCAGCGTATCATAATCCTCTTTCGTGAAATCTTCCCACGCCTGACCGCTCTGACGGGCAATTTGCGGCCATACTTCGTGGATGAAGGTCTCACCCGAAGGGGTCAATTTTAGCACAATCTGACGACGGTCTTTCTGATTGATATAACGCTCTACCCAGCCGCGCTCAACCATGTCGTCCGACAGGCGTGTTGCACTGGTGCGCGTCAAGTCCATCAGGTCGCTCAAGCGTGAAGGCAGGATTTCGCTGTTTGGGCTGACGTAAACCGCCATCAGGGAAAACCACAGGTTTTCATTAATGCCGAACGCTTTCAGGTTTTCGTTCAAATGGCTGCTCAAACGTTCGGTTACGATGCGCAACATGCGGGATACTTGGTTTTGCTGCTCCGGAAACTGCGGCAGACGGGTAGAAAGCAAACGCATTGCGTTGACTAATTCGGTTTGTGAAAAACTCATAAATTCCTTCTTTCTGAGTGAGTTATTTTATTCGATATCAATCAAAATAAAATATGATGTAATAATTTACTTTAAGATACCAATTACTTACTTTAAGACGTTATACTAATTCAGATGATTATTTTAGTGTATGAAAATCTGATAATCGGTTACATGCTCCTACTAAACGGAGTTTTCTATGCCTAAATCATGAAAATTCGACCATAAAAAAGGCCGTCTGAAACCTTGATTCCATCTTTCAGACGGCCTCGATGACAGATTAAAATAAGCTTTTCCACTTGTACCGGATCCAAACCATGAACACTTCCGCCTTTTTCCCCCACATTACCCTTATCGGTGTCGGTTTAATCGGCGGCTCGTTCATGCTCGACCTTAAACGCTTGGGACTGGTGCAAACCGTTACCGGTATCGACACCAATGCCGACAACCTCAATTACGCACTCGAATGCGGCATCATCGATCATGCCTATCCGAATATTTGCGCCGAAAGCATTAGCAATGCCGATTTGGTTTTGATTGCCACGCCTGTCTCCGTCCTACCTGACGTATGCCGCGACATCAAGCCCTTCTTAAAAGACACCGCCTGCGTTTCCGATGTCGGCAGCACCAAACAATCGGCACTCAATGCCTTCCGCACCCACTTATCCGACCGCCTGCCGCAATGTTTTGCCGCCCACCCGATTGCCGGCTCCGATCAAAGCGGGGCAAAATCCGCGCGTTGCGGTTTGTTTCAAAACAGCCGCCTGATTATTACGCTACATGGCCAAGAGGCTTCAGATGGCCTGAGACGGCTGAAAAGCCTGTGGCAGGCGGTTGGTTCGCAAATTTCGACCATGAGTGCCGAAGAACACGACAATATTTTTGCCGCCGTTTCACACTTGCCGCACTTGACCGCCTTTGCCTATGTCCACGCTTTGGTTGACCATCCGCACGGCAAAAACTACCTCCCCTATGCCGCCACAGGCTTTCGCGACTTTACCCGCATTGCCTCCAGCCATCCTGCCGTCTGGACAGACATCTGCCTGGCCAACCGCCCCGCCCTGCTCAAGCTGACCAGCGACTTGAAAGAACAATTATCCAAATTGGAACATCTCCTTTCAGACGGCAACAAAACCGAGCTTTACCGCTATTTTGAAGAAGCCGCACAAATGCGTAATGACTGGCTGAAAAACCGTTAAACCTGTTTTCAGACGGCCTAATACCTTCTCAGCTAAAATCTTCATCACAATAAAAAGGGCATCTGTTTAGATGCCCTTTTAGATTTCTTACGACTTCAACGTTTCACTCAGTCTTTCAAACGGAACTCAGCCGCTCTGGCGTGCGCGGTCAAGCTTTCGCCATGCGCCAACACGCTGGCGGTTTTACCCAACTTCTGCGCGCCTTGTTCTGAAACCTGAATCAGACTGGAGCGTTTTTGGAAATCATATGTTCCCAAAGGAGAAGAGAAACGCGCCGTGCGGCTGGTCGGCAAAACGTGGTTGGGGCCTGCGCAATAGTCGCCAAGACTTTCACTGGTATAGCGTCCCATGAAAATAGCGCCGGCGTGGCGGATTTTTTTCGCCCACTCTTGCGGATTTTCGACCGACAGTTCCAAGTGTTCGGGAGAAATATAGTTGGCGATTTCACAGGCTTCGTCCAAATCTTTGGCCAAAATCATTGCACCGCGGTTGCCCAATGAAGCTTCAATAATCGCACGGCGCGGCATGGTTTCGATCAAGCGGTTCATGGCCGTCTGAACTTCGTCCAAATACGCTTGAGAAGTACCGATCAAAATCGCTTGTGCAATTTCATCGTGTTCCGCCTGACTGAACAAATCCATCGCCACCCAATCAGCAGGCGTCGTACCATCGGCAATCACCAAAATTTCAGACGGCCCTGCCACCATATCGATACCGACCACGCCGAACACGCGGCGTTTGGCCGCAGCGACAAAGGCATTGCCCGGGCCGGTAATCTTATCGACTTGAGGCACAGATTCCGTACCATAGGCCAAAGCCGCAACCGCCTGCGCGCCTCCGACCGTAAACACTTTAGTCACACCGGCCACAAAAGCAGCCGCCAACACAATATCGTTGCGCTCGCCTTTCGGAGTGGGAACGACCATGATGATTTCTTTCACGCCGGCAACGTGGGCAGGCATGGCGTTCATGATGACGGAACTTGGATAAGCGGCTTTACCGCCCGGAACATAAATACCGACACGGTCAAGCGGCGTAATTTGTTGACCCAAAAGCGTGCCATCTTCGTCTTCGTAAGTCCACGACTCCATTTTTTGGTGTTTATGGTAGCTTTCCACCCGTCTCGCGGCCGTTTTCAAGGCCGTCTGAATGTTTTCAGGCAAACGCTCAAAGGCAGACTGCAAATCGTCTTGCGTCAGAATTAAATCGTCGATGGTTTGAGCGGATGTGCCGTCAAAGCGGTTGGTGTATTCAATCAGCGCCGCATCGCCGCGTTTTTGAACATCGGCGCAGATGTCGGCAACAATACGGTCGATTTCAGGGTTTTGTGCGGTTTCAAAAGCGAGTAACGCTTTGAGTTCGGCTTGAAAATCAGGGGATTGGGTGTCGAGTTTCTTCATGGTTTGCTCTCTTCCTTGTTTCGTTCCTATTGTTTTCAGACGGCCTCAGCCACACATAGGCCGTCTGAGCATTATCTTTTCAAAAAACCTTTTTTCTGCAAAAACGCCAACATATGCGGCCGCACAGGATTGCCCAAGGTTTTGGCCAGCGATTCTTTCCAAGGTATCGGGCTACCCTTGCGTAACTCATAATAATCCGCTACTGCCTGATTATAGGCTTCAACCGCCTCGGCATTCAGGCTCGGACAAGCGTTTTCGGCATAGACCATTTCCTTAGGTAAGCGCGGCTTGAGCGGCGGATCTTGATCAGGATAACCGAGACACAGCCCCACCAAAGGCACGCAATAATCCGGTAGGCTCAATACGTCCGACACTTTTTGTGCATCATTTCGCAACGCACCGATATACACCCCGCCCAGCCCAAGCGATTCGGCGGCAAGCAATACGTTTTGCGCCATAATGCCTGCATCGACCGCACCAATCAGGGTAACTTCCGCCCAATCAATTTGTGCATCGGGAAACATTGCCTTGTGTTTGGAGAAATCGATGCAAAACAATAAAAATTCCGCACAATGGACAATATAAGGTGCGCTTCCAGCCGCTTCATGTATCCCTTGCCTCAGCGCAAGATCCGATACGCGAATAATGGAAACGCATTGCAGGTTGTTGGAAGTCGAAGCCTGCTGTCCGGCGCGAACCAGCGTATCGAGGATTTCATCGGCAATCGGTTCGGAAGTAAACCTGCGGATGGAACGATGGGAAAGAATCGGATCGAGTGTCGGTTTGCTTTGCATCATAACGGGGCTTTCAAACTGGGTTGGCAAACAGGTTTTACCAAAAACTTTTCAGACGGCCTTAGCGGCATTTTCAAATGCCTGAATAATCGGATTCAACAACGCATATTTGGTTTTCAAGGCAGCTTTGTTGACCACCAAGCGGCTGGAAATATCAGCCACATGTTCCACAGCTTCCAAACCATTGGCCTTCAATGTATTGCCGCTGGAAACCAAATCGACAATCGCGTCGCTCAAACCGACCAAAGGCGCAAGCTCCATCGATCCGTACAGTTTGATGATGTCCACATGCACACCCTTGCCGGCAAAATGTTCGGCGGCGATGTCGGGATATTTGGTGGCAATCCGCAAGCGGCTGCCGGGTTTGGACGCAGCGGCGTAATCAAAACCTTTTTTAACCGCAACCATCATGCGGCATGAGGCGATGTGCAAATCCAAAGGTTGATATAGGCCATCTCCGCCATGCTCGATCAGCACATCCTTACCGGCAATACCAAAATCCGCCGCACCATATTGCACATAAGTCGGCACATCGGTTGCGCGTACAATTACCAAACGGATATTGTCATGATTGGTACCAATAATCAGCTTGCGCGATTTTTCTGGCTCTTCCGCAGGCACAATACCTGCAGCAGCCAACAGCGGCAGGGTTTCCTCAAAAATCCGTCCTTTGGATAAAGCAATCGTTAAAAGTGTGTCGGTCATTTTTTCTTTTCCTTTGCCGTATCAAAAGCAAAAAGGCCGTCTGAAATCCACAACCCATTTCAGACGGCCTTAACTACGGTTTTACAATAAAGTTTTCACATCAGCCGCAATCGTTTCCGGCTCGCTGCCATAAGGCGAGAAAATCGCCACTTCGCCGTTTTTATCAATCAAATATGCACCTGAAGAGTGGTCGACCAAATAGTTTTCGCTGTCTTCTTTTTGGTTGACTTTAGCCGATACCACACGGTATTGCTGTTTGATGACAGGCAGGCTTTGATCGCCGGTAGCCGTCAGGCCGATAAAATCAGGGTTGAACTGTTTGGCGTATTTGCCGATTACTTCAGGCGTGTCGCGCTCAGGGTCGATGCTGACAAATACTACTTTCACGTCTTTAGCCTGATCGCCCAATTGTTTTAAAGTGTCGCTGTAAGTCAGCAACTCGGTTGGGCATACGTCAGGACAGTGGGTATAACCGAAAGACAGGATAACCACTTTGCCTTTCAAATCACTCAGGCTGAAAGGTTTGCCGTCGCCATCGGTCAATGTGAAATCGCCGCCAATATCTTCTTTGCGCATATCAGTACCACGCGCTTGCACTTTGGGTGCAGACTCACCGGAAGCAGCCGGTGCGGCAGAAGCGGCAGGTGTCGAAGAAGCCTCCTTGGCCTCCTCTTTAGGCTGACAAGCAGCCAGAGCAGCCAACGCAAAAGCACTGAGTAAGAAAGTTCGTGTAACGGAAAGCATAAATTTTCTCCAAAACCGTTTCAAATAAATAAGGCCAAACAACCACCCGGCCAGTATAAAAACAAAACATCTTCATATTAACGCGTTTGACACATTAAAAGTAGCCCTTTTTGAAGATAAATCCCGCTTTTTTTGTTTTAAAAATCTGCCTTCCATTTAGATAACCATCAAACGTAAAAAGTTTAATTCATTAAAAATCAAACAAATATAAAAATAATCCGATTTTTTTTCAATTACTGCTTTACAAGATTCGAGAACTCGCTATAATGACGACTTCTTCGCTAGCCCAGGTGGCGAAATTGGTAGACGCAGGGGACTCAAAATCCCCCGCCGCAAGGTGTGTCGGTTCGAGTCCGACCCTGGGCACCAAATTTAAAAAACCTCTTGATTTAGTCAAGAGGTTTTTTGCTATTCTTCATTTGCAAAAACCTTCTCCTTACTCAAACTGTCAACAATCCATCCACACCAAGATCAATAAAACTGCTTTTTTATTTCTTTAAAATCAACCTTCAATCTATTTTACCGTTTCAAATGTTAAAAGATGAAAGATTTTATCTTGATTGAACAGTCGGTTTGCGTTATCTTTTCTACTCTTTTTCACAAACTCTGTGTTCCTTTCCAATTGTTTGGACAGTCTGACTGTCGCCGTATTCCCTCAATGCGCGTACCCTAAATCGCTGCTTGGCGGAATTGCATTACAGGTGCTGTGGTGAGGCGGATTGTTCCTATTGGTTAGAAACCGCATAAAAGAGGTCAATATGCAATTATCAGGCGCACAAATCGTTGTGCAAAGTCTCAAAGCCGAAGGTGTTGAATACGTATTCGGCTATCCCGGTGGTGCGGTTATCGAAATCTACGATGCCATTTTCCAACTCAACAAATTCAAGCACATTCTGACCCGCCATGAGCAGGCAGCCGTACATGCGGCAGATGCCTATGCCCGCGTCAGCGGCAAAGTCGGCGTGGCCTTGGTAACTTCCGGCCCGGGCGTAACCAACGCATTGACCGGCATTGCTACCGCGTACAGTGATTCCATCCCCCTGGTCATCATCAGCGGCCAAGTGGGCAATTCCCTCATCGGTACAGATGCGTTCCAAGAAGTGGATACGGTCGGCATTACCCGCCCTTGTGTCAAACACAACTTCCTGGTTACCAATATTGGCGAGCTGGCTGATACGATTAAAAAAGCCTTCCAAATTGCCGCCAGCGGCCGTCCGGGCCCCGTTGTTGTCGATATTCCTAAAGATGTTACTCAAGCGATGGCCAAATTCAGCTATCCGCAAGAAGACATCTTCATCCGCTCTTACCAACCGGTTGTACAAGGTCACATCGGCCAAATCAAAAAAGCCGTACAAATGCTGGCTTCTGCCAAACGCCCCATCGTTTACTTCGGCGGCGGCGTGGTATTGGGCAATGCCTCCGAGGAAATGACCCAATTTATCCGCATGACCGGCGTACCCTGTACCGGCACATTAATGGGTTTGGGTGCCTATCCTTCCAGCGACCGCCAATTCTTGGGCATGTTGGGCATGCATGGCACTTACGAGGCCAATTTGGCGATGCAAAATGCAGACGTCGTTTTGGCAATCGGTGCGCGCTTTGACGACCGCGTTGTTTCTGTACCGTCAAAATTCTTGGACAAACCAAAAAAAATCATCCATATCGACATCGACCCGTCCAGCATTGCCAAACGCGTTAAAGTGGACATTCCGATTGTCGGCGATGTCAAAAACGTATTGACCGAAATAATTCATCTGTGGGGCAAACAAGAAACTTCGCCTTCAGCCGACTCATTGGACAAATGGTGGAAAAACATCGAAGAATGGCGTTCGCACAACTGCCTGTGGTTTGAAAATGACAGCGAAATCATCAAACCGCAATACGTTGTTCAAAAACTGGCAGAAATTACCAAAAACTCAGCCATTATTACTTCCGACGTTGGCCAACACCAAATGTTTGCCGCTCAATATTATCCATTCGAGCGTCCTCGCCAATGGCTCAATTCCGGCGGTCTGGGTACGATGGGTGTAGGCCTGCCTTACGCCCTCGGTGCCAAACTGGCGGCTCCGGAACAAGACGTCTTCTGTATCACAGGCGAGGGCTCTATTCAAATGAATATCCAAGAGCTGTCCACCTGCTTCCAATATAATGTCCCCATCAATGTCGTTACATTAAACAATGGCTATTTGGGTATGGTTCGCCAATGGCAGGAGCTGTATTATGGCAACCGCGAATCGGAAACCTATTTCGATTCATTGCCCGACTTTGTCAAACTGGCCGAATCCTACGGCCATATCGGCATCCGTGTGGACAAAAAATCCGACGTCGAAGGCGCCTTGTTGGAAGCATTAAACCAAAAAGACCGTTTGGTATTCCTCGACTTTTTGACAGACAAGAAACAAAACGTACTGCCTATGGTCGGCAACGGCAAAGGTTTGGATGAAATGGTTCTGCCGCCGCATATGCGCGATATTGCAAAAGCGTAAGGAGAAAGAAATGCGACATATCTTATCTATTCTGATGGAAAACGAATCAGGTGCGATGAGCCGTGTGGTAGGTTTGTTCTCCGCACGCGATTACAACATCGACTCCCTGGCCGTAGCCCCAACCGAAGACAAAACCTTGTCCCGTATGACCATTGTTACCCACGGCGATGAGCACGTCATCGAGCAAATCACCAAACAACTCAACAAACTGATTGAAGTTGTCAAAGTGGTTGACTTGAACGAAAGCCGTTTTGTCGAACGCGAGCTGATGTTGGTAAAAGTCCGCGCCGTCGGCAAAGACCGCGACGAATTCCTGCGATTGACCGAAATCTACCGCGGCAGCGTCATTGATGTAACAGACCGCAGCTACACCATCGAAATCACAGGTTCTACCGAAAAACTCGACTCTTTCCTCGAAACAGTCGGTCGCGCTCAAATTTTGGAAACCGTACGCACAGGCGCAGCCGGTATCGGTCGTGGCGAGCGTATTTTGAAAATTTAACGCTGTATCGTTCAGACGGCTTGTTACTTTCAACCAAGGCCGTCTGAAAAACAGCAGGAGACAAACATGTCAAGCATCCAAATCGTTGCATTAGTTACCGTCAAACCCGAATACACCGAGGCTCTGGCTGCCCAGTTTAAAGAATTGGTCAAAGCCAGCCGTGCAGAAGAAGGCAACATCAGCTACGACCTGCACCAAGAAATCGGAAAACCCAACCGTTTCGTATTCGTAGAAAATTGGAAATCCCAAGCAGCTATTGACGAACACAATGCCAGCGAACATTTCCAAAACTTCGTCAAATCCATCGAAGGAAAAACCGAAGCATTGGAAATCGTCTTGATGAACCAAGTCCCCGCTTAACCTCTATTACTTTTAACTCAACCCGGATTATCCGGAACCCTCTTACACTAAGGAAATAAAATGCAAGTTTATTACGATAAAGACGCTGACCTTTCTCTGATCAAAGGCAAAACCGTTGCCATCATCGGTTACGGTTCACAAGGTCACGCACACGCAGCAAACCTGAAAGATTCCGGCGTAAATGTCGTAATCGGTCTGCGCCAAGGCGGCTCTTGGAAAAAAGCCGAAGCAGCTGGCCACGACGTGCGCACCGTTGCTGAAGCAACCAAAGCAGCCGACGTTGTAATGATTCTGTTGCCTGACGAAAACCAACCTATCGTATACAAAAACGAAATTGAGCCTAACTTGAAAGAAGGCGCAGTATTGGCGTTTGCTCACGGCTTCAACGTTCACTACAACCAAATCGTACCTCGTGCCGACCTCGACGTTATCATGATCGCCCCTAAAGGCCCAGGTCACACTGTACGCAGCGAATTCCTGAAAGGCGGCGGCGTACCTTCCCTGATCGCCGTTTACCAAGATAAAAGCGGCAAAGCACGCGACATCGCCCTATCTTACGCCGCAGCCAACGGCGGTACCAAAGGCGGCGTGATTGAAACCAACTTCCGCGAAGAAACCGAAACCGACCTCTTCGGCGAACAAGCTGTATTGTGCGGTGGCGTGGTCGAATTGATCAAAACCGGCTTCGAAACCCTAACCGAAGCAGGCTACGCCCCAGAAATGGCCTACTTCGAATGCCTGCACGAAATGAAGCTCATTGTTGACCTGATTTACGAAGGCGGCATCGCCAACATGAACTACTCCATTTCCAACAATGCAGAGTACGGCGAATACGTAACCGGCGTCGAAGTCATCAACGACAAATCCCGCGAAGCCATGCGCAATGCCCTCAAACGCATCCAAACCGGCGAATACGCTAAAATGTTCATCCAAGAAGGTGCCGTCAACTATGCCAGCATGACAGCCCGTCGCCGTCTGACCGCCGACCACCAAATTGAAAAAGTCGGCGCTCAACTGCGTTCTATGATGCCTTGGATCGCTAAAAACAAACTGGTTGACCAAGACAAAAACTAATCTGCCTGTCAAACAAATGAAACCTGCCTGATCACTCAGGCAGGTTTTTTTATAATTTGAAAACCCAATACACTATAAATCTCACTCAACAAGGCCGTCTGAAAACAATATAAACGACATTTACTCCCCACCCTCAATAAGCCGTCTTTTATGGTTCGCCTAAAATTTCCTTTTAGAAAAACATATTACGAAACAAACAACCATTTCCCATACCAACTCTGTCTGCAAAAAACAACGTTTCCCAACAAAATACGCCTAAAACAAGAGGAAAATTTGTTTTCTTAAGCCATAACCTTTATATTATGGTCATGGAATCGTTGAAACAGAACGATATCGTAATAAGAAGAACGAATGCTCGCTTCTTCACACTTAAAAAAGGAAAACAGCAATGAAAAAATCCCTGATTGCCCTGACTCTGGCGGCTCTGCCTGTTGCAGCTATGGCTGACGTAACTCTGTACGGTCAAATTAAAGCTGGCGTTGAAGTATCCAAAGTAAAATTGGGTGAAAAAACTACCGAAGGATTAGTTGCCCAAGGAGTAAAGGCAACACGCAGCTCTAAAACTGCTACTGAAATCGCTGACTTCGGTTCACGCATCGGTTTCAAAGGCCATGAACATTTGGGTAACAATCTGAATGCTATCTGGCAAGTTGAACAAAAAACCTCTATCGCTGGTAGTGACTCTGGTTTTGCTAATCGCGAATCTTTCATCGGTTTGGAAGGCGGCTTCGGTAAAGTACGTGCCGGTAACTTGGACTCTACTGTTAAAAATACCAGCGACAATGTTGACCAATGGGAAAGCAGCAACGGTGCTTTGAACCTGTCTGTATTCACTCGTGTTGACGACAGTAAACGTGCAGTGTCTGTACGCTACGACAGCCCTGTATTTGCAGGCTTCAGCGCAAGCGTACAATATACTCCACGCGACAACGCCAACCCTGCTGACAAATATGACCACAACAAACCTTCTCGTGACACTTACTACGCTGGTTTGAACTACGAAAATTCTGGTTTCTTTGGTCAATACGCTGGTGGTTTCCGTAAAAATTCTGTAGACACTAAAGATGGTAACGTACAACGTTTGGTAGCTGGTTACGATGCCAACAACCTGTTCGTGTCTGTAGCCGGTCAATACGCTAAAAACTGGGAAACTTTGGGTGACTACGCCAAAGCCCAATCTAACGGCGTAGTAGATGCTGCTCATATGGCATATACTTCTGTAACTCCTTCAGGTAAAACAAAACAACTGAATACCGTATTTGGTACTGATGCTGCTTTAAATGACAAAGGTGTTGAAACTGTTGAAGTTGCTGCTACTGCCGCTTACCGCGCTGGTAACGTAACTCCTCGCGTTTCTTACGCTCATGGCTTCAAAGCTAAAGTTGACGGTAAAAAACTGAAAGGCACTCAATACGACCAAGTTATCGTTGGTGCTGACTACGACTTCTCTAAACGCACTACTGCTCTGGTTTCTGCCGGCTGGTTGCGTGGTGCTGAGTCTGGCCCTCACAAAGTTGAAACTATTTCTGGTTTGGTTGGCCTGCGTCACAAATTCTAATCTTCGGATTAGTATGAAAAAGAGCCTGTTTTATGCAGGCTCTTTTTTTATTCATATTCCCTACCCTCAACGAAAATTAATTTAAGTGTTGATATATAAAAAGGCCGTCTGAAACCAATCGGTTTCAGACGGCCTTTAGTCTATCTACCCCTATTGCCAAATGACAATAAGGTCAACAGACAAGCTTTATTTTTCATTTAAAATCTTACCGACAATCTCGCCCACATCTTTGGACAAACCTTCTTGTGCATGGATGCGTTGCAACTCTTTAGTCATAACGGCTTTGCGGTTGGCTTCCAATTTGTTGCAGATGTTGAAAGCCTGCACCAGTCGAGCGGCAACTTGCGGATTAAAGCGGTCAATTTCCATCACTTTATCTGCTACAAAGCGGTAGCCGCTGCCGTCTTCTGCATGGAAGTGCGGAATATTACGACTGAAGCTCATCAATAAAGAACGGGCTTTATTTGGGTTTTCAATACTGAACTTAGGATGATTCAAGGCCGTCTGAACTTGCTGTAAAGTATCTTTACGGCGACTTGAGGCAATCAGGGCAAAGTATTTGTCCATTACCAAAGCATCATCGGCGAATTTATCGGCAAATTGTGTCAACAAACGATCGCGGATTTCACTTTCATTGCTGTTGATTGCAGATAAGATACCCCATTCGTGGGTCATGTTTTGCGCCATTGCTTCGTAATTCTCCGCAACGTGCTCGATATGCGCAGCGTCAGCACGAAGGATAAATGCCCTGCAAGCATTACGCAAAGTGCGCCAGCCGGCCAATTCCGGGCTGTATTCATAACGAACAGCGGCATCGGCTTGGTTTTCTTGCTCGGCAGCCTGACGGTTCAACTCGCGCCATTGAGGCAGGAACTTGACGGCAACGGAATTGAGCAAGGCTTCACGCGCTTGATGAACCTGAATCGGGTCAATATTTTCTTCTTCCGCCCATACATCGGTTTCAGACGGCATTTGCAGCAAAATGGCACGGAATGCCGGATCAAAGTCACCGGAAACCACCAAAGCCAAAGCATCCATCAATGCTTTATGTTCCGGCAAAGGACGACCTTCCGCCAATGCCTGACGGTTGGCGTTAATGGCGCGATGATACAGGGTTTGAGCGGCCTCCCAACGGGCAAACTCATTTTCATCTGCTGCCAGCAAAGTGGCCAATTCTTGCTCGCTGTACGGATAGTTCAAGGTAACCGGTGCAGAGAAATCACGCAGCAGAGACGGGATAACCGGCTCATTGACGCCACCCAATACAAAAGTCTGCTCGGCTTCAGTCAATACCAAAACCGCCTCTTTCACCCGTTTGCCTTGATATTCAAACTCAACCGCTTCGCCTTTTTCGTTCAGCAAACCGGTTTTGACCGGAATCATCATCGGCTGCTTGTCCGTCATATCGGGCGTGGCCGGAATAGTTTGTTTGATGGTCAATTCAAATGCACCATCTTTCAGACGGCCTTGGGCATCTAAAACCGGTGTACCGGCTTGGCTGTACCACAAGGCGAACTGATCAAGATTGATACCGTTTGCGTCTGCCATTGCTGCACGGAAATCATCACAAGTCACAGCCTGACCGTCATGGCGTTGGAAATACAGCTTCATGCCTTTTTGGAAGCCCTCTTCCCCGAGCAAGGTGTGATACATGCGCACTACTTCCGCACCTTTTTCATAGACGGTCATGGTGTAGAAGTTGTTCATCTCCTCATAGCTGGCCGGGCGAACAGGATGCGCAGTCGGGCCTGCATCTTCAGGGAATTGGAACAAGCGTAGCATACGGACATTGTCGATACGGCGTACCACGCGGCTGGCCCGGTCGCCGGAAAACTCTTGATCGCGGAATACAGTCAAACCTTCTTTCAGCGACAATTGGAACCAATCGCGGCAGGTCACGCGGTTGCCCGTCCAGTTGTGGAAATATTCGTGTCCGACAACAGATTCAATGCCTTCAAAGTCGGTATCGGTCGCGGTACGGCTGTTGGCCAGCACAAACTTGGTGTTGAAAATATTCAAACCTTTGTTTTCCATCGCGCCCATATTGAAATCGCCCACGGCAACGACCATGAAAATATCCAAGTCGTATTCCAAACCGAAACGTGTTTCGTCCCATTTCATCGCATTTTTCAACGATTCCACGGCAAAACCGACTTTAGGTTTGTCTGTCTCAGTGGTGTAGAACTCGATTTTGACCTTACGGCCGCTCATGGTCGTAAAATAATCTTCCGTTACCGCCAAATCGCCTGCTACCAAAGCAAAGAGATAGCTCGGTTTGGCAAACGGATCTTCCCATTTCACCCAATGACGGCCGTCTGAAAACTCGCCGCCATCGATTTTATTGCCGTTAGACAACAACACCGGATAGCGTTTTTTGTCTGCAACGATGGTGGTGGTAAATTTAGACATGACATCCGGACGGTCAATATAGAACGTAATTTTGCGGAAACCTTCCGGTTCGCATTGGGTAAACAGGTTGCCGCCGGAAGCATACAGACCCATCAGAGATTTGTTCTCAGCCGGCAAAATTTCGGTTTCTACTTCCAGCGTGAAGTTTTCAGACGGCACGCCTGCAATCGTCAGTTTTTCGTCTTCCAACACATAATCTACGGCCTGGCCGTTTACTTTCACAGACAGCAGTTTTGCCGAACCATCCAATACCAACGGCTCCCCTGCTCTTTCAGGTTGAACGGTCAGACTGGATTTGACGATAGTTTGCGGTTCTAAAATATCGAAATGCAGGTCGGTTTTCAGAATACGGTACGCTGGCGCGGCGTAGTCTTTCAAATAATGGATGGTTTTGCTCATTTGTTCTCTTTCAGAGTCATGCGGTAAATAGATGAAGCATATCGTTTCATCTAGCCTAAATTCAAGTGTTTTCAGAAAAAAAGCCGTCTGAAACCTAAAATTTCAGACGGCCTCCCTATTCAGGCAGCAAATCTAGTTGCCTGTCATTGCCAACTTACCATTGATACAGCGCACCGGCACCGACACCGACATGACCGTCGGTATTGGCCGAGAAGTTGCCTTTGACAATCCAGTTGCCTCCGTCGCTCATCGCAGACACGCCGATGGCCATGGCAGACTGGCCGCCATAGTAGCCGCTGCCGACACCGATACCGGTCGCACCCGGACGGGTTACTTGAGGAATCGAGCCTTGGGCAATCGCACCGGCCACACCTGCGTAGGCTTTCTTACCTACTTGGTTGATATTGTTCTGCAACTCGGTACCCAAACCAATCAACTGGTTCACGTTTGCCGCGTCTGTACCGTCTTTACCCGGAGCTACATTGGTAATGCGTTGGCCGCCGTTGTTCAGACCGACAGGAGACAATTTGACTTGGTTGTTTGGATTGTTTTCAGTCGGTGCAGCGATGGTTACGCCATCGTTGTTGACCACGGTATTGCCTGCGGTCAGACCGTCTTTGTTCAACGCAACTTTATCGCCGACTTTCACGCCATCGTTATTCATCACAGTATCGCCTGCTTTGAATGTATCGGCATTCACTGTCTTCACGCTAATCTCGTCAGCCAACTTCAGTTGAGCGCCACCGGCAACGGTTTCGCTGATGATGTTACTGTCGCCTTTGACGTTGATGGTAGAACCCAACGCGTAGTTGTTGCTGCCGGTCGTGCCGCCGAAGTTAATGCCTTTGGCGATATTGGCTGCGTTGTTGGTTACGTTTTGGTTGGTTGCGTACAACTGGCTGCCGTTGACGGCATCTTTGCTGTTGGCATTGATGTCACCATCCGCTACGTTGGTTACTTTGTTGCCCGCATTGTCCAAGCCGTCTTTAGTCAGGTTTACCTTGCCTGCTTTCAAGCCGTCTTTGTTCAATGCAACATCGTCACCCACTTTCACACCGTCAGTGTTCACTGCGGTATCGCCGGCTTTCACGCTGTCAACATCCAAGTCTTTATCGGTTGCCACCTCGTAAACAGTTTGACCCTTGTCGCCTGTTTTCTGAGTGACAACAATGTTCTTACCTTGAACGACTTCAGTCTTAGATGCAGCGGCAGCTTGTTTTAGTTGGGAAACATTGACTGCATCGGTGTCATCCGTACCGGCCGCAACGTTGGTAATCTTATTGCCGCCGTTGTTCAAGCCAGCTTTGGTCAAGTTGACATCGCCTGCTTTCAAGCCGTCTTTGTTCAATGCAACATCATCGCCGACTTTCACACCGTCATTATTCATCACGGTATCGCCTGCGGTAACGCTGTCGACTTTCAGGTTTTTATCGGTAGCCACTTTGTAAATGGTTTGGCCATTGGCACCGACATCCTGAGTAACAACAATGTTATCGCCTTGAACGACTTCAGTCTTAGCCGCAGCCGCAGCTTTGTTCAACTGAGCAACATTGACCGCATCAGTATCATCAGTACCGGCTGCAACGTTGGTAATCTTGTTGCCGCCGTTGTTCAAGCCGGCTTTAGTCAGGTTGACATCACCAACTTTCACGCCATCAGTATTGACTGTGGTATCACCGGCTTTCACGCTGTCAACTGCCAAGTCTTTAGCCAATTTGACTTCCAACTTATCAGAGCCATTCGCTACAACGCCGATATTGCCGTCTGAAAGTTTGGCTGGATCGGTTTGACCACCAACAATATTCAGCTTCGTACCCGGTTTGCGTTCAACGTCTTTGCCGCTGTCGCCACCGAAAGTCAAAGGCAGATTGGCAGTTGCATTAACGGCTTTGATTGCATCGTGGATATTGTTCTCACCAGTACCGCCAATATCAGTCATGCTGATGTTGCCGCCATTATTGGCCGCATTGCCACCCAATACATTCACCAACTGATCTTGGGCCGCATTCAGCTGCTCTTCAGTCGCCGCACGTTTGCCTTTGGCAAAGTCGCTGCCGCCCAAAGTCGTATTGCTCAAGCCGCTGACTTCGCCTTTATCGCCATCGATTTTCACCGGAGCCGCTTGACCGACATTCAACACATCGGCCAGTTTCAGCTGTGCACCACCGGCTACGGTTTCGCTGATGATGTTGCTGTCGCCTTTGACATTGATGGTGTCGCCCAATGCGTAGTTGTTGCTGCCGGCGGTACCGCCGAAGTTGATGCCTTTGGCGATATTGGCGGCGTTGGTCGCTACGTTTTGGTTGGTCGCAAACAGTTGGCTGCCGTTGACGGCGTCTTTGCTGTTGGCGTTGAGGTCGCCGTCGGCTACGTTGGTCACTTTGTTGCCGGCGTTGTTCAAACCGTCTTTGGTCAGTTTGACATCGCCTGCTTTAACGCCGTCTTGGGTCAATGCGACATCGTCGCCTACTTTCACACCGTCGTTGTTAACGGTGGTGTCGCCGGCTTTGACGCTGTTCACTACCAGGTCTTTTTTCAGCTTAACGGTCACTTTATCGTCTCGGGCTTCGGTGGTGATGTTGTCGTCGCCGGCAACGGTCACGGTGGAGCCGAGTTTTTCGATATTGGTGCTGCCGCTGTCGCCGCTGAAGGTCAGGCCTTTAGTGTCAACGGTGGTTTTGGCATCCACACCTTTTTGGATGTCGTCTTTGGTGCCATCAGCCAAATCGATGCTGTAGTCGGTCACGTTGTTCGCGTCTGCGGCGGCGGCGGTAACGGTCAATTTGCTCGAACCGGCGCTCGCAGTCGTGCCTTTGGCGTTGACGGTGTAAACGTCTTGGCCGTTGGCGCCGGTCGTTTTCACCACGTCTTTGATGTTGGTACCGGCTGCGACCTCGGTACGGGCGGCGGCGCTTTGCTGTTTCAGCTGGCTGTAGTTGACGGCGTCGGTGTCATCGGTACCGGCGGCTACGTTGGTTACTTTGTTGCCGGCGGCATTGATGCCTGACTTGGTCACACTCGGACCGCCGGTAATGGTGAGGCCGTCTGTATTCAGTTTGCTGTCGCCTGCGGTGACGCTGTCAACGGTGATGTCTTTGGCCAGTTTCAGCTGTGCGCCACCGGCTACGGTTTCGCTGATGATGTTGCTGTCGCCTTTGACATTGATGGTGTCGCCCAATGCGTAGTTGTTGCTGCCGGTGGTACCGCCGAAGTTGATGCCTTTGGCGATATTGGCGGCGTTGGTCGCTACGTTTTGGTTGGTCGCAAACAGTTGGCTGCCGTTGACGGCATCTTTGCTGTTGGCATTGAGGTCGCCGTCGGCTACGTTGGTCACTTTGTTGCCGGCGTTGTTCAAACCGTCTTTGGTCAGGTTTACCTTGCCTGCTTTAACGCCGTCTTGGGTCAATGCGACATCGTCGCCTACTTTCACACCGTCGTTGTTAACGGTGGTGTCACCGGCTTTGACGCTGTTCACTACCAGGTCTTTTTTCAGCTTAACGGTCACTTTATCGTCTTGGGCTTCGGTGGTGATGTTGTCGTCGCCGGCAACGGTCACGGTAGAGCCGAGTTTTTCGATATTGGTGCTGCCGCTGTCGCCGTTGAAGGTCAGACCTTTGGTGTCAACGGTGGTTTTGGCATCCACACCTTTTTGGATGTCGTCTTTGGTGCCATCAGCCAAATCGATGCTGTAGTCGGTCACGTTGTTCGCGTCTGCGGCGGCGGCGGTAACGGTCAATTTGCTCGAACCGGCGCTCGCAGTCGTGCCTTTGGCGTTGACGGTGTAAACGTCTTGGCCGTTGGCGCCGGTCGTTTTCACCACGTCTTTGATGTTGGTACCGGCTGCGACCTCGGTACGGGCGGCGGCGCTTTGCTGTTTCAGCTGGCTGTAGTTGACGGCGTCGGTGTCATCGGTACCGGCGGCTACGTTGGTTACTTTGTTGCCGGCGGCATTGATGCCTGACTTGGTCACACTCGGACCGCCGGTAATGGTGAGGCCGTCTGTATTCAGTTTGCTGTCGCCTGCGGTGACGCTGTCAACGGTGATGTCTTTGGCCAGTTTCAGCTGTGCGCCACCGGCTACGGTTTCGCTGATGATGTTGCTGTCGCCTTTGACATTGATGGTGTCGCCCAATGCGTAGTTGTTGCTGCCGGTGGTACCGCCGAAGTTGATGCCTTTGGCGATATTGGCGGCGTTGGTCGCTACGTTTTGGTTGGTCGCAAACAGTTGGCTGCCGTTGACGGCATCTTTGCTGTTGGCATTGAGGTCGCCGTCGGCTACGTTGGTCACTTTGTTGCCGGCGTTGTTCAAACCGTCTTTGGTCAGGTTTACCTTGCCTGCTTTAACGCCGTCTTGGGTCAATGCGACATCGTCGCCTACTTTCACACCGTCGTTGTTAACGGTGGTGTCACCGGCTTTGACGCTGTTCACTACCAGGTCTTTTTTCAGCTTAACGGTCACTTTATCGTCTTGGGCTTCGGTGGTGATGTTGTCGTCGCCGGCAACGGTCACGGTAGAGCCGAGTTTTTCGATATTGGTGCTGCCGCTGTCGCCGTTGAAGGTCAGACCTTTGGTGTCAACGGTGGTTTTGGCATCTACGCCTTTTTGGATGTTATCTTTAGTGCTTTGAGCGAGATCGATACTGTAATCAGTTGTGACTGCGCCATCGGATGCAGTTGTGGTATTAGAGTTCAATTTCAAAGCATTGGAAACTTGTACCGTTGCTTTATCTGCGCTGACGGTATAAGTGGTTTCTTTGCCTGAAGTTGTTTTATTAACGTGCGCGTTACTACCTGCCTCCACCTTGGTTGTGGTTTTGGCATTATTGATGGCATTGGCTACATCGCCGGCAGTCGCCACACCGGCAGTCGGTGCGGACACTGTGCCATTATTATCGACAGACAATGTGCCTTGAGTGACATTGATTTGAACTTTTGACGCATTCTCGCCATCAGTGACCGCAACGGTCGTCAAGTTGCCATCGGCGTAGTTGACTGTACCGTTGTTGTTGATACGGGATTTGTCTGTACCGTTTTGTTGGATATTGTGTCCAACATTGTTCATAACGGTGTACAGCTGGCTACCATTAACTGCATCGGTTGAAGTGGCGGAAATACGGCCTGCGGCAACATTCTGGATTTGGCGTTCATTGCCTGCACTGCCTACAGAAACCGCGCCTGTTTTAGCAGATGAAGAAGCTGCATAGCTGACATTAGTCGTCGTACCGCTATCGTTTTTGAATGTTGCATTTTTAGCTGTTGCATCAAAATTATTGGCAGTGCCAACAGCACCATTACCCAATGCAACAGAGCTACCGATCGTAGTTGTCGCGCCACTACCCAAAGCAACTGAATCGCTTCCAGTCGCTTTTGCATTATTACCGCCGGCAAAACTATTCTGCCCGGCAGCTTGGGCTGAGGAACCAATAGCGGTGGAATAAAGGCCTGAACTGTTTGCCTGTTTACCAATGGCAATAGAATAAGCTTGCGTTGTCTGCGCCTGATGACCGATTGCAACAGAATCATCACCGACTGCATTTGACAAATAGCCCATTGCCGTACCGTTATTTTGTGCTGCTGCCCTTGCACCGACAACAGTTGCATTTTCGTAGTTGGCTCTACTGTGTGCACCGACAACTATAGAGTAATTGCGATCATTCTCTGTATTCAAACCTATGGCGATAGAACCTGTACCGCGGGAATTGGCATTAGAGCCTAAGGCAACAGCGCCAACAGTTCCAGAAGTTACCGTTGCATTTGGACCAACAGCAACAGAAGACGAACCAAGTACGTTGGCATTATGACCCAAGGAAACACTACCCGTCGCACCAGTGCTTGTTGCCGCATTCGGTCCGATGGCAATCGAATTGGTTGCTTTTGCTCCGTCATTGTTCCAGTTTTTCGTACCGTCAGCTTTGCCTTCTTCTGACTTAACAGAGAAATAACGAATGCGTTCGAGCGCATTCAATACACCATAAAGTTGAGAGCCGTTGATCGCATCAGTGGAAGTAGCGGAAATATCGCCGGGGGATACATTGATGATTTGGCGTTCGTAACCTTTGGAACCGACAGACACAACATCACCGGCATCGGTAGTTTGACCGCCTGCCCAAGTGTAGGTTTCGCCCATGATTTCGCGTTGAACGTATGCCTTACCTTCTTTATCGGTTTTAGAAGCCGTACCCAAAGCTACAGAGTTCAGCAAAGTAGCCTTCGCACCTGTACCCAAAGCTACACCGCCAAAGGCAGTGGCCTGAGATTTGGTACCGATAGCCAGAGACAAATCGGCAGATGAATTAGACTGCACACCTAATGCAACAGAACCTTGACCGGCAATAGTATTACCATAAGAACCGCTATCCATCGTATCGCCGGTCATTTCTTTATAGATATCGCGTAGATCTTTACCACTTAGCGCATATTCACCAACTTTCGCACCTTGGGCATTGTATTTGATAAATTTGTCCGTTGCTTGACCAGCATATTTTGCGTTACCAACTTCATCTAAATCATCACCACCAATCGCAACAGATGAATTACCATTAGCCAAGACATTGCCGCCAACCGCAATAGATTGGTCTCCCTTTGCCCACGCGCCCTCAGGTCTACCCTGCTTATCAACACGGTTACCTGAACCAATAGCAATAGACTGAGTTATCTTAGAATTACTTGGATCGCCGACTCGAGCCGTATTACCAATAGCAATATTATTGTGCGTTACATTCACATTCATAATATTTTGCGAAAGAACCCCAGATGCACGTCCAATAGCAATCGTACCAAGTCCGGTTGCATTCGCGTCTGCACCAAGTGCAATAGCACTTGATGCTGCATTACCCGACCTTGGAGAATTTGCCACTGCATCTTTACCGATGGCAATGGTATTTCCAGTTTGAGCTCGGGTTGAATTACCTATAGCGATAGACTCACTTTCATAACCCACTGCATTGGTACCGATTGCAATGGCATTTTGCGCATTGGCTGCAGCCTGACTGCCGCTGCCAATTGCAATGCCGTTTTGACCTCTTGATGTGCTGGATTGGCCCAAAGCCATTGAGCCTATACCAAATGCTTGCGCCGAATTGCCTAATGCCGTTGTGTTCGTATTATTGGCAAGAGCATTCTTACCTACCGCTGTCGCTTGCGTACCATTTGCTTTGGAATCTGCACCCAATGCTGTTGAATCTACAGAAACAGCATTAGCACTTTTACCTATCGCTGTTGCATTTGAACTACTTGCACTTGTATCTGCACCCATCGCAACAGCATGATTTTGAGTAGCCTTGGCATTTGTACCAACAGCAAGGCTGTTATTATGTGTTGCATTTGCACTCGTACCTACCGCAACTGCACCATTAGCCGTAGCATTGGCTGATGCTCCTACTGACAGAGCACCAATACCGGTCGCTGTTGCACCACTAACCGCAGTCGCACTGGTTACAGCATCAAATTCAATTTTTCCTCGTGCTGCAGTTGCCGCATACGAATTACCCGCACCTAAAAGAGCTGCCGAAATCACTGTCAATCTGAAAACTGTCGCGATACCATTTTTACCGGATTCAGCAGATACATCTGTACTGTTTTGTTCTGCAGACGATTTCACTCGGCCTTTGGCCAATTCGGACGTTACAACGAAAGATTGAATCGTACGGTTCCAAACGACTTTAAATATCTTATTCATTAGTGTGTCTTTCTCTTTTTATGATGGATAAAAGCGTAGGCGTGAGCATGACGCTACTTTAAAAAATCATTGCGGAGGATTTCCCTGCAAAATGCTTGCTTCGAGCTGACGTTTATTGTCACTTTAAGACAAAATTTAGGTCTTTTACTATCTCGAAATGAAATAGTATTTCATACTTACTAAATATCCGCTAGTCAGAAATATCGACCGATTATCTTTAATTTCTAAATAAAATCACGGCTTTCTACCCAAAAAACCAATCATCAAAAGGGTTCCAGCCATGTTTCTATTAATAAGCGGTGTGTTGTATTCCATTGACAAGTCACAAGTAAACACAGTAATCATGCAACCCATATGCCAATTATTTGGAATATTATTTAAAATGAATTATTTATTAAAAAACGAAAGAGAAAGGCCGTCTGAAATATTTCAGACGGCCTTTAATGAAATGATATTGAATATCTACTTACTTGAATAATTTGTTTTTTAAGCTATCAATAAAATCGGCAATATGCTTTTAATACGTCATAGAAAGAATACGCATATCCCTACTTATACAAACGCAGATGGTTTTACAAACCGAATACGGCAATATCACCCTTGCCTTGACGAATCAGCTCGGTGCCATCGGTCATATCGATGACCGTCGTCGGCTCAGTACCGCACCAGCCGCCATCAATAACCAAATCAACGGCATGCTCAAGACGGTCTCGGATTTCGTATGGATCGGTCAATGGCTCGTCGTCTTCGGGCAGCATGAGGGTGCAACTTAAAATAGGTTCGCCCAATTCTTGCAAAAGTGCCAAGGCAGTGGCGTTATCGGGAACACGCAGGCCGATGGTTTTGCGCTTGGGGTGAAGCGTGCGATTGGGTACTTCTTTGGTTGCCTGCAGAATAAAGGTGTAGCTGCCGGGCGTAGCTGCTTTGAGCTGGCGGAATTGGGCATTATCCACTTTGGCGTAAGTACCCAATTCGCTCAAATCGGCACACATCAGGGTCAAATGGTGTTTTTGATCGATTTTGCGAATCGTGAGAATGCGCTCCATTGCGTTTTTGTCGCCTAGTTTGCAACCCAACGCATAGCAGGAGTCCGTAGGGTAAACGATGACGCCGCCACTGCGGACAATATCGGCGGCTTGTTTGATGAGGCGGTCTTGGGGATTATCGGGATGGATGGCGAAAAATTGTGCCATGATTTTTTCCTTATCATTCTAATGGTTTGTTGTTTGACATTTTAAAACTTATTTGGCCGTCTGAATATTGGATTTCCAACACTATGAATGGATTTAGCCTCAGCTACAACATGGCTGCACCCAGTGATACCTTATAGATAATTTTGATTTACCGGCCGATATCGAAAGTCAATTTAATACACTATATAATGCGTTATTTTGTTTGAAAGTCATCTCAATGTCTGCTTCTTCCCTACCTTCCCGCCGCTTGTCTGTCGCACCCATGCTCGATTGGACAGACAGACACTATCGTTTTATGGCGCGACAAATTACACACAATGCTTGGCTTTATAGCGAAATGGTCAATTCAGGCGCAGTGGTTTACGGAGATAAAGACCGCTTTTTGAGTTTCAACGAAGGCGAGCAACCGGTAGCTTTACAGCTTGGAGGCTCAGATCCGCATGACTTGGCAATCGCTGCCAAAGCGGCTGTGGCGTATGGCTATAATGAAGTCAACCTTAATTGCGGCTGCCCCAGCCCACGCGTTCAAAAAGGCGCTTTCGGCGCTTGCCTGATGAATGATGTAGATTTGGTGGCAGATTGTTTGAACGCGATGCAGGATGTAGTTGAAATTCCGGTGACGGTCAAACACCGCATCGGCGTAGACAGACAGACAGAATATCAAGTCGTGGCAGATTTTGTGGGAACATTACACAAAAAAACATCCTGCCGCACATTTATCGTCCATGCGCGCAATGCTTGGCTGGACGGTTTATCCCCGAAAGAAAACCGCGAAGTCCCACCTCTCAAATATGAATACGTGTACCGTTTGAAACAAGAATTTCCAGACTTAGAAATTTTGATTAACGGCGGTATTACCACCAACGAAGAAATCGCCGAACATCTGAAATTTGTCGACGGCGTCATGATCGGACGCGAAGCTTATCACAATCCAATGCTGATGCGCGATTGGGATGCGCTGTTTTACAACGACGCACACGCACCAATCCAATACGCAGATTTAGCAGCTTGGCTATACGCATACAGCCGCGAACAAATCGCCTCAGGGCGCGGCACCATCCTGCGCCATATCGTCCGCCACGCACTAGGCTTGATGCACGGCCTAAAAAATGCCCGCACTTGGCGCCGTATGCTCTCAGATGTCGCCTTGCTGAAAGACAACGACGGCAGCCTGATTCTAGACGCATGGAAAGAAGTCGAACGCGCAAATATTTGGGACTAATGCCATATCGTGCGAATAAATGAAAGGCCGTCTGAAACATCCATTTTCAGACGGCCTTCATCTTTTCACAACTACATAAAACAAATTCGCAACACTCCTTATAAGACAATTTGTCGCCTATCTGAACTCAATATATAATTTAACCATACAAGTCTTTATTTTTAAGCATTTTTCATTTTCAAAACATACATTGCCTACATTGGGAGAAACATCATGCCTCATCTGAATTTAGATAAAACGGATTTAAAGATTCTGCAGGTTTTGCAGGAAAACGGGCGGTTGAGCAATGTTGAGCTTTCTGAAAAGGTAGCGCTCTCCCCTTCTCCCTGCCTGCGCCGTCTCAAGCAGCTTGAAGATGCGGGCATTATTCAAAAATACGCCGCCCAGCTTTCCCCTGTCTCTTTGGGCCTGGGTTTGCAGGCTTTTATCCGTGTATCGATTAGCAAGGCAAAAGATGCGCGCGAGGATTTTTCCGAATCTGTCCGCGCTTGGCCAGAAGTATTGAGCTGCTTTGCGTTAACGGGTGAAACCGACTACCTGCTCCATGCCTTTTTTACCGATATGAACGCGTTTTCCCATTTTGTTTTGGACACGCTGCTTTCGCACCATGGCGTGCAAGATGCGCAATCGAGTTTTGTGTTGAAAGAAATTAAAAATACGACCGCTCTGCCTTTGGTTCATTTGGTTCAGGATTGATGACTCAAAACTGATAAAGGCCGTCTGTTGTTCAGACGGCCTTTTAAATTCCAATGGTTTGCTTTCACGTCCATACACTTGTATACTTTTTAAGAATAATTCACATAAGCTTTTACCATGACTGACACAGCCCATCTCGATACCGATATTGTTTCAGAACATACCAAACAATGGCTGGAAAAAGCCGTTATCGGGCTAAATCTCTGCCCGTTTGCCAAAGCGCCGCACGTTAAAAACCTGGTTCGCATCGTTGTCAGCAAAGCCCGTCATTTGGACGGTTTCCTTGAAGACTTGGATCGTGAATTGCAGCTTCTGGGCAATACACCCGCTTCGGAATTGGAAACCACTTTACTGGTTCATCCGACGCTGTTCCCTGATTTTGAAACCTTCAACCAAATGCTGGAAATTACTGACGATGCCGTTGTAGAAAACGAATTGGAAGGGATTGTCCAAATTGCGCCGTTCCATCCTGATTTTCAATTTGAAGGCACAGAAGCCGACGACATCAGCAACTACACCAACCGTTCGCCCTACCCGACCTTGCACCTGATTCGTGAAGACAGTATTGCCAAAGCGGCTGAAGCATTTCCCGATGCCTCGGCAATTTTTGACCGCAATATCGCGCTGCTGGAAAAAATGGGGCATGAGGGCTGGGATAAATTAGACATTCCGCGTTGTCCATTTCCGCATCACAAGCCATCTGAAAACAAATAATTGGTGATGGGAAGATGGTTCGCTATTTATTGATTTTTTGCGGCGCATTGTCACTCGTCTTGGGCATTATCGGCATTTTCCTGCCATTACTGCCGACTACGCCTTTCATTTTATTAACCGCCGCCTGCTGGGCAAAAGCCTCGCCGCGCTTTCACAATTGGCTGTATCATCACCGCCATTTCGGTCCGATCATACAAAACTGGGAAAACAACGGCGCCGTGCCACGCAAGGCAAAGTTCTTCGCTATCGGCATGATGGCTCTTTCTTGCCTGTTTATGTTTTGGCAATTTCCAGAACGCTGGTGGATTGGTGCCGTATCATCAGTCTTCTGTAGCTGCGTAGCAGTGTGGATGTGGTTACGGCCGGAGGCATAAAATAAAACAGGTGGGCATTTTCGCTCACCCGTTTTTTGTTTTCATACCTAATTTATCCATCAAAACAATCAGTAAGAACCAAAACACCCTATTCGACCCTCATTTTTCAGACGGCCTCCATTTATTCAATTAAATGTAAATTTTAGCTAAAATTAATCTAAAGCGTTTTTTTGATAGGATTATTATTAACAATTCAAACCCCTGTTTCAAAAACACTTTTCTACTACTTTCGACCACTCCCCTCCCTTTTATTCCTTTATTTGTATCAACATTTCTTTTGATTCCAATATTCTAAACCATCCCTTAACACTTGCTTTGCGTTATACTTTCCCCTGACACAACCGCGCAGTTCGTCTGGATATTTCCAGACGGCCTGAATATTTCACCGCCGTGCTTTCTCAATGAAGTTCCTAACGGCGCAACAGAATAAAAAGGAAATACTATGCGCTCTCTCTCATTTTTACTGCTTCTTGCCGCCTTTCCTGCTGCGGCATCCGATTTTGACGGCTCATCCGCAAGCCTGCTTTGGGGTCTGCCGTTTGCACTGATTCTCTTGTCCATTGCACTCGGACCTCTGTTTTTCTCCCATATTTGGCACCACCACTTCGGCAAAATTACAGCGTTTTGGACGCTGCTGTTTTTAACGCCGTTTATCATCACCTTTGGTTTCGGAGCCGGCGTACATACCGTTGCCCATGCGTTGGTTGAAGAATATATCCCCTTTATCCTGCTGCTTTTAGCGCTCTATACCATTTCAGGCGGTATTTTTGTCAGCGGCGATTTGCACGGCTCACCTAAATTGAATACAACCCTGTTGGCAGTCGGCACGGCTTTGTCTTCCATCATGGGGACAACAGGCGCGGCGATGTTGATGATTCGTCCGCTTTTGAAAGCCAACCATAAACGCCACTACCGCGTTCACATCGTGATTTTCTTCATTTTCTTGGTAGCAAATATCGGCGGCGGTCTGACTCCTTTAGGCGATCCTCCGCTGTTCTTAGGATTCCTGAAAGGCGTAGATTTCATGTGGACGGTCAAACACATGCTGATGCCTGTATTAATCAGTTCTGTGATTTTGCTAGCCGTTTTCTACATCATCGACAGCCAACACTTCAACCGTGAACAAAGCGAGCACCTTGCTCCCGCTCCTTCCGATAAAGAAGAAAAAATCAAAATTTACGGCAAATGGAATTTCCTGTTACTGGCCGGTGTTGTCGGCGCGGTTTTATTGTCCGGCTTGTGGAAACCAAATCATCCGGGCTTTGAAATCTTGGGCAGCCATTACGCTTTGCAAAACCTGATGCGCGATGGCATTTTGCTGGCTTTGACCGCCGTATCTTGGATTATCACGCCCAAACAGGTACGCGCAGGCAATGAGTTCAACTTCGAGCCGATTGCCGAAGTGGGCAAACTGTTTTTGGGTATTTTCATTACCATTTCGCCTGTTTTGGCGATTTTGAAAGCCGGCGAAACAGGCGCATTGGCTTCCGTTGTTTCTTTGGTTCACGACGCGGCAGGCAATCCGATTAATGTGATGTATTTCTGGATGAGCGGCATTTTGTCGGCATTCTTGGATAACGCGCCGACTTATTTGGTGTTCTTCAATATGGCCGGTGGCGATGCCCAAGCCTTGATGACAGGCCACCTGTTCCATTCATTGCTGGCAGTATCCATGGGTTCCGTATTTATGGGCGCGCTCACTTATATCGGTAATGCGCCGAACTTCATGGTAAAAGCCATTGCCGAACAACGCGGCGTACCGATGCCTTCCTTCTTCGGCTATATGGCATGGTCGGTAATTGTATTGGTACCGCTGTTTGCCCTGCATACGATGATTTTCTTCGTTTGGCAGCTCTTTTAAACTTAGAGGCCGTCTGAAATTCAGACGGCCTTTTATTTTCAGCTACATCATCAAACATAGCGTTTAAATATCAATCAGTTAAAAATTATTTCTCTTAACACTCGATTACATATTCCTACTTTTTTCCCACTTTTCCCGTAAAAATAAGCGTAAAACTGACATAAAACAGCCTATACCTGATAAAATCTAAAGCTTTGTTGTTTGCGTTTATTCGTTGTTTTTATAGCAAACCTCTGCTTTTTTCAGACGGCCCATCCTTTGTTTCAAAGCATTACATGCCGTCTGAAAAAACAATCCGACATCCGAATCTCAACCCACCAAAAAGTAACGCATCCTTATGATTAAGATAAAAAAAGGCTTAGACCTGCCTATCGCGGGCAGACCGGAGCAAGTCATTTATGACGGCCCGGCCATTACCGAAGTCGCGTTGCTTGGCGAAGAATATGTCGGCATGCGCCCCTCGATGAAAATCAAGGAAGGCGAAGCCGTCAAAAAAGGCCAAGTGCTGTTTGAAGACAAAAAGAATCCGGGCGTAGTATTTACTGCTCCGGCTTCAGGCAAAATCGCCGCGATTCACCGTGGTGAAAAGCGCGTACTTCAGTCAGTCGTGATTGCCGTTGAAGGCAACGACGAAATCGAGTTCGAACGCTACGCACCTGAAGCGCTGGCAAAATTGAGCAGCGAAGAAGTGCGCCGCAACCTGATTCAATCCGGTTTATGGACTGCGCTGCGCACCCGTCCGTTCAGCAAAATCCCTGCCGTCGATGCCGAGCCGTTCGCCATCTTCGTCAATGCGATGGACACCAATCCGCTGGCTGCCGACCCTACGGTCATTATCAAAGAAGCCGCCGAGGACTTCAAACGCGGCCTGTTGGTATTAAGCCGCCTGACCGAGCGTAAAATCCATGTGTGTAAAGCAGCCGGCGCAGATGTGCCGTCTGAAAACGCTGCCAACATCGAAACACATGAATTTGGCGGTCCGCACCCTGCCGGTTTGAGTGGCACGCACATTCATTTCATCGAGCCAGTCGGTGCGAACAAAACCGTTTGGACCATCAATTATCAAGATGTGATTGCCATTGGCCGTTTGTTTGCAACAGGCCGTCTGAACACCGAGCACGTGATTGCCTTGGGTGGCTCTCAAGTCAACAAACCGCGCCTCTTGCGTACCGTTTTGGGTGCGAAAGTATCGCAAATTACTGCGGGCGAATTGGTTGAAGCAGACAACCGCGTGATTTCCGGCTCAGTATTGGACGGCGCGATTGCACAAGGCGCGCACGATTACCTCGGCCGCTACCACAATCAGATTTCCGTTATCGAAGAAGGCCGCAGCAAAGAGCTGTTCGGCTGGGTTGCGCCACAACCGGACAAATACTCCATCACGCGCACAACCCTCGGCCATTTCCTGAAAAACAAACTCTTCAAGTTCAACACAGCCGTCAACGGCGGCGACCGCGCCATGGTACCGATCGGCACTTACGAGCGCGTGATGCCCTTGGATATCCTGCCTACCCTGCTCTTGCGCGATTTAATTGTCGGCGATACCGACAGCGCTCAGGCACTGGGTTGCTTGGAATTGGACGAAGAAGACCTCGCTTTGTGCAGCTTCGTCTGCCCGGGTAAATACGAATACGGCCCGCTGTTGCGCAAGGTGCTGGAAACCATTGAGAAGGAAGGCTGATTATGGGCTTGAAACATTTTCTGGAAAAAATCGAACCGCACTTCCTGCCGGGCGGCAAACATGAAAAATGGTATGCCCTCTACGAAGCTGCGGCGACGATTTTCTATACATCCGGCGCGGTAACGCGCAAAGCGGCCCACGTCCGCGATGCGCTCGACTCCAAGCGCATGATGATTTTGGTGTGGCTGGCTTTATTCCCGGCCATGTTCTACGGTATGTACAACGTCGGCGTACAGGCATTCGGTGCATTGACGCCTGATTTGCTGCAACAAAATATCGCCAACGACTGGCATTACGCCCTTGCCAACGCTTTGGGCATCAATATGTCGTCTGAAGCGGGCGTATTGGGCAAAATGCTGTTTGGCGCGATTTTCTTCCTGCCGATTTACGCGACTGTATTTATTGTGGGCGGCTTCTGGGAAGTCTTGTTCGCCACTGTACGCAAACATGAAATCAACGAAGGTTTCTTCGTGACTTCGATTCTGTTTGCTTTGATTGTTCCCCCTACCCTGCCTTTGTGGCAAGCGGCTTTGGGTATTTCTTTCGGCGTTGTGGTTGCGAAAGAAGTATTCGGCGGTACAGGTAAAAACTTCATGAACCCTGCTCTTGCAGGCCGTGCGTTCCTGTTCTTCGCCTACCCAGCCAACATTACCGGCGATACCATCTGGACTGCAGTTGACGGCTATTCCGGTGCCACTGCTTTGGCGCAATGGGCGGCACACGGTGCAGACGGCCTGAAAAACGCTGTAACCGGTCAAAACATCTCTTGGATGGATGCGTTTATCGGTAATGTGCCCGGCTCAATCGGCGAAGTATCCACTTTGGCGCTCTTAATCGGCGGCGCGTTTATCGTGTTCACCCGCATTGCCTCATGGCGCATTATTGCCGGCGTGATGATCGGTATGATTGCCATGTCTTCGCTGTTTAACTTCATCGGTTCGGACACCAACGCCATGTTCTCCATGCCTTGGTACTGGCACTTGGTAGTCGGCGGCTTCGCCATCGGTATGCTGTTTATGGCGACCGACCCTGTTTCCGCTTCCTTTACCAATGTCGGCAAATGGTGGTACGGCGCGCTTATCGGTGTAATGTGCGTATTGATCCGCGTGGTCAACCCTGCTTACCCCGAAGGCATGATGTTGGCGATTCTGTTTGCCAACCTGTTTGCCCCGATTTTCGACTATTTCGTCGCACAAGCGAACATCAAACGCAGAAAGGCGCGCAGCAATGGCTAAGAAATTCGATAAAGACAGCTTCAGCGGCACGCTGATTGTGGTATTGGTTGTCAGCCTGATTTGTTCCATCATCGTTGCTGGTGCGGTCGTTGGCTTGAAACCCATCCAAGAGAAACAAAAACTCCAAGATAAACAAGGCTATATCTTGAGCGTAGCCGGTTTGATGGATAAAAATACCGACATCAGCAAAACCTTTGCCGAGCGTATCGAGCAACGTGTCGTGGACTTGGCTACCGGCGAATACGTCGCCGATGCGCCTAAAGACTTCAGCGCACGCGTTGCCAGCAAAGACCCTGCCCAAAGTATTCAAATCAAACCTGAAGACGATTTGGCAGGCATCAAAAGCCGTGCCAAATACACTGAGGTTTACTTGGTAAAAGGCGAAGACGGTAAAGTCAGCCAAATCATCCTGCCTATGCACGGCAACGGTTTGTGGTCTGTCATGTACGGTTTTGTCGCCATTCAACCTGACGGCAACACCATCAACGGCATCACCTACTACGACCAAGGCGAAACCCCGGGCTTGGGCGGCGAAATCGGCAATCCGTTGTGGCAACAAAAATTCGTCGGCAAAAAACTGTTTGACGAACAAGGCAAACTCGCCCTGCATGTTGGCAAAGGCGCAAGTTCGGACAAAGAACACGGCGTAGATGCCCTCTCCGGCGCGTCGCTGACGTCTAAAGGCGTGCAAGGTTCATTCGCCTACTGGTTCGGCGAAAACGGCTATATCCCCTACCTGAACAAATTGAAATCAGCAGGAGTACAATAATGGCTGACATGAAACGCTTGAAATATTTGATGTTTTCACCCTTTATCGACAACAACCCGATTGCCTTGCAGGTTTTGGGGATTTGTTCGGCTTTGGCGGTTACCACCAAACTTCAGACGGCCATCGTAATGGGTATTTCCGTAGCTTTGGTAACCGGTTTTTCCAGCTTCTTCATTTCTTTGGTACGCAACTACATCCCCAACAGCATCCGTATTATCGTGCAAATGGCGATTGTTGCTTCTTTGGTAACGCTGGTTGACCAACTGCTCCAAGCTTTTGCCTATGAGCTGTCCAAACAGCTCTCCGTATTCGTCGGCCTGATTATTACCAACTGTATCGTGATGGGCCGTGCCGAAGCATTCGCCATGAAAGAGCCACCGCTGGAAAGCTTGGTTGACGGTATCGGCAACGGCGCAGGTTACGGCATGATGTTGATCATCATCGCAACCATCCGCGAACTGATCGGCTCTGGTAAGCTCTTTGGCTACACCATTTTCCAAACCGTACAAGATGGCGGCTGGTATCAAACCAACGGCTTGTTCCTGCTCGCTCCCAGCGCGTTCTTCATCATCGGTTTCTTGGTATGGGGTCTGCGCACTTGGAAACCTGAACAGGCGGAGAAATAACACATGGAACATTACTTAAGCCTCTTTGTAAAATCCGTCTTTCTGGAAAACATGGCATTGTCCTTCTTCTTGGGGATGTGTACGTTTTTGGCGGTATCTAAAAAAGTATCCACCGCATTCGGTTTGGGCGTTGCCGTAACTTTCGTACTCGGCCTGTCCGTCCCAGCCAACCAACTCGTTTACTCGCTGTTGAAAGACGGCGCGCTGGTTGAAGGCGTGGACCTGACCTTCCTGAAATTCATCACCTTCATCGGCGTGATTGCCGCTTTGGTACAGATTTTGGAAATGTTCTTGGACAAATTCGTCCCTGCCCTCTACAACGCATTGGGTATCTACCTGCCTCTGATTACCGTAAACTGCGCGATTTTCGGTGCCGTATCGTTTATGGCGCAACGCGAATACAACTTCGGCGAGTCCGTTGTATACGGTTTCGGTGCAGGTTTGGGCTGGCTTTTGGCTATTGTCGCTTTGGCGGGCATTACCGAAAAAATGAAATATTCGGATGTCCCTAAAGGCCTCAAAGGCTTGGGCATTACCTTTATCGCTGCTGGCCTGATGGCAATGGCGTTTATGTCGTTCTCCGGCATCCAGTTATAAGAAAGGAATCGGCATGGAGATTATTTTAGGTATCGTGATGTTTACCCTCATCGTCTTGGTGTTGGCACTGATGATTCTGTTTGCCAAATCCAAGTTGGTGAGCGAAGGCGACATCACCATCAAAGTCAATAACGAAAAAGAGCTGACGATGCCTGCCGGCGGCAAACTGCTGGGTGCGCTTGCCAGCCAAGGCATCTTCGTTCCTTCCGCCTGTGGTGGCGGCGGCTCATGCGGTCAGTGCCGCGTTGTCGTGAAAAGCGGCGGCGGCGACATTCTGCCGACTGAGTTGTCCCACATCAGCAAACGCGAAGCGCGCGAAGGCTGCCGTCTGTCTTGTCAGGTTAACGTTAAAACCGACATGGACATCGAAGTACCGGAAGAAGTGTTCGGCGTGAAAAAATGGGAATGCACCGTCATTTCCAATGACAACAAAGCCACGTTCATTAAAGAACTCAAGCTTGCCATTCCTGAAGGCGAAGAAGTTCCCTTCCGCGCCGGTGGCTACATTCAAATCGAAGCCCCGCCGCACACCGTTGCCTACAAAGACTTCGACATTCCCAAGGAATACCACGAAGACTGGGACAAATACAATCTGTGGCAATATGTTTCCAAAGTGGACGAGCCGATTTTGCGTGCCTACTCCATGGCTTCATACCCTGAAGAAAAAGGCATCATCATGCTGAACGTGCGTATCGCTACGCCTCCTCCTCGCGTACCTGATGCACCTCCGGGACAAATGTCTTCTTACATCTGGTCGCTTAAAGCCGGTGACAAAGTAACGATTTCCGGTCCGTTCGGTGAGTTCTTTGCCAAAGATACCGATGCCGAAATGGTATTCATCGGCGGTGGTGCGGGCATGGCTCCGATGCGTTCCCACATTTTCGACCAGCTGAAACGTTTGAACTCCAAACGTAAAATTACTTTCTGGTATGGTGCACGTTCCAAACGCGAGATGTTCTATGTCGAAGACTTCGACCAACTCGCAGCAGAATTCCCGAACTTCACATGGCACGTCGCCCTGTCCGACCCATTGCCTGAAGACAACTGGGACGGTTACACAGGCTTCATTCACAACGTGGTTTACGAAAACCACCTGAAAAACCATGAAGCACCTGAAGACTGCGAATTCTACATGTGCGGCCCTCCGATCATGAACCAGTCCGTGATCAAAATGCTCAAAGACTTGGGCGTGGAAGACGAAAACATCCTTTTGGACGATTTCGGCGGCTAACAGACAAAAAGGAAGAAACTTCGGTTTCTTCCTTTTTTATTGCTAGGCCGTCTGAAAACCATACTTTCAGACGGCCTGAACCTTTCTTTTACGATACAATAAAGGCTTCAAAAAATAATCCGCAAATCCCCTATGCCGTTTCTTTCCAATTCGTTTTACCGTCCGATAATCGGTTGCACCGTTGCCATCGTTTCCGCACTCACACTCTCTGCCTGCCAACCTGAAAAACAACAAACCATTACCCTGCAAGGCGAGACCATGGGCACAACCTATACCGTCAAATATCTTTCAGACGACCAAGACAAACTCCCCTCCCCTGCCGAAATACAAAAACGCATTGATGATGCGCTTAAAGAAGTCAACCGGCAAATGTCTACCTACCAGACCGATTCCGAAATCAGCCAATTCAACCAGCTGCGCACCGTCAATCAGGCCATGCCCATTTCCCAAGACTTTGCCTATGTAACCGGCGAAGCCTTGCGTTTAAACAAATTGACGCACGGCGCACTGGACGTAACCGTCGGCCCTTTGGTCAACCTTTGGGGATTCGGACCGCAAAAAGAAATCACGCACGAACCGACTGCACAAGAAATCCAACATGCTTCAGAAATGGTCGGTACGGACAAACTCAAACTTTCCCAAGATGGTCAGCAGCCTACACTCGCCAAAACCCATCCCGAAGTCTATTTAGACCTATCCTCCATCGCCAAAGGTTTTGGCGTGGATAAAACCGCCGCCGAACTTGAAAAACTCAATATCGGCAATTATTTAGTAGAAATCGGAGGCGAGTTGCATGGCAAAGGCCACAATGCGCAAGGCAACCCTTGGCGTATCGGCATCGAGCAACCCAATATCGTTCAAGGCGGTGCCACCCAAATCACCATTCCATTGGACAATAAATCACTGGCCACGTCCGGTGACTACCGCATTTTCCATGTTGATAAGTCAGGCCGCCGCCTTTCCCATATCATCAACCCTAAAACCAAACAACCCATCAGCCACAACCTTGCTTCCATCAGCGTAGTAGCTGAAAACGCCACACTTGCAGACGGCCTTTCAACCGGATTATTCGTCCTCGGAGAAACCGAAGCACTTAAACTTGCCGAGCAAGAAAATCTCGCCGTTTTCCTTATCATCCGAACTCCGCAAGGCGGCTACCATACTGAAATGTCCAGCGCATTCAAGAAATTATTAAACTAACCTTCAGGAATACACACATGAAAACCCTCCTTCTGACTTTCGGCATCTTTATCATTGTCATCCTCGGCATGGCAGTCGGCTATATCTTCTCCAAACGCACCATCAAAGGCAGCTGCGGCGGCATTTCCTCTCTCGGCATGAAGAAAATGTGCGATTGCGACACGCCATGCGATACCTTGCAAAAAGAGCTGGATAAAAAACAACATTCCGACAATCAAGGCATCAAAGTCGATCATTAAGTCGTTGTTGAATGTTTATTCATGATTCAAGGCTGCTGCTCCCCCCATCAGGCCGTCTGAAAAATAAAAGAGCGTGACTCAAATGGATACACGCTCTTTTATTTTGCCTCTTATAAAGCAATCCAAAAATATCTTGCATACACATTTAAAACAAGCCCCCAAAAACCAATCAGAAAATAAAAAGAAAAGCTCCTGCAAAACAGGAGCTTTTTCTTGGAAGAAACTGGATTATTTCAATTTAGTTTCTTTGTAAATAACGTGTTTACGGGCTACTGGGTCAAATTTTTTGATTTCCAGTTTGCCAGGCATAGTACGTTTGTTTTTAGTAGTTGTGTAGAAGTGACCAGTACCAGCACTGGACTCCAGTTTGATTTTATCGCGCATTGCAGTAATCCTTAATTAATGGTGTTTAAATTAAGCTTCGCCGCGAGCACGCAAATCAGCCAATACGACATCAATGCCTACTTTATCGATGGTGCGCAATGCAGCGTTAGAAACGCGCAGGCGAACCCAGCGGTTTTCACTTTCTACCCAGAAACGACGTGATTGCAAGTTAGGCAAAAAACGACGTTTGGTTTTGTTGTTGGCGTGTGATACGTTATTGCCAGACATCGGGCGCTTACCGGTCACTTTGCAAACTCGTGCCATGGTTAGTCTCCAAACTTCTAAAATAGTAAAACGCGATTTATACCACGAAATCCGCCTTCAGTTCAAGTCGTTTACTGAAAAAACGGGATTTGTGGAAATAAATCTTCTCAATATGTTGCATCTGCGAAACGGTATTTCGCAAAGCCTTAACTTTTCAATTATAACGGATTTCTTTAAAAAAATCATCTGTCGTTTGCGTGGTCGGTGAAATAAACAGGCCGTCTGAACATTTCAGACGACCTGTTTATCGTCATGCTTTTTTCTTCAAAGCCGCATTCAAAATGCAGCCGAGTATAAAGCAGGCTAAAGAGGGAACAACCCACCCTAAACCGATATTGTAAAACGGCAATGCACGCTCGATAGCAGCCGCGGTTTCGGTATCAAATCCAAACGCGGCCTTATAGGCATCGAGTAAACCGACCATAAGGGCCGCCATCATGGTACAGAAATAAACAATACGGCCGCCGCCAAATAATTTATCCGTCAAGGCCAGCAGAATGATGACGATGGTCAGCGGATACAACAGCATCAACATAGGGATGGAAAACTGCAAAATCGCTGACAGGCCTTTGTTGGCCAACAGGATAGATACCACCGTATTCAGTATCACAAAGATTTTATAAGAAATACCCGGGCAAAGACGGTTGAAATATTCGGCGCATGAAGTAATCAAGCCAACCGCCGTACTCAGACAGGCAAGCAGCACCATGACGCCAAGCAACACAATACCGGCCGTACCGAAATAGTGCTGTGCGGTTTTAGATAAAACCGACGCTCCGTTTTCCTGCAAGCCGATACCTGCCACACCTGTCGCGCCCATATAGCCGATAAACAGGTAAACCACTGCCAAACAAGAAGCCGCCAACACACCGGAAATCGTCGTTGTCTTCAGCAAGTCCGCGCGGTTGTCCACGCCCATGGCGCGAACGGCATCAATGACTATAATGGCAAACACCAGCGAAGCCAGCGCGTCCATGGTGCCATAGCCTTCCAAAATGCCTTTAACCAACGGATGAGTGGCAAAATCGCCTTGCGCCGCCTGCGGCACGCCCATCGGGTTAATGGCGGCATAGCCGACCAATATCGCAATTGACAACAACAAAACAGGCGTGAGGATTTTACCGATACGGTCAACCAGCTTACCCGGAGAAATCGACAGCCAATAAGTCATGCCGAAAAACACCAGGCTGAATACAGCCAATGCGATATTTTTCCAAGATTCATCAATGAAAGGAGAAATTGCAGTTTCAAAAGATACCGTTGCTGTACGCGGCATGGCAAACAAGGGGCCGATTGCCAGATAAAGCGCGGCGGCAAAAGTCACGCCGTACCAAGGCGCAACACGGGAAGCCAGCGCTTCCACATCGCGCGAGCCGGAATAGCCGACGGCAATCACGCCCAGCAATGGCAACCCCGCCCCGGTCAACAAAAAGCCGAACATTGCCGAAAGCCAGTTTTCGCCGGCCTGCTGTCCCAAAAAAGCAGGAAAAATCAGGTTTCCCGCCCCAAAAAACAGGGCAAACAGCATTAAGCCCACCGCCCATAAAGAAGCTTTGTTATGACTTGTCGTCGAATTCATTTTAGTTCTCTTTTTTCAAATTTTCGTTATCAGTTTCATCGGCTTCAAGGCCGTCTGAAAGCATTTCGGCTTCGTTTGTTTCCAAACCGTCTTTCAGGCTGATTTCGATTTCGCCATAATTTTCCGGCTGCACGATACGCACCAAGCCTTCTTTAGCCAATTCCAGCAATGCAATAAAATTGACCACCACATATGTCGCGCCCTGCTCCGGCTTAAACAAATCGCTGAATTTGCTGATACCGCTTTCGTTCAAACGGCGCAAAATCGCCGTCATCTGTGCGCGCACGGAAATGGTTTCCCGCACCACTTCATGACTGCGCGTATGCTTGGCACGCGACAAAATACCCAACCAAGCCTGCGTCAAATCGGCAACGTACACTTCCGGCAATTTCTCTTCGACCGCAATTTCCAGTGGCAAATACGCCCAAACAAAATCACGTCCGGCACGCGGCAATGCGTCCAAACCCTGAGCCGCCAGTTTCATCTGTTCGTAAGCCAACAGACGGCGCACCAACTCGGCACGCGGATCTGCCTCTTCATCCTCAACTTCTTCAGGACGCGGCAACAGTAGGCGCGATTTAATTTCAATCAACATCGCCGCCATCAGCAGGTATTCCGCCGCCAAATCAAACTGATACGCTTCCATTTGGGCAATATAGTGCAGATACTGCTCGGTAATCTTCACCATCGGAATATCGAGGACATCGATATTTTGCTTGCGGATAAGGTACAGTAGCAAATCCAACGGCCCTTGGAAGCTGCTCAATACCACCTTCAACGCATCAGGCGGAATAAACAAATCCTGCGGCACATCGGTGACAGGCTGACCGAACACCCACGCAACGGTATGTTCAGACGGCGTTGCGGCAGTGGAAGAAATAAGGTGTTCTGAAGGCATGGTTAAAGGGTCTTTTTCTTTTTAAGTTTAGTAAGAAGTTTCATCAACAAAAGGCCGTCTGAAACGAGAACGACCCGTTTTTAATATAAAAATCAACGTTTTTTACGATTGATTTGCAAAGAAACAATAGCGACGGCAAAGGTCTGGGCCAAGGCCATCCCCAACAGTGGCAGGCTGGCAAAAACTGAACCCGTCAGTACCGAACCGATATCTCGGGACAACACAAAACCATCCCTCGCAAGCATCGCCACCATCAAAGCCAACAACAGCAAACTTTCGCAACCGACCAAAAACCAAATCATTTTGACCGAACGGCGTTTGCGCCATTTCATGATACCGGCGTGTAAAAGGCTGAATATCACGACAGACAGAAACGGATAAAGAAAAGTGGTGAATGGGCGGTTATAACCGCTTTGCACACACAAATAATCGCCCGGCAGCGTATTGCATTCCATCACATCGAGAAACATCGGATCGACAGCATACATCAATACGCCGAACCACACCGCATAAATCAGGCTGGCGATAAAGTAGGCTTTAAAAAATCGGCTTTTAACCATCTTCCCCTACCCCTCACTTCCGCCCCGCAATATGCTCCAGCGCAGCCTGTGCACAATACAATCCAAACGAAGCCGTTACCAGCATACTCGCGCCGTAGCCCGCGCAGGACAAACCTTGCGGCGCAGCATCGGTCGAACACGCTTCGCCGGATTGCGGCGGCGTAATATTCTCGGTTGAATAAACGCAAGGCACGCGCATTTTTTCTTTGATATTGCGGCTGAAGCCGTAGCGTTTGCGCAAGGTATAGCGCAAATTGGAAAGCAACGGGTCGTGGGTAACACGGCTCAAATCAGCGGTTTGAATCAACGCCGGATTTTTCTGTCCGCCCGCGCCGCCGCTGATAATAAACGGTTGTTTATGTTGCACGAAATACGCCGCCATCGCCGCTTTGACACGGATTTGGTCGATGGCGTCGATGACAAAGTCAAAAGGCCGTCTGAAAAGCTCGTCCAGATTGTCTTCGGTAACAAAATCTTCAATTTCCGTCACTTCGCATTGCGGATTGATTTGGGCAATGCGTTCGCGCAAAGCGGTAACTTTTGCCTTACCGAAATCATCGGTCAAAGCGTGCAACTGGCGGTTGACATTGGACTCGGCGACGTTGTCCAAATCAATCAGCGTTAAACGACCGATACCGCTCCTCGCCAAAGCCTCCACCGCCCACGAGCCGACGCCGCCGACACCGACCACGCACACATGCGCACGCGAAAAGCGCGCCAGTGCTTCGTCTCCGTAAAGTCTGGCAATGCCGCCAAAGCGGCGCGAAGAAAGAAAAGCGGCGTCCTGCATAAGTAACCTTGTGATATATCAATAAATTAATGAAAAACGCGACAGGCGATTCGGACAGACATTATACTTGAAAGCAGATGGGCTGTTGTACCTGCCCGAAAGAGTTTATAATCGTTTCACATTCAGACAAGTTCTGATTTCATATTAAACGAAAGTGCCGCTACTCGGCGCAAAAGGAGAATAAATATGTACAAACATCTGGTTGTAGCCGTTGACGGTAGCGAGACTTCCCTCAATGCATTGAAACACGCTGCCGAACTGGCAAGCCTCAACAAAGCCCAACTGACTTTGGTTCACGTTGCCAACCCTGCCGAATACATGGCTTTGGCTCCTGAATTCCTGCAACACGAAAGCTACGAAGCCGCCGCAGTGGCTCAAGGTAACGAAGTTTTGGATTTCGCAGAAAAAACAGCGCGTGAAAGCGGCGTTGAAAACATCGTGAAACACCTGTTGGTTGCCAACAAAGGCGCGCGCGAAATGGCGCAAGACTTGGTTGACTACGCCGACAACAACGGCGCAGACCTGCTGGTACTCGGCACACACGGCCGCACCGGCCTGATGCACCTGCTGATGGGCAGCTTCGCCGAGACCGTAATGCGTCAAAGCCACCTGCCTCTGCTGATTATCCGCAGCAAAGCTGAAGAAGCATAATCAAACATTTATTTAAAATAGCGAAAGGCCGTCTGAATATTTTTCAGACGGCCTTTTTTCACATGACAGCTTAAGCTTTTATTTTGCCATTTCTTTGAACACTTCGTGTGCCACAGCAATGGTTTCGTCAATCAGCTCAGGCGTATGCGCGGCGGAAACAAAACCGGCTTCGTAAGCTGACGGGCCGAATGCGACATTGCGGTCGAGCATACCGTGGAAAAAATGTTTGAAACCGTCGATATTGGAACGCGCCATGTCGGCGTAGTTTTGCGGCGTATGGCTGGCAAAATACAAACCAAACATACCGCCCACGCTGTCCGCCGTAAATTTAACGCCATGTGCTTTAGCCGCATCGGCAATACCGTTGGCAAGGCGTTGGGTCAGGGCAGTCAGGTTTTCATAGAATCCTTCGCGCTGAATGATTTCCAGCGTTTTCAAACCGGCGGCAACCGCAATCGGATTGCCGGACAATGTACCTGCCTGATACACGCCGCCCAACGGGGAAATACATTCCATAATGTCTTTACGGCCGCCGAACGCCGCCAAAGGCATACCGCCGCCGATCACTTTGCCTATGGTGGTCAAATCAGGCTTGATGCCGTGCAAAGATTGCGCTCCGCCCAACGCCACGCGGAAACCGGTCATCACTTCGTCGTAAATCAACACGGCACCGTGTTTTTCAGTCAATTCGCGCAAGGCTTTGACAAAGGCTTCAGACGGCCTAACCAGATTCATATTGCCGACAAAAGGCTCCAAAATCACACAGGCAATGTCATTGCCGCTTTGGGCAAAGGCTTCTTCCAGTTGGGCGATATTGTTGTACTCGAGTACCAAAGTATGTTTGGTAAAGTCGGCAGGCACACCGGCGGAAGAAGGATTGCCAAACGTCAGCAGACCGCTGCCTGCTTTAACCAACAGGCTGTCGGAATGGCCGTGGTAGCAGCCTTCAAACTTGATGATTTTGTCGCGTCCGGTAAAACCGCGTGCCAGACGGATGGCGGTCATCGTTGCTTCCGTGCCGGAGCTGACAAGGCGCAGCTGCTCGACGGACGGCATGATTTTAGCGATTTCTTCGGCAATGACAATTTCGCCTTCAGTCGGCGCACCAAACGACAAACCGCCCAATGCTGCTTCGCGCACGGCTTCAATGACTTCGGGATGGGCATGGCCGACAATCGCAGGGCCCCAAGAGCCGACATAGTCGGTATAACGCGTGCCGTTTTCGTCCCAAACATACGCGCCTTCTGCCTTTTTGATAAAGCGCGGTACGCCGCCAACGCTGCCGAATGCGCGCACAGGAGAGTTTACGCCGCCGGGAATAATGGCTTTGGCGCGGTTGAACAAGCTTTCATTACGGTTCATGGTCAATTCTTTCGTAAGAGGTCGTCTGAAAATCAAATCGGTGCCATTTTAACACCAAATCCTTTTCAGACGGCCCAAGCTTCAAAATAAGAATCGGGCGCAAAATCAAAATTATTCTTTAAAAACAAACACTCTATCCACATTTTTCCTGCTTGTGCTATAATCCGCGACCTATTGAAACAATAAAAGAAAAGCATCATGTTACGCGGATTCATACTCAGCCTCGCCCTTTTGGCGTCCTCCCTCGTCCATGCACAACGCAGCCTGCCTGACGATATGGACGTGGCCGTCTTAAAGACTGTCGATTTGCCTTATCTGAAAGTCAGCAAAGGCGGTTTTTCTTGGACGCGCCTGCTGACCTTGGGCATTGTGGACGGCAACGCGGCCAAACTGCAAATCACGCGCTTTACCAAAATCCACGATGAAAACGACCGTTTCATCCCTATGGGTCGCCTACTGAATCAAACCGGCAAAGCCGTTGCGTTCAAATACAACGAAGAGAGCCGCCTCGTCCGCGAAATCTGGATTTTGACCGACGCCGAAGCCGACAGGTTCATCGAACACGCCAAAAAGCAGAAAAAGGCGGAAGAATAATTTTTCAGACGGCCCGAGTATTTCACAGGCCGTCTGAACCCTTTTACAACAAGCAAATCAATCAAAACAAACCATGAAAAAAGTATTTATCCGCACCTTCGGGTGCCAAATGAACGAGTACGACAGCGAAAAAATGCTGTCTGTCCTCGCCGAAGAACACGGCGGCATCGAACAGGTTACCCAACCTGACGACGCCGACATCATCTTGTTCAACACCTGCTCCGTGCGTGAAAAAGCGCAAGAGAAAGTCTTCTCCGACTTAGGCCGCGTACGCCCGCTCAAAGAAAAAAATCCCGACCTCATCATCGGCGTTGCCGGCTGCGTTGCCTCTCAAGAAGGCGAAAACATCGTCAAACGCGCTCCGTATGTGGACGTGGTTTTCGGCCCGCAAACGCTGCACCGCCTGCCCAAACTCATCGTCGACAAAGAAACCACCGGCCTGTCTCAAATCGACATTTCCTTCCCCGAAATCGAAAAATTCGACCACCTGCCGCCTGCGCGCGTAGAAGGCGGTTCGGCGTTCATTTCCATCATGGAAGGCTGTTCCAAATACTGCTCTTATTGCGTCGTCCCTTATACCCGCGGCGAAGAATTCTCCCGACCGCTCAACGACGTATTGACCGAGATTGCCGGTTTGGCACAACAAGGCGTTAAAGAAATCAACCTCTTAGGCCAAAACGTCAATGCCTATCGCGGCGAAATGGAAAACGGCGAAATCTGCGACTTTGCCACTTTGTTGCGCATCGTCCACGAAATCCCCGGCATCGAACGCCTGCGCTTTACCACCAGCCATCCGCGCGAATTTACCGACGCGATTATCGAGTGCTACCGCGACCTGCCCAAGCTGGTTTCCCACCTGCACCTGCCGATTCAAAGCGGTTCCGACCGCGTATTGAGCGCGATGAAACGCGGCTACACCGCCTTGGAATACAAATCCATCATCCGCAAGCTGCGTGCCATCCGTCCTGATTTGTGCCTCAGCTCTGACTTTATCGTCGGCTTCCCGGGCGAGACCGAGCGCGAGTTCGAGCAAACCTTGAAACTGGTCAAAGACATCGCCTTCGACTTGAGCTTCGTCTTTATTTACAGTCCGCGCCCCGGCACGCCTGCCGCCAACCTGCACGACGACACGCCGCACGAAGAAAAAGTGCGCCGCCTCGAAGCTTTGAACGAAGTCATCGAAGCCGAAACCGCGCGCATCAACCAAACCATGGTCGGCACGGTTCAACGCTGCTTGGTTGAAGGTATCTCCAAAAAAGACCCTGACCAACTGCAAGCCCGTACCGCCAACAACCGCGTGGTCAACTTTACCGGCACACCCGATATGATCAACCAAATGATCGATTTGGAAATCACCGAAGCCTACACTTTCTCCCTGAAAGGCAAACCGGTATAAGCACACACAAACAAAGGCCGTCTGAAACTGTTCAGACGGCCTTTATCTTGGCTTGGCCCGGCATTATCTGATTCATGTATTTTTATTACCCGAACAAAAGGCTTTTCAGTATAATACCGCCCGAAAATTCCCTTATCTGTTGAGAAGTTAAGGCAAAAATCCGAGCTTCCGGCAGTTAAATCCGCTGATTCCGTCCTTGAACGGCTTTCCCAAAGGAATATCTCGAATGAGTTCTTCAAATCAAAGCGTTTTGGAAAGATTATTCAACCTCAACGCCAATCAGACCAACGTCCGCACGGAAATTATGGCCGGTGTGACAACCTTCCTCGCCATGTGCTATATCATTATCGTCAACCCTCTGATTTTGGGCGAAACCGGCATGGATATGGGCGCAGTATTTGTGGCCACCTGTATCGCCTCCGCCATCGGCTGTTTCGTGATGGGCTTTGTCGGCAACTACCCGATTGCCCTCGCTCCGGGCATGGGTTTGAACGCCTACTTCACCTTTGCCGTCGTCAAAGGCATGGGCGTGGACTGGCGTGTGGCTTTGGGTGCCGTTTTCATTTCAGGCATTATTTTCATCCTGTTCAGCTTCTTTAAAGTGCGTGAAATGCTGGTCAACGCCCTGCCTATGGGCTTGAAAATGTCGATTGCCGCAGGCATCGGCCTCTTCTTGGCATTGATTGCACTCAAAGGCGCAGGCGTGATTGTGGCCAATCCTGCAACATTGGTCGGCTTGGGCGACATCCACCAGCCTACCGCCCTACTGGCGATGGCAGGCTTTGTCATGGTGGTTGCACTTGGCCATTTTCGCGTTAAAGGCTCCATCATCATTACCATTTTGACGCTGACTGCCGTCTCCACCATCTTGGGCTTGAGCGAGTTCAAAGGCGTGGTCGGCGAAGTTCCGAGCATTGCGCCAACCTTTATGCAGATGGACTTCAAAGGCTTGTTCACCGTCAGCATGGTCAGCGTGATTTTTGTATTCTTCCTGGTTGACCTGTTTGACTCTACCGGTACATTGGTCGGCGTTTCCCACCGCGCAGGCCTGTTGCAAGACGGCAAACTGCCGCGTTTGAAACGCGCCCTACTTGCCGACTCAACCGCCATCGTTGCAGGCGCCGCCCTGGGTACTTCTTCCACTACCCCTTACGTTGAAAGCGCAGCAGGCGTTTCTGCCGGTGGCCGTACCGGCCTGACTGCCGTTACCGTCGGTGTACTGATGCTGGCCTGTCTGATTTTCTCACCGCTGGTTCAAAGCATTCCAGCATTCGCTACCGCTCCCGCCTTGCTCTATGTTGGCGCGCAAATGTTGCGCAGCGCGCGCGAAATCGATTGGGACGACATGACCGAAGCCGCACCAGCATTCCTAACCATCGTCTTCATGCCGTTTACCTACTCGATTGCCGACGGTATTGCGTTTGGCTTTATCAGCTACGCACTCATCAAACTCTTATGCAACCGCACCCAAGACGTACCGCCTATGGTATGGATTGTCGCCGTGTTGTGGGCATTGAAATTCTGGTTCTTGGGTTAAATCACTCAAAAGAACAGGCCGTCTAAAAAGTTTTCAGACGGCCTGTTTTATTTTACCCAGCGTTTAAAGCTGTTGGTAAAAGATTATTTTTTCGCTTTTTTAGCAGCAGGTTTAGCGACAGCTTTCGCGCCTTTGTCCAATGCGCAGAAGCGGGTAACGATTTGATCAACCACTTCTTGTTTGCCGTTTACTTCGGTAGTACCGCGGATAGTCAGCATGTTGCCGTCAACTTTGTCTACGTTGGCTGCAGTAGCTGCTTCAGCAACCCAAGCGACATTGCCGCCCCAGAATGCGTTTACATCTTTGCTGCTGTCAGTGATACGGAACAAGTTTTCAGTTACTTGGCCTTTGTATTTTACTTGTGCAGCAACAACTTCGTTGCCTTTGAAGCCGTACATTACGCTCAGAGGCTCTTTGCCGTCTTTACCGCATTTGTAGTGAACTTCTTTAGTACCGTCGATAGAGTCTACTTTCAAAGTATTAGGCACTGGAGCTTGAGCTTGTTGAGCCTGAGCTTGAGTTTGTTGTTGCGCAGTAGGCGCAGCTTTAGCTTCAGGTTTGGCTTTAGAACCGCTGCTACATGCAGTCAGGGCAACAGCCGCCAAAACGGCAGGAACGATTAATTTAACATTCATATTCATAATTGACTCCCAAATGGTTTCAATAAAAAACCGGCAAACGCCGGCTGACATTTACACATTAACAGAGATATTCCGTCTTGTCTTTATCTCAGACGGCATTTTTTAAGAAAAGTTCAAATAAATATTTTTATTTTCTAAAATCAATAAATTATAAATATGAAATCATGTAAATTCAGGTTTGGGAATTTTTAAGATGAATACTGTTGTCAATAAATTAGGTTTTGACAATGGTAAAATGAGATTGAAAAGCGCATATAGACAAAAAGCCTGAGCAATTTATTTTACACACTTCTGCCTCTGGATTTGCTGAGCGTTTCAGACGGCCTTAGAACACAAACAGTAAATGCAATAAAAAAACGCAATCTAAAATAGATTGCGTTTTTTTGAAAACTGGCACGCCCACGGGGAATCGAACCCCGGTTACCGCCGTGAAAGGGCGATGTCCTAACCGCTAGACGATGGGCGCAGATAAATCTTGTGGCGCACCCGGAGCGATTCGAACGCCCGACCCTCTGGTTCGTAGCCAGATACTCTATCCAACTGAGCTACGGGTGCATCCTCATCACTTCGCCAGTGCGTTGTGAATCAAGAAGACCGAATAATATAGGCTTTACTGAAACCTGTCTACTCTTTTCGCAGATATTTTTTATATTTTTAATTAACTAATTGAAATAAAATAATATAAAATTAACGCAAAATCCCTACTCCTGACAAATCCTGCGCCATTTTAGCGGCGGAGTTATCGGTCATGCCGCCGACAAAATCCAAAATTTTCATATAGGCCTGATACAGACTGTCTTCAGGAAGAATCGGATTGTGCTTTTTCAATAATTCCAACGCCAAAGACTGACGCGTTGCCAACTGTTTTTCAGCAATCAGGGCATAAGCGGCAGGGACGAGTAAATCCAAGATGGAGCCTAAACATGGGAACGTGGCGATCTCGGTCAAGAGCTTGGTGTGATGGCGGAAAATCCGTGTTTGCGCCAATTCTTTTGCTTTTGCTAAAGTGTTTTGCACTTGCGGGCTACACAGAGCAAGCAGGTCTTTGCCTTTGAATGTTCCGTCCAACAAGTCAGACTGATGCAGCATAAAGGTTTGCGCGACATCATCAATCGCCTTGCCGATCGCAATGCCGCGCAACATGGCGCAACGCTGACGGCTGGAGCTGGCGTGCCATGCGCTTTCAGCAAAGGTCAGCTCGGACAAGATACTCTCCACTTCCGTATCCGTGAGCAAATCCAATTCGACGGCATCTTCCAAGTCCAGCAAGGCATAGCAAATATCGTCGGCGGCCTCCATCAAATAAGACAAAGGATGGCGCGCCCAGCTGTCTGCTCCTGCGGAAACCAGCCCCAATTCATCGGCAACTTGACGGATAAACGGCAACTCGGTTTGATAAATATTGAATTTCTTTCTGCCGTTTGGATGTTGCGTTGTCCACGGATACTTCAGCAATGCGCCAATGGCTGCCGCAGTCAGGCGCATTCCGCCCGCCTCCGGATACATTTCAAGGCTGGCGACGATACGCAGGCTATGCGCATTGCCTTCATAGGTTTGAATATCGTTGCGTTCCGCTTCGTTCAATGTATTCAGATAAATTTGATGTTCAGGCCGTCTGAACCAATCGCGCAAAGCATCTTCGCCGGTATGACCAAATGGCGGATTGCCCAAATCATGCGCCAAACAGGCAACCTGCACCACGGCACCAATATCGCTGGGTGTATTGCCCTGCGGCAGAAAACCGCCGTTGTGCAACATCACGCCCACGCGGTTGCCCAAACTCCTGCCCACGCTGGCAACTTCAACGCTGTGCGTCAGGCGGTTGTGCGTCAAATCGTGTTGCGCCAGCGGATGCACCTGCGTTTTACGGCCAAGGCGGCGGAAGGCTCCGGAAAAAACGACTCGGTCGTAGTCGATGTGAAAATCCGTACGCAAGGCATCGGCGCCTTCCTGAGTCGAAGGGGTAACGGTCGGCACAATTTCGCCGTTTTTGGTACTGAAGCGTTGGGTGGACAATAAGTTTTGCCAATTCATTCGGATGGTCATAAAGATTCCTCAAGCAAAGTAAAGGCCGTCTGAAACATGTCCAGACGGCCTTATGCTTATTTACCGCGCATCAATTCAAAGAAATCGTCATTGTTTTTGGAGTCTTTGAGTTTGCCTACCAAAAACTCGGTCGCTTCGATTTCGTCCATAGGATGCAGGAATTTGCGCAAGAGCCACATGCGTTGCAACTGATCGTTCGGCACCAGCAATTCTTCGCGGCGCGTACCGGATTTATTGATGCTGATGGCCGGGAACAGGCGTTTTTCTGCCATGCGGCGGTCAAGGTGCAATTCCATATTGCCCGTACCTTTGAACTCTTCGTAAATCACGTCGTCCATGCGGCTGCCGGTTTCAACAAGTGCTGTCGCAATAATGGTAAGCGAACCGCCCTCTTCCACATTACGCGCTGCACCGAAGAAGCGTTTCGGACGGTGCAAAGCGTTGGCATCAACACCACCGGTCAGAATTTTGCCCGAAGTCGGCACGACGGTATTGTAGGCGCGCGCCAAACGGGTAATCGAATCCAGCAGGATGACCACGTCTTTTTTGTGTTCAACCATGCGTTTGGCTTTTTCAATCACCATCTCGGCCACTTGTACATGGCGTTGCGCAGGCTCGTCAAACGTAGAGGAAACCACTTCGCCGCGTACAGAACGGCTCATTTCGGTCACTTCTTCCGGACGCTCATCAATCAACAGGACAATCAGCTCGACATCGGGATAATTGGCGGTAATGGCGTGGGCAATGTTTTGCAACATCACGGTTTTACCGGTTTTAGGCGGCGCCACCAACAATGCACGTTGGCCTTTACCGATTGGGGAAACCAAGTCGATGGCGCGGCCGGTCAGATTCTCTTCAGCTTTGATGTCGCGCTCGAGTTTGAATTGTTCGGTTGGGAATAAAGGCGTGAGGTTTTCAAAGAGGATTTTGTGTTTGCAGACTTCGGGCTGATCGCCGTTGATGGTATCGAGACGGACAAGCGCAAAATAACGCTCGTTGTCTTTAGGTACGCGCACGCTGCCTTCGATGGTGTCGCCGGTGTGCAGATTGAAGCGGCGGATTTGTGTGGGCGAAACATAAATATCGTCAGGGCCGGCAAGGTAAGAAGTATCTGCGCTGCGCAGGAAACCGAAGCCGTCGGGCAGGATTTCGAGTGTACCGGAACAGGTAAAGCTGACATTTTGCTTCATCATCTGGCGGACGATGGCAAAAACGAGGTCTTGTTTGCGGAAACGGTTGGCGTTTTCAATGCCATGTTCTTCTGCCATTTCCAAGAGTTTGGAAATGTGGAGGGTTTGGAGTTCTGAAACGTGCATAGTATTGATATATTTTGAATGGTATCAGAGAGATGGCACAAAGGCCGTCTGAAAGGATGAAATCGTGCCGCAGGATACGGTAGATTTTTGAGAAAGTTGAATTTTAGGCAGTTGGAGGCAGGGTGTCAAATTTTTAAATCGAACACTAAAGCCGTGACTTGATTTTATCCTGCAATAAGATTATGGCCGGCAACAGCTTGGCAATCGCAACCCTATCGACCAAAATCCGAGTATTTACCCAACTTCAGACAGCCTTTTGCCCGTACCGCATCAGCGTCATGCCGCCGACCGCCGCCGCACAACCCGCAACCAGCGAAATATGCAACGGTTCGCCCAAAAACCACGCCGAAGACAGCACGCCAAAAATCGGCACGAGCGTAATATACGCCGCCGCGCTGCCTGCGCCCAAAGTCTTTACGCCTTCGAAATACCACGCATAGGCCAATACCGTCGCACCGATGACCAGCCACGCCAAGGCTGTCCAACCGCGTCCATCCATTGCCGCTATTGCCTCAAACGGCATTCCGTCCATCCACAACGCCACCACCGACAACATCAACGCACCAATGAACGACGTTGCCGTCGTTACCGTCAGCGCGTCTATCCCACGCAAAACCGCGCGACCAATTAAAGTATAAGCCGCCCAACAAACCACGCAGCCGAAAATCAGCCACTCTCCTGCCTTGATGCCGCCCGATAACACTGTCAACGGTTGCCCTTGCGTTACCACCATAATGGCACCGCCGACCGCCAGCAGCATGCCCGCCAAAATCTTCACATTTAAACGCTCGCCGAAAAACCAAGTTGCCAACAGCAGTGTCAATACCGGATTCACCGCCACGACCACCGCTGCCTTGCCTGCCGGCATAGTCTGCAAACCCAACATAAAAAACACCGCATAGCCGCACACGCCGACGGAAGCGGCTGCAGTCAAGCCCAGCCATTGCCGTGCCGACAAAGCCGCCAAAGTTACAAACCTGCTGCGCGCAAACAACCAGCCCAACAACAAAACCGAAGCCAGTACAAACCGAACCGCCCCGCCCGTCAGCGGCGGCAGCGACTGCCCGAGCATACGCCCCATCGGCCAGGATGCGCCCCACAACACTGCCATTCCCAGCAGTTTCAAATGTACAGAATAACGTTCCATCTCATCCCTTTATCGACAAAGGCCGTCTGAAAACCGGATTTCACGTTTTCAGACGGCCTTCAATATAGCGACTGCAAACAGATTACTTAGGCTGCCAAGAATCTTTCAGCGTTACCGTGCGGTTAAACACCGGCGTGTCTTTGCTGTGGTCTTTGCGGTCGGTGACGAAGTAGCCGATGCGTTCAAACTGCCAACGGCTCTCCGCCGGCAAATCTTTTGCGACAGGCTCGGCGTAGGCGGTGATTTCCTTGATGGATTCTGGATTGAGGAAATCGGTAAACGGTAGGTAGTTGCCGTCTTCGCCGCGCACGGCATCGGGACGCTCGACGGTAAAGAGGCGGTCGTAGAGGCGGACTTTGATTTCGGCGGCGTGTTCGGCAGACACCCAGTGAATCACGCCTTTGACTTTACGGCCTTCGGGATTTTTGCCCAAGGTATCGTGGTCGATGCTGCATTTGAGTTCAACCACATTGCCTGCCTCGTCTTTTACTACTTCATCGCACTTAATCACATAGCCGTGACGCAAGCGTACTTCGCCGCCGGGAATCAGGCGTTTAAAGCCTTTGGGCGGATTTTCGGCAAAGTCGTCGGCTTCGATGTAGATGGTTTGTGAAATAGGCACTTTACGATCGCCCATTTCTTCGTGGTTCGGATGGAACGCGGCACGTCGGCTTTGGGTTTTACCCGCTTCAAAGTTGGTCAGGGTCACCTTGAGCGGATTCAAAACCGCCATCAGGCGCGGAGCGGAGTTTTCCAACTCTTCGCGAATGGCACCTTCCAACACGCTCATATCGACGATGTTTTCAGATTTGGAAATACCGGCGCGTTTGGCAAACAGGCGCAGGCCTTCAGGCGTGTAGCCGCGGCGGCGCATACCGGAAATGGTCGGCATACGCGGATCATCCCAGCCGGCAACGTGGCCGTCTGAAACCAGTTGGTTCAGCTTGCGTTTGGACGTGATGGAATATAAAAGCTCCAAACGGGAAAACTCGTATTGGCGCGGACGCGTGGCGTGCGGCGCGGGGATGTTGTCCAACACCCAGTCGTACAGCGGGCGGTGTGCTTCAAATTCGAGTGTACACAAGGAATGCGTGATGCCTTCGATGGCATCGGAAATGCAATGCGTATAGTCGTACATCGGGTAGATGCACCATTTGTCGCCGGTGTTGTGGTGATGGGCGCGGCGGATGCGGTAGATGACGGGGTCGCGCATATTGATGTTGCCTGAAGCCATGTCGATTTTCAGACGCAGGGTTTTGCTGCCGTCTGGAAACTCGCCGTTCTTCATGCGTGTGAACAGGTCGAGGTTTTCTTCGATACTGCGGTCGCGGTAAGGGCTGTTTTTGCCTGCTTCGGTCAGCGTACCGCGGTATTCGCGCATTTCTTCGGGCGTCAAATCATCGACATACGCTTTGCCGTCTTTGATTAAACCGACGGCGTAGTCGTAAAGCTGGTCGAAATAGTTGGAGGCAAAACGCGGCTCGCCCGCCCAATGAAAGCCCAACCACTCAACGTCTTCTTTGATGGCGTTGACGTATTCGTCGTTTTCTTTTTCAGGATTGGTATCGTCAAAACGCAGGTTGCACAAGCCGTCATAAATATAAGCCAAACCGAAGTTCAAGCAGATAGATTTAGCGTGGCCGATGTGCAAATAGCCGTTCGGCTCGGGCGGGAAACGGGTTTGGATGGCTGTATGTTTACCGCTTTTGAGGTCTTCATCGATAATGGTGCGGATAAAGTGGTTGTCCGCGAATTGGTCTTTATTCAACATAGTATTTCTTTGATGGGAAAATGATTTTCTGTTTTCAGACGGCCTGAGCATTCAATCAGGCCGTCTGAAAGGAATGGAATGATGGCTCAATTGTACCCGACTTGGCTACTTTGATACAGGGTCGGCAACCTGCCACGCCACGCCGCGCTCGTTTAGGGTTTTCTGCATGGCGGCAGATGGTGTGCGATCGGTAAACAGCTTATCAAATGCGCCGATATCGCCCAATCTGACTAAGGCATTGCTGTTGAACTTGCTGTGGTCGACACCGAGATAGCGCACGCGGGCATTGTTCACCATCGCCTGCATGACGCTGACTTCCTTGTAATCGTCATCCAAAAGCGAGCCGTCGTTTTCTATGCCGTGGGTACTCATGATGGCATAGTCGACTTTGAATTGGTTGATGAAATCGACAGTCGCCACGCCGGTAATACCGCCGTCCAATGGGCGGACCACGCCGGAAGCGATGATGACCGTGTAGTCGGTACGCGCCGCAGTGATGGAGGCGGCGTAGATATTGTTGGTGATAATCCGCAGGTTTTTACGCTGTCTGACCAACTCGGCGGCGACGGCTTCCATGGTGGTGCCGATGCTGATAAATAGCGAGGCATTGTCGGGAATGGTGGAAGCAATCAGACGGGCAATGGCGTTTTTTTCCTGCTGCTGATGGTTGCGCCGCTCCTGCCCTGCCGTTACGACTGAAACGTCGCCCAAAGATGCGCCGCCGTGATAGCGTTTGAGCTGTCCGGTCTCGCTCAACTCCTGCACATCGCGGCGTATGGTTTGCGGCGTAACATCCAAATTCGCCGCCAATTCTTCTACCGTCATAAAGTTATGTTCGCGGACAAGGCTGAGGATATGTTCGTGTCTTTGGATTTTGGGTTTCATGGCGTTTCGTTTTGTAGGGATAAACCAATGGCCGTCTGAATATTTCAGACGGCCTTTTTATTGTCAAACCGATTACATCTCAAGTTTCTGTTCCAAGCGTTCCATGCACGCGCCCAAGTGGCGGCGCATGACTTTGGTCACACGGTTGCGCTTGCCTGCCAGCAACAAATCGAGGATTTCTCGGTGTTCATGGTGCGAATTAGAATCGATGTTGCGCTTTTCTTTGCGAAGCGGATCGGAAACGGCCACAATCAATGAAGAGCGCGCGCACAAGGTATTCATGATTTCAAACAGGACATCGTTGTCCAACAGCCGCGCCAATTCGACATGGAAAGCATTGGACAGGCGGTTCCAACCCACTCGGTCGCCGCTTTCAGAGGCTGCGCCCTCTTGCTCAATCATGGCATAAAGCGGTTGCAGACGCGTTTCCAAATCAGGCATATCGATAAGGACGCTCAAAATCATGCTTTCCATTTCGATACGCGTGTTGAACACGTCTTTCATTTCTTTCAAGTCCGGCACATGGACAAATGCGCCGCGGTTGGGCTGCAAATCGACGATTTTATCGTGCGCCAAAAGCGATAATGCGCCACGCACGGTATTGCGCGAACAAACCATTTGCCGGCACAGCTCGGACTCGGTCAGTTTTTTGCCCGGCAGCAGCAGATGGTCGGTAATCCCGTCCAAAATCAATGCGTACACGCGGAAAAGTTCGGAATCGTGACGCTCTTCCAAAATAAGCGATGAAGTTGCAGGCGCAACGTTGGTATTATTTTCGTAATCCATAATGTTTCCCCAGTATTTGTGTTGAGGCGCAATGGCTTGCAGACCTGCATATTTCAGGGTTGGTTAAAATATAATTAAAAATTGTTGACAATGTTAAACGAAACTTGCACAATGAGATCAACAAGCCAAGTTATAAAGGCTGATAGAGAGAGAGAAAAAGGAATAAAAAGCAAGCAGATATATTCATGTTAATGCGTGAATATATCTGCTTTTTTTGTGGGTAGCCGGTTCACGCTCCGGCTTTTTCCTTGAAAACCGCCCTATTCTGTTTCGACGATCTCGAAGCTGTGGCTCATTTTTGCCGCTTTGCCCAACATAATTGATGCGGAGCAATATTTTTCGGCAGACATCTGTACGGCGCGTTCGATCGCGCTTTCTTGCAAATCCCGACCATACACTTTGAAGTGGATATGGATTTCGGTAAACACGCGCGGCGCGGTGTCGGCGCGTTTGGCAGTCACTTCGGCACGGCAGTCGGTGATTTTTTGGCGTTGTTTCTCGGCAATCATCACGACATCGATGCTGGAACAGCCTGCTACACCCAACAACAGCATTTCCATCGGGCTGGGGCCGCGTTTGACTTCGCCTTCAGCCGCCGCGCCTTCCATCACAACGCTGTGTCCGTTTGCCGTTGTACCGACGAAGCACATTCCGTCTATCCATTTTGAGGTAACTTGCATGGTGTCTTTTTTATCCGTAAAAGCATTAATCCGATATTGTAAACAATTTCAAGTGATAAACCTAGTCAGGCCGTCTGAAAAATACAATCAATTACAATCGATCTGAACGCATTATTCGTCCCGATACGCCCAGTGGTTGACCGGCCCGTGCCCTGCCCCGATGCCCAAAGGATGGGAAATGGCGGCGGCAATATAGTTTTTTGCCGTTTGAACCGCCTCGGGCACGCTAAACCCTTTTGCCAACTCGGCAGTAATGCAGGCAGAAAACGTGCAGCCCGTGCCATGCGTATGCGGCGTTGGGAAACGTTTGCTGTTTAGCTCAATGGTTTCGTATGGCGTAAACAGCCAGTCGGTGCAATATTCGCTTTGGCTGTCGGCAAGATGGCCACCCTTAATTACCACATTTTTCACACCCCAATCCTGAAGAATTTTGGCGGCGCGTTCCGCATCTTGGCGGTTTTCAATATTGATACCCGTCAATGCCTGCGCTTCGGGCAGATTGGGGGTCAATACGTCCGTATGCGGCAACAGCAGGCGTTTCATGGCTTCAACGGCTGAATTTTCCAACAACGGCGCTCCGCCTTTGGCAATCATGACCGGATCCAACACGCGTTTGCCGAAGTCGCATTCGGCGGTTTGTTCCGCCACGCATTCGATGATTTCCGCCGTACCCAACATGCCGATTTTATAGGCACGGATTTGGAAATCCTCCTGAATCGCGGCAATTTGCGCAGCAATCATGTCGGTCGGTATCGGATGCACTGCCGATACGCCCAAAGTATTTTGTGCGGTAACCGCGGTCAGTACGCTGGTACCGAACACGCCGCGCATCTGAAATGTCTTCAAATCTGCCTGTATGCCCGCGCCGCCGCCGGAATCTGAGCCGGCAATCGTCAGCGTTTGAATAAAAAGTTCGTCCATCATATCCTCCTGTTTTTCAGACGGCCTTGTGTTTATCGTTGTTGAGAGCAGTTTGGTTTTATCCGCAAACAAAGGCATTCGCCGTCTATCTTTCCGAATGCCTTATTTGTTGTTTTACCAAAAACAAATGTACGTTCTCGGGCGGAATATCTTAACAAACAAAAGGCCATCTGAAAACTATTTTCATTTTCAGACGGCCTGTTCAATTTTAAACCTATTCAGGCTTAATCTTCGTATGCGTCAATCGGCAAGCAGGAGCAAACCAGATTGCGGTCGCCATACACTTCATCTACCCGTTTAACACTCGGCCAGAATTTGTGTTCGCGGACGAACGGCAATGGGAAGACGGCTTCTTCGCGGGAGTACGGATGCGCCCATTCGCCGGTTACATCTGCGGCGGTATGCGGAGCGTTGACCAGCGGATTGTCCTCTTTCGGCCATTCGCCGCGCTCGACTTTCAGTACTTCCTGTTTAATTTGTTTCAGGGCGGCGATGAAGCGGTCGAGTTCAGCTTTGCTTTCGCTCTCGGTCGGTTCGATCATCAGCGTGCCGGCAACAGGGAAGGAAACCGTCGGCGCGTGGAAGCCATAGTCCATCAGGCGTTTGGCGATGTCGGTTTCTGTGATGCCGCTTTCGGCTTTGAGCGGACGCAAATCGACGATACATTCGTGCGCGACGCGGCCGTTTTTGCCTGTATACAGAATCGGATATTCTTCACTCAGGCGTTTGGCAACGTAGTTGGCGTTGAGCAATGCCCAGCGTGTCGCCTGTTCCATGCCTTGTTTGCCCATCATGGTCAGGTACATCCAAGTAATCGGCAGGATGGACGCAGAACCGAAGGCCGCAGCAGCAACGGCGGTTTGATCGGCACTGGCGCTGTGGGTGTCGGTCAAAGCGTGTCCCGGTGCAAACGGGGCAAGGTGGGCTTTCAAACCGATAGGGCCGACGCCTGGACCGCCGCCGCCGTGAGGGATACAGAAGGTTTTGTGCAGGTTCATGTGCAATACGTCCGCACCGACTTCGGCAGGCTGCATGATGCCGATTTGGGCGTTGAGGTTGGCGCCGTCCATGTAAACCTGTCCGCCGTTTTCATGGATGATGCGGCAGATGTCGCGGATGCCTTCTTCGTACACGCCGTGGGTGGACGGGTAAGTAATCATGATGGCGGACAAAGCGTCGCGGTATTGCTCGGCTTTGGCTTTCAAATCGTCGATGTTGACGTTGCCGTGTTCGTCGGTATCGACAACGACGACTTTCAAACCCAGCATAGCGGCAGTCGCAGGGTTGGTGCCGTGGGCGGATTTGGGAATCAGGCAGATGTTGCGGTGTCCCTCGCCGTTGGCTTCTTGATAGCGGCGGATGGAGAGCATGCCGCTGTATTCGCCCTGCGCGCCGGAATTGGGCTGGAAGGAAATCGCGTCAAAGCCGGTGATGGCTTTCAGGCTGTTTTCCATATCAGCAAGCAATTCGCGGTAGCCGGCGGTTTGCGCTTCAGGAGCGTAAGGGTGGATGTCGGTGAACTCTGCCCAAGTAATCGGCAACATTTCCGCAGTCGCATTGAGCTTCATGGTACAGCTGCCCAATGAAATCATGCTGCGGTTCATCGCCAAGTCGCGGTCTTCGAGTTTTTTCAGGTAGCGCAACATTTCGTGTTCGGTGTGGTAACTGTTGAACACAGGATGTTGCAGAATGTCGTCTTGACGCAGCAATTCTGCATTCAGACGGCCTTTGACGTCATCGGCAAATGCGAACGTATCCTTGCCGGTAAACGCGCGGTACAAATCAACCAAATCTTCGTATGCCGATGTTTCATGGAATGCAGCCGCAACTTGAGTATCGTTGACGCGGCGCAGGTTGTAACCCGACGCCAAAGCAGCGGCAAACACTTGGTCTGCTTTCTCTTTGCTGCCGAAATCGACGGTAACGGTATCGAAGAAGACTTTGTGAACCACATTCAGGCCGTCTGAAACCAGCGCATCGGCAAAGGCAGAAGCCAACGCATGGATACGGTTGGCAATGCGTTTCACGCCTTCAGGACCGTGGTAAACGGCATACATACCGGCCAAGTTCGCCAGCAATGCCTGTGCGGTACAAATATTGGATGTCGCTTTTTCGCGGCGGATGTGTTGCTCGCGTGTGGACAAGGCCATGCGCAAGGCAGGTTTGCCCGATGCGTCTTTGGATACGCCGATGATACGCCCCGGGGCAGAACGTTTGAACTCATCTTTAAACGCGAAATAAGCAGCGTGCGGACCACCGAAGCCCATCGGCACACCGAAGCGTTGGGTATTGCCCAAGGCAATATCTGCACCCAATTCAGCCGGAGACTTCAGCAAAACCAAGCTCATGATGTCGGCGGCAACGGCCACAATTGTGCCTTTGGCTTTCAGACGGCCGATAACGTCCTGCAAGTCTTGCACGTCGCCGTCTTTACCAACGTATTGAAACAGCGCGCCGAAGTATTCGCCGTCATCAGCTTGGGCAAAATCGCCGACCACCAGTTCAAAACCGAAATATTTGGCGCGGGTTTTCATCACGTCCAAAGTTTGCGGATACACGCGCGCATCCACAAAGAAACGCTCAGATTTCACTTTGCCCACGCGGTGCGCCATTGCCATCGCTTCAGCGGCGGCAGTCGCCTCGTCCAACAAAGATGCGCCTGCCACAGGAAAACCGGTCAAATCGATACACACTTGTTGGAAGTTCAACAAAGCTTCCAAACGACCTTGGGCAATTTCCGCCTGATATGGGGTGTAGGCGGTATACCAACCCGGATTTTCCAATACGTTGCGCAAAATCACGTTCGGAACGCGGGTCGGATAATAACCCAAACCGATATAGGATTTGTTGATCACGTTTTTCGACGCAATGCCTTTCAATTTCGCCAACGCGTCCGCCTCGGTCAAAGCCTCAGGCAAATCGAGTTCGGACGGCATACGGATGCTTTGCGGCACGGTATTGCCGACAAAATCGTCCATGCTCTTCTCGCCGAGCGCTTCCAAAAGCGCAGCCTCGTCGCCAAAGCTCAAATGGCGCGCGGCAAATTCGTTCGGGTTGAACAATTCAGATAGTTTCATTTCTACTCCTTCGGTGTTATCGATATCAACACTGTTTTTTCTTGCAGATGTTGTTTCAGACGGCCTCCGCCCACTTTGGACGACATGCCAATATTTCCCTATAAACCGGACAGGTTTCCACATGCGCGCCGGGCAGGTAGCCGGTACTCATCAGAAATTCGCCGACTATTTCGCCGCCGACAAATTTGAAATGTTTTTTAAACAACTTCACCCATTCAGCCTTGTCGAGCGGATGGTGTGTATCCAACCAGTTTTTGAATGAGCCGTACTCTTGCTGTATTTGTTTGATTTGTCGCGCGTTATAAATGGCTGCGTTGATTTTCAGGCGGTTGCGGACGATGCCTGCATCGGCAAGCAGCCGCTCAATATCGGCTTCATCAAATGCGGCGACCGTATCGATGTCAAAACCTTTAAATGCCGTCTGAAATGCCTGCTGCTTCTTCAGCATCAGCGTCCAGCTCAATCCTGCCTGATTGATTTCCAACACCAGCCGCTCAAACAATTCATTGTCGTCCTCAATCGGAAAACCGTATTGCGTGTCGTGATAATGTTTGTTGGGGTTGTCCGTATCTTCAGGAAGCGTGTCGACAAATTCGCAGTAATTCATAATTATTGAGGGGAAATTGAAACAAAGGCCGTCTGAAAGCATTTTTCAGACGACCTAAGACCTGCAATATCAAACAGGCGCAAAACCTGTTTGGATGTTTGCAAAAATCAAGCTACTTCGCCTGCGTATTGTTCGGCAGTCAGCAGACCGTCGTAATCGGCAGGGTTGGCAGGTTTGATTTTGAAGAACCAGCCTGCGCCGTAAGGATCGCTGTTGGCAGTTTCCGGAGCGCTTGGCAAATCTTCGTTAACGGCAACGATTTCGCCTGCAATCGGAGCGTATACGTCAGATGCGGCTTTTACAGACTCAACCACACCGGCTTGCTCTTCGGCAGCCAGGTTTGCGCCGACTTCTGGCAGCTCGACAAACACGATGTCGCCCAACAGCTCTTGCGCGTGGTGGGTAATGCCGACGGTGATGGTACCGTCTTCTTCAAGGCGCAGCCATTCGTGGCTGGCAACGTATTTCAGTTCTGCTGGGATGTTGCTCATGGTTTGATACTCCATTGATAGGGGGTTATTTTCAGACGGCATCTGCTCAGCTTAGCGTGCGCAGATACCTCGTGCGATTAATTCTTCCAAGCGTCCGTAATGGACGGCAATCATATTGTTTTTATCTTGTTCCAATTTTTGCTTTTGGGCGGAAGGAAGTTTAGGGGATGCAGAATAATCCAAATATACTTCGTTTATCTTGCGCTTGTTACTTGCCATTACGCCGCTTGCGCGGAATACAACGATTCCTTGTTTGGAACTCATATTGTCTGCAACGGCAATCTTCAGGCCTTTGCTGCGGTAATCTGCACAAATGCCTGTAACTGCCGATACTTTATCCACTTCAACTGTGCCCGCATAACGGCTGAACGCAAACAGAGTAAATGATTTCGTTTGCGACAATGATTTCAGGTCGGAAGCACGGCTTCTACCCTTATTATCTTGCACGGCAATACTCAAATCATTATTCATGCGGATAATATCAAGAGCATATTCCCCGTCTATCATCACCTCGCCGGCAATTTTTCCATTGCCGCCAACGGTTTTCATAAATGTTGCAGTACGGGATTTTCCTTCTGTATCGAAAAACATCAATCCGCGCTCGCCGGCAGACGAAGCGCAAGCCGATAACATCAATAACAACAATAAACTGCCAAAGGTTGCTTTCATAGGAAATAACAATTCCTTAAAACCTGCTTTCAGACGGCCCTTAACAAATAAAGGCCGTCTGAACCGATATTAATCAAACTGTTTTTGACCGTTGCGGACAAACGGCAGCTTCAGTACGCGTACGTCTACTTCTTTGCCGCGAATCAGGACTTTGGCGGTATCGCCGTCAAAGTCTTTCGGTACGCGTGCGATGGCGATGGATTGTTTCAGACTTGGAGAGAATACGCCGCTGGTGGTTTCGCCTTGGCCTTTATCGGTCAACACTTCCATATGCGCGCGCAGGATGCCGCCTTTTTCGAGTAACAAGCCAACCTGTTTGACGGCAACGCCTTTTTCTTTCAATGCCAGCAATGCGGCTTTGCCGACGAAATCGCGGCTTTCGTCTTTCAAGTCAACGGTCCAACCCATGCCTGCTTCAAGCGGGCTGGTGTTGTCGTCCATATCGTTGCCGTAGAGGTTCATACCGGCTTCCATGCGCAAGGTATCGCGTGCGCCGAGGCCGCAAGGCTGTACGCCTGCTGCTTGCAGGGCTTTGAAGAATGCGACGGCTTCAGTGCCCGGCAGAATCACTTCAACGCCGTCTTCGCCGGTATAGCCGGTGCGTGCGACAAACCAGTCGTTGCCCAAATCCGCGCCTTGGAACGGTTTGAGGTTATGGACGACATCCGCCCATTCAGGTTTGACGGTCAGGAGTTTTTCGATGGCTTTCGGGCCTTGTACGGCAAGCATGCCGAGGTCGTAGCGCGGATTGAAGGCAACGCCGAACTCTTGTCCGACTTTGTGAAATTGCGCCGTGTCTTTTTCTCGGGTCGCGCCGTTGGACACGATGCGGTATTGGGTTTCGGCCTCGTTGGTGCGGTAAACGATTAAGTCGTCAATCACGCCGCCGTTGTCGTTGAGCAAAGCGGAATAAAGGGCTTTGCCGACAAAAGCGAGTTTGGCGACATCGTTGGCGATCAATTTGCGGAAAAAGGCTTTGGCATTTGCGCCTGCTACGTCGGTAACGAGCATATGGGATACGTCAAACATACCGGCGTCGGTGCGCACGGCTTCGTGTTCGGCGATTTGTGAACCATAATGGATGGGCAGCTCCCAGCCGGCAAAATCTACCAGCTTCGCGCCTGCATCTTGATGGGCTTGATGAAATGGGGTGGTTTTCAGAGCAGTCATTCTCAAGTTTCTCCGGATTTTTTGTTCAGATGCCGCCCGCGCACCTATGCGCGGATGACCCTATCTGTCCTTGAACCTGAGATTTTCGGCCGTATCCGCATGATGGCAAACCAGTCTGCTCACTGCTTTGCGCGGTTGTCTGAATGGTGGTTCAGACGGCCTTCTCCCCTTCGGTGGACGTTATTCCAACGCCGCTCTCCAGATTGTTTGTTTCAATGTGCAGTCCCTGATACCTGAGCGATTTAAGGGTGTCTGCGCCTTCGGTGGTTACATTGTAGTTGGGTGTAACACTCTCCTGCACATTTCCCGATTATGTCTTGAATCGGCGGTTTGGGCAAGTAGCCGACGAATATTTATGATGTGAATATTCATCTTTATTATTGGGGCGGCAAAATCTGAGCCTTTATAAAATTGTTAGCAATGCGGCAAATGTTTTTGCAAAAGTCTCAGGCCGTCTGAAGCCCTTACCCGTTTTTCCTATATAATTCTGTTTTTTCGATTTATCTGCGTCCATCATGAACCGCCTCAAACGCATTAAAACCATCCTCTGCACGCTCTACCGCTACCGCCTTGCCGAGCTGATTGCCTCGCTGGTCCGTCCGGGTTGGGCGCGGACTTTCCTCAATATGCTGCCGCAGTCGTCCAAGTTCAAACACGAGATGCCTGCCGTGCGCCTGCGTTTGGCTTTGGAAAGCCTGGGGCCGATTTTCATCAAATTCGGACAGGTATTGTCCACGCGCCCAGATTTGATTCCGCATGATTACGCGGTCGAACTGGCAAGGCTGCAAGACAAAGTGCCGCCGTTTGACGCGCAGCTTTCGCGTTCGCAAATCGAAAAATCACTGGGACAATCCATCGACACTTTATACGCGGAATTTGAAACAGAGCCTGTCGCCAGCGCATCCATCGCCCAGGTACACAAAGCCCGCCTGCATTCGGGCGAACAAGTCGCCGTGAAAGTCTTGCGCCCCAACCTTTTGCCCGTTATCGAACAGGATTTGTCGCTGATGCGCTTTGGTGCAGGCTGGGTGGAACGTTTGTTTTCAGACGGCAAGCGTTTGAAACCGCGCGAAGTGGTGGCCGAATTTGACAAATACCTGCACGACGAATTGGATTTGATGCGCGAAGCCGCCAATGCCAGCCAGCTCGGACGCAATTTCCAAAACAGCAATATGCTGATTGTGCCGAAGGTGTTTTACGACTACTGCACCAGCGACGTACTGACCATCGAATGGATGGACGGCACGCCGGTATCCGATATCGCCAAACTCAAAGCCGACGGCATTGATTTGCACAAACTTGCCGATTACGGCGTGGAAATCTTCTTCACGCAAGTCTTCCGCGACGGCTTTTTCCATGCGGATATGCACCCCGGCAATATCTTGGTCGCCGCCGACAACCGCTACATCGCCCTCGATTTCGGCATCGTCGGCACGTTGACCGACTACGACAAACGCTATCTCGCCATCAACTTCCTCGCCTTCTTCAACCGCGATTACCACCGCGTCGCTACCGCCCACATCGAATCGGGTTGGGTGCCTGCCGATACGCGTGCGGAAGAATTGGAAGCCGCCGTCCGCGCCGTGTGCGAGCCTGTGTTCAACAAACCGATTTCGCAGATTTCCTTCGGCTTGGTGCTGATGCGCCTGTTTGAAGTCAGCCGCCGCTTCAATGTCGAAATCCAACCGCAGTTGGTATTGCTGCAAAAAACGCTGCTCAACATCGAAGGCTTGGGCCGCCAGCTTGATCCCGATTTGGATTTGTGGAAAACCGCCAAACCGTTTTTGGTGCGTTGGATGAACGAACAGGTCGGCCCCAAAGCCCTTTGGCGCAACCTCAAAAACGAAGCCCCCGACTGGGCGCAAATCATTCCTTCCCTGCCGCGTAAAATCAGTGCGCTGGTTGACGAAAACCGTCAGCAGGAAATGCGCGATGCCTATGTACATTTGGTCAAAGTACAGCAACGCCAAAGCCTGTGGCTGGGTGTCATTGCGGTTGTTTTGTTGCTGATTTTGCTGTTTAAGTAAACCGTAACACAGCTTTAAACGACATAACAAAGGCCATCTGAAATTTAGTTTTCAGACGGCCTTTTATATGCCAATCTATTCTTTTTTCTCGTGCTGAACATATCCGCTTTCGGCTTCAATATGCCGTCTGAAGCGCAAACCTGCGGCATGGTAAAACGGATGCGGCGAGAATTGGCGCGAGACTTGCGAAGCGAAGATGCAAGTCAGCAGCATCCAAAACAATAAATTCTGTCCGCCCGTCATTTCCATTACCACCACGGCGGCGGTCAACGGCGATTGGGTCGCGGCGGCAAGAAATGCGGCCATGCAGAGCAAAACCGCGACATTGGACGCGTCGCCCAGTTGCGCGAAAGAAGCCATGTGTTCGCCTATCATCGCGCCGATGGTTAACGATGGCGTAAAGATACCGCCGGGAATGCCTGCCCAATAGCTGAACACAGTTGCCGCCCATTTTGCTGCGGCCAAGCCGAACGGCGCTTCATACGCGCCTTTAAGAGCGGCTGCGGCTTCGTGATAGCCCGTGCCATAGGTTTTGCCTTGATAAAACGTACCGAGCAGCGCCAGCAAAATACCCATTGCAAAGGCGACCACCAACAAATGACGGCGGATGAAACTGCGCCAGCGTACCGGCGCGAATGCCGCCGCACCGCGATACAAAAAGCTGCCGAACAATCCGCCTGCCACGCCGCAGACGATGCCCGACACCGCAGCCCACATCAGCATGTTCGGCAACTCGTGTCCTTGAAACCCTGAAAAATATGGGTTGTTGCCCTGTATCGCCACTTGAATGAAGCCGGCCGCCAACACGCCCATCAGGATTTGGCGTTCCCAACGCAAAATCACGCCGCGCCCCAATTCTTCGATGGCAAAGACCACGCCTGCCAAAGGCGCATTAAACGCCGCCGCCAAACCGCCGGCCGCGCCTGCGGCAATCAAATCGTTTTCCTGCATGCCCCTAAACGCCAGCCCGTGCTTTTTACACCACGCGCCCCAAGCGTTCATGACCGCCGCACCCACTTGTACAGACGGCCCTTCCCTGCCAATCGACGCCCCCAAAATCATGCCCAAAAACGTCAGCGGAATCTTAAAAAAGGTTTCACCCAGACGAATCAAACGGGTTTTCTGCGCACCATAAGGCAAAGACAAAGAAGCGATGACCTGCGGAATACCGCTGCCGGAAGTGTACGGCGCAAATTTACGCGTAAACCATGCCAAAATCGGCAAACCCAGCGGCAAAGCCACCCACGCAAACCACGGATATTTCCCCACCAGCAAAGCGTTCCATTCCAAAGCCAAATCTGCCAAGTACGCAAACAGCAAAGCCGTCAGGGCAACCAACGCCGAGCCTGCCAGCAAAAACAGAAAAGCCATGCTTTTTTTCGACAGGCGTTTGGTTTGGCGGATTTTGTGGGCGAGGCGCGCCGCCCAAGTCTGTGGAAATTTCATAATAGGCACGCAGTCAATGTGTTCAGACGGCCTTGATACTTTTCTCAAAGGCCGTCTGAAAACAAGGATAAAGGTTTTTAAGAACGGTAATCCGCGTTAATCGACACATACTCGTGCGACAAATCGCAGGTATAGACGGCTGCCGTCGTATCGCCGCGTTGCAAATCAATGCGGACGGTGATTTCCGGACGGTTCATCACAGCCTGTCCTGCTTCTTCGGTATAGCTTTCCGCGCGGCCGCCGTTTTCGGCCACCAACACGTCATCCAGCCACATTTTTAAAGCATCGACGTCCAAGTCTTCAATACCGGCGTAGCCGACGGCTGCCAACAGACGGCCCAAGTTCGGGTCGGAGGCAAAGAAAGCGGTTTTCACCAAAGGCGAATGGGCGACGGCATAAGCCACTTTGCGCGCCTCTTCGCGGGTTTTCGCGTTTTGCACTTCAACCGTGATGAACTTGGTCGCACCCTCGCCATCACGGACAATCGCCTGCGCCAGCTCCAAAGCCAGCGAACCGAGCAAGGCTTTGAGCTGCGCATAGCGCGGATCGGCGGTATTGTCGATTTCGCTCTGACCGCAACGGCCTGTCGCCATAATGACGAAGCTGTCGTTGGTACTGGTATCGCCGTCCACGGTAATCGTATTGAAGCTCTCATCTGCGATTTCTTGCGTCATCAGCTGCAAAATCGGTTGGGACACTTTGGCATCAGTGGCGATAAACGACAACATGGTCGCCATATTCGGATGAATCATGCCCGAACCTTTGGCGATGCCGGTAGCGCGGACTGTGTGTTTTTCGCCGACCAAGCCTGTGCGTGAAGCGGCTTTCGGTACAGTATCCGTCGTCATGATGGCACGAGCCGCATCCGACCAGAATGCAGGGCGCACTTGCGGCAAAGCGGCCACGATTTTATCCACAGGCAGCGGCTCCAAAATCACGCCGGTCGAAAACGGCATAATCTGATTGGATTGGCAGCCGACCTGTTCCGCCGCCGCCGCGCACACTTTAATCGCGTCCAGACGGCCTTGTGCGCCGGTACCCGCATTGGCATTGCCCGTATTGATAACTAAGGCACACACGCCGTCTTGGTCAAACAGATGCGACTTGGCGATATGCACCGGCGCGGCGCAGAAACGGTTTTGCGTAAACGCCGCGCCCACCGTATGTCCGCCGCCCAACACCATCAGCGTCAAATCGTCGCGGTCTTGTTGCTTGATGCCGGCACGACCTGTAAACAGACGGATGCCGTCGATTTCCAACAATTCGTCTGCACGTTTTTCAGTCAAATTTACAGCCATATCATTTTCTCCTGTTTACACTATTTTCAGACGGCCTAAACGCTATACGCCCAATAAGGGAATCAAGATAGGCACCAATACCGCCGTCAATACGCCGTTGAGCGTCAAGCCCAAGCCGGCATATGCGGCCATACGGCGGCCGTATTCCAAAGACGCCGCAATACCCATCGCATGTGAGGCCGTACCCAAAGACATTCCCACTGAAGAAGGCATATACAACGTCCCTTTCAACACTTTATATCCGGCCATCTGTCCAAAAAGTCCGGCAATAATCACCGTTGCCGCCGTAATCGCCGGAATACCGCCGATAGACGCCGTGATTTCGATCGCAATCGGGTTGGTCACAGATTTGGAAGCCAGCGACAAAATCACTTCGCGCGAAGCGCCCAGCCATTTGGCAAAATACACGCCCGTAACAATGCCTATCACGCTACCCGCCAACTGCGACAGCACCACCGGCAACCACTGGCTGCGGATACGGTCCCAATTTCGATAAAGCGGCACCGCCAGCAACACGACTGCCGGTTTCAACCAAAAATCAATAAAGTGCGAAGCAGAATGGTACAGCTCGTAATCGATGGCAAATACTTTCAAATAACCCATCAACACCAGCGTACTGATCAATACCGGATTACACAGCACATTCCCCGTGCGCGCCCGAATCTGCACCGCCAAAGCATATACGGCCAAAGTCAGGAACAGCATGACCGAGGGCATGCGCAACAGCCCGTCTATGTTCATCACATCCACCTCCTGACCCACTCATGCACTTTGCCGGTCACCAACAATACGCAGATCGTACTGCCGATTGTGGCCGTCAGAATCGAAAACCAGTCGTTTGCAATCACGTCCAAATAGCTGATGACGGCCACGCAAGGCGGCACCAAAAACAAAGTCAGGTTTGCCATCAAAATATCTGCCAGTTCTCCCACCCAAGACAATTTGACCCAGCCGGCCTGAAGCGCAGCAAACAGCAAAGCCATACCGACAATACTGCCCGGCAGTTTCAACCCCAAAATCCAAACGGCCGCCTCGCCCAAAGCCAGGCAACCCAATACCACCAATAAGGCACGAATAATATTCATTAAGCCGGTTTCTCCTTATCCTTTTTCAGACGGCCTCAAAAAATTTATTAATCATTGAATCATATCGTGCCACAGGCCGTCTGAAAAGGGAAGAAACGCCTTCCTTCAAGTTTAATGAAAGATAAGTATGATTACTCTAGTGGGTTGCTTAGGCAATGTCGAAACCCCTACCCTGCTTTTTGTCTTTAACGGCCGCCGCAAACCGAGCATTCGGGATTGTGTCTCACCCCGTATTGCTGCCATTTTCCGCTCAACGCGTTATAGGTAGAAAGTTTGCCGTGCGACGGCGCACCGATACCGATCAGTACTTTGAGCGCTTCGGCGGCTTGGGTCGTTCCGATAACGCCGACCAATGGCGAAAAAACGCCGAACAATGCACAAGCGCCGTCGCTGGCTTGTTCGCCGTCAAACAGGCAGGCATAGCAGGGCGTATCGGGAAGATCGGGACGGTACACGGCAATTTGTCCATCAAAGCCGACGGCTGCGGCGGAAACCAAAGGCGTGTGCGTGGCAACGGCGGCGCGGTTGACCGCCTGGCGTGTGGGATAATTGTCGGAACAATCGAGGATGATGTCGGCGGCGTTTGCCAATTCGACAAGCTTGGCCTCATCGAGAAATTCGGCAATGGCCGTAATGTGTGTTTGGCTGTTGATTTGTTTCAGACGGCCTTGCATGACCAAAGCTTTGTTTTTGCCGATGTCGGCTTCGGTAAACGTGATTTGGCGTTGAAGGTTGGTCTCGTCGATGGTATCGGCATCGGCAATCGTCAGGCGGCCGATACCGGCGGCGACAAGATACGGCAAGGCCGCCGCACCCAGCCCGCCGCAACCGACAACGAGCACATGGGCGGCCAAGAGTTTTTCTTGGCCTTCGATACCGATTTCATCAAGCAGGATATGGCGGCTGAACCGCAAGAGTTGTTGATCGTTCATCATAACAATAAGGCCGTCTGAAACCCAACGTTCAGACGGCCTGAGTGATTTAGAAATTAATATTTTCGTATGCGTTGTCAAACAGGAAAGGACGGCCTTCGCTGCTGGTTTCGGATTCGAGGCGGATGCCGCTGAGCATCATATTGCGGTCAACGTCTTTCATCATGTCGTAAACGCTCAAGAGCGCCAAATTGAGGCCGGTCAGGGCTTCGGTGGCAATGCTGCCATTGCTGTGCGCTTGGACGGTCAATGTGGCCTTCAGGCAGGCCAGCTCAACGTTAATATCGAAATCAACCTGCACGCCGATGATGCGGCCGGGCAGGTGCAGCGGAATCAGGTTGCCGCTTTGTTTGATATTTTGAATGGCGGCAACGCGGGCGATGGTCAGGATACTTGCCTTTTCGGTGGCATTCTCTATCAACACCCGTATCGCCTGCTGGCTCATGTTGATGGTGCCGACGGCGACGGCGGTGTGTTGCTCAGGAAAATCGGGCTGGTTGGGAAATTCGATCATGGGTTTCTCGCCTCTGTTTTGATGGGCAATATTTTACGGCATTTTACAGACACCGGCCACGCGGCAGATACGGACGGCTGTTTTCCGGTTTGAAATGTATCGGACGGCAGCATTGGCAGTTTACAAAAATTTGCTATACAATGGATTCGGGACAAACCCAAATTAACATTTAAATAAGAGAAAAATCATGCAACTGCATATCTTAAACAATCCCAAAGATGCCGCTTTGGCAGCGGATGCGGAATTTTTAAAACAGTCTCTTTTCAATCTGCTGCATGAGGAAGCGTCGCCCTTGGTGGTCGAAACCGTTAAGTTATTATCGACTTCAGACGACAGCGCTGCCTTGATTGAAAAGGTGTTGCCGCAATTAGATGAACAACAAACTCACGATTTAACCTTGGCCTGCGGCCTGTTCGCACAGATTTTGAACATCGCCGAAGACGTGCACCACGAACGCCGCCGCCAAATCCACGAAGAGGCCGGACACAACAGTGCCGAAGGCAGCCTGACGGAAACCGTGCGTAAACTCAAAGCCGGAAAAGTCAACGGCAAAGCAGTGCAACAACAACTGGACAATACAGTCGTTACCGCCGTTTTGACCGCGCACCCGACTGAAGTGCAACGCCAAACCGTCTTGAGCTTCAACCGCCGCATCCGCGCGCTGCTGCCGCAACGCGAACGCTGCACTAATCCTGATGCGCTGGCTCAGTTGCGCCGCGAAATCGACACAGTCCTTTTGGGCTTGTGGCAGACCAGCGAAACGCGCCGCCACAAACTCAGCGTCAACGACGAGATCAACAACGGCGTATCCATCTTCCCAATGAGCTTCTTTGAAGCCCTGCCCAAACTCTACCGCACAATGGAACGTGATTTTCAGACGGCCTATCCCGGCGTCCGCGTTCCAAATATCCTTAAAATCGGCGGCTGGATCGGCGGCGACCGCGACGGCAACCCGTTCGTTTCTGCCGAAACCTTGCGTTTTGCGTTCAGACGGCATGCCGACGCAGTGTTCCGTTTCTATCGCGGCGAACTCGACAAACTCTACCGCGAACTGCCGCTCTCCATCCGCCGCGTCAAAGTCAACGATGACGTGATGGCATTGGCCGCCCTCTCGCCTGACGAAGAAATCGCCCGTACCGAAGAACCCTACCGCCGCGCCATCGCCTACATCATGGCACGCGCCATGGGCAAGGCACGCTCACTCGGTTTGGGCATGGGCTGCAAATTCGGCTTCCTCGAGCCTTATGCCACGGTTGAAGAGTTCCTCAACGACCTGAAAAAACTGCAACGCTCGCTCCAGGAAAACGGCAGCCAACTGCTGGCAGAAGGCCGTCTGGCCAATATTATCCGCAGCGTGTCCGTGTTCGGCTTCCACATGATGCCACTCGACCTGCGCCAACACGCAGGCAAACACGCCGATGTGGTTGCCGAGCTTTTCCAACACGCAGGCTTGGAAGACTACAACAGCCTGAACGAAGAACAAAAACAAGCCGCCCTGTTGCGAGAATTGAGCCATCAACGTCCGCTGTACAGCCCGTTCATCACATACAGCGACCATACCCGCCACGAATTGGCAATTTTCAACGAAGCGCGCAAAATCAAAGACGAATTTGGCGAAGATGCCGTTACACAAAGCATTATTTCCAACTGCGAACAACCCAGCGACCTGCTCGCCTTGGCATTGCTGCTGAAAGAAAGCGGCCTGTTGGTGGTGGAAAACGGCAAACCGCACAGCCGCATCAACATCGTGCCTCTGTTTGAAACCATCGAAGCACTCGAAAACGCCTGTCCGGTCATGGAAACCATGTTCCGCCTCGACTGGTATGATGCCCTGCTCGAAAGCCGCGGCAACATCCAAGAAATCATGCTCGGCTACTCCGACTCCAACAAAGACGGCGGCTACGTTACCAGCTCATGGTGTCTGTATCAGGCAGAGTTGGGCTTGGTCGAACTCTTCAAAAAATACGATGTCCGTATGCGCTTGTTCCACGGCCGCGGCGGCAGCGTAGGTCGCGGCGGCGGCCCATCTTACCAAGCCATTTTGGCGCAACCTGCGGGCAGTGTTGCCGGACAAATCCGCATTACCGAGCAAGGCGAAGTCATTACCGCCAAATACGCCGACCCGGGCAATGCCCAACGCAACTTGGAAACCTTGGTTGCCGCGACTTTGGAAGCCAGCATCCTGCCGGATAAAAAAGACCCTGATGCCAAACTGATGCAGGATTTGTCGGACGTATCGTTCAAATACTACCGCGAACTGATTACCCACCCCGACTTCATCGACTACTTCCTGCAAACCAGCCCGATTCAGGAAATCGCCACCCTCAACCTCGGCAGCCGTCCCGCCAGCCGCAAAACCTTGGCGCGGATTCAGGACTTGCGTGCAATTCCGTGGGTATTCTCATGGATGCAAAACCGCCTCATGCTACCGGCTTGGTACGGTTTCGGCAGCGCAGTGGAAACCTTGTGCGAAGGCAAACCCGAAACGCTCGCCGCCCTGCGCGAACACGCCCAAAGCAACCCATTCTTCCAAGCCATGCTCTCCAATATGGAACAAGTGATGGCAAAAACCGACATCACCTTGGCGGAAAACTATGCCGGCTTGAGCGAATCGCCCGATAAAGCAAAAGTGATCTTCGGCATGATCAAAGAAGAATACCAACGCAGCCGCAAAGCACTGCTCGACCTGCTGCAAACCGAAGAGCTCCTGCGCGACAACCGCAGCCTCGCCCGTTCGCTTGCCTTGAGGATTCCATACCTGAACGCCCTCAACGGCCTGCAAGTCGCCATGCTCAAACGCCTGCGCAAAGAGCCCGACAATCCGCACGCCCTGCTGATGGTTCACCTGACCATCAACGGCGTGGCGCAAGGTTTGCGTAATACCGGTTAAGTCAGTACGGAAAAAAGGCCGTCTGAAACAGTTTTTCAGACGGCCTTTAAACTAACTGCGAACCGCGGCAAAGTATTTACCCAAAAACTCCATACTGTTTCTCAACCTGCTTGCCACTCTGACCCTATTCATTTAACTTACCCTGTATTTCAGACTATTTGGAGAAATAGCAGATAACCCTCTGCTAAATCAATATGTTCACTTAAGTATGGCAACTGCTTCAGCATGGTGGATGGTCGACCTACTGACACGCGGCACTACCCCATATCGCCGCACAATAAGCTTTCAGACAACCCTAAGGCCGTCTGAAAAACAAAAACATCTCACACCAAGGCAACTATCAATATGTTTGACATCGTATTTATCTTGTTATTCGGCAGGCTTCAGCCCCACAAAACACCCGACTCATCCGACACACCCGTCCCTTTTGGGAGCTCGGCGGCAGGCTCGGCTTTAATTTATTTATGCATACGCATAGGGACAATCATCCTTTATGGTTCGATTTTCAGAGCCATTGACAGTCTCCCCCTCATTCTGTTTCAAACAATCTGTATGTTTGGCTGTCTGGTTTTGTATTTCAAAATGTTACGTACCGCATCCAACCCGAAATACCGTCAGATGATTTATTGGGTACTGGGCATTCTTTTGGGTTTGATCTTAAGCCTCCTATCCGAAAAATTGTTTTATTTAATGGCTTTATTCATTTTCTCATTCTTCGGAAGCACAATAAGCTGAATGCCTACCCCTTCTTTTTTCAGACGGCCTTTTATTATAAGAACACACCAGCATTGCGGCTGTTTTGAGTACCTTCACAATATGCTATAATCCGCCGTTAAACTTTTATCTTTTCAGGAAAAACCATGAGCTTGAAATGCGGTATCGTCGGTTTGCCCAACGTCGGCAAATCCACCCTCTTTAACGCGCTGACCCAATCGGGTATCGAAGCGGCAAACTATCCTTTCTGTACCATCGAACCCAACGTCGGCATCGTTGAAGTCCCCGATCCGCGTATGGCCGAATTGGCAAAAATCGTCAATCCGCAAAAAATGCAGCCTGCCATCGTCGAATTTGTCGATATCGCCGGTTTGGTTGCAGGCGCGAGCAAAGGCGAAGGCTTAGGCAACCAGTTCCTCGCCAACATCCGCGAGACTGACGCGATTGTTAACGTTGTACGATGTTTTGACGACGACAACATCGTCCACGTTGCAGGCAAAGTCGATCCGATTGCCGACATCGAAACCATCGGCACCGAGTTGGCACTGGCTGACTTGGCCAGCGTCGAAAAAGCCATTGTCCGCGAAGAAAAACGCGCCCGCTCAGGCGACAAAGACGCGCAAAAACTGGTCGATCTGTGTAAAAAACTGCTGCCGCATTTGGACGAAGGCAAGCCTGTACGCTCCTTCGGTTTGGACTCAGAAGAACTCGCCATGCTCAAGCCGCTGTTCTTGCTGACTGCCAAACCCGCCATGTACGTCGGCAACGTTTCCGAAGACGGTTTTGAAAACAATCCGCACCTCGACCGCCTGAAAGAATTGGCTGCAAAAGAAAACGCGCCGGTTGTGGCAGTATGCGCTGCGATGGAAAGCGAAATCGCCGAATTGGAAGACGACGAAAAAGCCGAATTCCTCGCTGAAATGGGCTTGGAAGAACCGGGCCTGAACCGCCTGATTCGTGCCGGCTACGACCTCTTGGGCCTGCAAACCTACTTCACCGCCGGTGTCAAAGAAGTCCGCGCTTGGACCATCCACAAAGGCGACACTGCGCCACAAGCCGCCGGCGTGATTCACACCGACTTTGAACGCGGCTTCATCCGTGCCCAAGTTATCTCCTACGAAGACTTCATCGCTTTAGGCGGCGAAGCAAAAGCCAAAGAAGCCGGCAAAATGCGTGTGGAAGGCAAAGAATACGTTGTACAAGACGGCGATGTGATGCACTTCCTCTTTAACGTATAAACCCAGCGTAACGCTTTTTTCAGACGGCCTTTTCTAAGACTAAGGCCGTCTGAATTTATTTTCAGACGGTCTCATGTCTTGAAATATAGTGGATTAAATTTAAACCAGTACAGCGTTGCCTCGCCTTGCCGTACTATCTGTACTGTCTGCGGCTTCGTCGCCTTGTCCTGATTTAAATTTAATCCACTATATCAACAAAACAAGACATTATCTCCATAATAAATGCGGGCATGTCCCGTAATTTTTCTTTCTTAAAATCTCTCGCTCCTTACCGACGCCTTACCTAAAAATAGAGCAAGGTTACATCATCAATAACAATACCACTGATATGACAATAAATAATTAAACAATACCGCATCGTATTGATTCATTATAAAAACAACATATTAAATATTATGTTGAAACTATCAACTGTATTCCTACTCTAATCTAATCCTATTCAAACGCATATCATCAGCAATCATTCTAAGAAGGCAAACAAACTGCCCAGTACTGACAAACGATGGCTGACCTCCGAAATGCTGCCATTCTCGGCAGGAATCACTTTTCAGACGACGCCATTAAAATAAACTAATTAAAATCAAAATATTATGAGCAAAGTTTTATCTTACCGCCCAGATATTGATACATTGCGTGCCGTTGCTGTTCTATCCGTTGTCGTTTTCCATATTGAAAAAAACTGGCTGCCTGGCGGCTTTCTTGGTGTTGATATCTTTTTTGTCATTTCCGGCTTTCTGATCACGATGATTATCCATCGTGAAATGAGTAGCGGGATTTTCTCGTTCAAAAAATTTTACATCCGCCGTATCAAGCGGATACTGCCCGCATTTTTTACCGTATTGACGGTAACGCTGATATGCGGCTTTCTTTTATTCACCAAAGATGATTTCTTTCTTTTATGGAGGACAGCCCTGTCCACCTTGGGGTTCATCTCCAATATCTTTTTTGCAAAGGGTCAGGGCTATTTCGATCCCATACAAGAAGAAAAACCTTTGCTTCACATTTGGTCTTTATCGGTCGAAGAGCAATATTATTTCGTCTTCCCGATATTGCTGTTACTGGTTGTCCGCAAAAGCTGGCGCACCCAGTTTGCCTTCCTCATCACGCTATGCGTATTCAGCATTTTGGCTTCTTTTATGCCGACTGCACTGGATAAATATTATCTTCCCCATCTGCGTGCCTGCGAAATGCTGATCGGCTCGTTGACGGCAGTATGGATGCAATACCGGCAACAGCAAGCGCTGGATACCGGCAAACAATATGCGGCGGCAGGTGCATTACTTTCCATATGCGTACTGTTTGCCTGCCTGTTTACCTATACGGAAAAAACTGCCTATTTCCCGGGGCCTGCCGCCATGATTCCTTGTTTGGCCGCCGCCGCATTCATTTACTTCAATCAATTTGAACATCAGCTGAAAAAATTTTTCCAATGGAAGATTACTGTCGGCATAGGCTTGATTTCCTATTCACTGTATCTTTGGCATTGGCCTGTATTGGCTTTTATGAGATACATCGGTTCAAGCAATCTGCCTTCGTATTCGACTGCGGCTGCGATTGTCTTAATGTTCGCACTCTCTCTGCTTTCTTATTATTTTGTCGAGAAGCCGTTTAAAAACTGGAAAGGCTCTTTTGCCCAATCTGTGGCATGGGTTTATGCCGTCCCCATGCTTGTTTTGGCCATTACGCCTTTTCTTGCCATGAAGCTCCCGTTTATGGAGCAATACGACCGTATGGGATTGGCGCGTTCCTACACTTCTTGTCACAACAATACCGACAAACAGTGCATTTGGGGCGATACCGACAAACAGCCGGAATTACTGATTCTAGGCGATTCGCATGCCGACCAATATAAAACGTTTTTTGATACCGTCGGCAAAAAAGAAAACTGGTCGGCAGCGATGGTTTCTGCGGACAGTTGTGCCTATGTAGAAGATTATGCCGCGCCCGTATTCAAGCGAAATGCTTCCTGCCGTGCTATTTATGAGTACGCCAAAGAGCATCTGCCCCAATACTCAAAAGTACTTTTGGCCATGCGCTGGGGCAGCCAAATGCCTGAAAACAGCCATTCCCTTGCTTACGATGCCGATTTTTTCAAAAAATTCGACCTCATGTTGCAAAAACTTTCTTCGGAAAAACAAGCGATTTACCTGATGATAGACAACCCTAATCTGTCATACAACGGCTTGCGTGCCTATATTCTGTCTTACCGCATACCGGGATTTAGTCAAAATCTTGCCATTGATGAAACAGTCACTTCAAAAGGAAATGAACGCATCAAAGAATTGGCAGAAAAATATGCCAATGTACACATTATCGATGCCACTGCCTATATTCCGGAGAACTTCAAAATCAACGGATTGCCGGTTTATTCCGATAGAGACCACATCAACCCTTACGGCGGCAGAGAACTGGCCAAGCGTTTTTCTGAAAAACATACGCTTCTTCAGTAAGCCATAGCCATTCATCCGATGAAATTTGTTACAATTGGCAGTTTGTAAAACTGCTAATTTTTTTGGAAGATATCAATGAGCGTCATCAAAGACCTACAATCGCGTGGCTTAATCGCCCAAACTACCGACATCGAAGCCTTAGACGCTTTGCTAAACGAACAAAAAATTTCCCTCTATTGCGGTTTTGACCCGACAGCAGACAGCCTGCACATCGGCCATTTGCTGCCTGTATTGGCATTGCGCCGTTTCCAACAAGCCGGCCATACGCCGATTGCTTTGGTGGGCGGTGCGACCGGCATGATTGGGGACCCAAGCTTTAAAGCCACCGAACGCAGCTTGAATTCTGCCGAAACCGTTGCCGGCTGGGTAGAAAGCATCCGCAACCAATTGACCCCTTTCTTGAGCTTTGAAGGCGACAACGCAGCTATTATGGCCAACAATGCCGACTGGTTCGGAAGCATGAACTGCCTCGACTTCCTGCGCGACATCGGCAAGCATTTCTCCGTCAACTCCATGCTGAACAAAGAATCCGTCAAACAACGTATCGAGCGCGACGATGTGGGCATTTCCTTTACCGAATTCGCCTACTCCCTGCTGCAAGGCTACGACTTTGCCGAATTGAACAAACGCCATGGCGCAGTTTTGGAAATCGGCGGTTCCGACCAATGGGGCAACATCACTGCCGGTATCGACTTGACCCGCCGTCTGCACCAAAAACAAGTATTCGGCCTGACCCTGCCTTTGGTAACCAAATCCGACGGCACCAAATTCGGTAAAACCGAAGGCGGCGCGGTATGGTTGAACGCAAAGAAAACCTCTCCGTATCAGTTCTACCAATTCTGGCTGAAAGTGGCCGATGCCGATGTGTATAACTTCCTGAAATACTTTACCTTCCTGTCCATCGAAGAAATCGATGCCATCGAAGCGAAAGACAAAGCCAGCGGCACCAAGCCAGAAGCGCAACGCATTCTCGCCGAAGAAATGACCCGTCTGATTCACGGCGAAGAAGCCCTTGCAGCCGCCCAACGCATTTCTGAAAGCCTGTTTGCCGAAGACCAAAGCCATCTCACCGAAAACGACTTCGAGCAGCTGGCACTCGACGGCCTGCCGGCTTTTGAAGTTTCCGAGAGCCTCAACGTGGTGGAGACTTTGGTGAAAACCGGTTTGGCGTCTTCCAACAAAGAAGCACGCGGTTTTGTCAACAGCAAAGCAGTTTTGCTTAACGGCAAACCTGCCGAAGCCAACAATCCGAACCATACCGCTGAAAAGCCTGACGATGCCTACATGCTGACCGACGAGCACAAACGTTTCGGCAAATACACCATCGTCCGCCGCGGCAAACGCAACCACGCTTTGTTGGTTTGGAAATAATCTTTAAACATTAAACGCATCGTTTAAAACAATCATGCCGTCTGAAATCAGCCACGCTTTTTTTCAGACGGCATTTTCTATTGATGGTATTCAATTTCCCAAAAAGAAAGGACAGGTTTTACACCTGCCCTTCTACAAGGTATCCAATTTCTTTAAGAACCTTTTATCTTGTAATTACTGCAAACGCTCATTTTCTTGACGGACGGCATTCACCACATCCGCGCCAAACAAAGCGTTGACATCGGTTTCATCAAACACATACTTGCTATGGCAGAAATCGCAATCGATTTGAATGCTGCCTTGTTCTGCCACCACACCGCCGACTTCCTGACCGCCAAGCATCAACAGCATATCGCTGACTTTGCCGCGGGAGCAGGTGCAGGCAAATTCAATAGCCTCCGGTTCAAAAACGCGGGGCGGGGTTTCATGATAAAGACGGTAAAGGGCGTGATGAGCGTCCAAACCGGTCAATTCTTGCGGAGTAAGCGTTTGCGCAAGTGTAGTCACATGCTCCCACGCGGCATCATCCAATTCTTCTTCCGGCAGACGTTGTAGCAATAATGCGCCTGCGGCTTGGTCGTCGGCGGCAAGCGTAATATAGGTATCGAGCTGCTCGGAACGTTTCATATAGTTGACCAGCATTTGCGCAATGCTGTCGCCTTCCAGCGGTACAACACCTTGCCACGGGTCGGCATCTTTGGGCTGATGGGTCAAAACGAACACGCTGTTTTCTCCCAACAGCGCAGTCAGGCTTTCGTCATCACGGATTTCAGCAGTTTCGTCCCAACGCGCGGTAGCGCGGACAGTATTTTCAGAAGTCGCTTCCACCACCAACATTTTCAGACGGCCCTGACCTTGAACCTGAACAATCAGCGCGCCTTCATTTTTAAGGTTGGCAGACAATAAAGCACCGGCGGCCAACAATTCGCCCAATGCGCGACGGATGGCGGCAGGATAATGTTTTTGGTTGACGATGTGGTGCCAAACCTTTTCGAGGCGGATGTGCATGCCGCGGATAGGCATATCATCGAAGATAAAGCGTGTACGGATATCGCTGTGATTTTGTGTCATGTCAATCTCTGAAAATAAATCAATGAATGCCGCTTATATGGTTGCAGCGGCGGATAAATCAAGCGAAACCGCATTTAATGTTTTTCTAGTTTGTTTGGAAACAAGGGTTTAACGCAAAATAACAGCAGTTTTTTTGCCAAAAAGACGGTTTTTGAATACAATCAAGCAGATAACAAGAGAATGATACGGGATAACATCTCAGAAACCGGCAATGTGCCTGCAATCGGCAGGGAATGCCTTCTGAAACGGAAGTTTTTACAATGAATTTTTTACTCCGGCTCGCAGCAGTTTGGACTTCGGTCGCCATGCTCGCGAGCGTCAATTTTTCTTACGCCGATGATTTGGAAAACCTGATTACCACCCGTCAGCATGTTTTAAACCAATTCAACGACAACGCCAACGTTTACGGCAATACGCGTCAGGCAACCCCTGTCCACCCCGTCAATACACGTCCAGCCCCAAGCAACAATACGCGCGCACCTTCAGGTAATTCAGACGAATTGATCGGCAGCGCCATGGGCTTGCTCGGCGTGGCCTACCGCTACGGCGGCACATCGGCTTCTACCGGCTTTGACTGCAGCGGCTTCATGCAACACATCTTTAAACGCGCCATGGGCGTAAACCTGCCGCGCACCTCTGCCGAACAAGCACAAATGGGCGTTGCCGTGAGTCGTTCCGAATTGCAGCCGGGCGACATGGTCTTTTTCCGCACCATGGGTCGCGGCCGTATTTCCCACGTCGGCCTTTACATCGGCAACAACAATTTCATTCACGCGCCGAGAACGGGCAAACGTATCGAAATTACCAGCCTCGGCCACAAATATTGGAACGGAAAATACGCCTTTGCCCGCCGCGTGAAGAAAAACGACCCATCCCGTTTCTTGAATTGAGGTGCACGATGGCGATGCCGCAAATGCCCAAATGGTATGACGACGACGGTCAGATTGTTTCCTGCACCGAAAAAGTCAAAGTCATGACCGAAAACTTGAACGAACTCTACCAAATGGCTCAGGACGCATTTGAAGACGCGCTGCTGATGGGTTGCTCCGAAAAACAGTTGCGCGAATACTTCCGCGACTTAATGGCCGGGCTGGAAAACCCTTATCAAAAAAACGGTTAGTTATTCGATCCATACAAAAAAAGGCAGTCTGAAAGTTTTTCAGACGGCCTTTTTTATCGGGCAGATCCCCTACCCTATTGCTAACATTCCACCACGCGCACGGATACAGGTATGGCTTTTTTCTGCAAAGTAATGGCCAAGCCTGCGAGTGAGGTTTCTTTGTAGGTTGCCTTCATATCACGGCCGGTTTGCAACATGGTTTGAATCACTTCATCAAGCGAGACTTTTTTGTCTGTGCCGTCTTCCAAAAGCGCGAGGGTGGCGAGCTTGAGGGCTTTTTCGGCGGCGATGCCGTTGCGCTCGATGCAGGGGATTTGCACCAAGCCGCCGACAGGGTCACAGGTCAGGCCCAAGTGGTGTTCCATGGCCATTTCGGCGGCGTTTTCCACTTGTTTCGGTGTACCGCCGATAACTTCGGCGTATGCACCCGCCGCCATGGAACATGCTACGCCGACCTCTCCTTGGCAGCCGACGTCCGCGCCGGAAATCGATGCGTTGGTTTTGTACAAAATACCGATGGCGCCGGCAGTCAGCAGGAAGTCCTCAACACGCGATTGGTTGGCGTGCGGATTAAATTTGCGGAAATAGTGCAAGACGGCAGGAATAATGCCTGCCGCGCCGTTGGTTGGTGCGGTTACGACGCGGCCGCCGGCGGCATTTTCTTCATTGACCGCCATGGCGTACACCATCGGCCAAAGTTGGGTATTGACGATTTCGCTCTCGCGCAGGACTTTGAGTTTGGCTGCCAACTGCGGTGCGCGGCGGCGGACGTTCAAGCCGCCCGGCAATTGCCCTTCCGCACCCAAGCCTCGCTTGATGCAGTTTTCCATCACATCGGCCACGGCAGCCACACGGCGGCGCACTTCCGCCTCATCGCAACCTGCCAACGCCGCTTCATTGGCCAACACAACTTCGGAAATATTCAACTGGTTTTGACGGCATTGTGCCAGCAGCTCGTTACAGTTGTTGTAAGGATATGGCACGTCCGAATTTTCCTGCGCTTCTTGTGCAAACCCTTCATCTGTTACGATAAAACCGCCGCCAACCGAATAATAAATCTGCTCTTTCAGCTTCAGTCCGTCTGAATTGTAGGCGATAAAGTTCAAACCGTTCGGATGTTTGGGCAACACTTTGTCGCCGCGGATATCCAAATCTTTTTCAGGATTGAAGGTCATTTCGCGGCCGTTGAGTTTTAAAACGTGCTGCGTGCGGATGCGTTCCAAGCGTTGGGGGATGTCTGCAAGCGGAATATCGTGCGGCAGGCTGCCTTCCAAACCGAGCAATAATGCGTCGAATGTGCCGTGTCCGATTCCGGTCAAAGCAAGCGAGCCATACACTTCAATAACAATGCGCGCCACTTGTGTGTCCAAGTTCTCGGCATTCAGCAAATCGGCAAAAGCGGCCGCGGCCTTCATCGGGCCGACGGTGTGCGAGCTGGACGGGCCGATGCCGATTTTGAAAATATCAAAGATGCTGATCATAATTTTCCTATTATTGTGTGTGCAGGCTGTGTTTTTCAGACGGCGTTAAGGCCTAAAGAGGAATCTTGTGCGGCGCTTGCCAATGCAAGTACCAGATGTCCGACAGTCATCAAAGGATCGCCTGCTTCCGGCGAGGTGTATTTCAGCATCAGCGGTTTTTTACGCAAGGGTTCGTAACGACTGACTCTACAATGCATGTCTTCCAAACTTGTGGAACCGGCGCGGTATCTGTATGCCAACAGCCGTAAATCGTTCAAATCCATCTTCATGCCATTGTCCAACAATTCGCGCAACTGGTTTTCCCAGGCAATATCGTTGCTTCCGTCTTTAATGGCAATCAAGATGGACTTTTCGAGGATTTTTTTGATGTGCTGGTTCAAGGAGCGGATTGGGAAATGCCCCAGCCACAACAAATCGGTCTCTGCAAATTGTGCGGAAAACTGCTCGATAAACCAGGAATGTAAACCTCGATAATCCGGCGAATGAAACAGGGTTGATTTAACCTTGTTGCCATCTTTATCCAACATGTAATGGCAGCCGATAATCACGCTGCAAGATTCGGCAGCCCATCTGGGGATAATGACTTTGGGGGTAAAGAGCGTTTCGAGGCGTTGCTCGGTAAATTGTGTGGTGAAATCGGGGTTGTATTGCAACGATGTCGGCAAATAGCCGCGCCAAAGGTACATGCCGATCCTGTTTTCGCCGATGACATCCAAGAGTTGTTCCAGCATGGTACGGCTAGGACATGAAATAAATTCGTCCGCATCCAGCGGAAAAACGAAATCTATCGCTTCATCTTTTGCTACAAGCTGCTTCATCAACTGGTTGACCAATTGCTCATGATTGAATTTGAGCGCTTGATATTGATAGATAAATATCGGCAAACCTTCTTCTTTCAATTGAATCAGGATTTCCCTTGTGCCATCGCTGCTGCCATGATCGATAATGTGCATTTCATCCATCAGCTCGAGATTATGACGGACAAACGATTCGATCACGTCGTTTTCGTTGCGCACCATACTGATGCTGATTAGTTTTTTTCCCATAAATTATGCAATGTATTGAAATGTTTTAATATTTTTCAGACGACCTCTATCCAACCGGCAATGCGTTTTTCAACGGCTTCGGCATTCAATCCCAAATCGGCTAAGAGTTTTTTCGGGTCGCCGTGTTCGGTAACTTTGTCTTCTACACCCAGCAGCAATACCGGTTTGCAGATGCCGTGTTTCGCCAACACTTCCAACACCGAGCTGCCTGCGCCGCCTTGTTCTGCATTCTCTTCAGCGGTAACGATGTAGTCATGGCTTCGGGCAAGACGGACGATCAGCTCTTCATCTATCGGTTTGACAAAGCGCATATCGGCAACGGTCGCGTTCAGATTCTCAGCCGCGGTCAATGATGGGGCAACCATGCTGCCAAAGGCGATAACGGCAATTTTCTCGCCTTTGCGACGGATGATGCCTTTGCCGATTTCAACGGTTTCCAGGCCGTCTGAAATGGTTGCACCCGTGCCTGTACCGCGCGGATAACGGACGGCGGACGGAGAGTCTGCCTGATAGCAGGTTGAGAGCAGCAGGCGGCATTCGTTTTCGTCGCTGGGTGCGGCAATAATCATGTTCGGCACGCAACGCAAAAAGCTCAAGTCATATAAACCGGCATGGGTCGGGCCGTCTGCACCGACAATACCGGCGCGGTCGATAGCGAACAAAACAGGCAGGTTTTGCAAGGCAACGTCGTGTACCAACTGGTCGTAAGCGCGTTGCAGGAAAGTGGAGTAAATCGCCACGATAGGCTTAATGCCTTCGCATGCCAAACCGCCTGCAAAGGTAACGGCATGTTGCTCGGCGATTCCAACGTCGAAATAGCGGTCGGGGAATTGCTGTTCAAACTCAACCAAGCCGCTGCCCTCGCGCATGGCAGGTGTGATGGCAACCAAACGCTCGTCAGCCGCTGCTTGGTCACACAGCCATTGGCCGAACACTTGCGTATAAGTCGGTTTGGCCGCGGCAGGTTTGACTTCCGGTGCAGGCACTTCGCTCGGCAGCTTGGCAACAGCGTGATATTTGACAGGATCGTTTTCGGCGAATTTGTAGCCGTTGCCTTTTTTGGTGATGACGTGCAACAACTGAGGGCCTTTTCGGCCACGCAAGTCTTTTAATACGTCCACCAGATTTTCAACGTTGTGGCCATCCACCGGGCCGGTGTAACGGAAACCGAAGTTTTCAAACAAAGACAGCGACTGTTTGGCATGTTCCGCTTCGCCTGCCAAGGTTTTGATTTTGTTTTCGACTTTTTGGGCAAGCTCCATCGCTCCGGGCAATTTATCTAATACTTTGCTCGATTGGGCTTTGATGGTGCTCAATAGGCCGTGCATATCGCGCACGACGTTGCTGGCAAGATATTTCGGCAGCGCGCCGACATTGGGGGAAATCGACATTTCGTTGTCGTTGAGGATAACCAGCAAATCGACATCCATATCGCCTGCGCAGTTCAGGGCTTCAAACGCCTGACCCGCCGTCATGGCGCCGTCGCCGATGATGGCGACGCTGCGGCGGTTATTGCCCAACTGTTTGTCCGCAACGGCCATGCCCAAGGCCGCGCCGATGGATGTGGAAGAATGCCCTACGCCGAACGCGTCGTATTCCGACTCGCTGCGTTTCGGAAAACCCGCCAAACCGCCATATTGGCGCATGGTGTGCATTTGATTTTTACGGCCGGTGAGGATTTTGTGCGGATAGCTTTGATGGCCGACATCCCAGACCAAATGGTCTTCGGGCGTGTCGTACACATAATGCAGTGCCACCGTCAGCTCGACCGCGCCCAAGTTACTGGCGAAATGGCCGCCCGTCTTACCGACGGAATCCAACAGAAATTCGCGCAATTCGGCGGCGACTTGCGGCAGCTGTTTTTTCTCCAGACGGCGCAAATCCTGAGGCGTATCGATAATATCGAGCAAAGGGCTTGGGTTCATGATTTTTGGCGGTGATTTTTTGTGTAACGGACGATTATATCAAGAGATTGCACAACTTGTTACAAATGCTTTCAGACGGCCCGAACCTTTATCCTTTATAATACTGCCAACTGAAAACACAAGGCCGTCTGAAATGACCCAAAACGCAAACAATCTCTGCTGGCTCGATATGGAAATGACCGGCCTCAACCCGGAACACGACCGCATTATCGAAGTCGCCATGATCATTACCGATTCCGATTTGAACGTACTGGCACAATCGGACGTTTACGTCATCCATCAAAGCGACGAGTTGCTCGACGGCATGGACGAGTGGAACACCGCCACCCACGGCCGCACCGGCCTGACCCAACGCGTGCGCGAATCCAAACTGACCGAAGCCGAAGTCGAGCAAAACCTGTTGGACTTCATGTCCGCATGGATACCCGAGAAATCGACGCCCATGTGCGGCAACTCCATCCATCAAGACCGCCGCTTCATGGTCAAATACATGCCGCGTTTGGAAACTTATTTCCACTACCGCAACCTAGACGTATCCACGCTGAAAGAATTGGCCAAACGCTGGAATCCGGCCGTTGCCAAAAGCGTGGTCAAACGCGGTTCGCACAAGGCATTGGACGATATCCTCGAAAGCATCGAAGAAATGCGCCATTATCGCGAGCATTTCCTCAAACTCCCTTCCGAACAATAATCCCAAGGTCGTCTGAAACAGGTTTTACACCGTTCAGACGGCCTCATCGGCTTCCCTCATCTCATGAAAATCACCAAAATCTTTACCTTCGATTCCTCTCACATGCTCGACGGGCATGACGGCAAGTGCCAAAACCTGCACGGCCACACCTACAAACTCGAAATCACCGTCTCCGCACCCGTTATCCAAGGCGGCGCAAAAGACGGCATGGTGATGGACTTTACCGACCTGAAAGCCATCGTCAAACAACACATTACCGACCCGTTCGACCATGCCTTCATCTATCACGGCAACAACGAACGTGAAAGCCAAATCGCCGCACTTTTGGAAGGCTGGAACATGAAAACCCTGCGCCTGCCGTGCCGCACCACCGCCGAAAACATGAGCGTAGAAATGTACGGCCGTCTGAAAAACGCCGGTGTCAAAGTGTGCAGCGTGAAATTATGGGAAACGCCGACTTCGTGTGCGGAATATGAAGGGGAATAAACCGGCATTTTGTATTTTTCAGACGGCCTGCTCCCCAAACACACCCATCCGCTAAACATCAAAAGGAATCTTCATGAAAATCATCTCCACCCTCCTCGTCCTCTTCGTCGCTGTCGAACATTTCTACATCGCCTGGCTCGAAATGACGCAAATCCCAAGCGAAAAAGCGTCAGAGCTGTTCAACATGCCTTACGAATTCATGGAACAAAAACGCGTACAAACCCTGTTTTCCAACCAAGGCCTGTACAACGGCTTCCTCGCCATCGGCTTGGTATGGGCGCGCTTTGCCGCACCCGACAACGCGGTTTACGGCGCGACCATCCTGTTCCTCGGCTTCGTCCTCATCGCCGCCGCATGGGGCGCGTTTTCATCCGGCAACAAAAGCATTTTGCTCAAACAAGGCTTGCCGGCATTTTTAGCCGCCGCAGCCGTCATTGCCGCTTAAGTACACACCAGCCATTCTTTCCCATTGAACTGACAGAAAGAATGGCTGCCTCACATCACTTCTTCAAACGCTTCACGACAACAATTCAATCCCACACACCTAATATTCATGACCATTCACATCACGCCGAACAATCCCCAATACCGCATTGTCGAAATCTTTGAAAGCCTGCAAGGCGAAGGCTGGAACACAGGCATGCCCGCCGTTTTCATCCGCCTGGGCAAATGCAATCTCGCATGCAGCTGGTGCGATACCGACTACCTCAAATTCGGCATGATGAGCCTGTCCGATATTTTAGGCCGTCTGAAAACTTACACGGCGCGCAACATCATCATTACCGGCGGCGAACCCACCATCCAACCGCATTTAGACGCTCTGCTTAATGCACTCAAAGCCGAAGGCTATTTTCTGTGTATCGAAACCAACGGCCTCAACCCCGCTCCGCCGCAAATCGACTACGTTGCCACCAGCCCCAAAGCCTGTTACGCCGCCAAATATGAAAAAAGCTGCATCGAAAAAGCAGACGAAGTGCGCATTGTCGCCGACGGCGAAGTCATTGCGTTTTGTCAGGAAATGGAACGCAAAATCCGCGCCCGACATTACTATCTCTCGCCTTGCGAACAAGACGGCGCGATGAATATCTACGACACCATCCGCCAAATCGGCGTGTTAAACAGCCGAGCCGACGCCCCCGTCCATTGGCAACTGAGCGTACAGACGCATAAGTGGGCAGGAATAGAATAATTCGTTTGAAATCAATCAAAAATTAAACCTTTACAAAATATTGAATGTAAATACCATTCGATATTCGACCAAATGCACTACTGGCAAAGCGCTCAGGCCGTCTGAAACCCTATTTCAGACGGCCTTTTTTGTTATAAAACTCTTGACCGATTACATAAGATTACGTAAAGTGTGCAACAGTTTTCATAAATTGGTAAAACCAATTTACCTGATAACTGACCGCATCTAAGGATGCAAATATCTATTCGAAAAACATTTATTGCTCAACACATCGTATCAAACCGCCATTGCATTGACGGTTATGGTGCTTGTTGCCCCGAGGATATTCCTATGGCTCTCTTTCTCAGCATTTTCCCCATCATCCTGCTGATTTGGCTGATGGTTAAGAAAAACAGTATGCCGTCTTACATTGCGTTGCCGATTACCGCCGCGCTGATTTACGTCATCAAACTGTTTTATTTCGGCGACAACGCCATGTTGCTCAACGCAACGGCAGCGTCAGGCCTCGTTTCTACCCTGACCCCGATTACCGTGATTTTCGGTGCCATTATGTTCAACCGCATGATGGAAACCACCGGCTGTATCGACGTCATCCGCAAATGGCTGGCCACCATCAGCCCGAACCCGATTGCCCAATTGATGATCATCGGCTGGTCTTTCGCCTTTATGATTGAAGGCGCGTCCGGTTTCGGTACGCCTGCCGCCATTGCCGCGCCGATTCTGATGAGCTTGGGCTTTAATCCGCTGAAAGTAGCCATCTTTACTTTGGTGATGAACTCCGTACCCGTTTCCTTCGGCGCGGTAGGCACACCGACTTGGTTCGGCTTCGCACCTTTGGGCCTGGATCAAAAAAGCATTATGGAAATCGGTATGCAAACCGGCGTAATGCACTTCTTCGCAGGTTTCATCATCCCTGTTATCGGCTTGAGCTTCATCGTACCTTGGGCTGAAATCCGCAAAAACTTGGGCTTCATCGGTATCGCCGTATTCTCCTGTACCCTTCCTTACGTTGCATTGGCAATGGTCAATGAAGAATTCCCATCTCTGGTTGCTGGCGCAATCGGCCTGATGGTGTCCGTATTCGCGGCAAACCGCGGCTGGGGCTTGAGCAAAGATTACGCCAAAGACCCGAACGCAGAAAAAGTACCTTTCGCACAAGTTGCCAAAGCACTGGCTCCTTTGGGTATGCTGATCGGTATGCTGGTGGTTACCCGCATCAAACAGCTGGGCATCAAAGGTTTGCTGACCAGCAAAGAAGAATGGTTCAGCTTCCAACTGCCGTTTGATTTATCCAAAATCACCGTCAGCGACTCCCTGACCATCACCTTCGGCAACATCTTCGGTCAAGGCGTAAACGCTTCCTATCAAACCCTCTACGTTCCGGCTTGGATTCCGTTTGTCTTCACCGTTTGGATTTGCATCCTGCTGTACAAAACCAAATTCAAAGATGCCTGGTCTTTCTACGCTGCAACCTTCAACCAAACCAAAAAACCTCTGCTTGCCCTGATGGGTGCGTTGATTATGGTTCAACTGATGATGGTTGGCGGCGATGACTCCATGGTGAAAATCATCGGTAAAGAGTTTGCCTCGATGGCAGGCGAACACTGGGTTTACTTCTCCCCATACCTTGGCGCAATCGGTGCATTCTTCTCAGGCTCCAACACTGTATCCAACCTGACCTTCGGTCCGATTCAACAACAAATCGCGCTTGATACCGGCCTGTCCGTTACCCTCATCCTCGCCCTGCAATCCGTCGGCGGCGCAATGGGCAACATGGTCTGCATCAACAACATCATCGCCGTGTGCAGCGTGTTGAACGTAAACAACGCCGAAGGCGCGATCATCAAGAAAACTGTCATCCCGATGAGCATCTATGGCGTCATCGCCGTGACTATCGCTTCAATTTTCTTCTTGTAAACCGCTTCATATCAAAGGCCGTCTGAATATTCAGACGGCCTTTTTTGTATTCTTTCGCTATATTTCTTAAAGAATCATTAATGTATATATTCCGCAACAACCTGCATAACCACTTTGCAACACCAAATTACAAACAACTTTCTATTAATAAACAATCGGGTAATCATAAGTAAACACTGTTTTGCAATTTACCTAATTGCCACTACCGACAAAACGCCTAAAATACGCTTCATCTGCAAACGGAAACCCTTTCTCATTTTGCAAGATAACACACAACCCTCATATGGAGCTTAGATCATGAAATTACTTTCTGTTATCACTGCAGCCGCATTGGCTACTGTTTCCTTCTCTGCTGCCGCTGCACCTGCCGGCTTCGTTTCTTACCGTTGTGACGGTGGCAAATCACTGAACGTGATGTACGGCTTTGACCGTAGCGGCCGTGCAGTTACTGCTGACGTAAACGCCGGTGGCAAAAAAGCCTCTTTGGTTGTCGACAAAAAACGTTCTGACAGCACTGGCACTACTTTCACCAACCGTAAAGGCTATGTAATGTCTGCCGGTTTCATCGACAAAAACACCCATACTACTTCTGAAGTGGTTGGCGTGAACGCCCCTAACGGCTCATTCCTGGTGAAAAACTGCGAACCACGTCCACGTTAATCCCAGTTTTCCTATTTAACCGAATCATCCCGGTTTAATCAAAAGGCCGTCTGAAAAACAATTTTCAGACGGCCTTTTGATTCGAGCCTATAAAAAAGAGCGTGTACCGTACACGCTCTTTTTGTTTGTTTTCCAAATCAAATACGCATCGGCATTACGATGTATTTGAAGTTCGGATTGTTCGGCATAGTAAACAGCGTTGAGCGGTTGGCATCGCCGAAGGCAAGCTGCATATCGTCAGAGTGGATGTTACGCAACACATCCATCAGATAGCCGATGTTGAAACCGACTTCGAGTTCTCCGCCTTGATAAGCGATTTCCAACTCTTCGCGCGCTTCTTCCTGCTCGTTGTTGCTACATACGACACTCAGCAAACCAGGCTGCAGGAACAGTCGTGCACCGCGGAATTTTTCATTGGCAAGAATGGCGGCACGTTCAAGCGCACCCAAAAGCTGGGTACGGGATACGAGGAAAATCTTGTCGTTATCCAAAGGAATCACGCGGTTAAAGTCAGGGAATTTGCCGTCGATGACTTTGCTGACAATGGTCGTGCCATTGCATTGGAAGCGTACTTGATTGTCCAAAAGCTCAACGGTGATGGACTCGGACGGATTGTTCAACAGCTTGAAGAGTTCCAATACCGTTTTGCGCGGCAGGATTACTTCCGTTTTCGGCAGTTCTGCTTCAATTTGGCTGGCCGCATAAGCAAGGCGGTGACCGTCGGTTGCAACAAGGCGCAGCTGGTTTCCTTCAACCTGCATCAGCAAGCCGTTGAGATAATAGCGGATATCTTGAACTGCCATGCTGTATTGCACTTGCGAAAGCATGGTTTTGAAGGTTTCTTGAGTCAGCGAGAAAGTCGCGCTGACGTCGCTGCCGACGTTCATCAACGGAAAGTCTTCAGCAGGCAGGGTTTGCAGGGCAAAACGGGATTTGCCCGCGCGCAAAGTCAGACGGTTGTCCGCCCAATCCAGTGACACCAGCGCACTGTCAGGCAGGGCGCGCAGAATGTCTTGGAATTTTTTAGCGTTGGTCGTAATGCGGAAATCGCCTGCCTGACTTTCAGGACCGGCGGTATTGATTTGGATTTCCAAGTCGGTTGCCAAAAGTTTGGTTTGTCCATCTTTGCTTTCCAGCAACACATTGGACAAAATCGGCAGAGTATGGCGACGTTCGACAATACCGGTAACGGCTTGCAACGGCTTGAGCAGACTGTCGCGATCGGCTTGTAAAATCAGCATGTTCCATTCCTTTGAATTTGAAATCGGTTGATTTGGGTATTTTAAAATATTTTTTGCATTCAGACGGCCTCATATTGACATCAGGCCGTCTGAAATTGCATTGGGTCAGTTCTGAATCAAAATCAGCAATTTTTCGTAGTCTTGCGCCAATTCGGAATCTTCTTCACGCAGTTTTGCCACCGCTTTGACACCGTGCATCACGGTCGTGTGGTCGCGACCGCCAAAGGCATCGCCGATAGAAGGCAGGCTGAGCGTAGTCAGCTCTTTGGTCAGGCTCATGGCGACTTGGCGCGGACGGGCGATGTTGCGCGTACGTTTTTTGCCTAATATATCGCTGATTTTAATACGGTAGTATTTGGCTGTCGCATCGATGATGATGTCGGCGGTAATGACTTTGTGTTTTTCGGCAATAATATCCTGTAAAGCCGTACGCGCCAAATCCATGTCGATGACAGGACGGTTCATAAAACGGCTGCTGGCGCTGACACGGTTGAACGCACCTTCCAGCTCACGAACATTGGAGCGGATCAGATTGGCAATAAACAGAGCAGCTTCGTCTTCGATACTGATACCGGCTGCTTCTGCCTTTTTCTGCAAAATCGCCACGCGCATTTCCAATTCGGGCGGTTCGAGTTCCAAAGTCAAACCCCATGAGAAACGGGATTTGAGACGGTCGTCCATACCCTCGATTTTGGCAGGCAATACGTCGCACGTCAGGATCAGTTGTTTTTTCTCATTGTGGAAATGGTTGTACAGATAGAAGAATTCTTCCATCGTACGGTCTTTACCTTTGATGAACTGAATATCGTCGATAATCAGCAGGTCATATTGTTTGTATTGCTGCTTGAACACATCATAAGTGTTGTTGCGCACAGCCTTCATAAAGCTGCGGATATAGTCGTCCGAGTGCATATAGCGTACTTTGGCATCAGGACGGTTTTTCAGCAATTCGTTGCCGATGGCTTGCACCAAGTGGGTTTTACCCAAACCGGTACTGCCGTATAAGAAAAACGGGTTGTAGCCCTGCCCCGGATTTTCAGCAATCGCTTGGGCGGCTGCGGCGGCAAGGCGGTTGCCCTTACCTTCCACCAAAGTTTCAAATGTATAGTCGCGCGACAGATTGGTCTGTTCGTAGCGCGCTTCTTCCGCATCGTGTTGCGCGTCGGTTTTGGCTTTGGCAACTGCTTTAGACTCAGCCGGAGCGGCAGTTTGCACTTGAGGCTCATGCGGCAGGTTTTTCATGCGTTGCGCCAAAATCTCGGCAGCCGTCATGGCAGCGGCAGGCTTGGAATCTGTTTTAGATGACCTATCTTCTTCCGCTGCCGCAGCAGTTTGCAAAGACATTTGAACAGGCTCTACAAATTCTTCAACTTCAATGACTTCTTGCACTTGTACCGGCGCAACAGCCTGAGCCGCCATTTCATAATGCGTACCTACGCCCGGCTTAAACGCAAAAGCAGCCTGCTGAGGCACCAATTCGGCACGCACGGCGTCAATTTTGGCGGCAAACTGGCTTTTGAGCATATTGCAGGCAAATTGGTTTTTACCATACACCACCCATACGCCGTTTTCTTCGCCCACGGTCAAAGGCGCAATCCATTGCGCAAACTGCCCGGCAGGCAACATTTCGTGAAGGCGGCAAAGGCACAGCGGCCAAAATTCAGCTAACGTCATGAGATTAAGCTCGGAAAATGGAAGATTTGGGAAATACAAGAAGGCAGAGCAAACAGGAAATTCGATAAAAATCAAATTTTTACGATACTCCCGCTGCTTTCAGACGGCCTTGCGCACAGAGAAAAGCAAGATTGGGCGATTATACCCATTCCGCTCTTTTTTATCCACAACCGCCGCAAAATTTTATCCACAAATTCTATTAATGCATAAAACCCGTTGTCACACTTTGGCCAACGAAAAGTTTTTATATTGATTGACAAAAGCGGCAAATTGGAGTGTAATTCACGGTTTAATTATCTACCAATTTTTAGGAAACATCATGAAACGCACTTATCAACCTTCCGTTACCAAACGCAAACGCACCCACGGCTTCTTGGTTCGCTCCAAAACCCGCGGTGGTCGCGCAGTATTGGCTGCCCGTCGCGCCAAAGGCCGCAAACGCCTGGCTGTATAATTTTGAATTACGGCTTCTCGAAGCAGTATCGCTTATTAAAAACGGATGATTTTTCATCCGTTTTTGCGTTGAAAAACCGACGCAGCCGCGATTTGCTGCAAGTCTCCCAGTCCGCAGACAACACGCTCGGCCATCCGCGCCTTGGTTTGGTCGTCAGCAAAAAGACCGCCAAACGCGCCCATGACCGCAATTACATGAAGCGCGTCATCCGCGACTGGTTCAGGCTGAATCAACACCAACTGCCGCCGCATGATTTTGTTGTGCGCGTGCGTCAGGCGTTTAATCGGGAAACCGCCCCTGAAGCCCGAGACCAACTTGCCCAGCTGATGAAAAAACGCCGATGAATACCCTGCTTTCCAAGCTCTTCCTTGCACTCATCCGCTTTTACCAATACTGCATCAGCCCCCTCATTCCGCCGCGCTGCCGCTATACCCCGACCTGTTCACAATACGCAGTCGAAGCCGTCAAAAAATACGGCGCATTCAAAGGCGGATGGCTGGCAATCAAACGCATCGCACGATGCCATCCTTTCGGCGGACACGGCCATGACCCTGTTCCATAATGCTGCTGTCAACCATTTAAAGAACACGATTTCCTTTAATTTCCCGTCGGTTTCTATATAATGCCGTCTGAAGCAGTTTTCATCTCGATTACCTATCCGTCAATTCCAGGAATCTCTTATGGATTTTAAAAGACTAATGGCGTTTTTTGCCATTTCAGTGGCAATTTTTGCCGGCTGGGAACATTTTTTCCCCAGCCCCAAACCTAATCCGGCGCAACAAGCCACGCAACAGCAAACGGCCACGGCTCCGGCAAAAGCCGCTGCCGAAGCCGCGCTTGCCCCGGCTTCTCCCATTACCGTTACCACGGACACAGTTAAAGCCGTCATTGACGAAAAAAGCGGCGACCTGCGCCAGCTGACCCTCTTGCAATACAAAGCAACCGGTGACGAACACAAACCTTTCGTCCTGTTTAACGACGGCAAAGAATACACCTACGTTGCCCAATCCGAGCTTTTGGACGCACAAGGCAACAACGTTCTGAAAGGCATCAGCTTTACCGCTCCGCAAAAACAATACAGTTTGGAAGGCGACAAAGTTGAAGTCCGCCTGAGCGCACCTGAAACCAACGGCCTGAAAATCGACAAAGTTTATACTTTTACCAAAGGCAGCTACTTGGTTAACGTCCGCTTTGACATTACCAACAGCAACGGCCAACCTGTCAACCTGAGCGCAGACTACCGCATCGTTCGCGACCACAGCGAACCTGAAGGCCAAGGCTACTTCACCCGTTCTTACGTCGGCCCGGTGGTTTACACCCCTGAAGGCGGCTTCCAAAAAGTCAGCTTCTCTGATTTGGACGACGATGCCAAATCCGGCAAATCCGAAGCCGAATACATCCGCAAAACCCCGACCGGCTGGCTCGGCATGATTGAACACCATTTCATGTCCACGTGGATTTTGCAGCCTAAAGACGGCCAAAGCGTATGCACTGCAGGCGAGTGCAACATCGACATCAAACGTCGCAACGACAACCTGTACAGCGCAAGTGTCAGCGTGCCTTTGGCCGCCATCCAAGCCGGTGCAAAAGCAGAAACCGCCATCAACCTGTATGCCGGCCCGCAAACCACTTCCGTTATCGCTAACATCGCCGACAAACTGCAACTGGCCAAAGACTATGGCAAAGTACACTGGTTCGCCTCCCCGCTCTTCTGGCTCTTGAACCAACTACACAACATCATCGGCAACTGGGGTTGGGCAATCATCGTTTTGACCATCATCGTCAAAGCCGTCCTGTACCCATTGACCAACGCCTCTTACCGCTCTATGGCAAAAATGCGTGCCGCCGCACCTAAATTGCAAGCCATCAAAGAGAAATACGGCGATGACCGCATGGCGCAACAACAAGCCATGATGCAGCTTTACAAAGACGAGAAAATCAATCCGCTGGGCGGCTGTCTGCCTATGCTGTTGCAAATCCCCGTCTTCATCGGTCTGTACTGGGCATTGTTCGCCTCCGTAGAATTGCGCCAAGCGCCTTGGTTGGGTTGGATTACCGACTTGAGCCGTCCGGATCCTTTCTACATCCTGCCTTTTATTATGGCGGCAACCATGTTTGCACAAACTTATCTGAATCCGCCGTCAACCGACCCTATGCAGGCGAAAATGATGAAAATCATGCCTTTGGTTTTCTCCATCATGTTCTTCTTCTTCCCTGCCGGTTTGGTTCTGTACTGGGTAGTCAACAACCTCTTGACCATCGCCCAACAATGGCACATCAACCGCAGCATCGAAAAACAACGCGCCCAAGGCGAAGTCGTTTCTTGATAAAAGTTTAGGCAACACAAAGACCGTCTGTTGTTCAGACGGCCTTTTTTATTTCCTCAAACAAATACAGTTTCAGATTGAACCCAATCCAGTTTTAAGCAGCATGAAGCACAAAAATCGTCGGGCGTTTTTTCAAATTTGGCATTTCTTTTCTTTTTCTCCACTGCGCAATCGTCTGGCTGATGATTTCCTGTGTCGGCAAGGTCAAATCCGTAGCCACGCACAAGCGCGTTTCAGGATGCAGGTTTTCCACCGCATCAGCCAACAACGCATCGTTACGATACGGCGTTTCGATAAACAGCTGCGTTTCATTCTGCTGGCGCGAACGTTGCTCCAAAGCCTTCAAACTCTGAATGCGCTCATTTTTTTCAGACGGCAGATAACCCTTAAACGCAAAGTTCTGCCCATTCGCACCCGAAGCCATCAGTGCCAGCAACAAACTGGAAGGGCCGACCAAAGGCCGTACTTCAAAACCGTGTTTATGCGCCAATGCCACCAAATTCGCGCCCGGATCGGCAACAGCCGGGCAACCTGCCTCGCTGACAATGCCCATACTGCGCCCTTCTTGCAAAGGTTTCAGCAATTCCGGTAAAGTCTTCAAATCCGTGTGTTCATTCAGCGTTTGCAAATTCAGCTCGCGGATAGGCGTAGTCACGCCCAAATGTTTCAAATGCGCACGCGCTGTTTTTTCCGCTTCCACGACAAAATCCGTCAGCCCGACAATCGCCTGTTGTTCATGCGGCAACAGGCATGGCGTATCAGGCGCACCCAAAGGGGTAGGAATCAAATACAAAATCGGTTTCATTCTTCCAGCTCCAAAAAATCTCAGGCCGTCTGAACACATTCAGACGGCCTCAAACTATAAAACTTCCACACCTTCGTTTTTCAAAAAATCAATCAGACGGAAAATCGGAAGGCCGATTAAAGCATTCGGATCCGTACTTTCAATCCGCTCCAACAAAGCGGCGCCCAAACCCTCGCTCTTCGCCGCACCGGCACAATAAACCGCATCCGGCTCGCGTTCCAAATATCGGCTGATTTGTCCCTGCGTCAACTGTCGCATGGCAACCACCGTATGATCGATATGATGCTGAACCTTGCCCGTAGCAGTATTCAAAAGCACGATTGCGCTGTAAAATTCAACCCGTTTTCCACTCAAGTCCGCCAGCATCTGTTGTGCATTTGCGACGTTCATCGGCTTGCCCAACTGCCGTCCTTCGCACCATGCGACTTGGTCTGCGCCGATAATCAGCGTGGCAGGAAAAGTTGCTGCCAATGAACGGGCTTTGCCTTCAGCCAAACGCAACGCCGTCTCGCCTGCATGCTCGCCCGCAATAGGCGTTTCGTCAAAATCAGGCGATGCCGTCTGAAAATCGATACCCAAACGGCGAAGCTGTCCGCAGCGGAAAACCGAACTCGACCCTAAAACCAAAGGCAGTTTTACTTCCATATTTTTACTTAAAAACATTGACGTTAGACTGCCGAAATTATATCATACTCCGTTTATGTCATACCCTAATTTGATTGACCCAGAAGTTTTCGCCGCCGAAGGGCAGAATCTGCAAGGCAGCTTCCTGCTCGAAGAATTGGATGAACGAGTCAGTTCGCACGATTATCCGGCCGACAAACAGACACGCGTGTCGTTTACGCTGCAAGGCGGTCGCGACCGGCTGCAACGTCTGTTTCTCGATTTAAACGTCAAAGCCGACATGCCCCTGATTTGCCAGCGTTGCATTACGCCCATGCCGTTTCTGCTCGATGAAACCAGCCGTATCGTCCTGTTTGCCGATGAAGAGAGTTTGGACGAAGCCATGCTTGCCGATGAAGAATTGGAAGGCATGCTGCTCGAAAAAGAGCTTGACGTGCGGACTCTGGTTGAAGACCAAATCCTGATGTCGCTCCCTTTCTCCCCTCGACACGAAGACTGCGGCAACAATGGAACACTGGAAGAAGTCAATCGGGACAAACCAAACCCCTTCGCTGTTTTAGCAGGTTTGAAAAGCAGTTAATTAGGACACAGTTTATTTATCTAGGAGCTTGAAATGGCCGTTCAACAAAACAAAAAATCCCCTTCTAAACGCGGTATGCACCGTTCACACGACGCTCTGACTGCGCCTTCTCTGTCTGTTGACAGCGCAACCGGCGAAGTACATCGTCCACACCACATTTCTCCAAACGGTATGTACCGTGGCCGTAAAGTGGTAAAAGCTAAAGGCGAATAATCTGTTCGTCTGACTGAAAAAGCCAGAATATTGCCATGCAATGACTGGCTTTTTTGCATTGCACCCTGTATTTTCCTCTTCGGAAGCACACCATGAAACGTAAAATCTGGTACACCTACGACGACATCCACCGCGTAATCAAAGGATTGGCGGAAAAAATCCAAAACTCCGGTACAAAATACGATGCCATGATTGCCATTGGCGGCGGCGGTTTTATCCCTGCCCGCATGTTGCGCTGCTTCTTGGAAATCCCGATTTACGCCGTGACCACAGCCTACTACGACAACGATCACGAAGGTCAAGTGACCGAGGAAGTGAAAAAAGTCCAATGGCTTGATCCCGTTCCCGATGTACTGAAAGGCAAAAACGTACTGGTTGTTGACGAAGTGGACGACAGCCGCGTTACCATGGAATTCTACCTGAACGAATTGTTGAAAGAAGATTTCGGCACCATCGGCGTGGCAGTATTGCATGAAAAAATCAAAGCCAAAGTCGGCAAGATTCCCGAAGGCATCCCTTATTTCAGCGGCATTACCGTGGAAGACTGGTGGATCAACTATCCTTGGGACGCGCTGGACATCGACGAACACAACAAATTGGCCGCGCAAAACCAATAAATTTGGTACGACTATCGCAACAAGCCTTTTCATCTGATTTTCAATTCAATCTCCTGAAAATCAGATGAGCGTGCTTGTCCGATTGTCTGAGGCCGTCTGAAACACACAAACCGGAGAACAACATGATTACACTGGCCGTAGATGCCATGGGCGGAGATGCAGGCCTTGCGATTACCGTCCCCGGTACAGTGGATTTCCTGAAACAGCAATCCGACGTACATCTGATTATGGTCGGCGATGAAGCAGCAGTCCGCCAAGCATTAAGCTCGGCAGGCGCGCCTATGGACCGCATTACCGTCTGCCATGCAGCACAAGTTGTTGAAATGGATGAAGCGCCGCAATCCGCGCTGAAAAACAAAAAAGAATCATCCATGCGCATCGCCATCAACCAAGTCAAAGAAGGCAATGCGCAAGCCGCCGTATCGGCAGGCAATACCGGCGCACTGATGGCGACCGCCCGATTCGTTCTCAAAACCATTCCCGGCATTGAGCGCCCTGCCATCGCCAAATTCCTGCCTTCCGACAGCGAACACGTTACTTTAGCTTTGGATTTGGGTGCCAACGTCGACTGTACGCCCGAACAACTGGTTCAATTTGCCATCATCGGCAGCGAGCTGGTACACGCGCTACACCCAGAAAAAGGCAGCCCGCGCGTCGCCCTTTTGAACGTCGGTACAGAAGACATCAAGGGTACGGATGCCGTCAAACAAACCTTTAAATTGTTGAGCAGCAGCAAACTCAACTTCATCGGCAATATCGAAAGCAACAGCGTTTTATATGGCGAAGCCGATGTCGTTGTCGCAGACGGATTTGTCGGTAATGTCATGCTCAAAACCATCGAAGGTGCGGTTAAATTCATGAGCGGCGCCATCCGCCGTGAATTCCAAAGCACCCTGTTCAACAAACTCGCCGCTATTGCCGCCCTGCCCGCACTCAAAGGTTTGAAAGGCAAATTGGATCCGCGCAAATTTAACGGCGCAATCCTGCTTGGTTTACGCGGTATTGTGATTAAGAGCCACGGCGGAACCGACAAAGTCGGCTTCCGTTATGCTTTGGAAGAAGCCTACCACGAAGCCAAATCCGCTGGCCTCGCTCAAATCGAACAAGGCGTAGCCACCCAGTTGGCTGCTTTGGAAGCCGCCAAAGCAGCAGCCGAACTGGAAGAAAGCGCTGCTCTAACAACGGAAGCTTAAGGCTGATATACACAGGCCGTCTGAAACTTCAAAATGTTCAGACGGCCTGTTTTTATCTTTAATCACCGACTTCATTCTTAATATTGGGAATTTCCCCATTTTCGCTTACAATACCCGACTATCTGAATTAACTCTCTAAAAAGGCCGTTCTCATGCAATATGCCAAAATTTCCGGTACAGGCAGCTACCTTCCTGCCAACCGCGTCAGCAATGACGACCTTGCAAAAAAAGTGGACACTTCCGACGAGTGGATTACCACGCGTACAGGTATCAAATTTCGCCATATTGCAGACGACAGCGAAAAAACCAGCGACTTGGCCGCCGAGTCAGCGCGCCGCGCCTTGGCAGATGCCGGTTTGCAGGCTGACGATATCGACCTGATTATCGTCGCCACAGCCACTCCCGATATGCAGTTCCCTTCCACTGCGACCATCGTGCAGCAAAAATTGGGTATTGCCAATGGCTGCCCTGCCTTTGACGTACAAGCCGTGTGCGCCGGTTTTATGTATGCCCTGACCACTGCCAATGCCTACATCAAAAGCGGCATGGCAAAAAACGCTTTGGTGATCGGCGCGGAAACCTTCAGCCGTATCGTCGATTGGAACGACCGCACCACCTGCGTCCTCTTTGGTGACGGCGCAGGCGCGGTGGTCTTAAGCGCATCTGACGAACCGGGCATCATCCACGGCAAACTCAAAGCCGACGGCAACTACCTCAACCTTTTGAACGTCCCCGGACAAATCGCCAACGGCCAGATTTGCGGTTCGCCCTACATCAGCATGGACGGCCCCGGTGTATTCAAGTTTGCCGTCAAAATGCTGGCAAAAATCGCAGATGACGTTATCGAAGAAGCCGGTTACACCACCGATCAAATCGATTGGCTTGTGCCGCACCAAGCCAATAAGCGCATTATCGACTCTACCGCCAAACACTTAGGCTTGAGCATGGACAAAGTGATCTTGACCGTCCAAGACCACGGCAACACTTCCGCCGCCTCCATTCCGCTGGCACTGGATGTCGGTATTAAAAACGGCCAAATCAAACGCGGACAAAACCTCTTGCTTGAAGGTATCGGCGGCGGTTTTGCCTGGGGTGCGGTTTTGGTGAAATACTAACGGTTAGGCCGTCTGAACATCCTTTTCAGACGGCCTATTCTGCTCAAACCCATGGAATCTCTAACGTTTGCACTCTATATCAGTAGCCTGTTTTTAAGCATAACAGCTGTAATATTGCCCAAACTGGCAATCGCCTATCTTGCACTGAGCGCATACGTTTTCCTGCTTTACTACCTAGACAAACAGCGCGCATGCAACCACGGCAGACGCATACCCGAAGCAAAATTGCATCTGCTCAATCTGCTTGGCGGCTGGCCGGGCGGTTATTGCGGCAGCCTCGCATTCCGGCATAAAACCAGCAAACCTGAATTTGTCCGCACCTTCCGGCTGACCACCGCAACCAATACTGTCGCCACCCTTCTTCTGCTGGCGGACACCCTCAAACATTCAAACCAATAAGGAATTACCATGTCTTTCGCATTCTTTTTCCCCGGACAAGGCTCACAAAGCCTAGGCATGATGAACGGCTTTGCCGAGCAAGCCATCGTTAAAGCCACATTTGACGAAGCTTCCGCCGTATTGGGTCAAGACCTGTGGGCAATGATTAACGGCGAAGATGCCGAATTAATCGGACAAACCGTCAACACCCAGCCCATTATGCTGGCTGCCGGCATTGCCACCTACCGCGCCTATTTGGAAGCCGGCGGTAAAATCCCTTCAGTCGTTGCAGGCCACAGCCTCGGCGAATACACCGCCCTCGTCGCCGCCGGCGCATTGGATTTTGCAGACGCAGTCAAACTCGTCCGCCTGCGCGCCGAGCTCATGCAATCCGCCGTACCGCAAGGCGTAGGCGCAATGGCCGCTATTTTGGGTTTGGAAGACGAACAAGTCAAAGCCATTTGTGCCGAAGCCGCACAAGGCGAAGTCGTTGAAGCCGTCAATTTCAACTCCCCAGGCCAAGTCGTGATTGCCGGCAATACCGCAGCAGTCGAACGCGCCATGACTGCTGCCAAAGAAGCCGGAGCCAAACGCGCCCTGCCGCTGCCTGTTTCTGTTCCCTCACATTGCAGCCTCATGAAACCCGCAGCGGAAAAACTTGCCGAAGCATTGAAAGACATCACCATCAAACAACCGCAAATCCGTGTCATCCATAACGCCGATGTTGCCTCTTACGATGATGCCGACAAAATCAAAGATGCCTTGGTACGCCAACTGTATAGCCCGGTACGCTGGACAGAAACCGTCAACGCACTTGTCTCCGAAGGCATCACTGAATCCGCCGAATGCGGCCCCGGCAAAGTCCTCGCAGGCCTCGCCAAACGCATCAATAAAGAAGCCGCGTGCAGCGCATTGATCAATGCCGATCAAGTGACTGTATTTATCGAAGCCCACTAAAAATGTTTTCAGACGGCCTTATCCTGTCAGGCAAGGCCGTCTGAAAAATCAGCCCACTCCAATCCGAATACATTATGAAAAAAACCATTATTCTTGCCGTTCCCTACATGTACGGACTGGATCAATGTATCGAAAAAAATCTGCGTTTTCTTGGTTTTGATGTCATTAATCTGTGCTATGACGACCGAGATTCCTATTATCCGAACTTGGGCAGCAGACTCAAAAACTTCTACCACAAACACATCACCAAAGACGGCAACTATAAAAAATACCTCAAATACAGCCGCCACCTCGACGACATTCAGCAAAAATTGGCCTTGCTAAACGGCAAAAAAGCCGATTATGCGCTCTGTATCCGCGCCAATATTTACCCCAAAGAGATTATCGCCACCATCCGCGAACACAGCAATGTTTGCGTGAATTATCAATGGGATGGCGTAGGCCGCTTCCCAGACATCATTGAATATTTGGATTATTTTGACCAATGCTGGGTTTTCGACCCCGACGATATTCAAAAATATCCGCAATGCCGTTTCAAAGCCACCACCAATTTTTACTTTGACTTTCCCGTAGCGGAATATGCGCCCACCAACAAACTCTACTTTTTAGGTGGCTACGAACTCCGACGCGAAGAGCAAACCAAACGCTTTATCCAAGAAACCGAACGCCTCAACCTACCCTTGGATTTTCATATCTACTGCAAAGACGACAGGGCTGAAAAAGCCTTCGGACACAACGGCATCCGCTATCTCGACCGCAGCAGCATCCTCAGCTTTGAAGAAAACCTCAGCCAAGTGCAAAGTTGCGGCGCAGTCGTAGATTTTGCACAATTCGAACATTACGGCTTATCATTCCGTATCTTTGATGCGTTGCGTTTCGATAAAAAACTGATTACCACCAACAAACATATCTTGGAGATCGACCTATACCACCCAGACCGTGTGTTCGTATGGGACGGCGGTGATTTAGACGCATTGCCTGAATTTTTGGCACGCCCGTATCAGCAACCTGACCCTGAAATCAAAGCCTATTATTCGTTTACACAATGGCTAAACCGCCTGCTCGGCATTGATTAACCCTATTGCCTATGGCAAATATAACCTGCCTGACAAAATATTATATTGAATACATTATGAGTAAGAAAAAAGTCATTCTCGCCATGCCGGAACTCTTCAAAATCCACGAACTCATTATTGAGAACTTGGAAAAATGCGGATTTGAAGTGCTGTCTCTAACCTATGAAGAAAAAGAGTTCAAATACAAAAATGTATTTCAACGGCTGAAAAAAATCTGGTATCGAAATATTCTTGGACAAAAAGACTTCAAAAAACGGATCATGTTCCGCGCCGTAGAAGAACGCCTCAATACCCTGTTAAGCGAACATCCCGAACAAGCGGATTATTGCTTCATGATTTGGCTGGGGGCCTATCCGAAAGACTTCATCGCCAAGCTCAGAGCGCATTCAAAATTAATGGTGTATTACAACTGGGAAGCCCTGACCTTCTTAAAAGAAGACTTCGACAACATCGAATTTTTCGACAAATTTTACTTTTTCGATCCGTTTGACCAAGGCAAACATCCCGAATACACCGAAAAACTCTTTCCAACCACCAGCTTCTACTTTGACAGCTTCAGGCCGTCTGAAAACCCGCAAAACAAAATCTTGTTTATCGGCTCGTACGCTGCCGACCGCAACAATGACATCCGTGCATTTTGCGAAGCTGCGCGTTCAATCGGTTTAGAAATAGATTTCCGCTTAGCCAGCAAGAAAATTGAAGAAGAACAAGCGGCTTTAGGCATTCCTGAAGTCGAGTTCTTCTCATTTGAAAACGCCCTCTCCTATCGTCAAAACTTAGAAGAAGCGGCCAAATCCTCCGTATTGGTAGATTTCCTCAACCGCAAGCACTACGGCCTCTCTTTGCGGATTTTCGAAGCGATCGGTTTGGAAAAAAAACTGATTACGACCAATCCGACCATCGTACATTACGATTTTTATCACCCGAACAATATGTTCTACTGGAATGGAAGCAACCTTGACGAACTCAAAGCCTTCCTGACCTTGCCGTATGTACCGCTTGCCCCCGGCCTGAAACACAAATACAGCTTCAGCAACTGGATCAGCTGCGCATTTGATATTGAACCGAATATCCCTATCGGATTACCTGAAATCGATAGAGAAGTTGTGGAGAATTTAAATGTTTAATCGAGAAAAATTAGTATTAGAAACTGTTCATATCCGCAAACGAGAATTCATTGAACAGCCGAAACATATTGTTTATGCAGCCGATCAAAACTATATCAAACACATCGGCACTGCGTTACTTTCTGTATTGCAAAACAATACCAGCCCAATACATTTTCATTTGTTAGTTAGTGGTTCAGAAGGTTATGATTTTAATATTTTTAATCAAATTGAAACATCAAATCAAAACTACTCAATAAGCGTTTACCATTTAAATACAGAATACTTTTCTACCCTGCAAACTACCCATTATTTTACTATCGCTATGTATTACCGTATGAGTATCCCTTGCTTATTAAAAGGTATTGCTCATACTGCACTTTATCTAGATACTGATGTACTGTGCTTGGGTAACATTGATGATTTATTTGAAATCGACATTTCAAATTCTTTGATTGCCGCCGTACCTGATGCAATCTTATACAGAGCATATATAAAACAACTCAATCAATTTGGTTTTACAGATACTGAGCCTTATTTCAACTCCGGGGTCATTCTATTCAATATTGACAAATGGAATGATATGGCAATAGATAAAATTTTGTCTGAAAAAATGCAAGCCGTAGAAAAACAGAATTTTAAACTCTCCTGTCCAGACCAAGATATTTTGAATTTAGCCTGTATAGGTCATGTACACTGGCTTTCAGAAAACTTTAACTGGATACATTGGCATCAAAAATACAGTGAATTAATCGACAATCCCAACAATATCCGCTTAGTCCATTTTGTTGGTCATATCAAACCGTGGCATCAATTAGGCTTCCACCCTGCATATGATCAATATTTTAAGAATTCCCCATGGAATAACGGATATCTAGAACAACCTCTATCAACTTGGTTGCCCTTTCCAAATCCTAAAAGGAAATTTAGACAAGCAGCCAAACGGCTTTGGAAACAAGGACAAAAAAAGCAAGCATGGGCATACTACAAAGAATATTTATTACGAAGAATCAACAAACGACGGTATCAAGCACCCTCACTAGGTAAATAAGGCCGTCTGAAACCATTTTTCCCAATCGCAATTAAGGAATAAAACATGAGTACACAAGATTTAAGCGGCAAAATCGCTTTGGTAACCGGCGCATCGCGCGGTATTGGTGCGGCGATTGCAGATACGTTGGCTGCGGCCGGTGCAAAAGTTATCGGTACAGCCACCAGTGAGAGCGGTGCGGCTGCAATCGGAGAACGCTTGGCACAATGGGGCGGCGAAGGCCGTGCATTGAATTCTGCCGAACCTGAAACCATCGAAAATCTGATTGCCGACATCGAAAAAGAATTCGGCAAACTGGATATTCTGGTCAACAACGCCGGTATTACCCGTGACAACCTCCTGATGCGCATGAAAGAGGAAGAGTGGGATGACATCATGCAGGTTAACCTCAAATCCGTGTTCCGCGCCTCCAAAGCCGTATTGCGCGGCATGATGAAACTGCGTGCCGGCCGCATCATCAACATCACATCCGTTGTCGGCGTGATGGGCAATGCCGGCCAAACCAACTATGCGGCTGCAAAAGCAGGCTTAATCGGCTTCTCCAAATCTATGGCGCGTGAAGTCGGCAGTCGCGGCATTACCGTCAACTGCGTCGCCCCCGGCTTTATCGACACCGATATGACCCGCGCCCTGCCGGAAGAAACCCGCAAGACCTTTGAAGCGCAAACTTCTTTGGGCAAATTCGGTGAAGCGCAAGATATTGCCGATGCAGTCTTGTTCTTGGCTTCTGATCAGGCAAAATACATTACCGGTCAGACACTTCATGTCAACGGCGGCATGTTGATGCCTTAAACCGTTTGTTTATTTAAAGGCCGTCTGAATATTTCAGACGGCCCTTTTTGTCAATCAAAACACTACTTTACATTCTATCTTGATATAATCTTAATAATCCGTTAGATAACGCTCGAAACAGTAAGTCCAAATAAGCATGATACGGGAAATCAAATTGCAGAAATGAAGTTCATTCTGTGCGTTTTTATTTGGGTTTGCTGTCAGTTTTCGACGTGTTTCAGACGGCCTATATAACAATAGCTACTTTTAACGAAAGGCCGCCCACTCTATGCACGAATTCTCCCTCGGTCCCATTGTCATTGTCCTGTTGGTTTCCGTCATTACGGTTATCTGCTGTCGCAAGTTCAACATTCCTTCCATGCTCGGTTATCTTTTGGTCGGTTTTATTGCTGGTCCGGGTATGTTCAAACTGATTCCGCAAAGCCACGCCACCGACTATTTGGGCGAAATCGGCATTGTGTTCTTAATGTTCAGCATCGGTCTCGAATTCTCCCTGCCCAAACTCAAAGCCATGCGCCGCCTCGTATTCGGCTTGGGCGGTTTGCAAGTCATCATTACCATGCTCTCAATTATGGGCATTTTGATGGCAATGGGCACGCCGTTTAACTGGGCGTTTGCCACTGCGGGCGCACTGACCATGTCATCCACCGCCATTGTCAGCCGCATTCTGTCGGAGAAAACTGAGCTGGGTCAGCCGCATGGTCAAATGGCCATGGGTGTTTTGCTGATGCAAGATATTGCCGTTGTACCGCTGATGATTCTGATTCCGGCACTTGCCGGCGGTAGCGAAGGCAACTTGTGGGTAGAGCTGGGCTTGGCCGGTTTGAAAATGTTGCTGACCTTGGGCATTTTGTTCGTTGTCGGCAGCCGAGTGATGTCGCGCTGGTTCAGACTGGTTGCCAAACGTAAATCGTCCGAACTCTTCATGATCAACGTTTTGCTGGTTACTTTGGGCGTAGCCTATCTGACAGAGCTTGAAGGCCTGTCTATGGCATTGGGCGCATTCGTCGCCGGTATGCTGCTTTCCGAAACCGAATACCGTATTCAGGTAGAAGACGACATCCGTCCATTCCGCGATATCCTGCTGGGCTTCTTCTTCATTACCGTCGGTATGAAGCTGGATATTCAGGCGCTAATCGGCAACTGGCAGCAAATCCTGATTTTGTTGGCAATCCTGTTGGTCTTGAAAGCACTGGTCGTCTTCATCATCGCTTTGCGCATGAAAAACCCTACGAGCGACAGCCTCAAAAGTGCGCTTTATTTGGCACAAGGCGGCGAGTTCGGCTTCGTAATGCTGGCTATTTCCAGCAAAATCAATATGGTTTCGCCCGAATTGGAACAAGCAGCCACTGCTGCCGTCTTGCTCTCCATGATTGCCGCACCATTTATCTTGGGCAGCAGCGATGCCATCGTCAGCCGCTTCGTCAAATCCGACTGGGACATGAAAGCCTTGGACTTGCACTCCATGCTGGTGGAAACCATGAGCAAATCCGAACACGTCCTGATTATCGGTTTCGGACGCGGCGGTCAATCGGTTGCCCGTGTATTGGCGCAAGAAGGCATCCCCTACTTTGCCCTTGACTTGGATATTGCCCGCGTACAAGTGGCACGCAACGCAGGCGAACCGGTTTCCTTTGGCGATGCCAAACGCCGCGAAGTCTTGGAAGCCGCCGGCTTGGGACGTGCCAAAATGGTGGTCATCACGCTGAACAATATGCACGAGACCCAACATGTTCTCGGCAACATCATGTCCATGCATCCGAGTATGCCGGTTTATGTTCGCGCCACCAATGACGATTACGTCAAAACCTTTACCGAAATGGGCGCGGAAGAAGCCGTTTCCGACACCAAAGAAACCAGCCTGGTGCTGGCAAGCTATGCCATGTTAGGTCACTGCCTCTCTTACAACCACGTTTATCAAACCATAACCCATATCCGTCACAGCCGCTATGCATCGTTGCAAGACTTGTTTATCGGCAGCGATGATGACAGCTTCTCAGACGAAGACAGCAAAGCCATCTCCCGTCACGCCTTCCCGTTGCACGGCGAGGCACATGCCATCGGCAAAACTATCCGCGAATTGCCCTTGACCGCCCATCATCTGAAGCTATTATTTATCCGCCGCAAAACCGGAAAAATCCAAGACCTTGACCCTGATTTCGTTCTGGAAACCGGCGATATTTTGGTTGTCGCAGGCAAGCAGGAAGAAATTATTTCCTTTGAAAACTGGTGCTTGCAGGGAGACATCTAATTATCGGCAAATAAATCTTGCGTGCATCAGGATTTTTTGGTTTAATAGCGTCTTCGCAAATTTGCGCATGGGTGATTAGCTCAGTTGGTAGAGCGTCTGCCTTACAAGCAGAATGTCGGCGGTTCGACTCCGTCATCACCCACCAAGTTTCTTTTTCATTGTCTTTGACAGTGAATGCGCGGTGGTAGCTCAGTTGGTTAGAGTACCGGCCTGTCACGCCGGGGGTCGCGGGTTCGAGCCCCGTCCGCCGCGCCATTATTTAAAAATACTGATTCCTCAGTATCTCCTTTTTTCGGGTGATTAGCTCAGTTGGTAGAGCGTCTGCCTTACAAGCAGAATGTCGGCGGTTCGACTCCGTCATCACCCACCACTTTCCTTTTCATTGTCTCTGACAATGGATGCGCGGTGGTAGCTCAGTTGGTTAGAGTACCGGCCTGTCACGCCGGGGGTCGCGGGTTCGAGCCCCGTCCGCCGCGCCATCAAGTTAAAAATAAGAAATACCGGTTTTTACCGGTATTTTTTTCGTCTGTATCCTATGTCTTTTTATAAAAAATCCAGCTATTTAAAATAGTATAAACAGGACAACACAATAAAGCAGACATATGGTTTAAATCCTGAAAGACCATCCATCTCAAGCGGATTCACACCAAACGCTTATTTATCAAATCCTTAAATCATCTTCCAAAATAGACATAAATACTTGCCTCCTCTTCTTACACAAAGGCCGTCTGAAAACGTCAATACATTTTCAGATGGCCTTATTTGGCTTATCAAGCCTGATACCTAATCATGCAGGAAGCCTTAGCATCAATCCAATGTTCGCCACCGGGCTGAACAATTTTAGACACCAGCTTATCCAAGTCGCGTAAATAATCGGTTGATTTCTGGCTGTTGATAATAACGACAACCAGCAACGGCTTTTCGCCCAACCAATATCCTGCCAATGCGCGGACATCTTTGAGCGTACCGGTTTTGAGGCGCAGGTTTTCACCGGGCTGTTTCAAGCGTGTTTTAAGCGTACCGTCTTTACCGGCAATCGGCAGCGTACTGATAAACTCGTTTTTAAACGGGCTGAAGTAGGCTTTTTCCAACATTTGCGCCATCATTCGCGCATTGAGCCGTTCTACGCGAGACAAGCCTGAGCCGTTTTCCAACACTAGCCCTTCCGTATTGATACCGGCAACCTCCAGCTCACTTTTTACGATAGACGCGGCCTTAGTCTGCGCCAGCTTGTAATCAGACATATTTCCGGCAAATTTAAGGAAAACTGAACGGGCAATCAGATTATTGGAATGCTTGTTCATATCGGTGAGGATATCGGCAAGCGGTTTGGATTGATGACTCGCCAACACATGCGCGTCATGAGGCGCGACACCTGTCGTCAGGCCGTCTGAAACTGTGCCGTCTTGTTGGCGCCATTGGTTGACAAAACTTTTGCCGACAAATTCTTTCATGCTATACATATTCAGATACAGCTCTTTGCCCAAGCAGCTTTCCGGCAGCTTGCCCGATACGGTCAGTGTATTGTTTTTATAGGAAGTTTTCATGTGGTTCTTTAAAACGCTGCACTTCCCTTCCTTATCTTCAAGCGTCAATTTGTTTTGAATGTTCAAATTCGGCAGCGGCGGATTGGTACGGATGACCAAGCTTCCGTCTTCTTCTTTTTCAGCACGGAGTTCAACGGTTTTATACGCCAACATATTAGGATCGGGCGGCGTCATAAAGCTTTCGGCAGAATCGGAAGCAAAATCATCCGGATTCTTCACATCGCCCCAGAGACTGCGGTCAAGTATCAGATGTCCGTCAATATGGCGTATGCCCTTATCACGCATCTGTTGTTGCATTTGCACCAGATCATGCTGGTCAAACACAGGATCGCCGCTCCCCACCCAATACACATTGCCTTTCAGTGTATCGCCTTTGATTGGGCCGTTGGTTTTAAACTCGGTCTTCCAACGATAATCGCCGCCCAGCATACGAAACGCGGTAAATGCCGTTACCAGCTTCATGGTCGAAGCAGGATTGCGCAATTCATCGGCACGGTGTTCGGCAATCACTTTGCCGCTGTCCAATTCCTGCACATAAACGGAAATTTCATTTTCAGGAATACGCCCGAAATCCAAAGCCCATGACGGACAAACCGCCATCATCAGGCCGATTGATAAAATACTTTTCAATTTCATTGTGTTACAAAAATCTTATAATTCTTACGAGGTACTTAGGCCGTCTGAACGTTTCAGACGGCCTTTTATTTATTTCTGATGCGCTTTCAAACGCAAAGCAAACATGACAACCACAACACCGACAACCAAAGCGCAACCCATCGCCAAATGGATACCGTCCAGCATTGCCTGTTGCGGCATATCTGCGCTGGAAAGTTTCTCGCCGATATTGGTCGCACCAACAAAAAACGCCGCGCCGATGGCACCGGCAATCGGGTTGATGGTAGTCAGAATCGCCGCACCATGCGGATTGAGCGTTTTCGGCAACGCGTTCAGACCATGAGTTTCACCGGTTACACAAGCAGACACGGAAAGCGCCAATAGCGTAAACATCGCCGTCAACATCACCACTTGCGTATCAATCCGCAAAAACAGCCACAATACCGCCAACGACACCACCAGCATCACTGTTGCCGGCAAAACGACAAAGCGTCCGCCCTTTTTGTCCAACAATTTACCGAACAAAGGCGCGGCAACCGCTTGGACAATACTGGCAGGCATCAGAATCAGGCCGGTTGCCGTACCGGTCAGCATCAACACTTGCTGCGTGTACATCGGCACCATCAGCTCCAAGCCCAAGAACAGGAATACCGCACCGGCCAAAATCACAACGCAATATCTGAACTGTTTGTATTCAAACGCACGAAGGTTCAACAACGGCGTAGCCAAACGGAACTGCCGGTGCGCAAACCAACCCACCAGTACAACGGAAGCGGCAAAGAGCAGGATAAATTCCAGCAGCGGCATATGGGCAAAATTACTGCTCGCATAAACTAGCCCGCCGAAGCCCGCAATCGACAGCACAGCTGACAACATATCGATTTTTGGACGGCTGATGTTGCTTAAATTGACCGTCAAATATTTGCCCACCAGCACCATCGCCGCCAACATAAACGGCGCGGTAAAACCGAACAGCATGCGCCAATGCGTATGGTCGATGATGATGCCCGACAGCGTCGGCCCCATTGCAGGCGCAGCGGTAAACATCATGGTAATCACGCCCATCGCCGTTCCGCGCTTGTTGGGCGGGAAAATCGACAACACTCCGTTAAACAGAAGCGGGACAAAAAACGCGGCAGACACTGCCTGTACCATACGCCCGACCACCAATACGCCAAACGTCGGTGCAAACGCGCAAATCAGCGATCCTGCTAAAAACGTTGCCTGCGTAAACAGCACCATTTTGCGCGTTTCAAACCATTGAATCACGCCTGCCGTAATCGGCGTAAATGCCCCCATGACCAGCAAAAAGCCCGTTGTCAGCCATTGAACCGTGGTCTTATCGACACCAAAATCTTTCATAATCGGCGTAAGCGCGACATTCAGCAGCGTGTCGTTGAGATAGCCGAAAAATGCGCCGATGAATAAGGTGGCGACAATGGTTTTAGCTGGAAAGTCGGGATTGTCGGCATAGTATTCGTGTGCCGTTGCGTCCTCTTGCGAATCAGAAGCGTGCATAATAATTTGAAATATCAGCGAAACCGTTATTTTAGCATAAACCATTTTGACAGGCCGTCTGAAACCTTGACCGCTTCCCCAGATAACACTAAAATTTAGAATTGTTTTCATTTTTATTATTAAACAGGAGAAAAACATGTCAAAGAAAGTCAGCATCTTGGTCGGCAGCCTGCGTAAAGGCTCGTTCGCACGAAAAGTCGCACAAAACGTCATTCCCATGTTCCCCGAAGGCTACGAAGCGCAAATCGTCGAAATCGGCCATTTACCTTTATACAACTTCGACTACGACGATCCTGCCGTTACCGACTTCCCCACTCCATCCAGCTATACCGAGTTCCGTGAAACCATCAAAGCCTCTGCCGGCGTATTGTTCGTGACTTCCGAAAACAACCGTACCGTCCCCGCCTGCCTGAAAAACGCCATCGACATCGGCTCTAAACCCAATGCCGATGTTGCCTGGAAAAAAACACCTGCCGGCATCATCAGTCATTCTGTCGGCAAAATGGGCGGTTATAGCGCGCAAAAAAATCTGCGCCTTGCCCTTTCGTATTTCGATATGCCGCTGACCGGCCAGCCGGAAGTGTTCCTCGGCAACTCGCCTACCCTGTTTGACGACAACGGCCAGCTCATCGAATCCGCGCGCGGCTTTGTTCAAGGCTATATCGACCAATTAGTTGCCTTGATAGAGAAAAACCCTAAATAATCGGGATTGAAGCATACAGGCCGTCTGAAAAACGAAATTTCAGACGGCCTCATCTTTTGCAAAAAATCAGTTTTTCGACAGTTCCTAAATTTTTACTAATTGAGTGCGGCTATAATCACTGTCCACCCATCCTCCGGAGAACTTCCATGCGCGTATTATTGGTTGAAGACGATGCCATGATTGCCCAAGCCGTCAGTGCCAACCTGAAAGACACCGGCTACGCTGTCGATTGGGTCAGTCGCGGTTCGGAAGTTGCCGCAGCAGTGGCGGCGCAAGCATACGATTTGCTGCTCTTGGATTTGGGTTTGCCCGGCAAAGACGGTTTGGACGTATTGGCGCAAATCCGTAACGGCGGCTGTACCGTCCCCGTCTTAATCGTGACCGCGCGCGATGATTTGCACAGCCGACTCAACGGCCTAGACGGCGGCGCAGACGACTACATCGTCAAACCCTTCGACATGGCGGAACTGCAAGCCCGTATGCGTGCCGTATTGCGCCGACACGGCGGACAGGCGCAAACGCTGCTGAGCAACGGCATCATCACGCTCAACCCTTCCACCCATCAGGCGGAAGTAGTCGGGCAGGAACAGGCCATCATGCTCAGCAACAAAGAATTTGCCGTCCTCCAAGCCCTGCTGCTGCGTCCGGGCATGATTCTGTCGCGCAGCGATTTGGAAGATAAAATCTACGGCTGGGGCGAAGAAGTCGAAAGCAACGCCGTTGACTTCCTGATTCACGCCTTACGCAAAAAACTCGGCAAAGAAGCGATTCAAAATGTCCGCGGGGTCGGCTGGCTGGTTGCTCAAAACAACCAGGCCGTCTGAAAAACCACAACAATATCAACACATAAACCATGCAACGCCTTATCCACACCATCAAACAATCTCTGCAAGTCAAGATCAGCCTCGCCCTGATCTGTATGCTCCTGCCCCTCTCCATTCTTGCAGGCATATTTTCATATTACGATACTTATCACGAGACCCAAGAGGTTCAAGACGACCTGTTGCGCCAAGTCGCGAACTATCTCGACCCGAGCGATGCCGATGACGAGAATCACTCGCTCGACAACGACAACAAGATTTCCGTTCAATTTCCCAATACGCCCAACCCCATTGTCAGCCTGCCTGAGAAGATTTCAGACGGCCTGCACACCATTCAGGCCGATGACGACGACGATTACTACCGCGTTTATACCCGCACCACCAAGCAAGGCCGCATCGCCGTCATGCAGGAAAGCGACTACCGAGAAGAGCTGGCCGAAATGGCCGCCGTACAGAGCATCCTCCCCATGCTCCTCGCCCTGCCCCTGATTATCCTGCTTACCGTCTGGATTACCCACCGCGCCATGCGTTCCGTCAAAACCCTGTCCAACGATTTGGAACAGCGCAAAATCAATGACCTCTCGCCGATGGACACCCAAAACATTCCCAGCGAAATCCAAGGCTTTGTCGTCGCCATCAACAACCTGTTGCAACGTACCGACGAAAACGTCCGCCAACAGCAACGCTTTATCGCCGATGCCGCACACGAATTGCGCAGCCCCATGACCGCCCTTTCCCTTCAGGCAGAGCGGCTCAACAATATGCAGCTGTCCGCTGAAGCGCGCGAGCAGTCCGCCCTGTTGCAACAAAGCATACAGCGCAACCGCCACCTGCTCGAGCAACTCCTTTCCCTCGCACGCGCCCAAGCACCCGAAACCCAACGCCCCAAAACCTTGATCAGCCTGCAAAACCAGTTCCGCCGCGTCTTGCAGGAACTCATGCCGCTGGCGCTGGCCAAAGGTCAAGACATCGGCGTTGCCGTTGAAAACGACTGCCAAATCCACGCCGACGACACTGAAATCTACACCCTTATCAAAACCTTTACCGACAACGCCATCCGCTATACCCCAAAAGGCGGCCGCATCGATTTAGGCTTTGATGAAACCGCCGAATACCTCAACATCTGGGTGGAAGACGACGGCCCCGGCATTCCTCCAAGTGAACGCCAACGCGTTATCGACCCCTTCTACCGCATTCTCGGCACCGAGCAACAAGGCACCGGCCTGGGGCTGTCCATTGCAGACACCATTGTCAAACGCCATCAAGGCCGTCTGAAACTGGCCGGCAGCCGACGCTTTGACAGCGGCTTGCTGATTATTGCCGAGTTGGATAAAAAGACACTTTAAATAATTGACCCGCTCAAATTGGTTTATCTAGCTTTAAGCCGATGAATCAAAACGCTTTAAAACCAAAGGCCGTCTGAAAATGACTTTCAGACGGCCTTTTTACATTTTAAAGCAAACCTCATCCATTCCTCACAAATACGGCTGCAAGGTTTGGCGGAGGATTTCCATATCGGTAATTTCGGTGATATTAGCTTTGCCCAAGTATTCCAAGCCGACAAAACGCATGATGCCGCTGCTGACTTTTTTGTCGTGGCTCATGTGTTCAATCCATTTTTCAAAGGAGAAAACAGGCGGTGCAGACGGGAGGGAGGCGGCTTCCATTAAAGCGGCAATGCGGTCGGTATCGGCTTGTTGGGTTTTGCCCAAAATTTGCGACAAACGAGAAGCGAGGACGCAACCGGCGGCAACGGCTTCGCCGTGCAACCATACGCCGTAGCCCATTTCGGCTTCGATGGCATGGCCGAAAGTGTGGCCGAGATTAAGCCATGCGCGGATGCCCTGCTCGGTTTCGTCTTGGGCAACAATATCGGCCTTCATTTTGCAGCAATGGTAAACGGCTTCTGCCATTTTTTCTTGGTGTTGCACCATCAGGTCGGCCATATTTTCTTCCAACCAAGCAAAAAATTCGGCATCGCCCAATGCGCCGTATTTGATGACTTCGGCCATGCCTGCGGAAAGTTCGCGTTGCGGCAGCGTTTGCAGGGCGGCCAAGTCGGCCAGAACGGCTTGCGGCTGGTAGAACGCGCCAATCATGTTTTTACCGAGCGGATGGTTGATGGCGGTTTTACCGCCGACCGAGGAATCAACCTGACTGAGCAATGTGGTCGGCACTTGGATAAAAGGTGCGCCACGCTGATAAGTCGCCGCGGCAAAGCCGACCATATCGCCTATCACGCCGCCGCCCAAAGCGATTAAAGTGGTTTTGCGTTCGGCACGGTTTTGCATCAGGCCATCGTAAATCAGGTTAAGCGTCTGCCAGTTTTTATATTCTTCGCCGTCGGGAAGGATGATACTGAAATGCGGCACGCCCAATCTGTCTAAGGCCGTCTGAAGCTGTTTGAGATAAAGCGGTGCAACGGTTTCGTTGGTAATGATGGCTGCTTTTTTACCTAAATAGGGCTGAAGCAGCGTATCTACCTGCTCAATCAGTTTATGCCCGATAAAGATAGGGTATTGATGGGACGGGGTTTGGACAGTCAGTGTGCGCATAGTATTCCTTTGCAAAGCGTATTTATTCGTCTAAAGCCTGTATCAGGCGTTTGAGCGTTTTGTGACAACTGTCGGATTCGATGACGAGATGGGCGGTTTGACGGTACAGCGTATCGCGTTGGTCATACAGCTCTTGCAGTTTGGCCAAAGGGTTGGCAACTTGCAACAGCGGCCGGTTGCTGTCGTAACGGGTACGCTCCAGCAAGGTTTCGGGGCTGGCATGCAGATAAACAACCGTGCCGTTTTGGCGCAAAATCTGTCTGTTTTCACTGCGCAATACGGAGCCGCCACCGGTCGATAAAACGATGTTGCGCCGGGAAGCGAGCTTCTTCAGCATATTGGTTTCACGGTTGCGGAAGCCTTCCTCCCCTTCCATCTCAAAAATGGTCGGAATGGATACACCCGAAGAAGTGCAGATTTCGTAGTCGCTGTCGTAAAACGGGCATTCAAACATTTGGGCAAGCTGCTTGCCCAAAGTGGTTTTGCCCGCGCCCATCAGCCCGATTAAAATTAAATTGCCGTTGATTTTTTCCATGAGGGTCATTTTATACGATATGGTGGTTTCGTGGAAAAGTTCGTCGTTTTTCAGACGGCCTTTTCATCTCAGGCCGTCTGAAAACCAAAACAGGCATACCTTTGCAGATATGCCTGTTTGTCATTTTAAAAATCAGTAGCGCAGATTGTTACCCACATTATCCATAATGCGCGGTGTGATGAAGATCAACAGCTCACGACGGTTTTCACGTTTGCCGCGTGATTTGAACAGATTGCCGACAACAGGAATATCGCCCAAAACAGGTACTTTGTTCACTGCATTGGTGCTTTCTTCTTCGTAAATACCGCCGACAATCAGCGTGCCGCCATCTTCAACCATGGCTTGGGTATTCAAGTGTTTGGTGTTGATACACTTGGTTGTCAGAGAATCCACGGTACAGTCGATCGGGGTATCGCGATTAATCTTCACAGTCATGATGATTTGACCGTCAGGCGTAATGTTCGGCGTTACGGTCAAGCCCAAAACGGCTTTCTTAAAGGTAATCGAAGTCGCACCGCTGGAAGAAGCCTCTTGGTAAGGAATTTCCGTACCGGATTCAATTTTGGCTTCTTTGCGGTCTTGTGTCAGCACGCGCGGATTGGAAATAGTTTTACTCTTACCTTGTTCTTCAGACGCGCTGATTTCCAAACCCAATGCGCCGGACGAGAACGCACGCACCAGCGCAATACTGTTGACTGCGGCTGCGGTCGGCAGGCTGACGTTTGGATCCAAAGTCCATGTGCGGTAGCCTACGTCACCACGGTTAAACGAAGCATTGGTATTGTAGTTGGTTTGTGCATTGCTCCAGTTGCTGCCCCATGCGTTACGGCCACTTGCACCACCGGAACCGAATTTAACGCCCAAATTACGGAAGAAGGTATCTTCTGCTTCCACAATACGCGCTTCCACCATTACTTGACGGGTCGGAACATCCAATTCATCAATCAGTTTGCGGAATTTCTCAATCACGCCGCGGTTATCGGTCACGATCAGCGTATTGGTGGCCGGATCAATTAAGGCGCTGCCTCGGTTGCTCAACAGAGTATTGCGGGTATTGGAATTATTGCTGTCGTATTCTTCCAGACGCAGAATTTTGCGGAATTCTTCCACGTTTTTGTATTTCAACTGGAAGGTTTGAGAATACAGCGGGCTCAATTCGGCAATCTCTTTTTCCGCCTGTAAGAAGGCTTTGTCTTTTGCCAACAATTCATCGCGAGGTGCGATATTGATGATGTTGCCTTGACGGCGCATATCCAAATTGCGCGCCTGCATAACCAAATCCAGAGCCTGATCCCAAGGTACATCTTTCAAGGACAGGGTCATGGTGCCTTTGACGGTATCGCTGGCAACAATATTCACACCGGATTCTTTTGCCAAAATCTGCAAGATGGTACGAACTTCTACATCTTGGAAATCCAAAGAAATTTTACGGCCTTTGAACGATTTGTTTGCATTTTGGTTCAAACCGCCGGATTCGGTATTGGCGGCTTTAGGCGATACTTCAAATACAAAGCGTCCGGAAGAAGCTTTGGTATTGATGTCCCAATTCGCATTATTGTTGCGGATAATGAGCTGGGTAGAATTGCCGATACGTTTGAGCGTAACGTTTTGTACAGGCGTATTGAAGTCAGCCACATCCAAACTGCGTTGCGCTTGTGTCGGCAGCGTATGGTTTTTCAAGGTTACAACCACGCGATCGCGCTGCTGTTTAATGTCCGGCTGTCCGCTGAAACCTGGGGCAGACAATTCAATAATGCCGGAATTGCGTGCGCCTTTGCGGAAATCGATATTGGCTGCTGAAACGGCTTGATAAGTCTGAGCAGCGCGCGCGGTAGACGGCGTAGCCGCACGTTCATTGGCAACGGCAGCATTGGTTTGATCAGTAGATTCATTTACAAACACCCAAACTTCGTTGCCGCGAATCTCAGTATTGTATTGGCTGATTTTGTTCAAACCCAAAACCACGCGTGCGCGGTCATTGTTTTGCGCCGCAGTAATTTGATGCAGCAATGGGTCGGCATATTCCAAAACAGGCTGAGGCAAACGGATATTGGTGTTGGCAAAATCCAATGCAATACGTGCCGGAGTAGATGTTACAAAACCATGAGGTGTAGTGACGTCTTTGTCGAAACGGATTTTGATAATTTTTTGGTTGTCAGGCAAAGTGGAAACGTTGATATCGGTAATATTGCCTGCAAAGGCCGTCTGAACAGCGAGGGCAACGCTGAAGCCGGCAAATAATTTTGTCATGTGCTTGGTTTTCATAATTGAGTGAGACCCCTAAATTAATTTGAATTCGAACTATCTGAGCTATTGGAAGAATCCGCCTCTTTACTGCTCAATGGCAATTCGGCCTTCCGGTATACCCAGTTGCCGTAGCTGTCTTCGACTTGCTCGGTCAAGATAATTTTATCTTCGGTAATACTTTGAATTCTGCCATAATTCTGACCGATGTAGTTTCCGGGATAAACGGTATAAACATGGTCGTTGACCTTGATAAATCCGGAAACTTTGCCGCCGCTTTGCAGCGTTCCGACAAAGGCCATATTTTCCAAACTGAAGGCTTCCAATGTTTCTTTCGGACGGTTCACATCCGGCGCATTGCCACCTTTAGGGGCAGTGTCCAAACGGCGTGAATCAAACGCATTCATGCCTTTAAAGTTCGGCGGGCTATACGGCTTAGGCAATGTAACCGTCGGTTCTTCAAACGGAATAATCTTGGATTTCGCTTCCTGACGGGTTTGCGTCATCCATTGAGTCAAATCTTCATAGCTTTGCGTACAGGCTGCCAAGGGAAGAAGACTTAAGAGTAAGATGATTTTTTTCATGATTTCCCTATTCTTTTATTTTTGTTCATTCTCGGCAGGTTTGCCTTCTTCTTGTGCCTGTTGCGCAGCCAATTCGGCAGCAATCTCTTCGGCCGGACGTGCTTTGTAAGTCGTCGCAATCGCGCTCAATGTCAATTCGTTTTTATTGCCTTTGCCTTCTTTATCCTCGCCTGCGTTCACGAGTTTCAAAGAATCTAAAGTAATAATGCGCGACAAATCGCCTACATCACGGGTAAATTGGCTGATCTGTGAGTATTTGCCTGTAATGGAAATCTGATACGGCAGTTTTTGAATCGGACCATCGTTTTCAGGTTGGAGCGGTGCAACGCTGTCCAAACGCAATCCGTTGGTTGAACCTGCCTGATGCAATTCTTGAATCAGGTTCGGAATTTCTGCGTCGGTCGGCAATTGTTTCAACAAAACGTCGAATGCAGAACGGATCGAAGCCAATTCGGCCTTCAGATTATTCAAGCTTGCTGCCTGAATGCTTTTACGCGTAAAGGTTTCCTTCAGCTCTTCTTCTTTGGCTTCCTGCGTATTCAAGGTTTCAATCTGATCTTTAAATACGCCGACATAGCCCAAAGCCAACATACCGACAATCAATAAACCTGCCAGCAAAAGTTTTGAAGGCATATTAAGCAGGTACAGGTTTTGTACGTCCAATTGTTTCAGGTTTTTAGATGCCATTATTGAGCCTCCGGAGCAGGTTCTGCCACAGGTTCGGCCATTTCACCGCTGCTTTGGGCAGTCGGTGCAGGAGCCGGCGTATTCACTTGGTTGATTGAAGATTTCAAAGTAAATTCTTGGTAGTTATCTACTTTTTTAATGCTCAACAATTCAGGCTGCAAGAAAATACCTGTACTTGGCAGGGAGCGCATCATAACGGCGATTTTATTGTCGCTGATGGCATGACCGCTGATTTTATAGCTGGTCGGGCTTTCTGCTTCCAACGCAGTCAAATAAGTATTATCGGGCGTAAGCGCATTCAAAGAATCAAGGATATAGGCCGCTTGATAGCGTTTTTCCTGCAACTCTTCAACTTTCAGCTTTTTGGCCAAGAAGGCTTCTTTTTCTTGCTGAAGTTTATCGATTTCGCCCAATTCTCTATCAAGTCTGTCGATTTCGGTTTGCAGGAAGTTGTTGCGGCCTTCTTGATTGCGGATGGCGCTGTCAATACCGAGATAGGTAGCGGCTGCCAAGCCCAAACCCACTGCAAAAGCGCCAAGCATCAATATTTTGAATTGCTGCTGCTTGCGCTGTTTAATTTCTTCCCGATAAGGAAGAAGGTTGATTCTGGTTAATTCGATCATGTTCTCAAAGTCCCCTTAATGCCAATCCGAACGCCAAAGTCAGTGACGGCGCATCAATTTGAAACTGCGGCAATTCTACTTTTGCACTGCGTTCCACATATGAAATCGGATGCAGATATTCTGTTGCCGTATTGGTTTGCGAGAAAATACTTTCTGCCAAACCTGCCTGCTGTGCGGTAAAGCCGGTCAGCAGGATGTGTTTGATATTGGCGAAAGAATCAGTGGCCTGCGTGGTATAGTAAAATTGCAAAACACGCTGAACTTCTTGAGCAACCTGTACATTAAAACGGTCGGCAATCTGAGACTGGTAGTCGGAAGGCTTGTTTTGGGAAGCCATCATTTGTGCAGCTTTTTCTTCCGTTACCTGATAAGTACGCTGAATCAGCTGATTGAGCTGCTCAGTGCTGACTGGAGTTTCTTGTTTGTAGAGAATACGGCCGTTTTGCAGAATCAATGCATACATTTGCGTCGCATGAATGCCGAACACGGCAACTTTTTCCTCTGCCATTTCGGGAGCGTGCGTATTCATCCAATAGACAAAGGCATTGCGTTGCGCCAGCAAGTCCAAATCCAAAGCGGACAAAGGCAGGCCCGCATTCTCAAACATTTCAATGCGCGGCTCGACATCGTCTTTTTTGGCAGCAACAGCTAAAACATGCTGGCCTGAACCGACTTCTTCAGCTTGAAAGTCGTAGTTCATTTCTTCAATAGGTGCAAATTGACCGACTTCCGCCTCGACAAACTCTTCTAAGTCCAGATCGGTATCACGCGGGTTGTAAATAATTTGCTCGACTGTCGCCAAATTTTGTGGCACAGCCGCAACAATATTTTTGCAAGAACTGCGTAATTGTGTGTAAGTATGTTGGATGTAAGTAGCAAGCTGATCGTAGTCTTGAATTTTATTGCCTTTGACAATATTTTTAGGCAATTTGGTAATAACGTATTTTTCCAGCTGAATTTGGTTTAAACTACGGCCTGTCAGTTGTACCATCTTAATGGCATGTTGGCTGATGTCGGCGCCGATGGCAGAGCGGTTGTTCAATCCGCTAGAAGCCTTGCCTGTTTTGGTATCTTTCGTGCTTTTAAATAAGCGCATGATTTGACTTCCCTGTATCATTTAGGAGTGAGTAACTGTTTCGTTATCCGTAAAGGACTTCTTATTCTTTGCACAGTATTGACTGTGGCTGATAGAAATCGTTTCCCATTTTACTTTATTTATCGCCATTAATGGCAAATTATTACTTAGTCATGATTAAAAAGATTATAACGACCTGCCTGGGTCTCTTATTGGGACTGGCTCTTTTCGGCGCGGGGCTGATTGCAATTGCAATTTTGGTCACCTATCCGAAGCTGCCGTCTTTGGACACTTTACAACACTACAAACCCAAAATGCCGCTGACGATTTATTCTTCAGACGGCCAAGTGATTGGCGTTTACGGCGAGCAACGGCGTGAATTCACCAAAATCGGTGACTTTCCCAAAGTTTTGAAAAATGCCGTGATTGCCGCCGAAGACAAACGCTTCTACGACCACTGGGGCGTGGACGTTTGGGGTGTGGCGCGCGCCGCGATCGGCAACGTCATGGCTGGCGGCGTCCAATCCGGTGCCAGTACGATTACGCAACAGGTTGCTAAAAACTTCTACCTGAGCAGCGAGCGTTCGTTCACCCGTAAATTCAACGAAGCCCTGTTGGCCTACAAAATCGAGCAGTCTTTGAGCAAAGACAAGATTTTGGAGCTGTACTTCAACCAAATCTATTTGGGTCAACGCGCTTATGGTTTTGCATCTGCAGCCCAAATTTATTTCAATAAAAACGTTAATGAATTAACATTGGCCGAAGCCGCCATGCTGGCCGGCTTGCCCAAAGCCCCTTCCGCCTACAATCCGATTGTGAACCCTGAGCGTGCCAAACTGCGTCAGGCTTATATTCTGAACAATATGCTGGAAGAAGGCATGATTACCCTGCAGCAACGCGATCAGGCTTTGAAAGAAGAGTTGCATTACGAGCGTTTTGTACAAAACATCGATCAAAGCGCCCTGTACGTTGCCGAAATGGTGCGTCAAGAGCTGTTTGAGAAATACGGCGAAGATGCCTACACTCAAGGCTTCAAGGTATATACCACCGTCGACACCGCACACCAGCGCGTGGCCACCGAAGCCCTGCGTAAAGTCCTGCGCAATTTCGACCGCGGCAGCAGCTACCGCGGTGCGGAAAACTACATCGACCTGAGCAAAAGCGACAACGTAGAAGAAACTGTCAGCCAATATCTTTCTACACTTTACACCGTCGATAAAATGATTCCGGCGGTTGTATTGGAAGCCTCTCGCAAAGGTGTACAGATTCAGTTGCCGAGCGGCCGTAAAGTCACGCTGAACAGCCACGCTTTAGGCTTTGCCGCCCGTGCCGTCAACAACGAAAAAATGGGCGAAGACCGCATCCGTCGCGGTTCCGTCATTCGCGTTAAAGGCAGCGGCGATACCTTTACCGTCGTTCAAGAGCCTTTGCTGCAAGGCGCATTGGTGTCTTTAGATGCGAAAACCGGCGCAGTCCGCGCATTGGTCGGTGGCTACGACTACCACAGCAAAACCTTCAACCGCGCAACTCAAGCCATGCGCCAACCCGGCTCGACGTTCAAACCGTTCGTTTATTCCGCCGCTTTGGCAAAAGGCATGACTGCCTCCACCATGATTAACGATGCGCCGATCTCCCTGCCGGGCAAAGGTGCAAACGGTAAAGCGTGGAACCCGAAAAATTCAGACGGACGCTATTCCGGTTACATCACGCTGCGTCAGGCTTTGACCGCGTCGAAAAACATGGTGTCCATCCGCATCCTGATGTCTATCGGCATCGGCTACACGCAACAATACATCCAACGCTTCGGCTTCAAGCCGTCTGAAATCCCTGCCAGCCTGTCTATGGCTTTGGGTACAGGCGAAACCACTCCGTTGCGTATTGCAGAAGGTTACAGCGTCTTTGCTAACGGCGGTTACAAAGTATCTGCCCACGTCATCGACAAAATCTACGACAGCCAAGGCCGTCTGAGAGCGCAAATGCAGCCTTTGGTAGCCGGTGAGAACGCGCCTCAGGCCATTGACCCGCGCAACGCCTACATCATGTACAAAATCATGCAAGACGTTGTCCGTGTCGGTACCGCACGCGGTGCAGCCGCACTCGGCCGCGCCGACATCGCCGGTAAAACCGGTACTACCAACGACAACAAAGACGCATGGTTTGTCGGCTTCAACCCTAGCGTTGTGACTGCCGTCTATATCGGCTTTGACAAACCGCGCAGCATGGGTCGTGCAGGTTACGGTGGTACAATCGCCGTACCGGTATGGGTAGAATACATGCGCTTTGCCCTGAAAGGCACCAGCGTCAAACCGATGAAAGCCCCTGAGGGCGTGGTTTCGAACGGTGGCGAAGTGTATATGCGCGAACGCATGACCACCAGCTCCGACCTGGCCTTGGACAACAGCGGCGTTGCACCGCGCCCCGCTCAACCTGCCCGTCGCGCGGTTCCGAATGAAAACCGCCGCCGCACCGAGAGCGGCAATGCGCCAGCCCGTGAAGAATTAGACGAAACCCCAGTTCTGCCAAGCAATACCGGCAACAATAACAGACAACAACTGGACTCTCTGTTCTAATGTTCTAAAGCAAGGCCGTCTGAAACGTTCAGACGGCCTTTTTTGAGAAAATTCAAAGCAAAACCATGATTGATTTACACTGCCATTCAACCGTTTCAGACGGCATGCTGTCCCCAACCGAAGTTGTCCGACTCGCCCGTCAAAACGGTTGCACCCTGCTCGCCCTGACCGACCACGACCACACCGGCGGACTTGCTGAAGCACGTGCAGAAGCCGATACCCTCGGCCTCCCCTTCGTCAACGGCGTGGAAATATCCGTTACTTGGCGCGGCCGCACCATCCACGTTGTCGGGTTGGACTTTGACGAACACAACGAAACCCTGCAAAACCTGCTTGCCGAAGTCCGCAAAGGCCGTCTGAAACGATTGGAAGCCATCGCGGCCAAACTGGAGAAAAAAGGCATCACAGGCGCGTATGAAGGCGCGCTGGCATTGGCCGCCAACAAAGAAATGGCCAGCCGCACCCACATTGCCGAATTCCTCATCCGCGAAGGCCATGTCAAAAACAAACAGCAGGCATTTACCAAATACCTGGGCGACGGCAAATCCTGTTCCGTCAGACACGAATGGGCCACACTGGAAGACTGCGTAGCCGCGATTACAGGCGCGGGCGGCATAGCCATTATCGCCCACCCGATGCGCTATGAATTATCCGCCACCGCCAAACGAAACCTGTTTCAAGAATTTAAAAACCTCGGCGGCGCAGGGATTGAAGTACACAGCGGCAACTGCTGTAAAAACGACCGCCTCAACTATGCCCTGCTTGCCGACCGTTTCGACTTTCTCGCCAGCGCAGGCAGCGACTTCCACCGCCCCAACGACTTCAGCGGCGGCATACTCGGCGCCTGTCCCGACTTACCCGAACAATGCCGCCCTGTATGGAAACACTTTAAGGCCGTCTGAATTTTTGACAGCAATTTTTCAGACGGCCCGCCAAGTATGAGATAGTTATAAACATATCACACTCTACATATTGAAACTGCCTGCACGATACACCATAATAACCCTATAAATACCCCAAAAATAAAGGTTAACACCATGTGCCAACTGCTCGGCATGAATTGCAACACGCCCACAGACATCATGTTTTCTTTTGAAGGCTTCCGCCGTCGCGGCGGCATTACCGACCACCACGCCGACGGCTTCGGTATCGGCTTTTTTGAAGGCAAAGGCGTGCGCTTGTTTCACGACGACAAACCCAGCGCTAACTCACCCGTTGCCGACTTGGTGCGCGCCTACCAAATCAAATCTGAAAACGTTATCGCCCATATCCGCAAGGCCTCACAAGGCCAGACCTCATTGGCGAACACTCATCCATTCATGCGCGAGATGTGGGGCGAATATTGGCTGTTTGCCCACAACGGCCATTTGATTGATTTTTTTCCCGAGCAGGGCGAGTACTACCATGCCGTCGGTTCAACCGATTCCGAACGCGCGTTCTGCTTTATCCTCAACCGCCTGCGCAGCCGCTTTGCCACCAAGCCCGAACCTGAAGTTTTGTTTGATGCCATCGCCGGCCTGACCCATGAAATCCGCCGCTATGGCTTGTTTAATTTCGTGATGTCCAACGGCGACTGCCTGTTTGCCCACGCCAGTACCTTACTGCACTACATCGTGCGCAAAGCCCCGTTTGGCAAAGCGCGTTTGCTGGACGATGATGTCATGGTCGATTTTTCAGAAGTGACCACCCCGAACGATAAAGTTTCCGTCATCGCCACCCTGCCCCTGACGCGAGATGAAACCTGGTCGCAATTGGCAGTCAATGAATTGGTGATGTTTCAAGACGGCGACATTGTCCTCAGCGACCGCCCCGAAAATCCGGTTTATATGAGTGCGGAAGAAGGTTTGGAAATCGCCCGTGCCGTCGGTGTATCGGTTTGACGTTTGATTGACTGAAAACTCAAGGCCGTCTGAAAAGCCCAACTTCGCCAAAGTTGCCCTTTCAGACGGCCTTTTTATACTTAGTCCATAGACAAAGCCTTTACTATACGAAAATAACGCAATCCGCTACAATAATAGTTCACAAACAATAAATTCAATTGCTTAGCGACCTTGCCGAGCGTATGACAAGGAAACCCGATGAAGTGCCCGTTTTGCCAACACCCCAACACACAAGTAACCGACTCGCGATGGCTGGAAGACACCAACAGCATCCGTCGCCGTCGCAGATGCTTGGAATGCGGACAACGCTTCAGCACTTTTGAAACCGTTGAAATGCGGATGCCGCAAGTCATCAAATCCAACGGCACACGGGTTCCCTTCAATGCGCATAAACTGCAGACCAGCCTTGAGTGCGCGCTGCACAAACGTTCTGTCACACAAGAACAAATCGATGAAACCGTTGCCCTTATCGAGCAGCGCCTCTACCGTTTGGGCAAAAAAGAAGTCGCTTCGCACATCGTCGGCGAAATGGCGATGGAGGAACTGGCAAAAATCGACCAAGTTGCTTATGTCCGCTTCGCGTCCGTCTATAAAAGCTTTAAAGACGTTTCCGAATTCACCCAAGTCATCGCCGAATGCAAAGCCAAATAAGGCCGTCTGAAACCATGTTTTCCGCACTTGATACCCAAATGATGCAAACCGCCCTCGAGCTGGCCAAGCTTGGGCGGTTTTCTACTTCCCCCAATCCCCGCGTCGGTTGCGTAATTGCACACGGTGCCCAAATCGTCGGACAAGGTTTCCACGTCAAAGCAGGCGAGCCGCACGCCGAAGTTCACGCATTGAGGCAGGCCCAAGCGGCGGCAAAAGGCGCAACAGCCTATGTCACGCTGGAACCTTGCAGCCATTACGGCCGCACGCCGCCATGCGCCGAAGCGCTCGTTCATTCCGGCGTAACACGCGTGGTCGCCGCCATGACCGACCCCAACCCGTTGGTCGCAGGCAAAGGTTTGTCCATGCTGGAAGCCGCCGGAATCCGTACCGAAAGCGGTTTACTGGAAGCGCAGGCACGCAAGCTCAACCGTGGTTTCCTGTCGCGTATCGAACGCGGCAGACCGTTTGTCCGCCTCAAATGCGCCGCCAGTTTGGACGGCAAAACCGCCCTTTCAGACGGCCGCAGCTTTTGGATTACCGGCGAAGCAGCGCGCGAAGACGTACAAATTCTCCGTGCCGAAAGTTGCGCCGTTTTGACCGGTATCGGTACCGTGCTTGCCGACAACCCGAAACTCAACGTCCGCAGCTTTCCCACCCTACGCCAACCTGCGCGTATCGTCTTGGACAGCCGGCTGCAAATCCCTTTGGACTGCCACCTCGTGACCGATACCGAAAGCCCGACCGTTATCGTTACCCTTTCCTCAGACGAACAACGTTTGCAGGCTCTAAGTACATTTGAACATATCCGCATCATCAGGCCGTCTGAACACATCAACGGCCGCATCAATCTTCTTTCCCTCATGCCGCAACTGGCAGAGCTTGGCTTTGGCGAAGTTCTGGTAGAAGCAGGCTCAACACTTGCTTCAGCCTTTCTGAAGGATGACTTGGTGGATGAAATCGTCCTCTACCAAGCACCGAAACTGTTAGGCGCAGGCAAACCTCTTTTCTCCCTCCCTGAAAATCCGGCCACCCTACTTTCAGACGGCCCTTGGCAAAGTCAATCAGTAGAAATCATCGGACAGGACATTAAATGGGTTCTCCGAAAAAAATCCGTCTAATTGCCTCAATTTAATAATTAAACCATTGCAAATAGAATATATCTATCATTTACATAGCAATAAATGTAATTTTTTCGTCAATATATTATAATGACTTTAGCGTATTCCAATTTAAAACTTTGACTTAAGTTAACTATCCTCAAGCGGATTGTCGACAAATTTTCCTTTTTTTCATCACGAAATAATGGATTATTAAGATAAGTTAAGCCACGAAAATTTATTAAAAGTTTTTATTCTAGAAGGGTTTTAAACGGCATAAACGGTAGTTTCATTTCATGAACCATGCATTTGACAAAACAATATCTAAATTCAAAACATGAAGTTGAACGTAACTTCTGAAAATTCAATATTCAAAAATACCGTTTTCATACCTTATAGGCAGCCTGAACGACCGTTAAACTTTTTTGATTGAGACGAATCAGATAAGTGCTTATGATTTTGTCTAATGTAATTATAAGTATGGTTTTAAGGCTTCACACGATACGGCAGCCGGCTATGGCTATGCGGTTGCAGCAAACAACTCAGGCATCGGGCGAACTCTCCCGATTTACTCATTCATTAAACGAAAGACATCATGAAAAACATTACGATACAAAAATTTGCCGATAAGACCGCAAAAATCGGCATCGTTGGCTTAGGCTACGTCGGTTTACCACTGATGTTGCGCTATGTGGATATCGGTTACCAAGTTTTGGGTTTCGACATTGACACCAACAAAGTCGACAAGCTCAACAAAGGCGAAAGCTACATTGAGCATATCCCTTCCGACAAAATTGCCGCTGCTTCCAACAGTCTGTTTGAAGCAACGACCGACTTCTCCCGCATCGGCGAAGTAGAAGCCGTCATTTTGTGCGTACCGACTCCGCTGAACAAATACCGCGAGCCGGACATGAGCTTTGTGATTGACACTACCGATGCGGTAAAACCTTACCTGCGCGCCGGTCAAGTGCTGTCTTTAGAATCCACCACCTACCCCGGCACTACCGAAGAAGAATTGCTGCCACGCATGGAAGAAGGCGGCTTGAAAGTCGGTCAAGACGTATTCTTGGTTTACTCTCCTGAGCGTGAAGACCCAGGTAACCCTAACTTTGAAACCCGTACCATTCCAAAAGTCATCGGCGGCCATACCCCTGCCTGTTTGGAAGTCGGCCTGGCGCTGTACCAACCTGCCATCGATAAAGTTGTTCCAGTAAGCTCCACCAAAGCTGCCGAGCTGACCAAACTTCTGGAAAACATCCACCGCGCCGTAAACATCGGCTTGGTGAACGAGATGAAAATCGTTGCCGACAAAATGGGCATCGACATTCACGAAGTTATCAATGCCGCTGCAACCAAACCGTTCGGCTTCGTTGCTTATTACCCAGGTCCAGGCTTGGGCGGCCACTGTATCCCTATCGACCCGTTCTACCTGACTTGGAAAGCACGCGAATACGGTGTAAACACACGTTTCATCGAGCTGGCCGGTGAAGTAAACTCCCATATGCCCGACTACGTTATCGAAAAAGTCGGCCTGGCTTTGAATGACCACAACCGTTCTATCAAAGACAGCAAAATCTTGGTATTGGGTATCGCCTACAAGAAAAACGTCGATGATATGCGTGAAAGCCCGTCTGTGGAAGTGATGGACCGCCTGCACAAACTGGGCGCAATGATTTCCTACTCTGACCCACACGTTCCAGAGTTCCCACATATCCCCGGCCACCACTACTTCGACCTGAAGAGCGAAGCGCTGACCCCTGAAACTGTCACCCAATACGATTGCGTGGTTCTGACCACCGATCACGACAAATTCGACTATGACATGATTACCGAACATGCCAAGCTGATTGTCGATACTCGCGGCAAATTCCCAGTAAAAAATCCTAAAGTCATCAAAGCATAATCTTGCTTCAGACGCACCCGGCTGCCTCCGGTTTCCCCGACCGGGACGGCGGCCGGTTTCCCAAGGCCATTTGTTTTTTCAGACGGCCTTGGCAAACCGGCAACGGTAACAACACATACCTTACGAAAAACGCTCAGCTCGAACTTCTGGCCGTCTGAAAACAAATAATATGAACGCGAAAAAAATCCTCGGCTACGCATTGGGCCCGGTAGGAAGCGCCGCCTTCGGCCTGCTTTCCCTGCCACTCATCTCATGGTACTTCCCTGCGGAAGACATCGGTCGTATCGTACTCTTGCAGACCATTGCCGGACTGAGCATTCTGCTCTTGGGCTTGGGGCTGGACCAATCCTATATTCGCGACTATTACGCCGTTAAAGATAAGGCCGCGCTGTTCAAATCCGTTTTTTTATCGCCATTGATTCTGACGGTGGCGGTTGTGGTTTTAGTGTTACTGATAAACGCATCATGGCCGTCTGAAATCATTTTTGACATCCCCAGTGCAAATTTGGGGATTCTCTTTCTGATTTTCTTGGCCACCACGTTGATTACCCGTTTTTTAGCCTTGATTTTGCGGATGAAAGAGCAGGCATTGGCTTTTTCCGTCAGCCAGCTTACGCCGAAATTCTTGATTTTGGTGTTGGCTTTTGCCGTGATTGCATCCGGCTTGCCTGCCAATACTACTTCGCTGGTCTTTGCCTACACTGCCGCCCAAGTGCTGACCGTTGTACTGTTGATATATCAGCTGCGCCAAGACCTGCAAGCCGTTTCCCATGCGAAATGGTCGTCCGAGCTGCATCGAGACGGCCTGCGCTACGGCCTGCCGCTGGCATTCGGCAACTTGGCCTATTGGGGCCTGACTTCGATTGACCGCTTTGTCCTAAAGAATATCTCGGGCTTGGACGAGTTGGGCATTTATTCGATGGCAGTCAGCTTTGGCGCTGTCGCCTTGATTTTCCAAAGCGTGTTTTCCACCATTTGGGCGCCTTTGGTGTTCAAATGGGTGGAAGAAAAAACCAATCTGGACAAAATCGGCGACATCACGCTTTCCATGACCGTCCTCATCAGCGCAATGATTTGCCTTATCGGGATTTTCTCGCCGATGGCGACCTGGATACTGCCGGAAAAATACACGCAGGTTCAATTTATCCTGCTCTCGTGTATGCTCTTTCCCCTGTTTTACACGCTGACCGAAGTCAGCGGCATCGGTTTGAACGTCGTCCGCTCGACTTGGCTGATTACCGTCATCAACATCGTTGCCTTTATCGCCAATACCGCCCTGCTCTATCTGCTGGTACCGAAATTCGGTGCAAAAGGTGCGGCTATGGCCAGCGCAACGGCTTTTTGGCTGTTTTTCATCTTTAAAACCGAATTCTCTTCACGCCTGTGGCAGCCTTTGCCGCGCCTGAAGATTTATACCAACTCAACGCTCTGCCTGATAATCTGCCTTGCCTACACTTGGCTGGGTACGCGCGACAACTACATCTGGTTTGCGCTGGCATGGGCAGTCGGACTGGGTTTCCTGTTCCTAAAATACAAACACGCACTATTTGCCGCGACCGAAAAAATCAAAGCTAAATTAAACCGTTCGGCAAAATAGCCAACCTGAGATTCATGTCTCTACGATAACAACAGAACGACTATGAAAATAAAACGTCTAAATTTATACACTTACATCCTATACATCATGCTCGCAGCCTATATGCTGGGGCCTGCGCTGTCCTTTAAGGTCGGCGTGCCGCGTATCGACAACCCGCTGACCCTGATATTTGTACTGCTTGGTTTTGTCGTATTTTTTCTGGAAAGCAAGCATATTCCGCGCAAGATTTTTGCCATGCTCTGCGCCCTGACTGCCATGTGCATCTGGCCTGCCATCCACATGGGCATTACGTCGCTGACACCGACGCAGTACATGGATATTTTGTTTTTTATGGCGGTTCCGGCTTTCTTCTACTTGTTTTACCAAGTATTGAAGCGCGCTGACGACCCTTTGGGGACAATTCAGAAGTTCCTCATCGTATTTACGCTGTTTATCGCCGTACCGCCGTTTGCAGAGCTGGCTACCGGTATTCAGTTTGTGAGTGCCAGCGATGAGTTGGCTATTGATGAAGGCTCGCTCAAAGGCTTGTTCTTTAACCCGAACAACCTTGCCGCCACTGCAGTCTGCCTTGCGCCTGCCATTTTGTTTTTCTTCCAACTCCAAGGACGGAAACACAAAGAAAAACTGCTGGGCTGGGGCTTGTTCCTGCTGTTGGGCATGGCCATTTTCGCCAGCGTATCGCGTACCGCCATCGGCTGTTACCTGTTGATTTTGTTGGTTTATACAGCCTATCGCAAAAACGGTTTTATTACGGTCGGTGTAGCAGGTTTGCTGGCATTAGTGTTGTCGATGATTCCATCACGCGCGATTGCAGAATTTTTGCTGTCGCTCAACGGCAACCAGTTTTTGGAACGTTTTTCCAGCCGCGTGTACCTCTTCCTGTACGACTTGGGCAGCGACAACTCCGTGTCCTACCGTCAGGAGATTTACAACTACTTCTGGAACAATCCGCCCCTGCTGCTAACCGGCTATGGTCCTAAAAACTTCCGCGAATATTTCGGTGGCCATTTGAGCGGCAGCTTGGGCTTTGAAAACCCGCACAGCTTCATCATCGAGCTGTATCTGGGTTTCGGCATGATTTCCTTACTCGGCTTTATTGCCTTTGTGGCGTGTTATTTCCTCTACATCGCCTCAAACCGCGCAGTAACCGGCAAATCACGCGTTTTGGCTTGGGTTGCCTTGGGCATTTTCCTGTTGGCCGGTTTTATTCCGTCCACCATTTTGCGTATGCCGTTTATCTGGCTGCCCTGCCTGCTGATTTTTATTTACAGCGTATTTGTTGCGCCCAAGCTGAAAGATATGGCCGCTTACGCATACAACGAAACACTATACGATACGAAGAAACCATCATGAAAATCATCTTGACTACCTCCATGTCCGGCCTTGGTGGCACTGAAAACGCCACTTTCCGCCTCGGCCGCCTGCTCAAACAACGCGGACACGATATCGTATTGGCCTCTTCAGACGGCCCTTTGATTCAGGAAGCGCAAGCATTGGGCATCCGTTGGCAGCCGATTGATTTTTACCAAGGCGGTCTTTTGGGTTACGTCAAAGGCATGTTTGCCTATATGAAACTGCTGAAAAAAGAGAAGCCCGATGTGATTCACTGCCAAATGGCGCGTATCGTTCCGGCCTGCGCCATTGCGGCCAAGTTCGCTTCTCCGAAAACCAAAGTGTTCTACCACGCGCGCGGCCTTGATCCGGAAACTTATCCGAAAATTGCCAAGCTTTTCGACAAGCTGGGCGTGTACATCATTGGCAACTGCAAACACGAACGCGAAAAACTCATCCGTTACGGTTTCCCTGCCAACCGCATCACCTACACTTACAACGCCCTGCACAAAGCGGATTACGTTCCTGAAAAAACAGTCAAAGACTATGTCCAACTGGGCACACTTTCCCGTTTGGACACCGTCCGCGCCGTGCACCTGATGTTGGATATTTTGAAGAAAATGGTTGACCGCGGTATGCCTGTACGCCTCAACGTTGCAGGCATCGGCGAAGAAATGGACAACCTCAAAGCCCAAGCCAAACGTTTGGGCATCGAAGACAAAGTTACCTTCCTCGGCGGCGTCCGCGACTTGACCGGCTACTTCAAAGAAGTCGATATTTTGGTGAACACGCCGCATTGCGTGGGCGACCACGGCGCAGGCGTCGGCAACAATATTTTGGAAGCCGGCCTTTACGACACGCCTGTCGTGACCTACAACATGGCCGGCATTTCTGAAATGGTCATCACCGGCCAAACCGGCTACTGCATTCCTTTCGGCGATGACGAAGCGTTTATCGAAGCCGTCGATACACTCATCAAGCATCCTGAGTTGCGCAGTCAAATGGGCAAAGCCCTGCACAAACACGTTGAGACCTTATGCTCCGACGACGAAATCTACCGCACCACCATGGCTGCGTACGAAATGTAAGGCCGTCTGAAACATGAACATTACCATCGTCGCCCCTTATTGCTCGCTGCCGTCCGAGCCGCATTTCAACCGCTTCTGGTATCTTGCCGAGCTGTTGTCGCAGTCGCATGACGTGTTGCTGATTACCAGCAACTTCAAGCACTACAACAAATCTTTCAGACGACCCGAAGATGCCGAGGCCGCCTCACAAGGCCGTCTGAAAGTCATGCTGTTGGAAGAAAGCGGATACAGCAAAAACGTGTCTTGGGGACGCGTGACCAGCCATCACCGCTTCGTCAAACATTTTGAAAAATGGTTGGAAAACTGCCGTCCGGGCGAACAAGACGTCGTCTTTTCCGCCTATCCGCTGATTGCCACCAACCTGCTGTTGGGCAAACACAAAGCACGTTTGGGCTACAAACTGATTGTCGATGTGCAGGACGTATGGCCGGAGTCTTTCTCCTCGGTCGTACCGTTTTTGAAAAAAGTACCGCACAACCTGCTACCCTTTGCTTCACGCGCCAACCAAGCCTACCGCTATGCCGACGCGCTGGTTGCCGTATCGCAGACTTATCTCGACCGTGCCAAAGAAGCCAATCCGAACGTACCCGGCGAAGTCGTCTATATCGGCGCCGACTTTCCCAAACTCGATGCCGCGCCTGCCAAAGATTTTGGCGACGACAAAACCCGCTTTTTCTACTTGGGCACGCTCAGTTACAGCTATGACGTGGAAACCGTGTGCAAAGGCGTTCGCAAGCTGTTGGACGCCGGCGAAAACGTCGAGTTGCACATCATGGGCGGCGGCCCCGATTTGGACAGGCTCAAACAATATGCCTGCGACGACATCAAGTTTTACGGCTACATTCCCTATGCCGAAATGATGTCGGTCGCCAAGGGCTGCGACATCTCCGTCAACGCCATCCACTCTTACGCCATGCAGTCGATTACCAACAAACTTTCCGACTATATGGCTTTGCAAAAACCGATTCTGAATAGCCAGGTCAACGACGAAGTTGCCGAAGTCCTTACCCTGCTGCCGCATGCGGACTACCGTTCCGGCGATGTAGAAAGCTTCGCTCAAGCCGCCAAAGATATTTTGAAGCGCAAAGACGATCCTGTTCAGTCCGAAGAAATCATCCGCCGCTTCAAGCGCGACGTTGCCTATCAAAAAATCGTCAACCTGATTGAAAGATTAGCTCATGAATAAATTTTTCAAACGCCTGTTTGACATTGTTGCCTCCGCTTCAGGGCTGATTATCCTGTCGCCTGTGTTTTTGATTTTGGTGTACCTCATCCGCAAAAACTTAGGCTCGCCTGTGTTCTTCATCCAAGAGCGGCCGGGCAAGGATGGCAAGCCGTTTAAAATGATTAAATTCCGCTCCATGCGCGATGCAATCGATAAAGACGGCAACCCGCTACCGGACAGCGAACGCCTGACCGATTTCGGCAAAAAATTACGTGCCACCAGTTTGGACGAACTTCCTGAATTATGGAATGTCTTAAAAGGCGAGATGAGTCTAGTTGGCCCTCGTCCGCTGCTGATGCACTACCTGCCGTTGTACAACGACTTCCAAAACCGCCGCCACGAAATGAAACCGGGCGTGACCGGTTGGGCGCAAGTCAATGGCCGCAACGCCATTTCATGGGACGAAAAGTTCGCCCACGATGTTTGGTACATCGACAACTTCAGCTTTTGGCTGGATATCAAAATTTTGTTCCTGACGGTTAAAAAAGTCTTCGTCAAAGAAGGCATCTCAGCCGAAGGAGAAGCCACCATGCCTTATTTCACGGGTAATAAAACTGATGAAAAAAAATAACATACTGATTCTGTCGGCAGGTCGCCGTGTCGAATTGGTGCAGGACTTCCAAACCGAAGCCGCACGTTTTTCAGACGGCATCGGCGTATTTGCCACTGACCTCAATCCCCACATGTCTTCAGCCTGCCATGTTGCCGACCGCGCTTTCAGCGTGCCGCGCATCGATGCTGCCGAATACATTGACAGCATTTTCGAGTTGGCCAAACAACACGACATCGGTCTGATTGTGCCAACCATCGATACCGAGCTGCTCAAACTGGCTGAAGCACGTGACCGTTTTGAAGCAGAAGGAATACACATTGTCATTTCGGATGCAAAACTGATTACCCTGTGCCGCGACAAGCGCCTGACCGCAGGCCTGTTTGCACAATACGGCATCCGTTCGCCTGAAATTTACGAACGTGACCGCCTGGTTTTCCCATGTTTTGCCAAGCCTTATGACGGCAGCCGCGCCATCGGTACGAAAAAAATCAACACACCGGCTGATTTGACTGTCGACATTACCGAAGACCCGAAAATGATGTTCGCCCAATACATCGATATCGAGAATACTTTCTCCGAGTTTACCGTCGATATGTATTACGACCGTCAAGGCCGTCTGAAATGCGCCATTCCTCGCGAACGTTTGGAAGTACGCACCGGCGAAGTCAGCAAAGGCGCGACCCGGCGCAATGCCCTGTATAACGAGCTGGTTGAAAAAATGGCCGTATTGGAAGGCGCACGCGGCTGCATTACCGCGCAATTCTTCGTCAGCAAAACCGACAGCACAACCTACGGCGTAGAAATCAACCCGCGTTTCGGCGGCGGTTTCCCGCTGACTTACGCCGCAGGCGGCAACTATCCGGGCTGGCTGATTCAAGAATACATCGGCGGCCAAGACGTCCCTTTCTCCGACGACTGGGAAAACAATTTAATCATGCTTCGTTACGATGCTAAAGTTTTGGTAAAAGAACATGATTAAGCCGGAAGAATCCGTCATCGTCTTTGATCTTGACGATACGCTTTACTCTGAGTACGACTACAAATGCTCCGGAATACAGGCAGTTGTAGGGATCATTACGTCGCTTTACCCGCAATACGATGCCGATGTACTAAATGAAATTGCAGACAATAAAAGTAAAGACTGGCTCGACAATTTGTGTCATCATTGCAAATTAAACGAACTAGAGAAACAATCACTTTTGTGGCAATATCGACTACATAGGCCTGTTATCCGACCCTATGTCGAACCGTCTTTTTTACGGAAGCTGATGCGCCCTTTTGCCGCACGCGCCCTAATTACAGACGGCCGCAGTCTGACACAGCGTTTGAAAATACAGGCCTTGGGTTTGACCGATTTGTTTGACGACATTTTGATTTCGGAAGCCATGCAATCGGAAAAACCCGACGATAAGCGTTTTGTCTTCCTGCAAAACAAATATCCGGCTGCAAAACGTTTCATCTACATCGGCGACAACATCAAAAAAGATTTTGTCGCACCAAACAAACTGGGTTGGCTCTCCATAGGCATCATGCCTAAGCCGCACAATATTCATCAAGCCGAGCCCGAGCAATACGGTCGTGAATACCAGCCCACCCTTTGGATAAACACCCTGGAAGAATTGACTACACTGACAACTTCCGCCACCGAAAAAGCAAATGCATAAGGGACATTTCTCCATGAAAATCTTATTTATGGGTCGTAAACAGGTTTCCGCCAACCTGCTTCGTTTTTTGACCAAACAAGACCATATCGAAATCGTCGGTGTCTTGACCGACAGCCATCTGCAAGGCTCGCCGACCACGGCCGCCGCACAGGAATTGGGCTTGCCCCTGTACACCTTCGATACGGCTTTGGAAGCAATGCGAGAAGGCCGTCTGAAATACGATTTGGGCTTGTCCGTCCTTTACTGGCGCAAGCTGCGTGATGAATACCTGAGCATTCCGACTTTAGGCACGATCAACTTCCACCCTGCGCTGTTGCCCGAATACAAAGGCACAGGCGGCTACAACCTGGCCATCATGGACGAGCTGAACGAATGGGGCAATACCGCCCACTACGTCGATGCTTCCATCGATACCGGCGAAATCATCGAAGTGGACCGTTTCCCTATTGACGCTGAAACAGAAACCGCCCAATCGCTCGAACGCAAAACCATGCAGGCATTGGAAGATTTCGCACGACGCATCATCACCCGCGCCATCGAGTCGAAAACCAAATTGCCGACCACGCCAAACATCGGTGGCCGCTACGTCAGCCGTGACGAGATGGAAGCCATGAAGCAAATCCGCGACGGCGACAATATCGAGAAAAAAATCCGCGCCTTCTGGTTCCCACCTTACGACGGCGCATACGTCGAAATCAACGGTCAGAAATACACCCTGATCAACCGCCAATTGCTGGAAGAAATCGCCCCCAAAGGCTCAACCAGTCTTTTCGCAGGAAAAACAAATGCTTAATACATCACTCTCCCCATGGCCAAGCTTTACTCAAGAAGAAGCCGATGCCGTTTCCAAAGTCCTGCTGTCCAACAAAGTCAACTACTGGACAGGTACGGAATGTCGCGAATTTGAAAAAGAATTTGCTGCTTTTGTCGGCACGCAATACGCCGTCGCCCTTTCCAACGGTACGTTGGCTTTGGACGTAGCACTCAAAGCAGTGGGTATCGGCCAAGGCGACGATGTGATTGTCACTTCGCGCACTTTCTTGGCTTCCGCATCCTGCATCGTGACCGCCGGTGCCAATCCTGTGTTCGCTGATGTCGATTTGAACAGCCAAAACATCAGCGCCGAAACCATCAAAGCCGCTTTGACTCCAAACACCAAAGCCATCATCGTGGTTCACCTTGCCGGTATGCCTGCAGAAATGGACGACATCATGGCTTTGGCAAAAGAACATAACTTGTGGGTTATCGAAGACTGCGCCCAAGCGCACGGTGCGAAATACAAAGGCAAATCCGTCGGCTCTATCGGCCACGTCGGTGCTTGGTCGTTCTGCCAAGACAAAATCATGACTACCGGCGGCGAAGGCGGTATGGTAACCACCAACGACAAAGAGCTGTGGAGCAAAATGTGGTCGTACAAAGACCACGGCAAAAGCTACGATGCCGTGTACCACCGCGAACACGCGCCCGGTTTCCGCTGGCTGCACGAAAGCTTCGGTACCAACTGGCGCATGTTGGAAATGCAGGCGGTCATCGGCCGCATCCAGCTCAAACGCATGCCCGAATGGACGGCGCGCCGCCAAGAAAACGCCGCCAAACTGGCAGAAAGTTTGGGCAAATTCGCCAGCATCCGTTTGGTTGAAGTGGCCGACTACATCGAACACGCGCAATACAAGTTCTACGTTTTCGTCAAACCCGAACACCTGAAAGACGGCTGGACACGTGACCGTATCGTCAACGAACTGAACGCGCGCAAAGTCCCATGCTATCAAGGCAGCTGCTCCGAAGTGTATTTGGAAAAAGCCTTCGACGACACGCCTTGGCGTCCGAAAGAGCGTTTGAAAAACGCTGTCGAGTTGGGCGACACCAGCCTGATGTTCTTGGTGCACCCAACCCTGACCGATGAAGAAATTGCGTTCTGCAAAGAAAACATCGAAGCCGTATTGACTGAAGCCACGGCATAATCATTTTCAGACGGCCTGCAACTTCAGGCCGTCTGAAAAAATAAAACAGCCTGCTTCAAACAATCCGTACCAAGCCACATTACAACACTCAGACACAAGAAATATAAAATGAACTTGGAAACCCTGCTGGCTCTGCCGCGCAACCTTAAAAAAACCTTCTTCGTCATCCACGATATCTTGATGATATTCGTGGCGTTTTGGTTTGCCCAAAGCCTCAAAGTGCAATATTCCGACGAATGGTTGAGTATCGCCAACTGGCTGGCTTTCGGCAGCACTGCCGTGCTGACCATCATCCTTTTCATCCGTATCGGCCTCTATCGCGCCGTCACACGCTTTGTCAGCATCCGCGTCCTGACCGCCGCCGCATTCGGCAGCATCATTTCGGCGGTCTTGTTCTGTTTGACCACCCTGATTTTTGAGCAAAAACTGCACCTTGCCCTGCCCATCGTCTATTTCTTGGTCTTGGTGGTCGGCGTGACCAGCTCGCGCATGATCCTGCGCGCGATTCTGACCGACCATCACCGCAAACAGATGACCCCCGTCATCATCTACGGTGCAGGCCAATCTGGCCGCCAATTACTGGAAGCCATCAAGCAGGTTAACGAATATTCGGCCATCGCCTTTGTCGATGACAACCCGAAAATCCAACGCACCGTCATCTATGACCTTGCCGTCTACAACCCCAACGAAATCCCGATGCTGATCAGCCGCTACGGCGTCCGCAAAATTCTGCTAGCGATTCCAAGTTCTACGCCTGAAGAACGCAAAGACATTATTCGCCGCCTCGAAGCATACAAATGCGAAGTCCTGACCATTCCGGGCATGAAGGATTTGGTGGACGGCAAAATCAACGTCAGCTCATTGAAAAAAATCTCTGTGGTCGATTTGCTCGGCCGCGCCCCTGTGGCACCGCACCCTGAATTGATGAGTGCCGACATCAGCGACAAAGTCGTGATGGTGACCGGCGCAGGTGGTTCTATCGGCTCCGAACTTTGCCGTCAGATTCTCAACTGCCGTCCGACCAAACTGCTGTTGTTTGAATTGTCCGAATTTGCCCTATACAGCATAGACAAAGAATTGCGCGAAACCCAAGCCGCGCAAGGCAGCCAAGTCGAAGTCGTACCGCTTTTGGGTTCGGTTCAAAACAAAGAACGCCTTAGCAGCATCATGAAGGCCTACCAAGTCGACACCGTTTATCATGCCGCAGCCTATAAACACGTCCCTATGGTCGAGTTCAACACCATCGAAGGCATTCAAAACAACGTGTTCGGCACACTCTGTTGCGCGCAGGCTGCCGTAGATGCGGGCGTTTCCACCTTTGTTTTGATTTCCACCGACAAAGCTGTCCGTCCGACCAACACCATGGGCGCCAGCAAACGCATGGCCGAACTCTGCCTGCAGGCCCTTGCCGCCGAGCCGGAACAAAAAACACGCTTTTGCATGGTACGTTTCGGCAATGTATTGGGTTCGTCCGGCTCCGTTGTCCCAGTATTTGAAAAACAAATTGCCGAAGGCGGTCCGATTACCCTGACCCACCAAGACATTACCCGCTACTTCATGACCATTCCCGAAGCGGCGCAACTGGTTATCCAAGCTGGTGCAATGGGTAAAGGTGGTGACGTATTCGTCCTCGACATGGGCGAATCCGTCAAAATCATCGACCTTGCCCGTCAAATGATTGTCCTCAGCGGCCTCAAGGTCAAAGACGAGCAACACCCACACGGCGACATCGAAATCAAGATTACCGGCCTGCGCCCGGGCGAGAAACTTTATGAAGAACTGCTCATCGGCGACGAGGTGCAAAAAACCACTCATCCCCGTATTATGACCGCCAGTGAAGTAATGCTTCCATGGACGCAATTATCTGACATACTGTCGGAACTCGAAACCGCTTGTCTCCAAAGCGACCAAAACAGCCTGCGCCAGCTTCTGTTGCGCGCACCGACAGGCTTCGTACCCAAAGACGGTATCTGCGACTTGGTTTGGCAACAAAACAATAAGGCCGTCTGAACATTTTCAGACGGCCCGGACACCATCCCGCAAGGACTACTACATGAAAAAAACGCTCTCCCTGCTTACTCTATTCGCACTGACTGCCTGCAACAGCACGACTGTCATTCCCGGTTCAACCATCAAAACCAGAACCAAAACCATTGTTTACACCGATACCGACACCGCCGCCGATACCAACCTCGACAGCCGTGTTGCCGTTTACCCCATCACGCCCAACCTGATTGAAAAAATGCGCACGCCACCCGTACTTTCCCAAGCCAACCAAGGCTTGGAGCAAAGCAAAAGCGCTTACCGCTACCGCATCGGCAGTGGCGACGTCCTCAATATCATGGTTTGGGCGCACTCCGACCTTAATTCTCCCATCCAGCAAAGCAACCCGCAAACTAACCAAGTCAGCCGCGGTGCCTGGGTAGATGAGGGCGGTTATATCACTTACCCGTTGGCAGGCAAAATTCAAGCCAAAGGCAAAACTTTGGACGAATTGCAAAACATCTTAACCAACCTCCTAAGGCGCTACATCAAAAACCCTCAAGTCGCCATCAACGTTACCGAATTCCGTTCGCAACGCATTTCAGTATCCGGTGCCATCAGCCAAGCAGGTCAGCTGCCGATTACCAATATCCCGATGACCATTTTGGATGCCATCAACCAAGCAGGCGGCGTCACCCAAAGTGCCGACACCCAACACATCAAATGGACGCACAACGGCGTCGACCGCACCATTTCCCTACAAGACATGCTGCAATACGGCGATATGTCACAAAACCATCTCCTCAGCCATGGCGACATCGTTTACGTTCCTAACAGCAGCAACAACAAAATCTACATCATGGGCGAAGTCGGCAAACAAGCCACCCTGCCGATCGGCAATCACGGCCTCAACCTGACCCAAGCGCTCGGCGAAGTGGGCGGCATGAACCAAGCCTATGCTGATGCAACCGGCGTATTCGTAATCCGCCGCGTACCTGAAGATGCGGCCAAACCTATCCACATCTACCAGCTCAACCTGAAAGATGCGACCTCTTACGCACTGGGCAGTGAATTCAAACTGCGCTCCGAAGACACCGTTTACGTTACCGCCGCCCCAGTTACCCGTTGGAACCGCGTAATGTCACAAATTACCAACTCCATCAGCAACGTCAACACCCTCGACAATACGTTTAAATAAGCAGTGGTTCCTGCTGTCAGACCCTTGTTTGACAGCAGGATACAAAATCACGCACAATCCGACCAAATTACATAAACGGCATATAAAAGCCGTACACACCGCACAAACGGAAAAGCAGTATCTTATAGTCTGACTCACGCTTTTTTTCAGACCATAAACCGAAAACAATATCATGTACCACAACATACTCATCGTCTGCCTAGGCAACATCTGCCGCTCCCCCACCGCAGAGCGGATTATGCAGAAAAAACTACCCGGCCACCGCATCAGCAGCGCCGGCATAAAAGCACTGGCAGGTAAGGATGCCGATTTCCAAGCCATCAAAACCGCACTCAAACATGGCGTTATCGTTGCAGGCCATACGGCACGCCAACTGACTGCCCAAATGTGCGAACAGGCCGATTTGATTCTCGTCATGGAGCCCTGTCAAATCGACATGGTGGCCGACATCCATCCGCCGGCACGCAGCAAAACCATGCTGTTTGCCCAATGGTTGCCTAAAAAAACCGTACCTGACCCATACAAACAAAGCAGCGAAATGTTTGAAGCCGTTTTCGAACAGCTCAATGCTGCCGCAGACACTTGGAAAACCAAACTAAACGGAAAAACTCAACCGGTATAAAACCGGCATGAACAAGAAAGCAAGCAATGAAAAAAACGACCTACACACCTTATAGCGCAGACAACGACGAAATCGACTTCGGCCAACAGCTCCGCGTCATTTGGATGCACAAATACAAAATCCTCGCCGCCCTGCTTGCAGGCGGCATACTCGGTGCGGCCTTCAGCCTGGCGTCCACCCCGCAATACCGCGCCGACGCCATGCTGGAAATCGAAACGCGGCAAAACCAAATCCTGACCGAAATCAACAGCATCTTCAACAACCAAACCACGCCGTCTGAAGCAGAAGTAGAGCTGGTTCAATCACGCTTGGTGCTGGGTAAAACCGTTGACGACCTTCAGCTTGACCAAGAAGTCAAAGCCAAATACACACCTGTTATCGGCAGCCTGATGCACAACATCAGCGGCGACCCCGATCCCAAACTGACCGTCGGCAGCTTTACCGTACAAGACGAATGGTTCAACAAAACCTTCACGCTGACTGCCAAGAGCAACAAAGCCTATACCCTTACCCTGCCTGACAAACGCGTCGTCGAAGGCAAGGTCGGCGTGCCTCTGAAAATCAACAATCAAACCACCCTCAAAATCGATCAAATCCTGGCCAACCCGGGTCAAGAATTTGCGTTAACCAAGTTCTCCCGCATCAGCGCCATCGAAAACATCCAAAACAAACTGGCTGTTATCAGCAAAGGTAAAACCAGCCCCATCATCAACCTTACCTTTACCAGTACTGATCCTAAACGTACCAGCGTCATCCTCAACAGCATTGCCGACAACTATGTTGCGCAAAACCGCGAACGCGACGTTCAAGTTGCATCCAGCGGTCTGGCCTTCATCAGCGAAGAATTGCCACGTTTGAAAGAAACCTTGCAAGATGCGGAAAACAAACTCAATGCCTACCGCCAACAATCAGGCTCCCTTGACATTCCGCTCGAGTCTAAAGGCGCATTGGAAAGTCTGACCGGCATCGAAACCCAAATTACCCTACTCAAAACCGAAGAAGCAGGTTTGGCCGAGCTGTACACGCCGGAACACCCTTCCTATAAAGCCGTATTGGACAAACTTGCTGTCCTCGAGCGAGCTAAAAACAAAATCAACCAACAAATCGCCGAGTTGCCGAATACCCAACAAGAAGTCATCCGCCTGACCCGCGACGTAGAAACCAACCAAGCAACCTACGTCCAACTGTTGAGCAAACAACAAGAACTCAACATCATGAAAGCCAGTGCACAAGGTAATGTCCGCATCGTCGATTATGCCTATGTCCCTGAAAACCCCGTTGCACCGCGCAAAGCCGTCATCACGCTCCTGAGCGCACTTGCCGCAGGCTCATTGACCGCTTTGTGGCTGATAATTCGTAACCGCATGAAAAACGGCATTACTTCATCCGAAGAAATCGAAAACCTCAATTTGGAAATCGTCGCACTTGTTCCGCACTCCAAAACCCAGCAAAAACGCGACTTCTTCAAAAGCAAATTCAAGAAAACCGGCGGCCGTTCCAACTATCTGCTGGCCAGCGAAGACCGCGCCGACACTGCCGTCGAAGCCATCCGCGCCCTGCGCACCAATATCTACTTTTCCATGCTGGACGCGCCTAACAACGTCCTCATGATTACCGGTGCCGCGCCTGAGGCAGGCAAGTCCTTTATCTCCGCCAACCTCGCCGCCGTAATGGCGCAATCGGGCAAACGCGTCCTGCTTATCGATACCGATATGCGCAAAGGCTACCTCGACCGACTCTTCGGCCTTACCCCCGAGTTCGGCTTGTCTGACATCCTAAGCGGCAAAGCGGCTCCGGCCAAAGCCGTACAAGAGACCGGCATTGAAAACCTCCACCTCATCAGCAGCGGCAGCTATCCTAGCAATCCGTCCGAGCTTTTGATGGACAACCGTTTCAACGAATTGCTCGCCCACGCGCGCCAACGCTACGATTACGTCATCTTGGACACGCCGCCCGTATTGGCCGTGACCGACGCCGTCATCATCGGCCAACATGCAGGCACCGTCCTGATGATCAGCCGTTATGCGCACACGCGTGCACGAGAGCTTGAGGCCAGCGTCGAACGCCTCAAACAAAACCACATCAACATCAAAGGTGTCGTCCTCAACGGCATGAAGCGCGAAGCCAACAACAGCTACGACTACTACGCCTACGATGCCTACCATTCCGGTAACAATAAATCATAAACCGAAGCAGGCCGTCTGAACTTTCAGACGGCCTAAGGCTTTTTAAACAGCACAAAATATTTTTCACAAACGCCGCCCTTGCACCCCAAAGCCGTTTGTTTTAAAGTAAGCCCCGTTCCCATATGGAAGAGAAACATGAAAATTACCGTCATCGGCGCAGGTTCGTGGGGTACAGCTCTCGCGTTGCACTTTGCGCACCACAACAATGAAGTTGCCCTTTGGACACGCAATCCCGACCAAATCCGCACCCTGCAAGCAGATCGCGAAAACAAACGCGGCCTGCCCGGCTTCCCTTTCCCTGAGTCCCTGACCGTTCACGCCGATTTGGGTGAAGCGCTGAAAGACAGCCAACTTGCCCTGATCGTTACCTCCGTAGCCGGCCTCAGAAGCAGCGCCGAGCTGCTCAAACAGCATAACGCCACCGATATTCCCGTTCTCGCCGCCTGCAAAGGTTTTGAACAAGATACCGGTCTCTTGACTTTCCAAGTACTGAAAGAAGTCCTGCCTAACAATAAAAAAATCGGCGTTCTCTCAGGCCCGAGCTTTGCCCAAGAACTTGCAGCCCAACTGCCTTGCGCCGTCGTGCTTGCCTCCGAAAACAAAGACTGGGTGGAGGAAACCACTACCCAACTGAACACCAACGTAATGCGCCTGTACGGCAGCACCGACGTCATCGGTGTCGCAGTGGGCGGTGCCGTTAAAAACGTCATGGCGATTGCCACCGGCCTTTCAGACGGCCTCGAATACGGTCTCAATGCACGCGCAGCCTTAGTAACACGCGGCCTTGCCGAAATCACCCGCCTTGCCATCGCCATGGGCGCGCAACCCAAAACCATGATGGGTTTGGCAGGCATCGGTGACCTTATCCTGACCTGTACCGGCGCACTCTCGCGCAACCGCCGCGTCGGCCTCGGCCTCGCAGAGGGTAAAGAGTTGCATCAAGTGCTTGTCGAAATCGGCCACGTTTCCGAAGGTGTCAGCACCATTGAAGAAGTCTTCAACACCGCCGCCAAATACCAAATCGATATGCCCATCACTCAAACCCTGCTGCAACTCATCCGCAAAGAAATGACACCGCAGCAAGTCGTTGAACGCCTGATGGAACGAAGCGCACGCTTCGAATAAACGGTCGCGCCGTCTGCCATTCAGACGTCCTGACGCACAATATGACGACCATAAGGCCGTCTGAAGGGAAACACATGAACCAATCACTGAACAATCTGGAAATCAACGTTTACCAACTTGTCCAAAAATTTGAAACGCTGGTTTCAGAAAACCGCCGTCTCAACGAAGAAATCGACAGACTCAAACTTGAGCAAGAGCAACAAAAACGCCAACACGACGCAGCCATTGACGAACTCAGCGAAGCCTTGCTGGTTCAAGTCGGCAAACTCAAAGAAGACCTGCAAAGCAAAATTGACAACCTGACTGCCGAAAAAGAAAACTACCGCAACGCGCTGGCCCAAGGTGCAGACCAAATCCGCAGCCTCATTGCCCGATTGCCCCAAGAAACACAACAATAAAAGGACGCCCCGTGAGTATCGAACAAGTCAATCTCGACATCATGAATGTCAACTTCACCATCAACACGCCGAGTGAAGAAAAAGCCACCCTCCTGCAAGCCGTTGAAATGCTCAACAAAAAAAGCGACGCAATTAAAGAAAGCGGCCGCATCGTCGGCACGGACAAAATCGTCGTCATGGCAGCCCTCAACGTCGTACACGACCTCTTGAAAACCACCCTCAACGATGATTTGGCAATCGGTGAATTTGAGCGTAAAATAACCGACATGAACAACGCGTGCCAAAAAGCACTGGCGCGCTTAGAGCAAAACTGATTTCCCCCTTTTCCCTGCGGTGTTCGCGAAGGCATATATTCCTTTGAACCAATACGTTCGCTTTAGGTTGCCGGGAGCTGTAGTGGGCGCGAGTGTCCGTTTATCGGACGCACCCGAAACTACCCAAGGTGACCGCCTTGTCAGCAAGGTTCAAGCGGATTCAGCCTAAACGGCACTCGTGGGGATTCCCTAAAAAAAGCCATGCCGACAGGTGTGGCTTTTCCCTTTCTAAGTAAAGACTTTCGTAAAGATTTCCGGCCGTCTGAAAAAACCGCATATTCATGCATCAAACACACTCAATTAAGATTGACAAAAACCAATCTCCTCTTTAAAATCCATAACTTTCTATATATATCTGGATTCCAACCATGAAAACCTTCTCTGCAAAACCCCACGAGGTGAAGCGCGAATGGTTCGTCATTGACGCAGAAGACAAAGTTCTGGGTCGTGTCGCAGCCGAAGTCGCACACCGTCTGCGCGGCAAACATAAACCCGAATACACCCCTCACGTTGATACCGGCGACTACATCATCGTCATCAACGCAGACAAACTGCGCGTGACTGGTGCTAAATTCGAAGACAAAAAATACTTCCGTCACTCTGGTTTCCCAGGCGGCATCTACGAGCGTACTTTCCGCGAAATGCAAGAGCAATTCCCAGGCCGCGCTTTGGAACAAGCCGTAAAAGGCATGTTGCCTAAAGGTCCTCTGGGCTACGCCATGATCAAAAAACTGAAAGTGTACGCCGGCGCCGAACACGGCCACGCTGCACAACAACCTAAAGTTTTGGAACTGAAATAATAAGGACACGACATGAACGGTAAATACTACTACGGCACAGGCCGCCGCAAAAGTTCAGTGGCTCGTGTATTCTTGACTAAAGGTACCGGCCAAATCATCGTAAACGGCCGCCCCGTTGACGAATTCTTCGCACGTGAAACCAGCCGCATGGTTGTACGTCAACCTCTGGTTCTGACTGAAAATGCCGAATCTTTCGACATCAAAGTTAACGTAACCGGTGGTGGCGAAACCGGTCAATCCGGTGCCATCCGTCACGGTATCACCCGCGCCTTGATCGACTTCGACGCAGCCCTGAAACCAGCCCTGTCTCAAGCAGGCTTCGTTACTCGCGATGCTCGTGAAGTTGAACGTAAAAAACCAGGTTTGCGCAAAGCACGTCGCGCAAAACAATTCTCCAAACGTTAATACGTTTTCAGAATCGAATCAAAAAGCCTTGCTCTGCAAGGCTTTTTTCATTTATAAAACAATAATCCAATATCCCCGCAATATATGATGAAAACCCTACTCCACTACGCCAAATCATTGCTTCAGGCTGTGATTATCTTCATCTTCTTATCCCTGATTGTCGACTGGGTGCGCAAGCCTGACCAACCCTTGCAGTCGGCAACACAAATCCTGACTTTAACTAATGGGCAAACCACTTCCCTCCAATCCTTCAGCCAAAATCGGGTTGCCGTCGTTTATTTTTGGGGCAGCTGGTGTCGTATTTGTTCATACACATCATCAACCATAGAAAAACTGCACCAAGACAATATCCCAACACTGGGCGTAGCCTTGCGCTCAGGAAGCGATGCGGACATTGCCCACCATATGCAACAAAACAATCTATCCTTTCCAAACTTCAACGATTCAGACGGCCTGATGGCTCAAAAATGGAACATAGCCGTCACACCAACCATTATCATATTAAAAGATGGCAAAATGATTCATCACACATCCGGACTTTCCAGTTATATGGGCTTAAAAATCAGAATTTACTTGGCAAATATCTTCAGCTAAATTCATTGAAAATCCACTAAAAATAGAAAATCTAAAGAATAATTTCACCTGAATATATTCAACCAATTCGATTTCATAAATAAATAAACTATCTCTTTCCCAATAACATATGATTTTGTTGAGATTATAAAGAAAATAGACTAAGATATAACCATAAGAACAATTGGAAACATTATTATCAAAACAAACTGTTAGAGATCTTCATCTAATATTGTGGCAGTGATGCTTTTGTTCCCATAACCCGGCTGCCGACAGCAGCCTTAAAACAGCAATATTCGCCTTTATCAATCTACCTCACGCTTCAACGGTTTGATTTTTGATAACACCGGAGACTTAGTAATGCCCAACCAATCTAAACATGCATCTATCAATATCGGTCTGATTCAGGCACGGGAAGCATTGATGACCCAATTCCGCCCTATTCTGAACCAAGCCAATATTACTGACCAGCAATGGCGTATCATCCGGCTCTTAGCGGAAAACGGCACACTCGACTTTCAAGATTTGGCCAATCAGGCCTGCATCCTTCGCCCCAGCCTGACCGGCATTCTGACCCGCTTGGAAAAAGCAGGTTTGGCCGTGCGCCTGAAGCCTTCCAACGACCAACGCCGCGTTTATCTGAAACTGACGCCCGAAGGCGAGAAACTCTATGAGTCCACCGGCGCATTGGTTGACGAGCGCTATGACGCAATTGAAAAAGTCCTCACCAAAGAAAAAATGGCACAACTCAAAGAACTCTTGGCAGAGCTGGCAAAAATCGAACAGGCATTAAAATAAAGCGAGCCGGATGACAGATTCAACACACATACTCAAGAGATCCTTCCGAGATGCCATGGCCTCCTGTGCCGCCGGCGTGCACGTTATCACGACAGACGGCGAAGCGGGACGCTATGGCATTACTATGACTGCCGTCACTGCCGTTACCGACGAGCCGCCGACAGTCATGCTATGCATCAACCGCCAATCCGCCATCATTCCCATTCTGCAAGGCAACCGTGATTTGTGCATCAACACACTCAACGACAGCCAGCAGGATGTTGCCGAACACTTTGCCGGATTGACCGACCTCTCGCCCGAAGAACGCTTCGAATACCATATTTGGCATAGGGGACAAACCGGACAGCTCGAAGTCGAAGGCGCGCTGGCACACCTGCACGGCAGCATTGTCGATCAACGCGAAATCGGCACGCATTACGTCTTTTTCGTTCAGATCAACGAAATCCGCAATACCGACACACAAGCACCAGCATTGCTGTATTTTCGTAGGCAATTCAAATATTTGGCATAAATAAAGGTCTCAGGCCGTCTGAAACATCAGTTTCATTTTTCAGACGGCCTGAGACCTTTTCTGTTTCACACATTATAGGCACACCCATGAAAGCAATGATACTGGCCGCCGGTCGTGGCGAACGCATGCGCCCTCTGACCGACCACACGCCCAAACCCTTACTCGAAGTAGCAGGCACGCCACTTATCGGTTGGCACTTGCGCCGCCTGCAGCAGGCTGGCTTCACTGAAATCGTCATCAACCATGCCTGGCTTGGACAACAAATCGAAGATACCTTGAAAGATGGTTCGGACTACGGCGTGCGCATTGCCTACTCTCCAGAGCGCGCCGGAGGCCTGGAAACAGCCGGCGGCATTGCCACTGCCCTGCCTCTTTTGGGCGACGAGCCGTTTTTGGTCGTCAATGGCGACGTATTGACCGACATTGATTTCCAAGCTGCACGACTGGCTGCCCAGCGTATGCAGGAACACAACCTTCTCGCCCATTTGTGGCTGGTGGACAATCCGCCCCATCACCCCGAAGGCGACTTCGGCCTGCTTTCAGACGGCCTGGTATCCGCCTCATCCTCAGACGGCCAAGCCCTGACTTTCAGCGGCGTAGGCATTTATCATCCCGCGCTTTTCAAAGATACCCCGGCACACCAGGCTGCCAAACTTGCCCCTCTGTTACGTCAGGCCATGAGCCAAAGCCAAATCAGCGGCGAACACCACAACGGCCTTTGGTTGGACGTCGGCACAGTCGAACGCCTGCAAGAAGCCGACCGTATTGCCCAAAGCTGGTAAAACAAAAGGGGCGTATCCGATACGTCCCTTTCAATATCAAAGGCCGTCTGAAAATATTGGTCAACCCATTTTTCAGACGGCCTTAATCTATCATCAAGCTTTAGCCAATTTCTTTGCTCTCTTCATTCCCAACAAGCCATTGACAATCATCACGCACAACCCCGACCAAATCAGGCCATAGCCGATCAATGCGCCTTTTTGCACCGGCTCGCCCAGCCATACAATCGACACAATAAAAAGCAATATAGGCTCCAAATAGCTCAACATACCGAACACCGCCACCGGCAGCAACTGATTTGCCTTCAAATTCAAATGCATGGATATTGCACTATTAAAACCCAGCAACACAATAAAAAAGATTAAAACCGGTTTGGCCGCAATCATCGCCGGCGTATCCGTTGCAAATATAATATACGCCAATGCAAACGGCGTAATCATCATTAAATCAAAGGTCAGACCGATTAAAGAAGGCACGCCCAGTTTTCGGCGCAGCAGATAATAAAACGGATAGGTACCGAACACCCATACAGTCGTCCACGAAAACGCGCCCGACCGCACCAATTCACATGCCACGCCTGCACACGCCAAGATTACCGCCACCCTCTGCAACCGGTTCAAACGCTCTTTAAACCAAATCCGTCCACCCAGCATCATTGCCAAAGGAAATAGGAAATAACCCATGGCAATGTTTACCCCTTCCCCATTGACCAGCCCCCAGACAAACAGCCACAACTGGCTGGCAAATATCGGCGTCGGCAATACAATAAGCAGCCATCGTTTCCAATCCCGGCCGACGCCATAAGCAAAACGCGTTGCCGCCTGCCAACCGTTGACCATCGTCATCAGCACGCACAAAGCCGACAGCATGGCGACCATGCGCCAGGCAAACACCTCCGTCCCCGTCATCGGCCGCATCCACATACCGTACAGAAACAGCATGGAAAACAACAAATTGGACGCTATCGCAGCCAGCAAACCTTTGGATAAATTCGTCATTTCAGACGGCCTTTTGCAATCAAAGTTGATATTGTAGAAAAAACGGATGGAAAAATTACTCATCTTTTTTGAATGAAGTTTTACCGCAAACATCCGTTTCATTAAAGGCCGTCTGAAAACCATATTTTCAGGTTTTCAGACGGCCTTTCATTGCATCGAAGCGGTCTAATACATCAGCCCTGCTTCACAATATCCGACAACGGCCAACGCGGTTTAACATTGAATGCGCCGACAGCCTGACGCTCGGCAAGACGCATCGCACCGGCAAAGGCAATCATTGCGCCGTTGTCGGTACAGTATGCCATCGGCGGAAAATAAACATTGATTTTTTCTTCCTGAGGTTTGGGTTTGCCTTTTTCAGACGGCATTTTGACGGTTAAGCGCGAAAATTCATCACGCAGTTTCCAGTTTGCACCTACACCGCCGGCAACCACCAAAGTTCTGAAGCCGGTATCCAACAACGCTTTTTTGGCTTTGGCCGCCAATACGTCAACCACCGCATCTTGGAAAGCGCGGCAAATATCGTTACGCGTCTGTTCGGGAATTTCATCGCTGCCGGTTTCGGCGCGGACTTTTTCGACAGCGGTCAAAACGGCTGTTTTCAAACCGGAAAAGCTCATCTGCAAATCGTGCGAATGGAGCATAGGACGTGGGAATGTGAAGGCATCAGGCATGCCGAGTTTGGCCAGCTCGGATAATTTGGCACCTCCGGGATAAGGCAAACCCAAAAGCTTAGCCGTTTTATCAAACGCTTCGCCTGCCGCATCGTCCACGCTTTCACCCAGCAAGGTGTAATCGCCGATACCGCGTACAGCCATAAATTGCGTATGTCCGCCCGACACCAGCAAAGCGACAAATGGAAATTCAGGCTTATCGTCTGCCAACAAGGGCGAGAGCAAATGGCCTTCAAGATGATGAACGGGGATAACGGGCTTGCCGATGGCAAATGCCAAGGCGTTGGCAAAGCCCGAACCAGCCAGCAATGCGCCGCCCAAACCCGGGCCTTGCGTAAAGGCAACCGCGTCAATATCGGCATAGCCTACGCCTGCCTCCTTCAAGCAACCTTGCGTCAACGGCACCACACGGCGGATATGGTCGCGGCTGGCCAATTCGGGGACAACGCCGCCGTATTCGGCATGCATCGCCATTTGTGTGTGCAAATGATGCGCCAACAGGCCGCGCTCGGTATCGTAGAGCGCAACGCCGGTTTCGTCGCAAGATGATTCAATTCCTAATACCAACATGGTTTGAGGCCGTCTGAAAAAATGATTAAAAACGATTCAGACGGCGTTTTCTCCGAAAACGGAAAAAGGCCGTCTGAAATAAAGTGCGGAATAAGCGGTTTACAAAGTGCCGTAAGAATGCAGGCCGCTCAAGAACATATTCACGCCGATAAAGGCAAAGGCGGTAATGACCAGGCCGATAACCGCCCACCAAGCCAACACTTTGCCGCGCCAGCCTGCCACCAGCCGCAAATGCAACCAAATAGCGTAATTCAGCCAAACGATGAATGCCCAAGTTTCTTTCGGGTCCCAGCTCCAATAGCGGCCCCACGCATCGGCCGCCCACAATGCGCCGAGGATGGTGGCAATGGTGAAGAACAGGAAACCGACGGCAATCGCTTTGTACATGACTTCTTCAATGACTTGCGAGTGCGGCAACCATGATTTTTTGCCTGCATCTTCTTTTCGGAGTGCCAGCAGTTCAGCAATACCCAGCATGGCGGCAATACAGAATGCGCCGTAGCCGATAAAGTTGGCTGGAACGTGGATTTTCATCCACCAAGACTGCAAAGCCGGAATCAGCGGCTGAATGGCATGAGCCTCGCGTGAAACGCTGTACCATAAGACAAATCCGACCACAATTGCCATAAAGCTGAAGACAAAGCCACCCAGTTTTTGTACGGCAAAACGGCCTTCGTAATAGAGATACATCAGCGCCGTAATGACCAAGAACAAGATGAATACTTCGTAAAGGTTGGAAACCGGAATATGGCCGGCATCGGGACGCAGCAGATAGCTTTCATGCCAGCGTACCAGCAAACCGACAAAGCCCGCCATCGCGGAGACCCATGCAAACACGGTACCCATGCCCAAAAGCGTATTGGTCGGCACATTCTTGCGCACCGCCGCCATCGCGCCGACGATATAGGCAAACAAGGCAAAGAACACAAACGCGCATTGCCACATAATCGCCGACTGGCTACTTAACAGGTATTTGAGCAGGAAACCGTCTGCATGTTTGATGTCTCCGCCATATAAATCAACCGCCAAATACGCCAAGCACACGCCCAAAGGGATAAACCAGCGCATCGGTTTGAAAAACCAACCCAGAAAAACGGCAATACCAGCACTCGCCCACAAAATTACCATTTCGTAGATGTCTATATGCAGACCGGCTTGGGTTTGGGCAATAAACGCACCGATGGCAATCAGCAGTGCGAATGCCCAGTCGAAGAGGTTGAGATTTCGGATAAATGATTTGTGTGTCAGAAGCTCATGCTCGGGCAAGGCCTGATGTTTGTTATTCATGGTTCAAATCCTTGGCAAGCTGCTGCAATTGCCGTGTGTGTTGCGGAAATTCTTTCTGCAAGTCGCGTTCGTTGCGGCTGGAAGACATGGCAAAACGGATACGGTCGTCTGAAAACAGCAGCCAAGCACGTTTTTCACGGATATAGAACATAAACACCGTGCCCAACACCAGCAATACCGAACCCAAATACACCAAGAATGCGCCCGGCGAACGGGTCATCTGCAGGCCGGAAGAGCGCACTTCGGCAAAACTTTCCAGTTGCAGCAGCATCGGCGCAGGATACTCGGTCAAACCGGTGTACGCGTCCATTGCGTGCAGCAGGAATCGGTTGCGTTTTTCATCTTGCGGCCAAGCCGGCAGATTGTATGTGCTGATCGTATCTTCCAAAGCGGCATTCATCACGCCATAGAGCATCTCGTAGAAATAGCCCTGCATTTTTTCCTGCTGATCTTTCGGAATGTTGGTGGTAACAAATTCGTCCAAAGCCAAATAGCCGCCTTTGGCAAAAATCGACAAAGTATTTTCCGCCGCCGCCATGAATTGTTCACGGATTTCGGCAGGCGCGCCTTTAACGGCGTTGGCAACAGTTTTACGGCGTGCCGCATCGTCTTTCAAATATTGGCGCAAAGCCATAAAGGTATCGATTTTACCGTTTTTATCCATCGGAATGCGCAACCAGCGGTATTGCTGCGCCAAGCCGCTGCGTGTGCCGGTAATGAAGAAATAGTCTTCATCTTGTTTTACCGGCAACATATAGTTTTTATATTCGACCGCCTGCCCTGCTTTGTCGCGGATGCGGTAAACGATAGACGGGCCGATGTTGGTGTATTTTTTGCCTTCTTGACGGACTGAGCGAACATCATTGATGGCTGATTTTAAGTTTTGCTCTTTTTCAGACGGCTCGCTCATGTCTTCGACGTTCATCGAAGTAAACTGGTCGAATTCCAGTTTATAAGAGGTATTGCCCAAATCCAGCGGAAACTCGCGCATGGAAGTCGCTTTGAGTTTGACCGGCGTACGGTCGGCATCAGCCAGATTCCACGCTTTAAACGTCAAGTCCGAGCCGCCGTCGGCGAAACTTGCCTGATAAACCGTAATACCGTGCAGCGTCAAAGGATGGTTGACGCGGATGGTGTGTTCGCTGACTTTGCCGGTTGCCTTGTCCGTGACTTCCAAGTCGCTGGCGAAATCGCGCGGCATACCGGTATCGTAAAAATCAATATGGAATTTCTTCAATTTGACGGAAAACGGCAAGTCTTGCACGAGCATGCCGTTATCCGCATTCAGAAATACCACGTCCGCGCTCTGCCCTTCCGAAATATTGACATTGCCCCTAAACGACAAATTGAACGTACCCAACACGCTTTCGGGCTTAAAGTCTTTGGCGTAAACTGCCGTATTGTCCGGCACGACCCGGCCGGTAAGCATACCGATTTTCAGCAGGATGTTGCTGTCTATCAAACCGCCCAAACAAATCACAATCAGCGCAGCATGGGCAAAGATATAGCCCCATTTGTTCATCGCGCCTTTTTTCGCCGCCACCAAAACCGAGCCGTCTTCACGCGTAACGGTTTTGCAGCCGTAGCCCTGCACTTCCAAATAACGTTGTGCAACTTCGGGCGTCACCTGTCCGTCTAAAACGATGGAATGGCGCATTGCCGCCAGCGATTTTTCCTTGGCATTTTCACGGAAGGAACGAATCTCGCGCAAAAACGGCGGAACATTGCGAATCAAGCACAATCCGGTGGAAATCACCAAAAACATCATGATGACAACGAACCACGCCGAGGCATACACGTCGTACAGGCCCAAAAAGCCGAAAATCTGCGACCAAAACGGGCCGAATTTCACCAAATAATCGACTTGTGGCTGATTTTGTTGCAAGACCGTACCGATAATCGAAGCCACGCCCAACAGGCTGAGCAGAGCGACGGCAAAACGCATGGAGCTGAAAAAGGCAAACCATGGTCTACGGATAAGTGGGACGGATGATGAAGATTTACTCATGTTTCAACTGTCGGCTTTGAACAACCCAATCAATCGGGCTGCGATGGACGTTATGATGCGAAAGGAAGAATACTGTATATTGTAGTCAAAATCTTGCTGTCGCTATTTGAAAAAACTAATCAGGCTTATCGGCATATATTGGCTAAGGCCGTCTGAAGGGTTTTCAGACGGCCTGTATCAATAAGCTCGTTTCAAAACGAAATTAGTGCAAACCTTGGATGAAGTTGGCTACTGCGTTCAACTCTTCTTCGCTCAGGCGGTTGGCAATATCGGCCATGATGGCGTTTTTGCGTTGGCCGGATTGGTAAGCTTTCATTTGCTCGACAACGTAAGCTTTGTGTTGGCCGCCCAGACGAGGATAGGCTTGGATTTCAGTACCGCCGCCAGGGATACCTGCGCCGCTAGGACCGTGGCAAGACATACATGCCGGCAGTTTTTTAGCGCTCAGACCACCGCGATAGATTTTCGCACCCAGCTCTGGGTTTTCTTTAGGATTGGCTTCGCCCGGTTTGCCTTGTTGTTTGGCGTAGTAGGCGGCAGCGTCGCGGATGTCTTGCTCGGACAAGTTCATCACCATCGGTTTCATCACGCCGGCAGCACCGTGGGTACGGGTACCGTCTTTGATGGCCATGGTTTGACCGTAGGTGTAGGCCGCAGCCTGACCTGCCAGTTTAGGATAAGTTGCGATACCGCTGTTACCATCGGCTGCGTGACACGCCGCACAGATAGTAGTCGCTACCTGTTTGCCTTTTTCAGCATCTGCTTTAGGGGCAGCGGAAACCGCACCGGCAGCCAATACCAAGGCCAATAAAGTCAATCGTTTCATGGAGTGCTCCTGATTACAGCATTGCGTACCGCGTCAATGCCTTTTTTATACTCAAATACCGGGGAATTTTCCCGATTAAAACCGATAATTCTATAAACGTGCTATTCTATACCAAGTTTACATTAAATTACTACTCAAATTACCAAACTGCTGCAACATAAATGCCCGATACAAATTATGATGTTGCAGTTTTGTTTCCATGCAAGGAAATACTGATGAACCTTTTTCAAAACGCCAAATTCTTTACAACGGTCAACCATCTGAAAGACCTGCCCGACACGCCGGCCGAGATTGCCTTTGTCGGCCGAAGCAATGCAGGTAAATCCAGCGCCATCAATACTTTAACCAATCATGTGCGCCTTGCCTATGTTTCCAAAACACCGGGCCGCACCCAACACATCAATTTCTTTGAACTGGAAAACGGCAATTTCATGGTCGACTTGCCCGGCTACGGCTACGCGCAAGTACCGGAGGCCATCCGTGCGCACTGGGTCAAACTCTTGGGCGACTACCTGCAACAACGCCGCCAGCTGATCGGCCTGATTTTGATTATGGACTCGCGCCATCCTCTCAAGGCTTTGGACATTCAGATGCTGGACTTCTTCCACATCACCGGCCGCCCTGTGCATATCCTGCTGTCAAAAGCAGACAAGCTGTCTAAAAATGACCAGATTAAAACTTTGGCGGCGGTAAAAAAATCACTCAAGCCCTACACCGAGCGTCAAAAAATCAGCGTTCAACTGTTCTCCAGCCTGAAAAAGCAAGGTATGGACGAAGTCAATCAAGTGGTCGGCTCATGGTTTGACGCGTATCGCGAAGAAATCGAGAATCTTGCAGGCGAAACATCGCCTGAATGATTGTAAAACAAGGCGGAATGAGATAAGTTGACCAACCGCAAATCTTATTCCGTCATTTGTTTTCCACAATGCCGTTTTTTTATCTCTCTTCCAAAGGGTATGTATGCACATGCCTTTTTTATTGCGCCTTTTATTTTCTTATCGCAAACTAAAAACAACGACGTATCAGTGAAAATTCTTAAAAAGCATGGTTTTATTCAACTAAACCTTTTTCAGACGGCCTTTGCCTCATCTTCGCCATCCGTCCAACCAGCTTCTTTCAATTTCCGCCGTTGCGCGTCATATCGGGCTTTTTCCGCCCAATACATTGTCTGAATACAAGCATCGCCGCACTCGCTGCCGCAACATTCCCACGACTCGGGGCGGACAGGTTCGTCTAACAACGGCTCGCCCAAGATGGCTTCGGCTTTATTCTTCAGGGTCGTATCCATCGGCGATTTCCAAGCGCGCACCGTCAAACTCAATCACTTCGCCGCCGCGTATTTTGGCAGTTTTACGCATTTCGGTTTCGCCGTTGCGCAACACCAGCCCTTCGGCGATAAACGCTTTTGCCTGTCCGCCGCTTTCGGCAAGACCGGCCAATTTCAACAGGTCGCATAAAGCGATGTATTCGTTGTCTTCAAGATAGACAGTTGCTTCCATCATTTAATCCTTTTCAATAATGGCGATATTTTAACATGGCCGTCTGAAAGAAAATCCTCCTCCTATTTTATTCATTCTGATAAACCCAAGAGCTTTGCAAAATTCTCACGCTTGGCTATCTCTCGAATTCCTTTTTCAAAATTCCTTCAAGTATTTCAAAGACTTTTAAGACCCTTGGTGGTGTAACAGTTTCGTATGGGCGGTATAAAAATAGTTGCCATTTTTGAATCTCCACTTCAGGAAATAAACGAACAAGCTGTCCTGATTTTAGATAAGGCTCACACAAGAAATCACTCAACATTCCTGCTGATTTTCCTTGCAATACAGCCTGCAAATAGCTGTATAAATCTGTACTTAAAAAATTAATACGGCGGGGGTTCAAGACTTGCTCACTGTTAATCGGGAAATGCCATGCTCGCCCTGTGTTAAGGTTAATTTGTCCGGCAAAAGGATAGTGTTCTGCCAAATCATCTAATGAAGTAGGTTTGCCTAGTTGTGCTATGAGCTCCGGTGAGGCAACTAATATATCGCCAATGTCCGTAATTTTTTTAACAATAAAATTTTCATCTGGTTTTAAACCAATGCGCAGCCCGATATCAACACGGTGCGTTATGGCATCAAGTTTGCTCATATCGTCACGCCAATCAATAATCAGATCAGGATAAGGTACAAGTGCGGTCAGTAATTGCGACAGAACACTATCATTAATTCGCCAGCTCGGCACGGTAATGCGTACCAAACCTGTCATGTCATTTTCTTGACGTTGTTTTCTGGATATAAATAAGCGTTCGCTTTGTGCCAATAAAGCTTGCGCCTCAGGTAAAAATTGCTCACCAAAATCGGTCAGCCTAACCTGTCTAGTATTACGTTGAAAAAGCGGCTCACCTAAATAATCTTCCAATTCAGCAATGATTCGTGTAATAACGGGTGGCGAAACAGCTAAGCGATTAGCGGTTTCTTTAAATTGTAAGGTTTCCGCCAGTGAACAGAAAATTTTTAGGCTTTCAAAGCGATTTTTCATACAGTTCATTATTCCATTTTTAGAAATTATAAATTTGCATTTTATAAATTTACTGAAAATAATTCAATTCCTATAATGCCCACATCAACGAAACAATCACTCTCAAATTAAAGGATAACGCATGAGTAAAAAAACATTTTTCAAAACAACCGCACTTGTAGCAGTTTTAGGTTCAACATTATTAGGAGGAAACGCCATGGGCGCATTACCACAAAACGCCACAGCCGTTGAAGTACCGGCTCAAACGATTCAATTAACACAAGAATGGGACAAAATTTTCCCACAATCCGATAAAGTAGATCATCGCAAAGTGATCTTTAAAAACCGCTACGGTTTAACTTTGGTTGGTGATTTATATGTACCGAAAAACGCCAAAGGTAAATTACCCGCGATTGCAGTAAGCGGTCCATTTGGTGCGGTAAAAGAGCAAACATCTGGTCTTTATGCCCAAACGTTAGCTGAACGTGGTTTCGTTACTATTGCCTTTGATGGCTCATACACTGGCGAAAGTTCAGGCACACCACGTAATGTACCATCACCAGAAATCAACACCGAAGACTTCTCAGCAGCAGTAGATTTTTTAGGTTCTTTAGATAATGTTAATCGTGATGAAATCGGAATTTTAGGCGTATGCGGCTGGGGCGGATTTGCTTTGAACGCAGCGGTATCAGACCCTCGCATCAAAGCTGTAGCAGTCAGCACGATGTACGATATGACCCGTGTTACAGCAAACGACTATGAAATCAAAATGCAAGCGAATGCTGATGGTTCATACGATCGCGCACCTGCACAAAGTGCTGATGCACGTTATAAAATGAAATTGGATATGAGCAACGCACGTTGGGAAACATCAAAAAACGGTTATACTGACTTATTACCGGCCAACAACCTTGATCCGAAAAAAGATTTCACAGCGGAAACCCCTAAATTCGTTAAAGAATACGCCAACTTCTACCGTACCGAACGCGGCTACCACCCTCGTAGCGTAAACTCAAACCCTGATGCGTCTTGGACTGTAACGGGTATGTTACCGCTGATTAATATGCCAATTTTGAAATATGCGGCAGAATTGAAATCGCCAGCTTTAGTGGTTCACGGTGAAATTGCTCACAGCCGTTACTTCGGTGAAGATGCTTATAAAGCATTAGGTAGCAAAGATAAAGAGCTATACATCGCACTAGGTGCAACACACACGGATTTATACGACAACAGCACGGGTAAAATTCCGTTTGATAAATTCGAGCAGTTCTTCAAAGCGAAATTGAAATAATGTGAATAAATAAAAGGCCGTCTGAAATGAGTGTTTCAGACGGCCTTTGTCAACCCTGCTACAATACAGTTTTTCTTTTTTCGCCGATTTTGCCATGACCGAGCCGACCTATATCCCCCTGCGCCTGCATACCGAATTCTCGATTACCGACGGTATGGTGCGGATTAAAAAACTGATTGCCAAAGCGCAGGAATACGGTTTGCCTGCTTTGGGCATCAGCGATTTGATGAACGAATTCGGTTTGGTGAAATTCTATAAAGCCTGCCGCGGCGCAGGGATTAAGCCCATCGGCGCGGCGGATGTGTGGATAGGTAATCCGAATGCGCCTGACAAGCTGTTTCGCGCCATGCTGATTATCCGCAACGATGCGGGCTATCTGCGTTTGAGCGAGCTTTTGACGGAGGCCTATGTCGGCAAAGACCGCAATATCCATCATGCGGAACTCAATCCCGAATGGCTGGAAAACGGCGACAACAGCGGCTTGATTTGTTTGAGCGGCGCGCATTACGGCGAAGTGGGCGTGAATCTCTTAAACGGCAATGAAGACGCGGCGCGTGCGGCGGCGTTGAAATACGCGGCGTGGTTTCCCGATGCGTTTTATTTAGAGCTGCAACGCCTGCCCGAACGCCCCGAATGGGAAGCTTGTGTTTCCGGCAGCGTGAAACTGGCAGAGGAATTGGGTTTACCGGTGGTAGCGACGCATCCGACACAGTTTATGAACCGCGACGATTTCAACGCACACGAGGCGCGGGTGTGCATCGCGGGCGGCTGGGTATTGACGGACAAAAAACGTCCGCGCGATTTCACGCCGAGCCAGTTTTTCATTCCGCCGGAAACCATGGCCGAACGTTTCGCCGATTTGCCCGAAGCCCTCGAAAACACGGTGGAAATTGCCAAACGCTGCAACCTGCACATCACATTGGGCAAAAACTTCCTGCCGCTCTTCCCTACTCCGGACGGCTTGTCGCTGGACGATTATTTGGTGAAGCTATCCAACGAGGGCTTACAGGAACGCATGGTTCAGCTTTATCCCGACGAGGCGGAACGGGCGGCGAAAATGCCGGAATATCAGGAGCGGCTGGATTTTGAGTTGAACATCATTATCCAGATGAAATTCCCCGGCTATTTCCTTATCGTACAAGACTTTATCAACTGGGCAAAAACGCACGGCTGTCCGGTAGGGCCGGGCCGTGGTTCGGGTGCAGGTTCGCTGGTGGCGTATTCATTGAAGATTACCGACCTTGATCCGCTCAAATACGCGCTGCTGTTCGAACGTTTCTTAAACCCTGAACGCGTCTCCATGCCCGACTTTGACGTGGACTTCTGTCAGGCAAACCGCGGCCGCGTGATTGAATACGTGCGCGAAAAATACGGCGCGGAGGCGGTTAGCCAGATTGTTACCTTCGGCACGATGTCATCCAAAGCGGTCATCCGCGACGTCGGACGCGTGCTGGAACTGCCGTTTATGCTGTGCGACAAACTGTCCAAGCTGATTCCATTAGAAGCCAACAAACCCCTGAGTTTGGAAAAAGCCATGGAGGCCGAGCCGCAGATTCAGGAATTAATCGAAGCGGAAGAAGCGGACGAACTGATTACGCTAGCGAAAAAGCTGGAAGACCTGACGCGCGGTTTGGGTATGCACGCAGGCGGCGTGTTGATTGCGCCGGGCAAGATTTCCGATTACAGCCCCGTGTATCAGGCGGACGAATCCGCCTCGCCCGTATCCATGTACGACAAGGGCGACGTGGAAGACGTGGGGTTGGTGAAGTTCGACTTTTTGGGTCTGCGCAACTTGACCATTATCGAAATGGCGCAGAACAACATCAAAAACACCACCGGCGACATCGTCGATGTCGGCAAGATTCCGCTTGATGACCAGGTTGCCTACCAAATCTTCCGCGATGCGAACACCACCGCCGTCTTCCAGTTCGAGTCGACCGGCATGAAAAAAATGCTGAAAACGGCGCATACGACCAAGTTTGAAGAACTCATCGCCTTCGTATCGCTCTACCGACCCGGCCCGATGGACAACATCCCCGACTTCGTTGCGCGCATGAAGGGTCAGGAATTCCAATACATCCACCCGCTGCTCGAGGGCATCCTCGCACCAACCTACGGCATTATGGTGTATCAAGAACAAGTGATGCAGGCAGCGCAAATTATCGGCGGCTACTCGCTCGGCGGCGCAGACTTGTTGCGCCGCGCCATGGGTAAGAAAAAGCCCGAAGAAATGGTGAAACACCGCGAAATCTTCGCCGAAGGCGCGGCGAAACAAGGCATTTCGCGCGAAAAATCCGACGAAATCTTCAACTATATGGAAAAATTCGCCGGCTACGGTTTCAACAAATCCCACGCCGCCGCCTACGCCCTGATTTCCTACCAGACCGCATGGCTCAAAGCCCATTACCCCGCCGAATTTATGGCGGCAACTATGTCGTCTGAATTGGACAACACCGACCAGCTCAAACATTTCTACGACGACTGCCGCGCCAACGGCATCGAGTTCCTGCCGCCCGACATCAACGAATCCGACTACCGCTTCACACCGTATCCGAACATGAAAATCCGCTACGCACTCGGCGCGATTAAAGGCACGGGTGAAGCCGCCGTCGAATCCATCATCGCCGCGCGGCAAAGCGGCGGCAAGTTTACCGGCCTGTTGGATTTCTGCGAACGCGTCGGCAAAGAACACATGAACCGCCGCACCCTCGAAGCCCTGATACGCGGCGGTGCGTTCGACAGCATCGAACCCAACCGCGCCATGCTCTTGGCGAACATCGACCTCGCTATGAACAACGCCGACCAAAAAGCCGCCAACGCCAATCAGGGCGGGCTGTTTGACATGATGGAAGACGCCATCGAACCGGTGCAGCTCATCGACGCGCCCATGTGGAGCGAATCGGAAAAACTCGCCGAAGAAAAAACCGTCATCGGCTTCTACCTGTCCGGCCATCCGTTCGGCCCGTATGCCCAAGAAGTCCGCCAAATCGCCCCGACCAAATTGGGCCGTCTGAAACCGCAAGACAGCGTGCGCCTCGCCGGATTCGTCACCGCCGTGCGCACCATGATGGGCAAGCGCGGCAAAATCGCCTTCGTCAGCCTCGAAGATTTGAGCGGACAGATTGAAATCATGGTCAGCGGCCAGACGCTGGAAAACTGCGCCGACTACCTCAAATCTGACCAAGTGCTGATTATCGAATCCAAAATCAGCCGTGACGATTACGGCGGCGGCGATGGGCTGCGCATCATGGCCAACCAAGTCATGACCCTGCAAATGGCGCGCGAACGCTACGCCCGCAGCCTCAGCCTCGCCCTCGCCCCCGGACACGACATCACGCGCCTCGCCGCCATCCTCACCGCCCACCGCCTGCCCGACACGTCGCACATCCCGTTGCAGCTGTCGTACAGCAACAGCAAAGCGTCGGGCAGGTTTCAAGTGCCACCGAAATGGATGGTTACGCCGAGCTCCGCGTTATTTGACGAACTGGAAACATTGCTCGGCAGCAGGGCTGTCCGCGTGAATTGGTAAAACTAAAGGCCGTCTGAAACTATAATACGTTCAGACTGCCTTTAATTTTAAAAGTGCTTTAAAAAATAAATCGGATAAAGATTTAGGCTTTTAGACGGCCTTATTGAGTAGAGTGATTATCTGAAAAGTTTATTACACGAAGCCTTTGATTAATAAGGAAAGATAACCCACAACAAAGGGGAACGACAATGCCGAAACAATACCAAGTACCCAGTAAATACATTGGTTCAGTACAGTTTTTGAGGCGGTAAGCCGCAACAGTTTGAAATACAGAGAGAACCAGGTGGATGACAAGGCAATAATCAGCAAAAAACTGACTAGGGAGAAGGAACCGGAGAAAGCATATCCCAGCATTGTCCCTATCGCGGCATAAAGCATGCTTGCGCCTAGCACCCATTTCCAGATGGGATAAAGCCTATCGGGGTAATTCAGTGTTCCGGAGGCTTGGAGCCTGCCGAATACCAATACAAATATGATGTCAAACATAATAATGGCTGTTTTAGTGTAGGGTACGACAATATATATGAAAAGGGGGTGAAAATACACCCCCTTTTCCTACAGATGCCCCATATCAAAGGCCGTCTGAAAAACAGTTTTATTTAACGATTTCAACCGGGCCGTGGTCGTCGCAGTGATCGCCGTGTTGGTGATGCAGACGGCCGTTGACGATGTAGTCGACGTGATCGCCGTGCGGTACGGCTTCGTGGCCGCAACCTTCGCCGTGAACGTGGCCGTGGCAGGTGTCAACCGGATGACAGCCGTCAGGGTTGGTTTCATTGACGCTCAGGGCGTGTTCGTCATAGTGGCCGTTGTGCTCATGGTGCAGATGGCCGTCGTGCAGATAATCGACGTGGCCTTCGTGTTTGATGGCAGTGTGGCCGCAGTTTTCGCCGTGGACATGGTCATGATGTTCGTGGGTTTTACAGGTCATTTTTCTCTCCTAATGTTCAGTGAATAGCAATCTTTCGCGATTGATTTTTTATCTTATCTTTTTTTGATGCAAACGTAAAAAATTTTACAGTTATTAATATATTGTTACGATATATCATCTGTTGATATATCAGCCTATTTTATTTTTCAGACGGCCTTTCATCTATAATTCATTTATTTTCAGCGAGAATTCAAACCCTTCCGGCAATGTAAAATATCGAATTTTTCAGCCGTAACAGGTAACATGAAACAAAGGGATGGGTTCTTCAAACAAATAGGTACTGCAATGGGAAAACAAGCCAGACTTTATATGGTTCGCAGCACGCAAGGTGCGCTTTATGATGTATTTTTTGAACGCGGTGTGGCGGCGTTGGCCTGGCCTATGCTGGCCGAAGCGGCGGCTAAGGGTTTTGGCCGTGAGGAACTGACGGATATTTACCGTTCGGCCGTGCCGGATGTGAAATTGAGAACGGCGCAATCGGGTGCGGCTCAGATGTGGCGGTTTGTCAACGAGTTGGCCGATGGAGATGCCGTACTGACCTACTCGCCTGCTTTGCGCCGTTATCGGGTTGGCAGGATTACGGGCGGCGCGGTACATTGTCCGCAATGGGACGATGAAAAAATGTCGCTGGTGCGGCCGGTTGAGTGGCTGGGCGAAGTGTGCCGTGATGATTTGAGTGCGGCTACGCAACGGGCTTTGGGCAGCGTAGCAACTTTGTTTGCGGTATCGGAAGCGTGTGCGGCAGAAATTTTTGAACGCGTGGGTTTTCAGACGGCCTAAGAAGGGAAAGGAAACAGGATTATGTGGAACACCATGCATGAATGGCTGAACGCTTTGCCTGTCAGTGAAGAAATTATTAAATCGGCGTTGATGTCGATGTTGATGATTGTGGCCGTCATTGCCGGGCGCAGCATTTTGCTCTCGGCGCATTTTCGCAGCCATCCGGATTTGAGCATTGAAAACAAACGCCGCTCGCTGGTGTTCAGCCGCAACGTGACCATGTTGCTGATCCTGCTCGGGCTGGCGATGATTTGGGCGGCGCAGATTCAAACTTTGGCCTTGTCGATGTTTGCAGTGGCCGCGGCGATTGTGGTGGCAACCAAAGAGCTGATTATGTGTTTGTCCGGCAGCATCCTGCGCTCGGTAACCAAACAATATTCCATCGGCGACTATATCGAAATCAACGGCCTGCGCGGACGGGTGGTCGATATCAATATGCTGAACACGCTGATGATGCAAATCGGCCCTAATCCGTTGATCGGCCAACTTTCCGGCAAAACGCTCTCGTTTCCCAACAGCCTGCTTTTGAGCCATACCGTGCGCCGCGACAATATTTTGGGCAATTATGTGATTCATACAGTGGAAATCCCCGTGCCGATTCATTTGGATTCGGACGAAATCATAGGCCGTCTGAAAGCCGTTCTTGAGCCCTTGTGCGCAGCCTATGTTCCCGTTATCCAACAATATTTGGAAAACGTTCAAGCGCAAAAACTCTTTATTACCCCCGCCGCCCAGCCGCGCGTGTCCCGCGTGCCGCATGATGACAAGGTGTACCACATCATCGTACGCTTCGCCTCCCCCGTTTCCAAACGGCTGGAAATACAACAGGCCGTCTTAGACGAATTTTTGCGCACGCAATACCGACTGATCAACCAAACAAAATAGTACGGTTTGTTTATTGATACAATTAAATCCCTTACAATAATGAAGTTCACAATCAACAATAAGGAAAAGTCATGTTGCCCGAATCAGCCCTTGCCGAAATGTATCCCGTCATTATGACCCCCAGCCATGACGGCAAATATTTCCACAACTACACCCTCTCGCTTCTGAACATCGTCCACACCAACGCCTCCCTCGGCCTGCCGCTGCAAGTAATGATGCAGCGCGGCGAAAGCCTGATTACGCGCGCGCGCAACAACTGCGTGGCCAAATTTTTGGAAAACAAAGAATGGACGCATTTATTCTGGATTGACTCCGACATCGGCTTCTCTCCCGACTCATTCTACCGCCTGCTCTTGGCCGATAAAGACGTTGTAGCCGGCGTTTATCCGCTCAAACGCGAAAACTGGCCGAAAGCAGGCCTTCCGGCCGGCATGACCCAAGCCGATTTTGAGCGCATGTACACTTCTTACACCGTCAACACCAACGACAAAGATGAAAACGGTGAAATCGTATTGAAAGTCGATGAAGACGGTTTTATGAAAGTCCATGACGCGCCAACCGGCTTCATGGTTATCAAACGCAGCGTATTTGAAAAAATGATAGAGGCCTACCCCGAGTTGAACTACGTCTCCGACAGCGACTACAGCCCGGAAAACAAAGGCCTGCACTACCGCTTCTTCGACTGCATGGTCGATCCCGAAAGCAAACGCTACCTGTCTGAAGACTACACCTTCTGCTACCTCTGGCGTCAAATCGGCGGAGAAGTGTACGTCGACGTGCAATCCAACCTGACCCACCAAGGCGCAAAAGTGTATCGCGGCTCGTTTGCCGAATCCCTGCAAACCAATCTTGCTAATGCAGTTTACGCCCCCGAAGGCACCACCATGCGCCTCGAGCTGGCTGCGCCATTGCACGCCAATCCGCGCGGCGCAGAATAAGATTGGCCGACAGGCAGGCGAGACACTTTAATTCTGCCTGTCTGCCACCATATAACGCCTATCGTTTTCTTTTCAGACGGCCACAAGGCCGTCTGAATCCATCTTATTCAGGAGAAACCATATGAGCGACAACGTCCTGCTCCACTTGGGCGAAGAACCCCGTTTCGACCAAATCAAAACCGAAGACATCAAACCCGCCCTGCAAACCGCCATTGCCGAAGCGCGCGAACAAATCGCCGCCATCAAAGCGCAAACGCACACCGACTGGGCAAACACTGTCGAAAAACTGACCGACATTACCGAACGCATCGGCCGCATTTGGAGCGTGGTTTCCCATCTCAACTCCGTGGTCGACACGCCCGAATTGCGTGCCGTATACAACGAATTGATGCCAGAAATCACCATCTTCTTCACCGAAATCGGTCAAGACATCGAGTTGTACAACCGCTTCAAAATCATCAAAAATTCTGCCGAATTCGACACCCTTTCCCCGGCGCAGCAAACCAAGCTCAACCACGACTTGCGCGATTTCGTCCTCAGCGGTGCCGAATTGCCGCCCGAACAGCAGGCAGAACTGGCGCAACTGCAAACCGAAGGCGCGCAACTGGGTGCCAAATTCGCACAAAACATCCAAGACGCAACCGACGCTTTCGGCATTTACTTTGACGATGCAGCACCGCTTGCCGGCATTCCCGAAGACTCCATCGCCATGTTTGCCGCCGCCGCGCAAAGCGAAGGCAAAACAGGCTACAAAATCGGCCTGCAAATTCCGCACTACCTCGCCGTCATCCAATACGCCGACAACCGCGAACTGCGCGAACAAATCTACCGCGCCTACGTTACCCGCGCCAGCGAATTGTCCGACGACGGCAAATTCGACAATACGGCCAACATCGACCGCACCCTCGAAAACGCATTGAAAACCGCCAAACTGCTCGGCTTCAAAAACTACGCCGAGCTGTCGCTGGCAACCAAAATGGCGGATACGCCCGAACAGGTTTTAAACTTCCTGCACGACCTTGCCCGCCGCGCCAAACCGTTTGCCGAAAAAGACTTTGCCGAGATCAAGGCCTTTGCGCGCGAAAACCTGAATATCGAAGACCCTCAATCGTGGGATTTGAGCTACGCCGCCGAAAAACTGCGCCAAGCCAAATACGCCTTCAGCGAAGCCGAAGTGAAAAAATACTTCCCTATCAGCAAAGTCTTGGCAGGCCTGTTTGCCCAAATCAAAAAACTGTACGGCATCGAGCTGGCTGAAAAAACCGTCCCCGTTTGGCACAAAGACGTGCGCTATTTCGAGCTGAAACAAGACGGCCAAACCATCGGCAGCGTTTACATGGACTTGTACGCACGCGAAGGCAAACGCGGCGGCGCATGGATGGACGGCTACAAAAGCCGCCGCCGTTTCGCCGATGGGACGCTGCAACTGCCGACCGCCTACCTCGTCTGCAACTTCACCCCGCCTGTAGGCGACAAAGAAGCGCGTTTGAGCCACGACGAAATCATCACCCTCTTCCACGAAACCGGCCACGGCCTGCACCACTTGTTGACCCAAGTTGACGAAGTGGGCGTATCCGGCATCAACGGCGTCGAATGGGACGCGGTCGAGCTGCCCAGCCAATTCATGGAAAACTTCGTCTGGGAATACGACGTATTGGCGCAAATGTCCTCGCACGAAGAAACCGGCGCGGTATTGCCGAAAGAGCTGTTCGACAAAATGCACGCGGCTAAAAACTTCCAACGCGGTATGTTCCTCGTCCGCCAAATGGAATTTGCCATCTTCGACATGGAAATCTACCATCAGGAAGATGAAGGCCGTCTGAAAGAATGGCCGCAAATCTTGGACAAAGTGCGTCAAGAAGTCGCCGTAACCCAACCGCCGGCATACAACCGTTTTGCCTTGAGCTTCAGCCACATCTTCGCCGGCGGCTACTCCGCAGGCTATTACAGCTACGCATGGGCGGAAGTTTTGAGTGCAGACGCTTACGCCGCTTTTGAAGAAAGCGACGACGTTGCCGAAACCGGCCGCCGCTTCTGGAAAGAAATACTGGCCGTCGGCGGTTCGCGCAGTGCAGCCGAATCCTTCAAAGCCTTCCGCGACCGCGAACCAAGCCTGGATGCCCTGCTCCGCCACAGCGGTTTCGACAACGCAGCTTGATTTGAAAACCCGCCGTTTTAATTGCTGATTCAACGCTAAAGGCCGTCTGAAATGTTTCAGACGGCCTTTTTATAATCCATTCAATATGTTCAGCAAAACAAATATAAAAATATTCAGCCGATAAAACCACCCTGTGCGGAACGCCGCAACGGTTGCCAAGCTCAATATTTTCCCAATGCGGACAAGCCGCCCATAAAAACAGGGCATGTTCCCATGCCCTATCATTTGAATTTCAGACGGCCTTTCGGTTGTCAAAACTTATTAGGAACAATAAGTGCGTCCTATCCCTAACAAGATTTTCGAGAAAAATAGAAGTCCGCATTTCCAACCCCTATCTCCCCCAGCTCAACGCTAAAATTAGTTTTTGCCCTTTTTATCGTCGGCATCCAAGCGCATATTGATAAACTCCATCATCAAATCTTTTTTCGTCCAGAAAAAGGTTTTCATTTTTTCCAAAGAATAGATTTTCCGAATCATCGCCGGCAATCCTGCATGAACGATGGCGGCGACTTCTCCATTGGTTGTTTCGTTGTCCATGGCGGCTTTGAGGTTTAGATTGCGCGTATTCAGGTAGTTGCTAAGCTCTTTCCTGACGCTGTTGCTGATTTCGAATTGTTTCATGTTTTCCGTCCATAATGTTTTTATAATTAAATAGCATAGGATTCTAACAAGTTTTTTGCATCGTGCATATCTTAACTTGCATATTGTTGCGAAATTTACAATTTGGCTTTTGGGTAAATTTGTGCCTGCAACACATTGTTGCGGCGCACTAAATCGGATTGTTTTGACTATTTTGTTTTAGCTTAAGCAGTATTGCGGATAAAATAATGGTTTTAGGTTTTGAGGCCGTCTGAAATGTATTTGTGGTTTAAGCTACTGCATGTGTTTTTTGTAATTTCTTGGTTTGCGGGACTGTTTTATCTGCCGCGGATTTATGTGAATCTGGCACAATTGGAACCCGGCAGCGTGGAATATGTACGGCTGACGGATATGTCGCGCAGGCTGTACCGCTTTATGTCGCCTTTGGGCTGGGGAACGCTAATATTTGGCGCGGCCATCGGGTTTGTTAACAATTGGTGGAGCAACGGCTGGCTGGCGGTTAAATTATTGTGCGGCCTGCTGCTCTTGGCTTATCAGCTTTATTGCGGCCTGCTGCTGCGCCGTTTTCAAAACGGCAGCAATATGTATTCGCACCGCTGGTATCGGGTATTCAACGAACTCCCCGTATTGATGATGGTGGCCGCGCTTTATATGGTGGTTTTCAAGCCGTTTTAATCTTCAGACGGCCTGTTTGGTAAGTAAGGAAAGAATTCATGACGGTCGAAATCGAACGCCGCTTTTTGCTGGCGGATGACAGTTGGCGCGAAGCGGCAAGCGAGCCGCTGGTGTTGCAACAGGGCTATTTGAGCGTGGAAAAAGAGCGCACCATCCGCGTGCGGATTATCGGTTCGCAAGCCTGGCTGACCCTGAAAGGCTATATTTCCGACATGACGCGCAGCGAGTTTGAATACGAAATTCCGCTGGCTCACGCGCAAGCGATGATGGCGGACATGTGCCCGTTTAAAATGGAAAAATACCGCTACCGGGCCGAATTTGAAGGCTTTGTGTATGAAATCGACGAATATTTTGGCGACAATGCACCATTGATTGTGGCGGAAATCGAATTGCCGTCTGAAGATACTGAATTTCCCAAACCGTCTTGGCTGGGCAAGGAAATCACAGCAGACGGTAAATTCACCAATGCGTATCTGAGCAAACATCCGTATTCGTCTTGGACGGAATAAGGGCGACAACTGCACTGCACATACAAAAAAGGCATGTATCGCACATGCCTTTTTTCTTTTCAGACGGCCTGATTTGCCTTACCGATATTTGAATCGAGCTGCTTTCGGCATACCGTTTCAAATATTGGGCAAGCCCGTGTGCTTTATCCGTGTAACCTTACGCCGGACGGCAGGCAACCATATAGTTGACTTCGGTTGAGTCGCACAAGGAATAACGGCCGCTCAACAAATTGTAGGTCATGCCCTTGCTGCCGACGGTATCCAATCCGGCTTGGCGACACATGCGCGCGAGTTCTGCCGGCGTGATGAATTTTTTCCAGTCGTGCGTGCCTTTGGGGACGAATTTCAACAGATATTCTGCACCGACAATCAGATGCAGATAAGATTTGGGATTGCGGTTGATGGTGGAGAAAAACACCATGCCGTCTGGTTTGACCAGTTTCGCACAGGCTTGAACGATGGCGGCCGGATCGGGAACGTGTTCCATCATTTCCATACACGTTACCACGTCAAAGCTGTGCGGCTGCTCGGCGGCGAGGTCTTCGACGCGGATGCAGCGGTAATCGATATTGGCAACGTGTTGATCGGCCGCATGGGCAGCGGCAGTTTGCAGGGATTTTTCCGCCATATCGATGCCGGTCACGTGTTCTGCGCCACGTTTGGCCATACTTTCCGACAAAATACCGCCGCCACAGCCTACATCCAGCACGTGTTTGCCTGCCAATCCGGCATAGCCGTCGATATAGTCGAGGCGTAAGGGATTGATGTCATGCAGGGGCTTGAATTCGCCGTTTTTATCCCACCATTTGTCGGCGATTTGGCTGAACTTGGCGATTTCGCCGGCATCTACGTTGTCGTGTTGATTGCTCATGGTTTGCTCCTGCATAAAATAATTCGCCTGATTTTAGCCGATTGCGCTTCAAAATAAAATGTTTCAGGCGACCTTTGCCTGTTTATCGACCCTATTTCAACTTTCACCCGCCTATCCATAAAAAACGCACCTTGTGACAAGGTGCGTTTCAATCGGTGCGATTTAGAATTTAGCGCCGGATTCGTTGGCCATGTAGTCAACTGCGGCTTTCACTTCGTCGTCGCTTAAGCTGCCGTTGCCGCCTTTGGCAGGCATGGAATTAAAGCCTTCGAGGGCGTGTTTGTGCAAGGTGTCTTTGCCTTGTTTAATGCGAGGCGCCCAGTCTTCTTTTTTGCCTACGGCCGGAGCGCCGGGAATCAAGCCGCTGTGGCATGCTTTACAGTTCGCTTCAAAAACAGCTTTGCCGTCCACTTTGGCGGATTCGGCAGGCTTGGCTTCAGCGGCAGGCGCTTCGGCTTTCTCTTCGGGCTTGGCGGCCTCTTCAGGTTTGGCGGCTTCCTCTGCTTTGCTGGCAGCGGCTTCAACCTTATCAGCTGCTTCTTGAGCGGCGGATGCAGTCGCATCGGCAGCAGAAGCGGCTTCGGTTTTAACTTCAGATGCAACGGCTTGAGCAGCCTCTTGAGTCTCCTGTTTAGCCTCTTGGGAACAAGCTGTCAAACCAGCCATCATCATTACGGCAATCAGTAATTTGTTCATGTTCTGTCTTTCGTTAGTTTTAGTTTAAATCACTGTTTTATATAAACAGCTCAAAAATTCTAACACAGAAACTAATACTTTCGACCTACACTATAATAAATATTGGTATAAATCAGATTTTGTCACAAAAACTGAAAAACATATTGACACCACCTCTCTACTCGGATAGAAATTCACCCCATTTGTCATGAAGCGCAATAACTTTCATTTTATTGTTCAAACAGTTACTCATTTTATTTTCAAAGTTTCTTTTAGAATTCAACTTTTTACCGACTTCTCCATGAGTAGCATCAACCTGAAAGCCATCCCCGTCCCAACCAGGCCGTCTGAATCCCAATCAGGTTTCAGACGGCCTTTTTGAATCATGTTAATAAACATTTGCCGCTTGGCCATGCAAAAGACACCAGCAGGCTTACCTATTTGTGCAGTTATTCATATCCCGACTACAATTTAATCCATTGCCGCCATTAACCTTTTGCCATTGTTTCAGCTTCAGCCCACAATCCTCGCTTCTGCTCTGCCGTCAATTTCTTAATGCCGATTTCCCGTTTCAGCGCTTCACTTTTGCTCAGGCCGTCTGAAACGATGCGCATCTCGACAGGCTTGTTCAACCGCGTGTATTTCGCGCCTTTTCCTGACAAGTGCGCCGCAAATCGCTCTTGAGGACGGTTGCTGATGCCGCAATAAAACGCGCCGTTTTCGCACAAAATCAGATAAACGCTCCAATTTTCCGCGTTCATAAATCCCCTTCCTTAGCAAAACTCTCGGTAAAAATGCGCACGGCAACCTCGGTTTTGGCAGACTGCACACGATAAGGCGTTACCAAATAAAGGCTGACCGGCGGCAATGTCCATTCAGGCAAAACCGCTTTCAGACGGCCTTGTGCAATTTTCTCCCTCACTTCGCCGCCCACTTGTAAAGACAAACCAAATCCGCTTTCGGTCAGACTACACACAGCGGCAAGATGCGTACAGGCAATGCTGTCGGCGATGTCGAGGAAATAGCTTTCTTCACCGTTTTGCAAGGTCGTGCGGACAGGTAAAAAATGCAGCCAGCGGTGCGCATGAAGCTGAGGGGGATGGGTAATGGGCGGATGCCGGTCGAGATAATCGGGCGCGGCGCAAATGGTGTACGGCCAAGTCACAAGATGGCGCGCAACCAAGTTGGGATCGTCCAAAGCCCGGTCGCCGCCGCGTATGGCGATGTCAGTCTGATTGTGTTGCAGGTCGTCCAAAGTATCGCTGAAATTGAGGACGGGGCGGATTTTAGGGAACTCGGTTTGCAATCGCGAAAAGGCCATCTGAAAAGCGCGGGATTCGATGACCGTAGACGTCAGGGAAATGCGCAATTCGCCGACGGGCTCGGTCTTCAGATTGTCGATAACGGTACGCGTATCGGCAAGGGTGGCGGCGAGACGGCGGCAGTATTCGCCCAAGGCTCGGCCGGCATCGGTAGGCGCAAGGCTGCGCGTACTGCGGTTTAACAGCTTGATGCCGTGCAGGGTTTCGAGGCGATTGATGTGCTGGCTGACAGCAGACGGGGTCATGCCCAGCGCGGCAGCGGCGGCATTCATGCTGCCATGTTCGAGGACGGCAGCGAAAACAAGCAGGGGTTTGATGTCTTGCATTTAGAAATAATTGTTTAGTTTAACTTCACAATAATAACAGTAAATCAGGGATTATCAAGCATTTCAGACGGCCTTACAATGCACTCATCTAATCAATCACATCCCCACAAGGAGTTAAATATGAAAATCGCAGTTATCGGTGCAACAGGTTATGTCGGCAACGCAGTCGTTCAAGAATTGGCAGGCCGCGGTCATGAAGTGACTGCTTTCGCCCGCAACACAGACAAAGTGTTCCAAGCGCAAAATGTTGCCGCCGTCTCCGCAGATGTCAACGCAGCAGATTTTGCCGACAAACTGGCCGGTTTTGATGCCGTAGTCAGCGCGTTCAACCCGGGCTGGACCAATCCCAACATCGGCGCGGATTTCACACGCGGCGCAAACAGCATCGTCGAAGCGGCAAAAGCAGCGCAAGTGCCTTATTTATTGGTCGTTGGCGGCGCAGGCAGCCTGTATGTGGCACCCGGTTTGCAAGTTATCGATACGCCCGACTTCCCGAAAGAAATTTTCGACGGCGCCAATGCCGCACGCCATCTCTTGGCAGAACTCCTGCCGCGCCGCGACGTAAACTGGTCTTTCGTTTCCCCTCCGGCACGACTGGGTGCAGACGGCGGTTTCAGCGAAGACAAAACCGGCAAATACCGCTTGGGCAAAGACGATTTGCTGATGGACGGTGAAATTCCGGCAGGCATCAGCGTGGCCGATTTGGCAGTCGCCATCGCCGACGATGTGGAAAACAAAGCGCATTTGTTTGAACGTTTTACCGTCGCCGCTGTTTAATCATCTTAATTTAAAGGCCGTCTGAAACCCAAAGTTTCAGACGGCCTTTTCATATTCGGATCGATAGAAATAAATATTTAATTACAATTTTGCTATAGCAAACATAACTAACTTCCGATATTTCAAGGCTTCCAACCTCGTCAGTCCCACCTGCGCGGAAATGACGGCAATAGGTATTGCGTATCGAAAATAAAGTAATTGGGCTATATAAAACAAAAACCACCGTTTCCACCCACCTCAAACGGCAGGCGGTTTTAATTCAATTTGATTTTTCGAGCCCCCACCAATTTCGTTATCTATAAAATCATTGAATTGTTGACGGAACTCCATTGGTCGAGCGATATAAGGAATCGGAGCATGACTGCCGCCCGTCCCTCTGACCACTACGGAGCCATAATTGAAAATCCTGCCCCAAAAACCTTGATTTACCGAAATACTTTCGATACGGTTGATATTTATCTCAATTGTTTGCCGGCGGATAAAGCCAAACTTAGCGATAACCCTTTTGTTAGTTAAAGCAAGCTCGGTTGTCATTACATTCAATACCGCGAACACTATAAATACGATACCGATTACCCACATCAACAGCAGGATACCGAAAAAAATCCTCCAGAATTGGGAAAACCACGATACTTGCGCTTTATAAACAATACGTTCACCTCGCCCTAAAGAGCTTTCAATATAACTTGCCATTTAACGTTCTCCACATTTAGATATTTTCCAAAAATACGGATTATAATCCGTGGATAAATAAGCGTCAAAATTGGATATTTTGAGATTTGTGAAGACAAATCTCATGAGTAAAATCAGTGTTTTGATAGGTATAAAAATCCGAGAAATCCGCAAACAGTCTAATATCAACCAAGAAAGCTTAGCCTTACTTGCCGATATAGACAGAAGCTATATGGGTAGAATAGAAAGGGGGGAGGTCAACATAACGGTTGATAAACTATATCAACTGTCTTCTGCTTTAAACTGCTCCGTACACGACTTACTGCCGGATGATTTGGAAATTAAAAATACTTGAACCGTTCAAGTAGTACGCCCACATTGCCAATCTGCTAAAAAGGTCGTCTGAAACCCCAAAACCCAAAGTTTCAGACGGCCTTTTGCTATAATACGCACATTAAATTTACCTATACGCGAGTTCTCATGTCCGCAACCCAACCCACCATCGCCGCCATCGCCACCGCTCCCGGACGCGGCGGCGTCGGTGTGATCCGTCTTTCCGGCAAAAACCTGCTGCCTTTGGCGCAAACCCTCAGCGGCGGCAAAACGCCCAAACCGCGCACCGCGCTTTACACCGACTTTCTCGGCGGCGACGGACAGCCGATAGACAACGGCATCCTGCTCTACTTCGCCGCGCCAGCCAGCTTTACCGGTGAAGATGTGATTGAGTTGCAGGGACACGGTGGCCCCGTCGTAATGGACATGTTGCTCTCGCGCTGCCTCGAACTGGGTGCGCGCATGGCGGAGCCGGGCGAATTTACCAAACGCGCCTTCCTCAACAACAAGCTCGACCTTGCCCAAGCCGAAAGTGTCGCCGACCTCATCGACGCCTCCAGCAAGTCCGCCGCACGTATGGCGTTGCGTTCGCTCAAAGGCGCGTTTTCCCAACACATACACGAGCTTGTGGACGACCTTATTACCTTGCGGATGTTGGTCGAAGCTACGCTGGACTTCCCTGAAGAAGACATCGACTTTCTCGAAGCCGCCGACGCGCGCGGCAAGCTCCAAGCCCTGCAAGGCCGTCTGAAAACCGTGCTTGCCAGTGCGGAACAAGGCGCGATTTTGCGCGAAGGCATGAACGTCGTCCTCGTCGGTGCGCCCAACGTCGGCAAATCCAGTCTGCTCAACGCCTTGGCTGGCGACGACATCGCCATCGTAACCGACATCGCCGGCACCACCCGCGACACCGTGCGCGAACAAATCACCCTCGACGGCGTACCCGTTCACATCATCGACACTGCCGGCCTGCGTGAAACCGACGACGTGGTCGAACAAATCGGTATCGAGCGCAGCCGCAAAGCCGTCTCCGAAGCCGATATCGCCCTGATTCTGATTGACCCGCGCGAAGGCGTGAACGCCAAAACCCAAGCCATTTTGAACAGCCTGCCCGAAGGTTTGAAAAAAATCGAAATCCACAACAAAGCCGACCTGACCGGCGAACCTGTCGCCGTCCGTTCAGACGGCCTCACGCAAACCGGCGCGGAAAGTGTCATCAGCCTATCTGCCAAAACCGGCGCGGGTCTCGACTTGCTCAAACACGCGCTGTTGCAGGAAGTCGGCTGGCAGGGCGAAAGCGAAAGCCTGTTCCTCGCCCGTAGCCGCCACCTCAACGCCCTGCACGAAGCCGAAGCCGAGCTGGAAAACGCCGCACTCTGCAACAACAACCAAATCGAGCTTTTCGCCGAACACCTGCGCCTCGCCCAAAACGCGTGCAGCGAAATCACCGGTGAATTTACCGCCGACGATTTGCTGGGCGTGATTTTCTCGCGCTTCTGTATCGGCAAATAAAACGGTTTACCATCAAATAAAAAGGCCGTCTGAATGTTCAGACGGCCTTTTTTATCACCAAAACAAGCTTAATTTCACTTGCGTTTATTTATTGGCAGCTTCTGCCATATTTTTTGCGATATTGGTCGCACCCACTGTCAAACCGGACATGCCGATCAGAGAAGCCGCGGCCAATTTGATTAATGTTTTCATTCTGACTCTTTTCTGTGTATTAATTTGAGGAAGCGTTGTGTGTTTTTATTTGTCGGCATCAGCCATATTGTGGGCAATATTGGTTGCACCGACGGTCAGGCCGGACATGCCGATTAAAGAGGCTGCAGCCAGTTTGATTAAAGTTTTCATTGTTTGTCTCACTTTCTTGTCTGTCGGCCGAAAAACGGCCTAAGTTGCGTTTTCTAAGGTATTGTAATTGATTCGTTTATAATTGAATTATTTGTGTATGGCCGTTTCGATATTATGGGAGATGCCGATGGCAGAAGCCGATATTCCGGACATACCGATTAAAGAAGCGGCAGCAAGCGTTATTAAATTTCCCATTTTAAGTAGTCCTTTTTCATAGAAACAAAATGTTATTTAACAACATACACATTTTTTCATCGGCATCTGCGCTACCGACAGGGCGAATCATACCGTTTTAAATGTAAACTAATACAGTTTAATCGTAAATATATAGCTCAAAAATCAAACATACTAATATTTTTTGTTAATTTTCATTATTTTTTGAAAATGACACCGATGTCTTACCAAATGACACCGATGTCTTGATTACATACGCACTACAAACGTGTTTCATTCCCCCCATAAAATCCCACTTTTTTGTTGCAAAATTGCACTCTAAATAAAATACATTTTAGAATTCAATATCTTATAAATTTATATTTTTTACAACAAAAATATTCAATTAGTCAAAACCAATACCCTTGATAGCTTCTTTTAAAAGAAAACCCACGTTACCCGCACACATCCGACCATAAAATGCGCTGCAAATATATGATATAGTGAAACATTCCGCGTATTGACTATTTCCAGCATGAACACCACCCTAATCCTGACCGGCGCGGCCGCATTTTTTATCGGCGCGCTGTTTGCTTGGCTGATAACACGCTACCAAGCCCAAAGCCGACACTTTACCGTTTTACAAGAATTGGCCGAAGCCCGCCGCCTGCATGAGTTTGCCGAGCAGGTGCAGGCTCAGACTGCGGCAGACTTGGCGCAAAGCCGCCATACCGTGCAGGAATTGCAAGACGAATTGCAGGAGACGGGCAACCGCTTTGCCGCAGCCGAAAAACAAATTGCCTATCTGCAAGATTGCGAGGCCGAAGCCGAAGCTTTAAAACACGAATGTGCAAAATGGCAGCAAAGCGCGCAAAACCTGCAAATCAACAACGAACGCCTAAACACGCAGCTGGTTCAAGAGCAGGCCTTGAGCGCGGATAAAAATACGCTTTTGCAACAACAGGAAGCGGAAAAAGGCCGTCTGAAACAAGAATACGACACACTTTTGGAGCAAAACCACGCGCTGCAAGTCCAAAACGAACGCCTCTCCACACAACTGGCGCAAGAAAAAGCCAATATCGACGACAAAAACAGCCTTTTACAGCAACAGGAAGCCGAAAAAGGCCGTCTGAAACAAGAATACGCCGCCCTTTTGGAGCAAAACCACGCGCTGCAAGTCCAAAACGAGCGCCTCAACACCCAATCGGAAAAAGACCGTCAGGCTGCCGAAGAAAAATTGGCTCTATTGGCAGATGCGCGTAAAAACCTGAGCGACCAGTTTCAAAACCTCGCCAACACTATTCTGGAAGAGAAAAGCCGCCGCTTTACCGAGCAAAACCACGACCATCTCCAGCAACTGCTCAATCCGCTCAACGAACGCATACACGGCTTCAGCGAGCTGGTTCAGCAAACTTATGAAAAAGAAGCCAAAGAACGCCTGACCATCGAAAACGAGCTCAAACGCCTGCAAACCCTCAACACCCAGCTCCACCACGATGCCAAAGCGCTGACCACCGCGCTGATCGGCACGCAAAACAAAATCCAAGGCAACTGGGGCGAGATGATTTTGGAAAGCGTATTGGAAAATTCCGGCCTGCAAAAAGGTCGCGAATACATCGTCCAAGCTTCCAGCGTCCGCCACGAAACAGACGGCACCCAGCGCCGCCTCCAGCCCGACGTCCTCATCAATCTGCCCGACAACAAACAAATCGTCATCGACTCCAAAGTATCGCTGACTGCCTACGTCCGCTATACGCAAAGCACCGGCGCAGAAGCAGAGCGCGAGCTTGCCAACCACGTCGCCAGTATCCGCGCCCACATCAAAAGCTTGGCAGCAAAAGATTACACCGACCTTGAAGGCGTCAAAACGTTGGACTTCGTCTTTATGTTCGTCCCTGTCGAACCGGCCTACCTCCTCGCCCTGCAACATGATCCAAACCTCTTCCAAGAGTGTTTCGACAAACGCATCATGCTGACCGGCCCCAGCACCCTGCTTGCCACCCTGCGCACCGTTGCCAACATCTGGCGCAACGAGCAGCAAAACCAAAACGCGCTGGCGATTGCCGAAGCAGGCAGCAAACTTTATGACAAATTTGTCGGCTTTGTCGAAAGCATGGACGGCATCAATAAAGCGCTCGGTCAGGCTCAATCCCAGTTTCAGACGGCCTACAGCCGCTTGGTTTCCGGCAGGGGCAACCTCATCAGCAGCACTGAAAAACTGCGCAAATTGGGCATCAAAGCCGGCAAACAGCTGCAACGCGATTTATTAAAAAAAGCCATGTTGGAAAACGAAGACCACGCCGCCTTACCGACCGCACAAGCCCAAGAAAATGACTGATAAAATTTAAGGCATTGCAAATAAAGGAATTTAACCAATGAGCAACATCACCATCGTCCTTGCCGCCGATACCGGCTATGCCGAGCAGGTTCATACACTGATGAAGTCCGTCTGTACCCACAACAAAAATGTCAATTTCTACCTTATGCACAATACCTTCAGGCGGGAATGGATCAACTATACCAACCAAAAGCTCGCAGCCAGCGGCAGCCGTCTGAATGATGTCAAAATCGAGATGGACTTCAGCCAATATCGCCGCCTACCCCATATTTCGGATGCCGCATTTTTTCGTCTGATGATGCAGCACCTGCCTGTCGACCGCGCCCTGTATCTCGACAGCGATATGGTGGTTACCCAATCCCTGCACGATTTATTCAACCTCGATATGCGCGGCTATCCCGTCGCCGCCGTACAAGATTCCTATCTCGCCCGTACCGATTGGAACCATCCGACCGGACTGCACACCACACCCTATTTCAATTCTGGTATGTTGTTGGTCGACCTGGCGCAATGGCGGGAACAGAATATCGCGGCGCAACTGCTGCAAACTGCTACCACCATTGACAAATCCGTTCCCTACGGCGACCAATGCTTTCTAAACACCGTATTTCAAAAAAATTGGCTGCAATTGGAAGAATCTTGGAATTTCCAAACCGGCGCAGTCCAATATTTCCAAAAACGAAATCTCAGCGAAGTATTCCCCAAACCTGACACCGTCCCGCCCGTTATCCACTACACCACACGCGCCAAACCGTGGTTGTGCGATTACGGCAAGATTCCTTTTGAAGAAATCTATTGGCAATACTATTGCGCCGACTGGCCGGAAGCGTAGTCCCAGACAGGGAATACCCTTCCCTTGCCTCAATTGACCTTAAAACAACCCATCATCAAAAACAAAAGGCCGTCTGAAATCGTTTCAGACGGCCTTTAAGCCATAAAAAAACAGGCAGAACATTCTGCCTGTTTTTTTGTTCAAAACTAACCATAGAGTGAGCATACCACCTTCAATCAGCGTTATCGTTATCCGATTAGATACCGCGCAACAATTCATTCACGCTGGTTTTCGCACGGGTTTGCGCATCCACGCGTTTGACGATAACTGCGCAGTAGAGGCTGTGGCTGCCGTCTTTGGAAGGCATGCTGCCGGATACGACAACAGAGCCAGCCGGTACGCGGCCTTGATAGATTTCGCCGGTAGTACGGTCAAAGATTTTGGTGGATTGACCGATGAACACGCCCATAGAAATCACGCTGCCTTCTTCGACAATCACGCCCTCAACGATTTCAGAACGCGCACCGATGAAGCAGTTGTCTTCAATAATGGTCGGGCTGGCTTGCAGAGGCTCGAGTACGCCGCCGATGCCGACGCCGCCGCTCAAGTGCACGTTTTTACCGATTTGCGCGCAAGAGCCGACAGTCGCCCAAGTATCGACCATCGCACCTTCGTCAACGTATGCGCCGATATTGACATAAGAAGGCATCAACACGACATTTTTCGCCACAAAGCTGCCGCGGCGGGCAACCGCACCCGGAACTGCGCGGAAACCTGCGCTGCGGAATTCGTCTTCAGACCAATCGGCAAATTTAGTCGGCACTTTGTCGAAGTATTTGTTCACACCGTCGTTGAGGATTTCATTGTCCTGAATGCGGAAAGACAGCAATACGGCTTTTTTCGCCCATTCGTTGACTTTCCATTCGCCCACGCCCAAACGTTCGGCAACGCGCAGCTTGCCAGAGTCGAGTTGATGAATGGTTTCCAAAACCGCTTCACGCACTTCCGGAGTAACGGTATTCGGATTGATTTCGGCACGGTTTTCAAAAGCCGTTTCAATGATGTTTTGCAAAGACATGTTGATTCCTTCAAGAGATCAGGGCCGTCTGAAACCTATTCAGGCCGCCCTATTACAAATATTTAACTTATTATTTTGCCATGTAAAAGCGATTTCGTCAGCTATTAACATGATGAGCGCCGCGCGTTACACGGCCGGATTTCGGCTAAGCCAAGATTTTCAGACGGCCTGTTCGAGTGAATGGAATGGCATTTATTTTCCAATCGGTTTCTCAGTCGCAATATGCAAACTGTCGATTCTGCCGACACGCCGTGCCGATAAATCAATCTTTGCCGCCAATCTTTTGCAGCAGATTTTCAGCCACCACGCCGCATTCGATATTCCGCTTTAACGGTTTCGCATTCAAATCCTTCAAGGCCGTCTGAAAGTCGGCGAAATCTATCAACTGCGAACCGAAACGGCGCATATGTTCGGTATCCTGCTGACAGTCTATCAGCGCAACGCCCAAATCCGCCAAAAACGGTACGGCGCGGGCAAACGCAATCTTGGACGCATCGGGACGCAAGGCAAACATCGACTCGCCATAAAACACGCAGCCGATTTGCACGCCGTAAAACCCGCCTACCAACTGCATTTCGCCTTGCTCATCCGGCAGCCAGCATTCAAACGAATGCGCATGCCCCTGATGGTGCAGCTTCAAATAGGCCGTCTGAAACGCAGGTTCTATCCACGTTCCGTCCTGTTCCGGACGCGGCACATTGGCGCAATGGGCAATCACTTTTTCAAAACAGCGGTTGACCGTTACCCGATACGGCTTGTGACGCAAAGTTTTGGCGAGCGAACGGCCTATATGCAGGCTTTCCGGCACAATCACGGCTCGCGGCGCAACCGCATACCAGAAAAACCAACCGTCGCGGCTAAACCACGGAAAAATCCCCTGCCCATACGCCGACAACAGCCGCCCCGTATCCAAATCGCCGCTGACGCCGACCAAGCCGTCGCATTCGGCCAAAGCGTAAGACGGGTCGGGGAAACGATAATCCCGTGGTGCAAGAAAAGGAATCTTCATCGCAAAGCCCATAAAGTTTCAGACGGCCTCAGGCTGAAAATGCCCAAGGCCGTCTGAAAAATCAACATACAAACTGCTTAACGTTTGGTTTTGGTTTGGCATTCGCCGCATACGCCGTACATATACAGCGCGTGATCGACGATGCGGTAGCCGTTTTCTTCGGCAATTTTGTCTTGCAGCGCTTCGATTTCCGGATTGTGGAATTCGGTTACTTCGCCGCATTTCACGCAAACGATGTGGTCGTGGTGATCGCCTTTGTCCAATTCGTAAACCGCTTTGCCGGTTTCAAAGTGGTGGCGTTGCAAAATGCCGGCCTGTTCAAACTGGGTCAACACACGGTAAATCGTAGCCACGCCGATTTCCACGCCCTCTTCCAACAGGATACGGTACACATCTTCCGCACTCAAATGCTCCTCGGCATGAGTCTCGAACAAGTCCAAAATTTTCAAACGTGGACCCGTAACTTTCAAACCGCTGTCTTTCAATTGCGCAATGTTGCTGAATTTTTCCATAATATTCAATATCCCTGTAAGGTAATAACCGTTATAATACGCACTTTCCGCCCGTTTGCCCACTATTGGGCCGTTAAAGGGCGGCAATCTGCCGCCGGTCTTGCAATTGGAAATCGGCGAAAAGAAAAATTAAGAAGATGATTATCGTTTGCTTTTTAAAAATATTCAAGCGATGATAAACATCTTTCCCGAAATGACACAGAAAGGTAAGCCCGTGAATAAAGCCTTATGCCTTGCCATCGCCGCTATTTTAGGTCTGGCCTCATGCAGTGCCGAGCGCGTATCCAACTTTCCATCCTACAAACTCAAAATCATTCAAGGTAACGAGCTCAATCCCCGCGCCGTGGTTTCCCTGCGCCAAGGTATGACCCGCGACCAAGTCCAACTGCTGCTCGGTACGCCGCTCCTGCGCGACGCCTTCCACGCCGACCGCTGGGATTACACTTTCAACACCAGCCGCAATGGCATCATCAAAGAACAAAGCAACCTGACCCTGTACTTTGAAAACGACGTCCTCGCACGCGCTGAAGGCGATGCCATTCAAAAATCCATCGAAGCGGTTCAAGCCGGACAAAACGTCGTTTCGACTACCGAAACCAAGCCGCAATAAGGAAACCCCATGAGCGCATTGAAAATCGCCATTGCCGGCGTCAACGGCCGCATGGGTCGCGTTTTGATTGAAGCAGTCAACAACCATCCCGATGCCGTCCTCTCCGGCGCACTCGAGCATTCCGGTTCGGAAGTATTGGGTTTGGATGCAGGCTTTGCCTCCGGCCTCAAAACCGGCGTTACTATTTCAGACGACGTGGATGCCGTACTGGCTCAAAGCGATGTCCTCATCGACTTTACCCGTCCCGAGCCAACCCTGAAACACCTGCAAAAATGCGTGGAAAAAGGCGTCAACATCATCATCGGCACGACCGGTTTTGATGATGCAGGCAAAGCCGCCATCCAAGCCGCAGGCGAAAAAATAGGCGTTGTCTTCGCCGCCAACTTCAGCGTCGGTGTCAACCTGACCTTCCATATCCTCGACACCGTCGCCCGCGTGTTAAACGAAGGCTACGACATCGAAATCATCGAAGGCCACCACCGCCACAAAGTCGATGCCCCAAGCGGCACCGCGTTGCGCATGGGTGAAGTCATTGCCGACGCACTCGGCCGCGACCTCAAAGAATGCGCCGTTTACGGCCGCGAAGGCCACACCGGCCCGCGCGATCCATCCACCATCGGTTTTGCCACCGTCCGCGCAGGCGACATCGTCGGCGACCACACCGCCCTCTTCGCCACCGACGGCGAGCGCGTGGAAATCACCCACAAGGCCAGCAGCCGCATGACCTTTGCCGCCGGTGCCGTACGCGCCGCAGTTTGGGCAAACGGCAAAAAAGGCCTGTACGATATGCAAGACGTACTGGGTTTGAAAAACCGATAAACCCGCATCATCAGGTTTCATACCTTACAAGGCCGTCTGAAAGCACAACGTCGATTTTCAGACGGCCTTATTAAAAAGAAAGCCCCACCATGTCCTATCAACAAATCACCATCAACGTCAACGATGCCGTCGCCGAACGCCTTGCCGACGCGCTGATGGAACACGGCGCATTGTCCGCCGCCATTGAAGATGCCTACGCCGGTACAGAAAACGAGCAGGCCATTTTCGGCGAACCGGGCATGCCGACCGAGCAGATCTGGCAACAAAGCAAAGTCATCGCCCTTTTCGGCGAAAGCGACGACGCCGCTTCCATTATCGAAGCCGCCGCGCAGGAATGCGGTTTGAACGATTTGAAATACACCGGCGAAATCCTTGAAGATCAAGACTGGGTACGCCTGACCCAAGCGCAATTCGACCCGATTCAAATTTCCGACCGCCTGTGGATTACCCCGTCTTGGCACGAAGCACCCAACGGCGACGCCGTCAACCTGCAACTCGACCCTGGCCTTGCCTTCGGCACAGGCAGCCATCCAACCACCCGCCTCTGCCTCAAATGGCTCGACACGCAGCTTAAAGGCGGCGAAAGCGTGTTGGACTACGGCTGCGGCTCAGGCATTTTGGCCATTGCCGCCCTCAAACTCGGCGCAGGCTCCGCCATCGGTGTAGATATTGATGAACAAGCCATCCGCGCCAGCAAAGACAATGCCGCGCAAAACAACGTCGACGCGCAGTTCTACCTGCCGGACGGCCTGCCGCAAGGCCAATTTGATGTCGTTGTCGCCAACATTCTGGCCAACCCGCTGCGTATGCTCGGCGAAATGCTTGCCGCACGCACCAAACAAGGCGGCCGCATTGTCTTGTCCGGTCTTTTGGACGAACAAGTCGAAGAACTCAGCGGCATTTACAACCAATGGTTCGACATCGAGCCTGCCGAAATCGAAGAAGGCTGGGCGCGATTGAGCGGCGTCAAACGCTAAACCTGTTTTCCGATACAAAGGCCGTCTGAAATTTAATCTTTCAGACGGCCTTTTTGCACTTAAAACGCTGAATATTCCAGCAAAATCAGGTATAATTACCTATTATTTTGACCTTTCGGAACACATCCGCCGCGCCCGTTTGACATTTCATTGCGCGCACGGAAAAATTCCTTGAAATTCAGCAAGAAAAGACCATGACTGACCAAAAACATGAAGAATACGGCGCCGACAGCATACAAGTGCTGGAAGGCTTGGAAGCGGTACGCAAACGCCCCGGTATGTATATCGGCGACACGCAGGACGGCAGCGGCCTGCACCACATGGTGTTCGAGGTGCTCGACAACGCCATTGACGAAGCGCTCGCCGGACATTGCGACAAAATCACCGTAACCATCCATGCCGACAATTCCGTCAGCGTGGCCGACAACGGCCGCGGCATGCCGACCGGCATCCACCCTAAAGAAGGCCGCTCCGCCGCCGAAGTCATCATGACCGTCTTGCACGCAGGCGGCAAATTCGACAACAACAGCTACAAAATCTCCGGCGGCCTGCACGGCGTGGGCGTGTCCGTCGTCAACGCGCTGTCCGACTGGGTAACGCTGACCATCTACCGCGACGGCAAAGAACACTTTGTCCGCTTCGTGCGCGGCGAAACCGAAGAGCCGTTGCGAGTAGTCGGTGATTCCGACAAAAAAGGCACGACCGTGCGCTTCCTCGCCAGCGCGGAAACCTTCGGCAACGTCGAATACAGCTTCGACATCCTCGCCAAACGCATCCGCGAACTTTCCTTCCTGAACAACGGCGTGGACATCGAATTGATTGACGAGCGCGACGGCAAACACGAAAGCTTCGCCCTTTCCGGTGGCGTGGCTGGCTTCGTGCAATACATGAACCGAAAAAAAACGCCGTTGCACGAAAAAATCTTCTACGCGTTCGGCGAAAAAGACGGCATGAGCGTCGAATGCGCGATGCAATGGAACGACAGCTACCAAGAAAGCGTGCAATGTTTCACCAACAACATTCCGCAACGCGACGGCGGCACCCATCTGACCGCGCTGCGCCAAGTGATGACCCGCACCATCAACAACTATATCGAAGCCAACGAAGTGGCTAAAAAAGCCAAAGTGGAAACCGCCGGCGACGATATGCGTGAAGGCCTGACCTGCGTTTTGTCCGTCAAACTGCCCGACCCGAAATTCTCATCGCAAACCAAAGACAAACTGGTTTCCAGCGAAATCGGCCCCGTTGTCAACGAAGTCATCAACCAAGCCTTGACCGACTTCCTTGAAGAAAACCCGACCGAAGCCAAAATCATCACCAGCAAAATCGTCGATGCCGCGCGCGCTCGCGAAGCCGCCCGCAAAGCACGCGAAATTACCCGCCGCAAAGGCGTGATGGACGGTTTGGGCCTACCGGGCAAACTGGCCGACTGCCAAGAAAAAGACCCTGCCCTGTCCGAACTCTACCTCGTCGAGGGTGACTCCGCGGGCGGTTCCGCCATGCAGGGCCGCGACCGCAAATTCCAAGCGATTTTGCCGCTCAAAGGTAAGATTTTGAACGTCGAAAAAGCACGTTTTGAAAAAATGCTGGCCAGCCAAGAAGTCGCCACGCTGATTACCGCTCTAGGCGCAGGCATCGGCAAAGAAGAATTCAATGCCGAAAAACTGCGCTACCATCGCATCATCATCATGACCGATGCCGACGTGGACGGCGCGCACATCCGCACCCTGCTCCTGACCTTCTTCTACCGCCAAATGCCCGAGCTGGTCGAACGCGGCTACATCTACATCGCCCAGCCGCCTTTGTACAAAGCCAAATACGGCAAACAAGAGCGCTATCTCAAAGACGAATTGGAAAAAGACCAATGGCTGCTCGGTTTGGCCTTGGAAAAAGCCAAAATTGTTTCAGACGGCCGCACCATCGAAGGCGAAGAGCTTGCCAATACCGCCAAACAATTCCTGTTGGCCAAAACGGTTATCGAGCAAGAAAGCCGCATCATTGACGAACTCGTTCTGCACGCCATGCTGCACGCTTCGCCGGTCGATCTTAGCACGGCAGAAAGCGCAGACCGCGCCGTTGCCGAATTGAGTGGCCTCTTGGACGAAAAAGAAGTCGCGCTCGAACGTATCGAAGGCCACGAAGGACACCAGTTCATCAAAATCACACGCAAGCTGCACGGCAATGTGATGGTGAGCTACCTCGAGCCTAAGTTCCTCAACAGCAAAGCCTACCAAACCCTTACCCAAACCGCCGCCGCACTCAAAGGCATGGTCGGCAAAGGGGCGAAGCTCTACAAAGGAGACAACGAATACGACATCGACAGCTTTGAAGCCGCTTTGGACATCTTGATGAGCGTTGCCCAAAAAGGCATGTCCATCCAACGATACAAAGGCTTGGGCGAGATGAACCCGGAACAACTTTGGGAAACCACGATGGATCCTACCGTCCGCCGCCTCCTGAAAGTCCGCATCGAAGACGCCATCGCCGCCGACGAAGTGTTCGTTACTCTGATGGGCGACGAAGTCGAACCGCGCCGTGCCTTCATCGAAAACAACGCCCTGCTGGCACAAAACATCGACGCCTAAGCATGGAAAGATAAAAGGCCGTCTGAAAAAACGATTTTCAGACGGCCTTTTTGTTTTTTGTTTTATTTCTTATAACTCAAATTCCAACCACTTCGCGCGTTTACTTTAATAATTTATTTTAATTCGAGTATTTTGGAGCGTTCCAACTGATTCAGATTCGGGACAATCCCAAATAACCAGTTTGAAACGCTCCAATCCGCTTCCGATTTATTCCGCTTTCCCCAAAATCATCGCATCGCCATAGCTGAAAAAGCGGTATTCCTGTTCCACCGCATGGCGGTAAACACTGCGGATATGCTCCATGCCCGAAAACGCGCTGACAAGCATCAGCAAGGTTGATTTGGGCAGGTGGAAATTGGTAATCAATCGGTCGGCAACATTGAAGCGGTAGCCCGGCGTAATGAAAATATCGGTATCGCCGCGACCGGCTTTCAGACGGCCTGTCTCGCGTGCAGCGGATTCCAAGGCGCGCATGGAGGTTGTACCCACTGCCCACACCTTATTGCCGCGCGCTTTGGCGGCTTCAACAGCGGCAACGGTTTCTGCAGGTACATCAAACCACTCACTGTGCATTTTGTGTTCTTCAATTTTATCGACGCGCACCGGTTGGAATGTGCCGGCACCGACGTGCAGGGTCACTTCCGCGGTTTCTACGCCTTTGGCTTTCAGACGGCCCAACAACTCATCGGTAAAGTGCAAACCCGCTGTCGGCGCGGCCACTGCGCCTTGATATTTGGCGTACACGGTCTGATAGCGGCTGTCGTCTTCATCATCGGCCGCGCGTTCGATATAAGGCGGCAAGGGCAGATGGCCGTTTTGCTCTAAAAGTTCGTAAACGGTTTGCCCGCCTTCAAATTTCAGGCAAAACAATTCTTCCGCACGCTCTATCATGACGGCACGGATATCGCCTTCAAAAATCAATTCTGTACCCGGTTTCGGCGATTTGGACGAGCGGATATGCGCCAATGCGGTATGCGCGTCCAATACCCGCTCAATCAAGGCTTCGATTTTGCCGCCGCTGGCTTTTTGGCCGAACAGGCGCGCCTTCATCACTTTGGTATTGTTAAACACCAGCACATCGCCCGGTGCGACATAATCGGGTAAATCGCCGAAATGTTTGTCTTCAATCGGCAATGTAGGCAAGGCAACCAGAAGCCTGCTGCTGCCGCGCACTTCCGGAGGATGCTGGGCAATCAGTTTTTCGGGCAATTCAAAATCAAAATCGGAAATATCCATTGTCGTGCATACTTTAAAAAAACAGGCGCCATTATACGCGCAAAGTTGGTTTTCAGACGGCATGTTTTGTCGAAAAACCAATAAATTAGAATAAACGCTCTTGGGGAAATCACTTTTTAACGAAAATCAGCGTTCCTTTCTTTTTTCGCCGAAAAACGCCTTTTTTCTATCTTTTACTGGACATTTACCGACAAGTTCGGGAAAATAACTAGATTCATTTCTCAGGCTCCGCCCTGTTCCGACATTATTTAAACGCCGGATGGCAAACCTGCCTTCCGACGTCTCAGGAAATCATCTAAAACCACAGCGGCGCATACCCAATATGCACTTTATGCCGCGCTAAAAAGGAAAAGCAATGGATTTGCGTAAATTGAAAAAACTGATTGATTTGGTCGAAGAATCAGGCATTGCAGAAATTGAAGTTACCGAAGGCGAAGAAAAAGTCCGCATTACGCGTACCACTGCCGCCGCAGCTCCTATTTATGCTGCTCCGGCACCTGCCGCAGCCGCTCCGGTTGCCGCCCCTGCCGCTGCTCCGGCCGCAGCCGCTCCGGCCGCCGCCGCTGCCGCTCGCGATTTGACCAACGCGCAAAAATCACCTATGGTCGGTACTTTCTATCGCGCTCCCGGCCCGAACGCCGCTGCTTTCGTTGAAGTAGGTAAACAAGTAAAAGCCGGCGATACTTTGTGCATCATCGAAGCCATGAAGCTGATGAACGAAATCGAAGCCGAGAAATCCGGTGTCGTTAAAGAAATTCTGGTTGAAAACGGTACTCCGGTCGAATACGGCGAGCCGCTCTTCATCATTGAATAATCCGTTTTTTCAGACGGCCTTTATCTTTAAGGCCGTCTGAAATTCCTTTTTCTGTTCATTAAGGACAAACCATGCGTCTGATTTTGGCTATTTTCTTGCCATGGCTGCAGTTTTTCACCATCGGCCGTCCGTTTGCAGGCATCATCTGTCTGATTCTGCAATGTACACTGGTTGGCTGGATACCGGCAGCCATGTGGTCGGTCTACGCCTTGAGCCAATACAAAACCGACCAAAAAATCCGCAACGCATTAGGCGGCCGACAATAGGCCGTCTGAACCATCCGGAAAGATTATCATGCTGAAAAAAGTATTGATCGCCAACCGGGGCGAAATCGCCCTGCGCGTCCTGCGTGCCTGCCGTGAAATGGGCATCGCCACCGTCGCCGTCCATTCCGAAGCCGACAAAGACAGCCTGCACGTCAAACTCGCCGACGAATCCGTGTGCATTGGCCCTGCCGCATCCGCACAAAGCTACCTCAACATTCCCGCCCTCATCGCAGCTGCCGAAGTAACCGAAGCCGACGGCATCCACCCGGGCTACGGCTTCCTCGCCGAAAACGCCAATTTTGCCGAACAAGTCGAACAATCCGGCTTTGTCTTCATCGGCCCTAAAGCCGACACCATCCGTCTGATGGGCGACAAAGTATCCGCCAAACACGCCATGATCGAAGCCGGCGTGCCTTGCGTTCCCGGCTCTGACGGCGCATTGCCGGACGACGGCGAAGAAATCCTCAAAATCGCCGATAAAGTCGGTTATCCCGTCATTATCAAAGCCTCCGGCGGCGGCGGCGGCCGCGGTATGCGCGTCGTCGAGAAAAAAGAAGACCTCCTCCAGTCTGTCGAAATGACCAAAGCCGAAGCAGGCGCGGCATTCGGCAACCCGATGGTTTACATGGAACGCTACCTGCAACGTCCGCGCCACGTCGAAATCCAAGTGATTGCCGACGAACACGGCAACGCCATCTACCTCGCCGAGCGCGACTGCTCCATGCAGCGCCGCCACCAAAAAGTCATCGAGGAAGCACCGGCTCCATTCATCACTGAAGAAGAACGTGCCAAAATCGGCAAAGCCTGTGCCGACGCTTGCAAACGCATCGGTTATCGCGGCGCAGGTACGTTTGAATTCCTGTACGAAGACGGCGAATTCTTCTTTATCGAGATGAACACACGCGTTCAGGTTGAGCATCCGGTTACCGAGCTCATCACCGGCGTGGACATCGTCCAAGAGCAATTGCGCATCGCATCCGGCCTGCCTTTGCAATACAAACAGGAAGACATCCAAGTTGAAGGCCATGCGTTTGAGTGCCGTATCAACGCCGAAGACCCGTACAACTTCATTCCAAGCCCGGGCCTGATTGAAAGCTGCCACCTGCCCGGCGGCTTCGGCGTCCGCATTGACAGCCATATTTATCAAGGCTACCGCATCCCTCCTTACTACGACAGTCTGATCGGCAAAATCTGTGTCGTCGGTAAAGACCGCGACCAAGCCATGGCCAAAATGCGCGTTGCCCTCGATGAGCTGGCAATTACCGGCATCAAAACCAATACGCCGCTGCACCGTGACTTATTCAGCGATCCGGGTTTCCAAAAAGGTGGTGTCAGCATCCACTACTTGGAACACTGGCTGGAAGAACGCAAAGCCAAACAGGCTAAATAATCCCTTGTTTTGACTAAAAATCAGGCCGTCTGAAACGCAAAATAAAGTTTCAGACGGCCTTTTTTATAACACTATCATTTATAAAAACAAACAATATTAGATTATTAATTAATAATATTTATTCTAAATCGGTTTCATAGTTCCAATAGTTAAAACCTTTCTGTATAGTTTGATTCATAGCTTAACGCAAACTATATTTAAATATCGATATTGAAAATTTATTATATTTTATATAGAAGCATTCCATCCTGGAAACCGTTTCATCAACCTATAACAACTTCACAAAGGAAATCACTATGTCTATCTCTAAATGCCCAGTCACCCATCTGACCATGAACAACGGCGCGCCCGTTGCTGACAATCAAAACAGCCTGACCGCCGGTCCGCGCGGCCCTCTACTGGCACAGGATTTGTGGCTGAATGAAAAACTCGCCGACTTCGTGCGCGAAGTCATCCCCGAACGCCGTATGCACGCCAAAGGTTCGGGCGCGTTCGGTACGTTTACCGTGACGCACGACATCACCAAATACACCCACGCCAAAATCTTCAGCGAAGTCGGCAAGAAAACCGAAATGTTCGCCCGTTTCACCACCGTGGCAGGCGAGCGCGGCGCAGCCGATGCGGAACGCGACATCCGTGGCTTTGCGCTGAAGTTCTATACCGAAGAAGGCAACTGGGATATGGTCGGCAACAACACGCCCGTGTTCTTCCTGCGCGACCCGCGTAAATTCCCCGACCTGAACAAAGCCGTCAAACGCGACCCGCGCACCAATATGCGCTCCGCCACAAACAACTGGGACTTCTGGACGCTGCTGCCCGAAGCTCTGCACCAAGTCACCATCGTCATGAGCGACCGCGGCATCCCCGCCAGCTACCGCCATATGCACGGCTTCGGTTCGCATACTTACAGCTTCTGGAACGAAGCGGGCGAGCGTTTTTGGGTGAAATTCCATTTCCGCAGCCAGCAAGGCATTAAAAACCTAACCAACGAAGAAGCCGCAAAAATCATCGCCGATGACCGCGAAAGCCACCAGCGCGACCTGTACGAAGCCATCGAGCGCGGTGAGTTTCCAAAATGGACGATGTACATCCAAGTCATGCCTGAAGCCGATGCGGAAAAAGTGCCTTATCATCCGTTTGATTTGACCAAAGTTTGGCCGAAAAAAGACTATCCGCTGATTGAAGTGGGCGAATTCGAGTTAAACCGCAATCCCGAAAACTTCTTCGCCGATGTGGAACAATCCGCCTTCGCACCGAGCAACCTCGTTCCCGGTATCGGCGCCAGCCCCGACAAAATGCTGCAAGCGCGTTTGTTCAATTACGCCGATGCGCAGCGCTACCGTTTGGGCGTAAACTTCCGCCAAATCCCTGTCAACCGCCCACGTTGCCCTGTTCACAGCAACCAACGTGACGGACAAGGCCGTGCCGACGGCAACTACGGCAGCCTGCCACACTACGAACCCAACAGCTTCGGCCAATGGCAGCAACAACCCGACTTCGCCGAACCGCCTTTGAAAATCAACGGCGATGCGGCGCACTGGGACTACCGACAAGATGATGACGACTATTTCAGCCAACCGCGCGCCTTGTTTAACCTGATGAGCGACGCACAGAAACAGGCTTTGTTCGACAACACCGCCGCAGCCATGGGCGATGCACCAGACTTCATCAAATACCGCCATATACGCAACTGCTACCGTTGCGATCCGGCATACGGCGAAGGCGTAGCCAAAGCCCTTGGACTGACTGTCGAAGATGCCCAAGCAGCACGAGCTAACGACCCGGCTTTAGGTCAACCTGGTTTACTGTAAGGAGGCATTATGTGGATAGAAATTGAAGAAATCTTGTCTCAAGCTGTCCGATACAGCCGTTCGAGCAAAAAGTAACGGTTTAGATCATTAAGAAGGCCGTCTGAAACACAAAATCAAGTTTCAGACGGCTTTTTTTGATGATGAAGTTTATTTGATTGCTTCTGATTCAATGGAACTGGCTGCCCTTATTTCTCCGTAAATCATGGCATGCCCCTCACCATCTCATGCTTCTACTGACAAATAAAAAACCGCACGGCTGCTTGCCGTGCGGTTTTGCTTTTTATCTGAAGGGTTCAGACGGCCTTACATCATGCCGCCCATACCACCCATGCCGCCCATATCAGGCATAGCAGGTTTTTCTTCAGGGATTTCAGCGATCATGCAGTCTGTGGTCAGCATCAGGCCGGCGATAGATGCGGCGTGTTGCAGCGCAGAACGGGTTACTTTGGCGGGGTCGAGTACGCCCATTTCGATCATGTCGCCGTATTCGCCGGAGCCTGCGTTGTAACCGTAGTTGCCTTTGCCTTCCAACACTTTGTTGACGACTACGCTAGGCTCACCGCCTGCGTTGGCAACGATTTGGCGCAGCGGAGACTCAACGGCGCGCAATACGATTTGTACGCCTGCGTCTTGGTCGGCATTGCCGGTGTGCAGGTTTTCCAAAGCAGCACGGGCACGCAACAGGGCTACGCCGCCGCCTGCAACCACGCCTTCTTCAACGGCTGCGCGGGTAGCGTGCAGCGCGTCTTCCACGCGGTCTTTTTTCTCTTTCATTTCCACTTCGGTAGCGGCACCGACTTTGATCACTGCCACACCGCCGGCCAATTTAGCCACGCGCTCTTGCAGTTTTTCTTTGTCGTATTCGCTGGTTGCGGTTTCGATTTGTTGGCGGATTTCGGCAACACGCGCTTCGATTTTGGCTGCGTCGCCGAAACCGTCGATGATGGTGGTGTTTTCTTTACCGATTTCGATGCGCTTGGCTTGACCCAAGTCGTCCAAAGTCGCTTTTTCCAAAGACAGGCCGACTTCTTCGGAAATCACTACGCCGCCGGTCAGGATGGCGATGTCTTGCAACATGGCTTTGCGGCGGTCGCCGAAGCCAGGGGCTTTCACGGCAACGGTTTTCAGGATGCCGCGGATGTTGTTCACCACCAAAGTCGCCAAGGCTTCGCCTTCTACGTCTTCAGCGATAATCAACAGCGGACGGCTGGCTTTGGCCACTTGTTCCAAAACAGGCAGCAGGTCGCGGATGTTGCTGATTTTTTTGTCGAACAACAATACAAACGGATTGTCCAAAGCAGCGATTTGTTTTTCAGCGTCATTGATGAAGTAAGGAGACAGGTAGCCGCGATCGAACTGCATACCTTCAACTACGTCCAGCTCGTTTTCCAAAGATTTGCCGTCTTCAACGGTAATCACGCCTTCTTTGCCGACTTTTTCCATCGCTTCGGCGATAATCGCGCCGACTTGTTCGTCAGAGTTGGCGGAAATAGAGCCGACTTGGGCGATTTCTTTAGAAGTATCGCAAGGTTTGGCGATGTTTTTCAGCTCTTCAACCAAAGCGGCAACGGCTTTGTCGATGCCGCGTTTCAGGTCGGTCGGGTTCATGCCGGCGGTCACATATTTCATGCCTTCGGCAACGATGGATTGTGCCAATACGGTTGCAGTAGTGGTACCGTCGCCGGCTACGTCGTTGGTTTTGGACGCAACTTCTTTCACCATTTGCGCGCCCATGTTTTCGAATTTGTCTTTCAATTCGATTTCTTTTGCAACAGACACACCGTCTTTAGTGATGTGCGGGCCGCCGAAAGCGCGGTCGAGTACCACGTTGCGGCCTTTAGGGCCCAAAGTTACGCGTACGGCGTTTGCCAATACATTGACGCCGTTTACCATTTTTTGGCGAACTTCATTGCCAAATTGTACGTCTTTTGCTGCCATTTAAATTCTCCAAATCAATATTAAAAATCTGTTCGAGGCCGTCTGAAAACTTCATGTTTGATTCAGACGGCCTTTGGTTCTGAAACTTAATTCAACAATTATTCAACGATACCGAAGATGTCTTCTTCACGCATTACCAACAACTCTTCGCCGTCGGCTTTTACAGTTTGACCGCTGTATTTGCCGAAGATCACTTTGTCGCCGACTTTGACATCCAGCGGACGGCGCTCGCCGTCTTTACCGATTTTGCCCGCACCCACGGCGATTACTTCGCCCATGTCGGGTTTTTCAGCAGCCGCACCCGGCAAAACGATGCCGGAGGCGGTTTTTTCTTCAGCTTCTAAGCGTTTGACGACTACGCGGTCGTGTAAAGGGCGGATGGTCATGTCTTAATGCTCCGATAAATAAATAGATTGAAAACAATTGTCTGTCGGACATGACAGACACGGTTTGCTTGAAAATAGCGGCACACTTAGTAGAAAGCCTGCCGTAATGGCGGGTAGATTTGGGTTGTTTGCGACAAATTCAAGGGAAAAAGTAAAAAATTCTATGCAGTCTTTCCAAATATTTTCATACGCAAAAATGCCCGATCACTTATTTTTCAGACGGCCTGACATACAAACTGCAAAATTCGTTTAAAAACAACACAATTTCTTTACAAATGCAACACAACTCTTTACAACTATTTCTTTTTAATGCATTATTATAAATGATGATTATTCTTAATTGCATATTTTAAAGATAATTTCTCTTTATTTGCTTTTATTTTTTATTACTGTCATTTTATTAAGGACATTTCTCAATGAATACGCCCCTATTCCGACTGAGCCTGCTGTCACTGACACTGGCGGCCGGTTTTGCACACGCAGAAAATGAAGCCAAAGACAATGTTGTGCTTGATACCGTTACCGTTAAAGGTGACCGCCAAGGCAGCAAAATCAAAACCAATATCGTCACCCTTCGTCAAAAAGACGAAAGCACATCAACCGATTTGCGCGAATTGTTAAAAGAAGAACCTGCCATCGATTTCGGCGGCGGTAACGGCACATCCCAACACATGACCTTGCGCGGCATGGGTCAGAACTCTGTCGACATCAAGGTGGACAACGCCTATTCCGACAGCCAAATACTGTATCACCAAGGCCGTTTCATCATCGACCCTGCGCTGGTCAAAATCGTCTCCGTACAGAAAGGCGCAGGCTCGGCATCTGCCGGTATTGGCGCGACCAACGGCGCGATTATTACTAAAACAGTTGATGCCGAAGACTTGCTAAAAGGTTTGGACAAAAACTGGGGCGTGCGCCTCAGCAGCGGCTATGCCAGCAATGACGGCGTAAACTACGGCGCCAGCGTGTTCGGAAAAGCCGGCAACTTCGACGGCTTATTCTCTTACAACCGCAACGATGAAAAAGATTACGAAGCAGGTAAAGGCTACAAAAGTCCCAACGGCGGCAAAACCGTACCTTACAGCGCACTGGACAAACGCAGCTACCTGGCCAAAATCGGAACAACCTTCGGCGACGGCGACCACCGCATCGTGTTGAGCCACATGAAAGACCAGCACCGGGGCATCCGTACTGTGCGTGAAGAGTTTACAATCTTCGAGTCCGACCCTGCAAAAGACAGGCAGAAACCCTCATACCGTGAAACTACCCAATCCAACACCAACTTGGAGTACACGGGTAAAAACTTGGGCTTTGTCGAAAAACTGAACGCCAACGCCTATGTGTTGGAAAACGAACGCTATTCCGCCGATGACAGCGGCAGCGGTTACGCAGGCAATGTGGCAGGTCCGACCACAACCAAAATCACCACCAAAGGTGCAAATATCAACTTCGACAGCCGCCTTGCCGAAAAAACCCTGTTGAAATACGGTGTCAACTACCGCCATCAGGAAATCAAACCTCATACCTTCCTGAATTCGCAATACACCAGCACCAATGCCGCCCTGCGAAGTCTGGTACGCGGATACAGCCTGACCAACCCGACCAAAACCGATTACGGCGTGTATGTCGAAGCCATCCAAGATATCGGCGATGTTACCCTGACCGGCGGTCTGCGTTACGACCATTTCGATATCAAAACCCATGACGGCAAATCGGTTTCAGACGGCAAAGTCAACCCGAGTCTGGGCGTAATTTACCAACCTGTCGAAAACTTGAGCTTCAGCATAAGCCACAACTACGCCAGCCGCAGCCCGCGCCTGTATGACGCGCTGCAAACCCACGGCAAACGCGGCATCATCTCGATTGCCGACGGCACTAAAGCTGAACGCGCGCGCAATACCGAAATCGGCTTCAACTACAACGACGGCACGTTTGCCGCAAACGGCAGCTACTTCTGGCAGACCATCAAAGACGCGCTTGCCAATCCGCAAAACCGCCACGACTCTGTCGCCATCCGTGAAGCCGTCAACGCCGGCTACGTCAAAAACCACGGTTACGAATTAGGCGCGTCCTACCGTACAGGCGGCCTGACTGCCAAAGTCGGCGTAAGCCACAGCAAACCGCGTTTTTACGATACGCACAAAGATAAATTGTTAAGCGCGAACCCCGAGTTTGGCGCACAAACCGGCCGCACTTGGACGGCCTCCCTTGCCTACCGCTTCCAAAATCCGAATCTGGAAATCGGCTGGCGCGGACGCTATGTTCAAAAAGCCGTGGGTTCGATATTGGTGGCGGGTCAAAAAGGTCGCGACGGCAAACTGGAAAACGTTGTACGCCAAGGTTTCGGTGTGAACGATGTCTTCGCCAACTGGAAACCGCTGGGCAAAGACACGCTCAATGTCAATCTTTCAGTCAACAACGTGTTTAACAAGTTCTACTATCCGCACAGCCAACGCTGGACCAATACCCTACCAGGTACCGGACGTGATGTACGCTTGGGCGTGAACTACCGCTTCTAAGCAATCAGCTTGAAAAAGCCGTCTGAAAACAAAAGTTTTCAGACGGCATCTAGCTTTATAATCCGATACAAGTTATCATTTCGATTTACTTTATTTCCGACTACGGAGAAACTCTATGTTACGTTTGACCGCTTTAGCCGTATGCTGCACCCTCGCTTTGGGTGCGTGTTCACCAAAAGATTCTGCTTCCAATCAGGCGCAAACTGCTTCCGCTTCTGCCGCCCAAACCGAAGGCGCAAGCCTGACGGTGAAAACCACGCGCGGTGAGGCAACAGTGCCGCAAAATCCGGAGCGTATCGCCGTTTACGATTTGGGCATGCTCGACACTTTAAACAAACTGGGCGTGAAAACCGGTTTGTCCGTCGATAAAAACCAGCTGCCTTATTTAGACGAATATTTCAAATCCACGAAACCTGCCGGCACGCTGTTTGAGCCTGACTACGAAGCACTCAACGCTTACAAACCGCAGCTCATCATCATCGGCAGCCGTGCGGCCAAAGCATTTGACAAGTTGAACGAGATCGCACCGACCATCGAGATGACTGCCGAAACCGCCAATCTGAAAGAAAGCTCAAAAGAGCGCATCGACGCACTGGGTCAAATCTTCGGCAAACAGGCCGAAGCGGACAAGCTGAAAGCGGAAATCGATGCTTCGTTTGAAGCGGCGAAAACTGCTGCGCAAGGCAAAGGCAAGGGTTTGGTGATTTTGGTCAACGGCGGTAAGATGTCGGCTTTCGGCCCTTCCTCACGTTTGGGCGGTTGGTTGCATAAAGACATCGGCGTTCCCGCTGTTGATGAATCAATTAAAGAAGGCAGCCACGGCCAGCCTATCAGCTTTGAATACCTGAAAGAGAAAAACCCTGATTGGCTGTTTGTTTTGGACCGCGGCGCGGCCATCGGTGAAGAAGGTCAGGCTGCGAAAGATGTGTTGGACAATCCGCTGGTTGCCGAAACAACCGCTTGGAAAAAAGGCCAAGTCGTGTACCTCGTGCCGGAAACCTATCTGGCGGCCGGCGGCGCACAAGAATTGCTGAATGCTTCCAAACAGGTCAGCGATGCGTTTAATGCGGCCAAGTAATTCGGCGCGGGCATAGCCGCCCGCTTCTTTCAGATGGCCTGAAGGGTTTGATGATGCACAGGATCAAGTTGCTTGATCTGAAGTCATTGGATTTAGGCCGTCTGAAAATACATGGTGCAAATGGACAATTTTTGCCTGTTTGCATCTGTTTTTATGATGGGCAAACCTGCTTTTTTTCCAAATACCTTAACCCTTCTTTCAGACGGCCTTATTTTTTCCGAACCATTTTATGTTTCACAAACCTTCATTTTTAAATGCGGTCAACGGTGTGGCGCTGCTGATGTTGTTTGCCGTCAGCCTATCGGTCGGCGTGGCCGAATTCAAATGGTCCGCCCTGTTTTCGCTATCCGACAGCCAGCAGGTCATGTTTATCAGCCGCCTGCCGCGCACGTTTGCGATTGTGCTGACGGGTGCGTCGATGGCGGTGGCCGGTATGATTATGCAGATTTTGATGCGCAACCGTTTTGTCGAACCGTCGATGGTGGGCGCAAGCCAAAGCGCGGCTTTGGGCTTGCTGTTGATGACCCTGCTGCTTCCGGCCGCGCCGCTGCTGGCAAAAATGTCGGTTGCCGCCGTTGCCGCGCTGATCGGGATGTTGGTCTTTATGCTGCTGATCCGCCGCCTGCCGCCGACCGCGCAACTGATGGTGCCTTTGGTCGGGATTATTTTCGGCGGTGTGATTGAGGCGGTGGCTACCTTTATCGCGTATGAAAACGAAATGTTGCAAATGCTCGGTGTGTGGCAACAGGGCGATTTTTCCGGCGTGTTGCTCGGGCGGTATGAATTGTTGTGGGCAACGGGGATTTTGGCTTTGTTTGCCTATTTGATTGCCGACCAGCTGACGATTTTGGGTTTGGGCGAAACGGTAAGCGTGAATTTGGGGCTGAACCGGACGGCGATTCTGTGGTCGGGGCTGATTATTGTGGCACTGATTACGTCTTTAGTGGTCGTGACTGTCGGCAATATTCCGTTTATCGGCTTGGTCGTGCCGAACATCATCAGCCGCCTGATGGGCGACAAGCTGCGCCAAAGCTTGCCCGCGGTGGCCTTGCTGGGCGCGTCTTTGGTATTGCTGTGCGATATTGTCGGACGCGTGATTGTGTTTCCGTTTGAAATTCCGGTCTCTACGGTTTTTGGCGTAATGGGGACGGCTTTGTTTTTATGGCTTTTATTAAGGAAACCTGCTCATGCCGTCTGAAAAAAATATCGGTTTTATGGCAGGAAGCAGCCGTCCGTTGTGGGTGGCCTTTGCGCTGTTGCTGGTTTCCTGCGTCCTGTTTATGACGCTCAACGTCAAAGGCGATTGGGACTTTGTCTTGCACCTGCGTCTGACCAAACTTGCCGCGCTGCTGATGGTCGCCTATGCGGTCGGCGTGTCCACGCAACTCTTCCAAACGCTGACCAACAATCCGATTCTGACCCCTTCGATTTTGGGTTTCGATTCGCTGTATGTGTTTTTGCAGACCTTGCTGGTGTTTACGCTCGGCGGCGTGGGCTATGCTTCCCTGCCGTTGACGGGAAAATTCGGCTTTGAACTGGTCGTCATGATGGGCGGCTCGCTGCTGCTGTTCTACACACTCATCAAACAGGGCGGACGCGATTTGTCGCGCATGATTTTAATCGGCGTGATTTTCGGGATTTTGTTCCGCAGCCTGTCGTCGCTGCTTTCGCGCATGATTGACCCCGAAGAATTTACCGCCGCACAGGCGAATATGTTTGCCACCTTCAATACCGTCCACTCGGAATTGTTGGGTATCGGCGCAATCGTGTTGCTCATCAGCGCCGCCATAATCTGGCGCGAACGCCACCGCCTCGATGTTTACCTGCTCGGTCGCAATCAGGCCATCAATTTGGGCATCAACTACACGCGCAATACCTTATGGCTGCTGTTGTGGATCGCTGCATTGGTTGCGACCGCGACCGCCGTTGTCGGCCCGGTAAGCTTTTTCGGCCTGCTGGTTGCCGCGCTGGCCAACCATTTTTCCCCGTCGGTCAAACATTCCGTCCGCCTGCCCATGACTTTTTGTGTCGGCGGCATCCTATTGGTCGGCGGGCAAACCATCTTCGAACACTTCCTCGGCATGCAGGCCGTATTGAGCGTGGTCGTCGAATTTGCAGGCGGATTGGTATTTTTATATTTAGTGTTGAAAAAGAAATAAATTAAACGTGCCCAAACGTTCGCAAAAATAAATTCAGGCCGTCTGAAATCCATGTTTTCAAAATATTTAATCCTTGAAATGAAACTAAATTTCTGACATGTACTCATAGTAAACATTACTGGATTTACTAGAATTACAAAAAATGAGCACGACATTAAAATACCGTCCCGACTTGGACGGCATCCGGGCTTTGGCAGTCTTGGCTGTCATTATTTTCCACATTGATGCCGCTTGGCTGCCCGGTGGTTTTCTCGGTGTGGATATGTTTTTCGTTTTGTCCGGCTATCTGATCACCACCATCATCAGCCGCGAAATGCAAAACGGCAGTTTTTCGTTTTTAGAATTCTACAAACGCCGCGCGAAGCGCATTTTGCCTGTTTTTTCCTGCGTATTGCTGTGTACGAGCTTGGCCGCCGCAATCTTTTTCTTGTCGTTTGACCTGCGCCAATACGTCAAATCCGCAGTGTTTGCGTTGCTGTTTTCGGCCAACCTGTTTTTTGCACGGCGCGGCGGTTATTTCGATGCCGATGCGGCGGAAAAACCTTTGCAGCACATTTGGTCTTTATCGCTGGAAGAGCAGTTTTACTTTGTTTTTCCAGTTTTGCTGACTGCTTTTTTCCGATTCAGCAAAGGGCGCAACATCCGCCAATTCATCCTTTTGCTGATTGTATTGAGCCTGTTGTCCGTCTTTTTGCCCACCTTCGGCATGGATCCTTATTTCCTGCCTTATGTGCGCGCATATGAGCTGCTGATCGGCGCACTTTTTGCCTTTATTCCGCCCTCCCAAACCAACGACCGTTTCAGCACGCCTCTGGTCGGCTGGGCGATGATGGCGGTTATTGCCGCCATGCTGCTGCTTCCTTACGGCGTGTTGCCCGGCGAAGGCAATATCGAACGGCTGCTGTGCTGTACGGCGGTTGGAGGCTTGATTTACTCGGGCAAAACCCTGCAAACGCAAAACGGCTTCAATACCGCCAAACTGTTGAGCCTCAAGCCCGTTGTGTTTATCGGTTTGATTTCCTATTCGCTGTATCTCTGGCATTGGGTGGTCTTGGCCGTCATGCGCTATGTTTACATGGACAACGCTTTGCCGATGTCCGCGATTGTATTGGCAGTGGTGCTGATGTCCGGCTTGTCCGTTTTGTCCTATTACTTCGTCGAAACACCGGCGCGACGGATAAAGAATTTCACCACCAAGAAATTCATCGGGGTAATCGCCGCTTATTTCGCCCTGCTGATTCCTGCCGCCGGCTACCTGCTGACTGCCAAACCGGCCGCATACGAGGCAAACCTATATACGGTTGACGAAAGTAAAATCTGCGCGGATACCTTGACCAAAACCGACTGCGCTGTCGGCGCGGAAAACCAAAGCAGCAAAGTCCTGCTGATGGGCGACTCCCACGCCGCCCACCTGACGCCCTTTATCGATATAGTGGGCAAACAGGAAGGCTTTGCCGCCGACATTATCTCGTCCAACAGCTGCGGCGTTGCCTTCGGCTTCCTCCTGCCGCAAAGCGACCGCCGTGCCAACCGCTGCAACCCTTACAACCGCTTTATCGCACAAAAGGTCAAAAACTATCCGGTGGTCTTTATCTCGCAACGTTGGTTCCTGCATACCGACAAGCCCGGTTTTACGGAGCATTTCGGCAAAATGCTCGACACCCTGATCCAACAGGGCAAGCAGGTTTACGTCTTTGCCGACACACCGATGAACGCGCAACTGCCCCTGCGCCATTACTACCTGAAACAGCGTCTCGGCATCGACATGCAATACGTTTCCGAGCATAAAAAAGCGGAAATTGCCCGCTCCGCCGAAGCGGACAAAACCATAGAAAACATCGTCAAACAGCGGCCTGCCGTGCATTGGGTCAACATCATGGAGCCTATTCCGGCAGACAAAACCATAGACGGCCTGCCGATATATTTTGACACCAACCACCTCAATACCCACGGTGTGACAAAACTGGCGGAAAAATTTATACAGGACAAAAAAATACTCCTAAAATAACACCGCAGTTTCAGTCCGAAACCTTTGCCGCAATACTGAATGCAAATGCCGCTCAAAGCGCAGCAAACAGTATGCCGCAAAGGTTTCAGGCCGTCTGAAACCTTCAGACGGCCTAAGCAAACCCATAAAGGACAACCCTCATGACACAAGAACGCCTCCCTTCATTCTTCGATGACGCCCCGACCATTACCGTCCAAGACGCATTGGCCGACTTCCTCGGCGCGGCCGAAAACGGCATCCTCACTTACCACTACGCCGATGCCGTGCGCCTGTGCGGCCATTCCTGCCCGACCGTCGCCGGCGCCTACCTGATGGTGGTCAAAGGCCTGAAAGCCCTTTACGGCGAAGAGCTGCCGCAGCGCGGCGACATCGAAGCCTTTATGCAGGGCGAGCGTGACGAAGGCACGACCGGTGTTACCGCTTCCGTCGTCCAACTCCTTACCGGCGCGGCACCCGAAACCGGCTTTGGCGGCGTAGGCCCGGCCGGACGCTTTGCCCGCCGCCATTTATTGTCCTTTGGTGCAGGCGAAATCAACGGCACACTCGCGCTCCGCCGCCGCGATACCGGCAAAACTGTTGCCGTCAGCCTCAACGCCGCGCTCCAACCCTTTGCACCGCAAATGCGCGACATCATGCCCAAAGCCGTTAGCGGCAGTGCAAGTGCCAACGAACTCAAACAATTCGGCGAGCTTTGGCAAGAACGCGTCCGCGCCTTCCTAATTGACCAAGCCGACAATCCCGAATTTGTCACTGTCAGCGAAATCTAACCATACCATACAGGAATAAAATTCAGACGGCCTCATGCTGAAAGGCCGTCTGAAACCCCAACTTCCCATTTTCGGATCCGCCTATGATTACCATCCGCAACGTCAGCCACACCATCGGCAGCAACCCCATCCTCAACGACGTCAGCCTCGACATCCCCGAAGGCGGCATTACCGCGCTGATCGGCCCGAACGGCGCAGGCAAGTCCACCCTCCTCTCCTTTATGGCGCGCCTGCAGCCCTTGGTACACGGCGACATCAGCTACGCAGGCAAAGACATCAAAACCACCCCCACCGCCGAACTCGCCCGCACGCTTTCCATCCTCACCCAAGAAAACAGCATCATGAGCCGCATTACCGTGCGCGACCTGCTCATGTTCGGCCGCTATCCCTACCACCAAGGCAGGCCGTCTGAAAACGACAAAACCATCGTCGAAGAAGCGCTTGCCGAGTTCCACCTGCAAGACTTTGCCGACCGTTACCTGACCGAGCTTTCCGGCGGCCAACGCCAACGCGCCATGATTGCCATGGTGTTCTGCCAGCGCACCGACTACGTTTTGCTGGACGAACCGCTGAACAACCTCGATATGTATCATGCCCGCTCCCTCATGCAAATCCTGCGCCGGCTGACCGACGAACACAAACGCACCACCGTCGTCGTCCTGCACGACATCAACCAGGCCGCCGCCTACGCCGATTACGTCGTCGCCATGAAAAACGGCCAAGTCGCCATGCAGGGCAAGCCCAACGATATTTTCACCACCGAAAACATCAAAACCCTATTCGATATGGACGTCAACGTCCTCGATTACGAAGGCAAAAAACTGGTTATCCACCATATCTAAATCCGACAAAAAGGCCGTCTGAAACCCGATTGTTCAGGTTTCAGACGGCCTTTGTCTATTCAAAGCGTTTATTTTTTATCGTACAAACCGCGCACCACGCGACCGATCGCGGCAATGCCTTTTTCCAGCGTTTCCGCGTCCTGCGCAATGCTCATGCGGATGCACTCGTGCGCGTGCGGATAGTCTTGCCTATCAATACCGACAAAAAAATGCTCGCCCGGAATAATCAGTGTGCCTTCGGCCTTGAGCATTTCGTACAAGGTTTGCGACGAAACAGGCAGGTTTTCAAACCAAAGCCACAAGAAAATCGCACCTTCAGGTTTGTGGATTTTCAACGGATACGCGCCCAATTCGCGTTTCAGCAGGGCAACTGCCGTTTGCGCCTGCTGACGGTAAAACGGCTGAATCACTTGGTCGGCCAGCTGTTTCAGACGGCCGTCGTTTAACAGCGGAGCCGCAATCGCCGCACCGAAACGGGTTGGCGACAGGTTCACAATCGCATTCAAACTGCTGACGGCTTTGACCACTTCCGGTGCGGCGACAATAATGCCGGTACGCACGCCGGGCAGGCCGATTTTAGAAAGGCTGAAGCAGAGGATGATGTTTTCGTGCCAATTCAGTGTCACGTCGCTGTAAATGATGTTGGGGAACGGCATTCCGTAGGCGTTGTCGATAATCAGCGGAATCCCGTGTTCTTGCGCCAAAGCGTCCAAACGCGCCATCTCACCGTCGGTCAACACATTGCCGGTCGGGTTGGTCGGACGCGAACAGCAAATCGCACCGATTTTGCCCTCTTTCAATTCAGGCAGGCTCTCCAGCGCGTCAAAGTCCACGCGGTATTTGAAAAAGCCCACTTCGCCTTCGTGTTCGACATTTTCGATTTTCGGCTTCACCGAAATAAAATGCTGCCCTTCGACATGCACGTCCGCATAACCGATATATTCAGGCGCAAGCGGCAACAAAATGGCTTTCTCAGCCGTTTGGCCGTCTGAAAGATTGAATTTGCCACCGAACAAGTTAAACAAATAGAAAAACGCGTTTTGCGAACCATTGGTCAACGCGATATTGTCCGCCGTCAGATTCCAACCGTATTCACGGTTGAGAAACTCAGTCAAAGCCGCAATCAGCGCCGCGTCGCCCTGCGGATTGGAATAATTGCCGATATTCTCAACAGCGTGTTCCGCTGCCAACTTGGAAAACACATCGGCGAACACCGCATTGACTTCGGCGATCCGCGCCGGATTGCCGCCGCCAAGCATATTGACGGGCTTGTCACTTTTGAGCGCATCGCCCAAATCGTCCATCAACTGCAAAATACCGCTGTGTTGTGTGAATTTTTCGCCGAATGCTGAAAACTGCATGGAAACTCCGTTGCTGAGTGTGTAAAAAAATAAACCGCTATTATAAGAACAAAGGCCGTCTGAAAACCAGTTATCCTGATTTTTCAGACGGCCTATTTGACGGAATGGTGGCTTGATACAACCTTATTGGTCTACAGGTATTATTTCTTCCTGCCAAAAATCAGTGATATCACCGACAAGATCAAGAAACCGGCAAATAAAATTTTGGCTATGCCTGCCGCACTACCTGCAATACCACCGAAACCTAATACAGCTGCAATAATAGCGATGATAAAGAAAACGATCGAATAATGAAGCATCATTTTTTCCTTTCGGTTTAATATAAAAACGGTCGAGGGAGAGACGACCGTTTATGGTGAAATTCAACGGTCTTAGCTGTTCAACCAATCATCAATTTCTTTTTCAGCTTCATCTTTAGTACGACCGTAACGCTCTTGGAGCTTACCGACCAACTGATCGCGCTTGCCTTCGATAATGTCCAAATCGTCGTTTGTCAGCTCGCCCCATTTTTCTTTGGCTTTACCTTTAAGTTGCTCCCATTTTCCTTTGATAATATCTTCATTCATGGTTATACCATCCTATCTTATTGATTAGTATTTAACTCACGTATAAAACCGCTTGCATTTAACCTTACTTGATAATTTATTAATTTTCAAGCAAAGACAATGCTGATTTTTTAATCAATCAACCAATATCTTATTAATCTCCCACTTAATCAATAAGTTATACAAAACCGTTAAATTTTGAAAATATTAAGATATTATTGATTACCTCCTTTTAAGTGTATTCTTTAAATTAATCGACCTCACTATAAAAACACAGGCCGTCTGAAAATCTTTCAGACGGCCTGTTACTATCCAATATTTTCCTTTAACGGCCAAAATTATCTCGACGTTCGCGCCAATCTTGGCGGATGGAGCCGCTTTTACCGACCGGAGTATCTTGTTCGACTTCCCAAATAAAATTCGTTCCGCCACCAATCGGATGCGAACCGCGCAAGCCGATGTGGCTGCCTTGATCGGCAACGGCGGTGCTGCTGTGTGTTTGGCCGCCGAAACGGGTTTGCGAGGTTTCGATGCCGCTTTTGATGCTACCGTAAAGCTGTACGTCAGCATGTGCGGCAAGTGCGGCGGTGGAAAGTGCGGCAGTGAGGAGAAGTTTCAAGTTCATGGTTTATCCTTTTTTGGAGAGGAATTGTGTGACGATTGTATCGGCCTTATGCGTAAACAAGTTACAATTCTTGCAAAATCTGACAGGAGTTTTGATGATGCGCTCTTTACGCGCCGCCGCTGTGCAAATGGTGTCGTCCACCGACCCCGAAACCAATATTTCCACCATGAAGCGCCTTGTCTGCGAGGCTGCCGAACAAGGGGCGGATTGGGTGTTGCTGCCCGAATATTGGCCGCTGATGGGCAAAAACGATACGGACAAGCTGGCATTTGCCGAGCCTTTGGACGATGGACGAGTTGGCGAAACCTGCCACACCCGTTTTCAGACGGCCTTAAGCGAAACAGCAAGGGAATACGGCGTAGTGTTGTTTGGCGGTACGGTTCCGCTGCAAAGCCCAAACGCTGGCAAGGTGATGAACACGATGCTGGTGTATGACCGCGACGGCAACCGAATCGGGCTTTACCACAAAATGCACCTTTTCGGCTTTTCCGGCTTGGGCGAACGCTACGCCGAAGCCGATACGATACTGGCGGGCAGCGATGTGCCGAAGCTGAGCGTGGACGATGTTCCGCTGGCGGCCGGCGTCTGCTACGATTTGCGCTTTCCTGAGTTTTTCCGCGCCCAGCAGCCGTTTGATATTTTGCTGTTGCCTGCCGCGTTTACCTACACGACCGGCAAGGCGCATTGGGAATTGCTGCTGCGCGCCCGTGCGGTGGAAAACCAATGCTACGTCATCGCGTCGGCACAAGGCGGACTGCATGAAAGCGGCCGCCGCACATTCGGCCACAGTATGATTATCGACCCTTGGGGCGATGTGTTGGCGACGCTGCCGGAAGGCGAAGGCGTGATTTGTGCCGATTTGGATACCGCGCGCCTGCAAAGCGTGCGCACGCGCCTGCCTGCCCTGAAACACCGATTACTTTAAACACGCACTATGTCCCAGTTCCAATCCACACGAATTCTCGGCATCGACCCCGGCAGCCGCATGACCGGCTTCGGCGTGATTGATGTCCACGGCCGCAAGCATCATTATGTCGCTTCCGGCTGTATCAAAACGCCGACCGGCGCGTCGCTTTCCGAACGCATCGCCGTGATTGTCCGCCATATCGACGAAATCATCCGCCACTATCAACCCCATCAGGCGGCCATCGAGCAAGTCTTCGTCAACGTCAATCCGGCCGCGACGTTAATGCTCGGTCAGGCGCGCGGTGCGGCGATTGCCGCTTTGGTCATGCACGATTTGCCCGTATTTGAATACACCGCGCTTCAGGTCAAGCAGGCAGTAGTTGGCAAGGGCAAGGCCGCCAAAGAGCAGGTGCAGCATATGGTGGTCCAAATGCTTGCGCTTTCCGGCACGCCGCAAGCCGATGCCGCCGACGGACTCGCCGTCGCCCTTACCCACGCCCTGCGCAATCACGGATTGGCTTCGCAACTCAATCCCGACGGCCTGCAAGTCAAACGCGGCCGTTTCCAATGGTAAGCCGACATTCAGGCCGTCTGAAATAGTGTTCCAGCCCGTTTTCAGACGGCCTTTCGGTTATAATAACCCTTTGCCCACATACAGCGAGCCTGCATGAAAGCCGCCTTCCTTTTTCTCTACCTCATCCGCCTGCTGCCTTTTTGCGTGTTGCACAAGATTGCCGACGCGATCGGCATTCTCGCCTATTACGCAGTCAAACCGCGCCGCAAAGTCGGCGAGGTAAACCTCAAAAAATGCTTTCCCGAGCTAAACGACAGCCAGCGCACCGCCCTGCTCAAACGCCATTTCCAACACATGGCCAAGCTGATGCTCGAATACGGCCTCTACTGGTACGCGCCTGCGGACAAACTGCGCTCGTTGGTGCGTTATCAAGACAAACACCATCTTGACCAAGCCCTCGCCGCCAGAGAAAAAGTCATCATCCTCTATCCGCACTTTACTGCATTTGAAATGGCGGTTTACACGCTTAATCAGGATGTGCCGCTGACCAGCATGTATTCGCACCAAAAAAACAAAGCCCTGGACGAGCAAATCCTGAAAGGCCGCCACCGCTACAACAATGTTTTCCTGATCGGCCGCACGGAAGGCCTGCGCGCCATTATCAAACACCTGCGCAAAAGCGATGCGCCCTTTCTTTATCTGCCCGACCAAGACTTCGGCCGCAACGATTCCATTTTCGTCAATTTCTTCGGCATTCAGACGGCCACGATTACCGGCCTCAGCCGTATCGCCGGCATGACCAAAGCCAAAATCATTCCCGCCATTCCCACACGAGAAGCCGACAATACCGTAACCCTGCGCTTCTATCCGGCTTGGGACAATTTCCCGACCGAAAATGTCGAAGCCGATACCCAGCGCATGAACGACTTCATCGAAGAGCGGGTACGCGAGCATCCCGAACAATATTTCTGGCTGCACAAACGCTTCAAAACCCGTCCCGAAGGCGAAAACAGCTTTTATTGACTACACCGAATTACAATTTAAATTTGCAAAAAGCGGCGAAATCCTTCTTTCGCCGCTTTTTCATTTTAATTGAATCAAACCAAAATTCATGTTCGATTCCAAACAATCAAATAACATCCCGCTTTAAATGCTTTAAAAACAGCTTTTTTATCGCGATTGAAACTTTCAAACAACCCTATATTTTTCTCAAATGAAAAACATCAGGCCCAGTACACTTTTTTCATTTACATATTAAATTTAATTTCTTTTAAAAACAATATATTGCAAAACAGTTCATCCAAAAAAACACAATTTAATCATTAAAAATATGCAATAAAAGTAAATTTAAAATGAAAAATACAAAATAAATATCTAAATTTAAAATAATCATGAAATTTAATTGCAAAAATATGACAAAAATTGCAATTTATACTGAACCAGACCTTCAGAAAAAAATACTTGGCAAACTGTAAAAATTCGCGTAAATTTCACTACATCAAATTACAAAACGTTCAGACGGCCTTCGCCGGTTTTAGATCTTTTGTGAGCAGTTTTCTGATATTGCAAGAAATTGCGGTATTTTAGAGGATTTCGGTGCAATGCCCGAAATGAAAGTTTACTGATGCAGAGTTGAGCTGCATCTGTAAAGCCGCAGGTGAAAGCCTGTATTGTTTGTGAAGCGTAAATCTCTGATTTGAGGTATTGGGGCAATCCTGTGGGGGATTGCCTCTTTTTTTATCTGCGCCGTCATGCCACAATGACATCATCCCTTATCCAACCCGATCACGCCATGACTCCGATACTCGCCTTCGACATCGAAACCATTCCCGACGTAAACGGCATCCGCCAGCTTTACGATTTGCCTGCCGATTTGCCCGACAACGAAGTCGTCCTGTTTGCCCAACAGCAACGCCGCGCCAAAACCGGCAGCGACTTTATGCAACACCATCTGCACCAAGTCGTCGCCATCTCCTGCTGTATGCGCTGGGGTCAGGACAAAATCCGCGTCAGCACCATCGGCGATCCCGAAGACAGCGAAGAAGTCATGATTGCCAAGTTCTTCGAGGTCATCGAAAACTATACGCCGCAACTCGTCAGCTGGAACGGCGGCGGTTTCGACCTGCCCGTCCTCCACTACCGCGCCCTGATACACGGCATCAGCGCCGCCCGTTATTGGGACATGGGCGACGGCGACTTTGGCGACAGTCGCGACTTTAAGTGGAACAACTACATCAGCCGCTACCACACCCGCCATTGCGACCTGATGGATTTGCTCGCCCTCTACCAACCGCGTGCCAGCGTGCCTTTGGACGATATGGCCAAACTCTGCGGCTTCCCAGGCAAATTGGGCATGGACGGCAGCAAGGTTTGGGACGCTTATCATGCAGGCCGTCTGAAAGACATCCGCGACTATTGCGAAACCGATGCCGCCAATACCTACCTGATGTACATGCGCTTTCGCATGATGAGCGGCGCGCTCGATGCCGACGAATACGAAGTCGAAATCAAACGCATCAAACACTATCTGGCCGCACAAGCCGAAGAAAAACAACACTGGGCGGAGTTTGTTGCTGCTTGGCGTTAAACCAGGCCGTCTGAACAGCTAAACCAAAAAACCAAAAGGGCGTGATCGACACGCCCTTTTTTATATATTCGACAAACCATGCCCACTAAGCAGGCAAACACCCCAGCGTGATCCTGTCCAATCCTGCCAAATCCTGTTCGGTTGCCACTTCGGCAAAACCGTTCTCCAGCATAATATTCCGCACTGCTTCACCTTGGTCATAGCCATGTTCAAACAGCAGCCAGCCGTTGGCTTTCAGGTATTTTGGGGCTTCTTGGGTAATGTGGCGGATATGGCTGAGGCCGTCTGAAAAGTCGGTCAGCGCGTTTTGCGGTTCAAACCTCAAATCGCCTTGAGACAAATGTTCATCGCCATCCTCGATATACGGCGGATTGGAAACAATCACATCGTATCGGCCTTCAGACGGCCTGTCGGTATCAAACCACGAACCCTGCGCAAACTCGACTTTTGCACCCAATTCGGCCGCATTTTGACGGGCGGTATCCAAAGCACCGACGCTGATATCGGATGCACGAACATCGGCATCAACGCGTTCAAGCGCGACGGTCACGGCAATGGCGCCGCTGCCCGTCCCTAAGTCCCACACACAGCCTTGCGGCGGCAAGCGTTTGAGCACGGCTTCCACCAAATGCTCGGTTTCAGGGCGTGGAATCAGCACATGGGGATTGACGGTAAAGCGTCGTCCGTAGAACTCGCGCTCGCCCAACAGATAGGCCATCGGCTCGCCTTTCAGACGGCGTTGAGCCAAAGCCTTCAAGGCTTGCAGGGCAGAGTCTGCCAAATCGTCCGTACCGCGTGTCACCAGCTGCGCACGCGTGTAACCCAGCGCATATTGCAACAACATCCGCGCTTCGTTTTTGGGCAGTGCCGATTGGCGCAACCATTCATCAAGCGTCATTTTTCGTCCCATCTACCAGCGTTGTGGCTTTTCTCTCCTTATTCTTTCCGGCAAACGTACCGATGGTGGCAACCGCAAATGCGGTATACCACAAATAAAATCCTGCACCGTAGCGCACAATATCCGATGTATTCCCTGCTTCATCGACGTGTACGGCTTTCACACTGAAAGCCACCAGCGCCAAGCCCCAAAGTGCCGCATGGACAGGCACGACCTTCTTCCGCAACGCCAGCAACACAATGGCTGCCAACCAAACATAATTCGCATAGGCCGCACAATACCTGATATCCAAAGAGGCAAATATCGACCCCAAAATCAAAACGGTCAAACCCTTCATGCTTTCATGATTGCCCAAATAAAATGCAACATTGGACAAAGACGCTATCCACAGGGCAACCGACACCAGCAACATCACTATGGGAAAACTTGATTTCCGATTCTGTTCCTGCATGGTTTTATCCTAATGTAAAAGGCCGTCTGAAAACCTTTCAGACGGCCTGCCGTTTAAATTTCGCTACCGCCGACGGTCAGTCCGGCATCAATCCTCAGGGTCGGTTGTCCGACGCCGACAGGCACGCTCTGCCCTTCTTTGCCGCAGACGCCGATACCGCTGTCGAGCGCGGAGTCATTACCTATCATGGAAACGTGTTTCAGCACTTCGGGGCCGTTGCCGATGATGGTCGCGCCTTTGACAGGATATTGCAGCTTGCCGCCTTCCACCCACCACGCTTCGGATGCGCTGAACACGAACTTGCCGCTGGTAATGTCCACTTGTCCGCCGCCGAAATTGACGGCGTAAATACCCTTGTCGATGGACGCGATGATTTCTTCCGGCTCATAGCCGCCGTTTTCCATAAAGGTATTGGTCATGCGCGGCATAGGGGCGGAAGCGTAACTTTCGCGGCGGCCGTTGCCGGTCGATTGCGTGCCCATCAGACGGGCGTTGGTTTCGTCCTGCATATAGCCGACCAAAATACCGTCTTCAATCAATACCGTGCGGCGGGTCTCATTGCCTTCGTCGTCGATATTGAGCGAACCGCGTCTGTCGGCAATATCGCCTTGATCCACAACGGTCACGCCTTTGGCGGCCACGCGCTCGCCGATTCGGCCGGAGAAAACGCTGGTTTCTTTGCGGTTGAAATCGCCTTCCAAACCATGTCCGACCGCTTCGTGCAACAACACGCCCGGCCAGCCGTTGCCCAAAACGACAGTCATCTCGCTGGCAGGCGCAGGACGGGATTCGAGATTGGTCAGCGCTTGTTTGACAGCGGAATCGACAAACCGACAAACCAAGTTTTCATCGAAATACGCCAAATCATAACGTCCGCCGCCGCCCGCACTGCCCTGCTCGCGACGCTCGCCCTGCTTGGCAATGACGGTAACGTTCATGCGCACCATCGGGCGGATATCAGCAGCGTGTTTACCATCCAGACGGGCGATGTACACCATGTCGTATTCGCAGGTCAAACCAGCCATCACTTGCACAATACGCGGATCGGCGGCTTTGGCCAGCGTTTCAACTTTGTTCAACAGCGCGACTTTGGCAGCAGAATCAAGACTGGCAATAGGGTCAATCGCCATGTGGACAGGCTTGCCGTAGGCAGGTGTCGGCACTTTGACATTGGCCTCGCCGCCGGCCGCACCAATCACGCGCACGGCTTTGGCAGAGCGGTTGATTGAATCGATACACAGGCTGTCGGCGTAGGCAAAAGCAGTTTTATCGCCCGAAACGGCACGCACGCCCACACCCTGATCGATTTGAAAGCTGCCCGATTTGACGATGCCTTCTTCCAGATGCCAGCTTTCATAGGCAGTGCGCTGACAATAGATGTCGGCATAATCGACATGGTTGGCGCCGATAATGCTCAGGCTTTGGGCGAGCAAATCGGGGGAAAGGTGGTTGGCTTCGAGCAAATCTCGCTGTACGGCGGCGTAGGTTTGTTGCATAATTTTTCAGACGGCCCGACAAGCAGGCAAAGTTAATTTGGCCTTGATTATACGGTATTTTATATGGCTTTGGATATGTTGATTGCTTGGGTTTATGAGTGATTGAAACAAATCAAAAGGCCGTCTGAAATATAGGGTTGAAATGTTTGCCTTACCCTATTTCAACCAGCCTGTTTGTTTGACGTTCAGACGGCCTTTTCAATCATGGCAAAGACGATACTGAAATTTAATTCTCATACAAAACAATCTATTACAGAAAAATCCCTTATTTTTTTATTTTTGCTATTGATAATAGTTATTATTAGCGTATAATCAAAACCACTCGGAAGACGTCCTAATCCGAGCCATTAAACGACAGATTTTATCCCCCTCTTTCCCATTATCTCTTGATACTCGGAGTGCGCATATACGAAACATACCTGTTCCCCTTTATATCAGATACTCAAAACCGAAAAACATGAAACCCACTGCCGATACAGTGGGTTTCATGTTATGTAGTGTTCAGTTTACCAGACTTGGCCGGCTGCTTATCAGGCCGTCTGAAGCCGAATAGACCTGATTATCGGCAGGTTTTCATGTTCAACTTGCCATAACGGCCGACAATGTTTCTGATGTCTTGAGCATCGCGCTCGTCGACCGCCATGAAGACCACGGTCATGCGCGCCACGCTCAAACCGGTATCGGGTGCGCTTCTGTCTTCCTGTTCGACAATACGCGCACCGCCGAAACCTGCGCTGGACAAGCGTGAAATCAAAACTTGGGCGGAAGAGCGGCTGCGTGTTACGTCAATGCTGATTTCGCCGTTGTGAATGCTGCCGCTAAAGCCGCGGCTGCCCAAGGCATCCAGCTGTGCGGAAGTGTCGCCGTCGGCAGGCAAGACCACGCGGAAAGTTTTGGAAGAAGTCTCGCCACCGGATGCGCCGTTGCGTTTTTCGATACTGCGGCTGGCCGCATGAGGCCATTTGCCCAACAGACCTTTGATGCGGTGGTAATCGTCTTCATCCATCACTACGGTGGCGCTGCTGGTACACAAGCGTTCCACGCCGGCCGCGCCCATCTCTTCTTCGGCGGCACGGCGCTCTTGCGCTTCTTTCTCGCGGCGCATTTTTTCTTTTTTCTCTTTCAACTGCTGCGCTTCTTGCTTTTTACGCAAGGCTTCCGCTTCTTCGGATTCAGGTTCGGCCATAATCAGGCCGTCTGATTCGACCACCACCCAATCGGGTTGCGATGCCTGCTGAGGCTCGGCTTTAGGCGCGTCCAAAGAAGATGGGCGCAATAATTCGTGCGTACCGCCTTCCAAAGCAGATTCGGGTTTGGCGGTTTTATGTTGTGTCTGATAGGCAACCATGCTGCCAAAAACAATGATGTTGAGTGTGACCAAGACCGCAAACAGCCATTTCATGATGCGTTTTCCTTTTTATTGTCCGTTGCGATGGGCAATCCAATGCAAGAGCCCGTGAATCACGAGATTATCGACGATTTTCACTTGATTGTCATGAACGAATGACTCCGGCAGCGCCTGCACGACTCTGGCCGCGCCGCCGCCGGTGATAATGATATCGACTGGTTTGCCCTCGCCCGTTTTGTCTTTCAGACGGCCATGCATCATCATCAACGCGCCGCAAACGGCATCCATCATGCCGCTGGCAATGGCGTTCGGCGTTGTGGTTGGGAACGGATATACCTTGCCGATGGGGCGGTTGAGGTTGGCGGTCTTGAGCGCCATTGCCTCTTTCATCAAGTGGAAACCGGGCATGATGGTGCCGCCGAGATAATGATTGTCTTCCGTCAGCGCGTCGGTAGTTACGGCGGTGCCGCAGCTGACGACGACGCAGGCGTTTTGCGTGAAGCGGCGGCTGCCCAGCGCATTAAACCAGCGGTCGGAACCATGTTCTTCAGGGCGGCGGTAATGGTTGCGGATGCCCAAAGCCTGCGGCATGGAAGACAGCCATTCGACCGGACGGGTCAATTGTTCTTCCACCATCGCTTTTTTGACCGAACCGCACACGGAGCAACCGACAATCTTCACATCGTCATCGGCGAATTGCAGCCATTCTTCACCCAGCTGGGTTAAATCACGATACGGCGCACGGCCGACTTCGGTAAATGTGCCGTTCTCTACCCACGCCCATTTCAACTGACTGTTGCCGCCGTCCAGCAGCAAAAAGCGTTCCGGTTTCGCCGCAGCAGGTTGTGCCGGCCGATTATCCGGACGCAAGCTGATCTCTCCGCTGACGATGGTTTTTTCGCCCTTGTCCGTCAGCAAACGCAACGCACCTTGCGCATCCACGCCTTTAACTACGCCTTCGTGTACAACGCGCCCCTCCTGAAGCAGCAACACTGGCCTGTCCGTGTCACGATTGGCGGCATCGTATTCGCCGACACATGACGCGAATCCGTTTTGCGCGTATTCGCTCAACAGCGCATCAAGTTGCGCCAATACCGCATTCAACAAGGTTTTGACGCTTACACCCTGCTTAGAGGCCGTCTGAAACAAGGCCTGCACGGAAGTGGCGTTTTCCACTTCTTTCGGCAATACAAAATTAATGCCGATGCCGATGACGGCAACAGTCTTATTCTCTACCCGCGCCGTTTCAATCAAAATACCGGCCAATTTATCGTTGGCCACGACCAAATCGTTCGGCCACTTGATATTTACGTCCAAACCGATATCGGCAAGCGCACGGCGGCAAGCCAATGCCACCACCAACGCTAGCGAACCCAGCTCATACTGCGGCTTATCAAACGCCCAGCCCAGGCTGAACATCAGACATTCGCCCTGTCGGTTGACCCAGCTTCGCCCTTGCCGTCCGCGTCCTTTGGTTTGGAAATGCGCCACGCACAAGGCCTTATGCGCCAAATCTGCCGACTGACGCGCCAATACCATAATTTCGTCGTTACTGGACGAACATTCGTGTTTCAACTGCGCACGAAAACCCTGTTTTCCGGCCATTTGTTGTAGAGATTCTTCGGCAAACACAGCCAAAGGGCGCACCAAGCGCCATTGCCCGTCGTGCTGGCGCAGCAAACCGCGGATATGGCCCGGCATCTGCTGCCAGAATCCGTTTAATTGTTGCGGCTTCATCCCGACCACTCGCGCCAACTGAGAAACGTGTTGCGGCAGGCCGTCTGAAAGCGCGGCGAGCAAGGCCCAATGGCGGCTGTTCAAATCCGTCATTCGCCTCCTCCAGCTTCGCGGATTTTCGCCAAAGTTTTGGTGGTCGAAGTCTGGTGTAAAAACGGAATCGAAAATACTTTACCGCCACGCGCAAACGTCTCGGCCGCACCGACAATCTTATCCACAGGCCAGTCGCCGCCTTTAATCAATACATCGGGTTTGACCATTTCAATCAGCGCGGCCGGCGTATCGTCATCAAACCAAGTGACCAAATCCACGCTGGCCAATGCCGCTGCCACTGCCGCGCGGCTTTCCAAAGGATTAATCGGACGGTCGTCCCCTTTGCCCTGACGACGCACCGAAGCATCGGTATTCAACGCCAATACCAAAGCCGCACCGGCCGATCGCGCCTGCGCCAGATACGTTACATGACCCCGGTGGAGAATATCGAAACAGCCGTTGGTAAACACCAGCGGACGGGGCAATGCCGCCAAACGCTCCGCCAGCTTTTCGGGCGGACAGATTTTGGATTCAAATTCTGGAGCTGACCATTCGGACATGATGCGGTTCCTTTGGGAATAAAACAGAAAATAATCGGGGTATTATAAAGGATAACGGCGAAACGCCATAAAAAGATACCGAACGGTATAATATTTAGGCTTGATTGAGTATTCATTGATATTTGATAACACCGCAAACGCCATTTTGCCGATGCCATGATGAAACGGTTTGATAAATACTTTTTTGAAACCCAATTAAATCTGAAGTAAAATTCGGATATAAACGGAAAAAAGCCTGCATACAATATGCAGGCTTTTATCTGGGGTGGCTGATGGGGCTCGAACCCACGACAACTGGAATCACAATCCAGGGCTCTACCAACTGAGCTACAGCCACCGTAAAAATTGGCACGCCCGACAGGAATCGAACCTGTAACCCCCGACTTAGAAGGTCGGTGCTCTATCCGGTTGAGCTACGGGCGCTCATGCCGATTCGTGCGAAGAATTTTGTGGTCGGGGCGGTGGGATTCGAACTCACGACCCTCTGCTCCCAAAGCAGATGCGCTAACCGGGCTGCGCTACGCCCCGACTGAAGACCTGAACTATACAGACCCTTTTTAATCCGGTCAACACCTACTTTGCTTTATTTTTTCATTTTTTGATTATCTTATTATTTTTAATCGTTATTTATTTTTATGCTTCACAATCAGGGCTACTCTTTTGTGTCAGGCCGTCTGAAAAATGCGATAATTTAAACGCAATATTTATCCCTATTGAGGAGGAAAAATCATGGCTGCACAACTTATAGACGGAAAAAAAATCTCCCAGCAACGCATCGAGGCGGTCGCGCAGGCGGTAAAAGCGCGTCAGGAAAAAGGTTTGCACACGCCTTGCTTGGCGGTGGTATTGGTTGGCGACGACCCTGCCAGCGCGGTTTATGTACGCAATAAAAAACTGGCCTGCCAAAAAAGCGGCATCGAATCGCGCTCTTATGAGCTGCCGTCTGAAACCACGCAAGACGATTTGCTGAAACTGGTGGACGAATTGAACGGCGACCCTGCCGTCGACGGTATTTTGGTGCAACTGCCGCTGCCGGCACACATTGACAGCCAAGCGGTTTTGGAGCGTATCGAACCGCATAAAGATGTGGACGGCTTCCACCCTTACAACGTCGGCCGCCTGGTCGTCAAAATGCCGCTGATGCGCCCTTGCACGCCCAAAGGCGTGATGACTTTGTTGGAAGCCTACGGCATCGACCCGAAAGGCAAAAAAGCCGTCGTCGTCGGCGCGTCTAATATTGTCGGCCGCCCGCAGGCGTTGGAATTGCTACTGTCCCGCGCGACGGTAACCATCTGCCACAGCGCCACGCAAAACCTTGCCGATGAAGTTGCGGCCGCAGATATTTTGGTGGTCGGCGTAGGCATTCCGAATTTCGTTAAAGGCGAATGGGTCAAACCCGGCGCCGTCGTTATCGATGTGGGTATCAACCGCTTGGACGACGGCAGCCTGTGCGGCGACGTGGAGTTTGATGTTGCCAAAGAACGCGCATCCATGATTACGCCCGTTCCCGGCGGCGTCGGCCCGATGACGATTGCCACTTTATTGGAAAACACGGTACACGCGGCTTCATTGCACGATTAATCGCTGTCATTAAGTTAGGCCGTCTGAACATGGTTTTTCAGACGGCCTGACCTGTTTTTTTGCTTTTTACCTTATTGGTTTCACATGTCCTTACTCTCTTCCCACACCGACAACCCGACTTTCCGCAACGCTTCCTATATCCTGATGGGTTTGGCTTTGCTGATTGTCTTGCACTACCATTTTCTGCCGCTGCTGCTGTCGGTTATCCTGACCTATATCTTTATTACGCGCACCAACGGAGTCATCCTCAAGCTCCGCCGCCGTGTTTTACCGCGCAACACGCGGCTGCATAAATCGCTCAATGCGCACAATATCAACCTGATTTCCACCACGCTGACTCTGGCCATCGTGTTCAGCATCATCACGATGATGTCTTTGGGTATTTACCACCTGATACACGGCGGCCATGTCGGCTTCATGCTGGCCAAGCTGGCGGCAATTTTGGAAGACACCAAAAACAGCCAAGACCTGCCTGCGGCCATTCTCAATATGCTGCCCAACAATATGGCCGAAATCAAAGCCTCGGCAATCAAGCTGATTGAAGAATACCGCGCCGCGCTGACCCGTATCAGTAAAAACAGCATCACGTCATTCGTGTACATCCTCATCGGCATCATCATCGGCGCCATGCTCAGTTTCCACCGCCTGAAAATGCGTAAAAACCGCCGCAAAATGCCGCTGTTTAAAGCCGAATTGATGCGGCGCATCGTCAATTTTGAAACCAGCTTTGAACGCGTGTTCCTCGCCCAAGTCAAAATCTCGCTGATCGACACCTTCCTGACCGGCCTGTACCTCTACTTGGTTTTACCGCTGTTCGGCGTTGACCTGCCGTTTAAAATGACCGTCCTGATCGTCGCCTTTATCGTCGGCCTGATTCCGGTGGCGGGCAACCTGATTTCCAACACCATCATCATTATTTTGAGCCTCGGTGCATCGCTTTACGTCGCACTTGCCTCGTTGGTTTTCCTTGTTGTCATCCATAAGCTCGAATACTTCCTCAACGCCAAAATCATCGGCTCGGAAATCGAATCCAGCGCATGGGAATTGCTGGTGGCGATGGTCGTTTTTGAACGCATTTTCGGCATCGGCGGCATCATCGTCGCGCCGGTTTATTACGCCTATCTGAAAAACGAATTGAAACTGCGGAAATTGATTTAATCAGTTGCGTTTATACACATCAAAGGCCGTCTGAAAACGACAATCGGGTTTTCAGACGGCCTTTGCTTTACCTTTTCTTACACTTTACGGCATAATGGCAGCCACGCATTTCTAGAAGAAAGATAAAAAATGTCAACCAAAACCCCTTCCCTATTCGGCGGCGCGATGATTATCGCCGGTACGGTTATCGGCGCAGGCATGCTTGCCAACCCGACCGCCACCTCCGGCGTATGGTTTACCGGCTCGCTGGCCGTGTTGCTGTACACCTGGTTTTCCATGCTCTCCAGCGGCCTGATGATTTTGGAAGTCAACACCCATTATCCGCACGGCGCCAGCTTCGACACCATGGTTAAAGACCTGCTCGGCCCGACTTGGAACGTCATCAACGGCGTTGCCGTCGCTTTTGTTTTATACCTGCTCACTTACGCCTACATCTTCGTCGGCGGCGACCTGACCGCCAAAGGCATCGGCAGCGCGGTAGGCAGCGAAATTTCGCTCACCGTCGGCCAACTTGTCTTCTTCGGCATTCTCGCCTTTTGCGTTTGGGCATCCGCACGCTTGGTTGACCGCTTTACCAGCATCCTCATCGGCGGCATGGTATTGACCTTTATTTGGGCAACCGGCGGCCTGATTGCCGATGCCAAAATGCCTATCTTGTTCGACACCCAAGCCCCTGCCGGCACCAGCTACTGGATTTATGTCGCCACCGCCCTGCCCGTCTGCCTTGCCTCATTCGGCTTCCACGGCAACGTTTCCAGCCTGCTCAAATACTTTAAAGGCGACGCGCCCAAAGTGGCCAAATCCCTGTGGTCGGGTACGCTGATTGCCTTGGTGATTTACGTCCTCTGGCAAATCGCCATCCAAGGCAACCTGCCGCGCAACGAGTTCGCACCGGTTATCGCCGCAGAAGGACAAGTTTCCGTCCTGATCGAAACGCTGTCCAAGTTCGCCCAAACCGGCAATATGGACAAAGTGTTGACCCTGTTCTCCTACATGGCGATCGCAACCTCCTTCCTCGGCGTAACGCTCGGCCTGTTCGACTACATTGCCGACATCTTCAAGTGGAACGACAGCATCTCAGGCCGTACCAAAACCGCCGCGCTGACCTTCCTGCCACCTTTGATTTCCTGCCTGCTCTTCCCCACCGGCTTCGTTACCGCCATCGGCTACGTCGGTCTGGCCGCCACCATCTGGACCGGCATCATCCCCGCCATGCTGCTCTACCGCTCGCGTCATAAATTCGGCGCCGGCAAAAACTACAAAGTTTACGGCGGATTCTGGCTGATGGTTTGGGTCTTCCTCTTCGGCATCATCAACATTGCCGCCCAAATACTGAGCCAAATGGAACTCGTTCCCGTATTTAAAGGTTAAATTCCCTTAAGGTCGTCTGAAACACCCTCTTTCAGACGGCCTAATTCATTATTTTCCGCTACAATACCCCCTTTCCCCCAACGAACACCGTCCATGTACGACAATATCCGTTTCCATCTCGACGAAGACTATCCCGACCAGCTCCCGCCCGAAAACGCCGCCACCCACATCGGCATGTACTGGCAGTGGGCGGCGCAGGCAGGCCTCGTCAACCCCGTCTGGCAAACCGCCCCCGAAACCGCAGCCGACTTCGCCGCCATGACCTCGGGCAAAATCAGCGGACGGCACTTCCTGCTCAAACACATGGACGGCGCATTGACGGCTGACGACTTTACCGAACTCGGCCAACGGTTTACCGAGTTCTACTACACCGACGAAGAAGACGGCTACGGCGCATTTATGGAAGACTACGTCCTCGCCCTCGACACGCCCTCGCTCGGCGGCTTCTACCACGTCAAAAACACCCCGGAAACCTTCGCCAAACTGACACCCGTTTTTCAGACGGCCTTTGAAAAATGGAAAAGCAGTTTGAAAGTAGAAAAATAAGAGCCCAAACCATGAAACTCATCATCCTCGACCGCGACGGCGTCATCAACCAAGACCGCGACGATTTCGTCAAATCCGTTGACGAATGGATTCCCATCGAAGGCAGCATGGATGCCATCGCCTTTTTAACGCAGGCAGGCTACACCATCGCCGTGGCCACCAACCAATCCGGTATCGGCCGCAAATACTTTACCGTGCAAGACCTGACCGAAATGCACGCGAAAATGCACCGCCTTGCCGTTCAAGCAGGCGGTACCATCGACGGCATTTGGTTTTGCCCGCACACCGCCGCCGACAACTGCGAATGCCGCAAACCCAAGCCGGGCATGATTATCGACATCATCGAACGCTTCAAGGCCAATGCCGCTGAAACCTGGCTGGTCGGCGACAGCCTGCGCGACCTTCAAGCCATTGATGCCGCAGGCGGCAAATCCGCGCTCGTCCTGACCGGCAAAGGCAAAAAAACGCTGGCCAAACACGAGCAAGACCTCCCCGAACACACCCAAGTCTTCGACAACCTGCTCGCTTTCTCGCAATACATCATGCGTGAAAACACACAAATCGAAGAAGCCGCGCAAGCCATCCTATAAACGACAAGGCCGTCTGAAACCAGCCGACAACGGCGTTCAGACGGCCTTCAAACGACTGACTTTTCCCCGATATGCTGATTATCCGCAACCTGATTTACTGGTTCATCCTTTCCTCTAGCATTATTTTGCTGTTCCCCTTTATACTGCTTGCCCTGCCCTTTCAAGGCGGCGCACACAAAATGGCGCAAATTTGGGTACGCATCCTCAACTGGTCGCTCAAGCACGTCATCGGTTTGAACTACACCTTAAACGGTACGGAAAACATTCCCGACCGCCCTGCCATCATTTGCGCCAAACACCAAAGCGGCTGGGAAACCCTCGCCCTGCAAGAGATTTTTCCGCCGCAAGTCTATGTTGCAAAACGCGAACTTTTCAAAATCCCTTTCTTCGGCTGGGGCTTGAAGCTGGTTAAAACCATCGGCATCGACCGCAGCAACAGCCGCGAAGCCAACAAACAACTCTTAGAACAAGGCCTTGCGCGTAAAAACGAAGGCTATTGGATTACCATTTTCCCCGAAGGCACACGCCTGTCGCCCGGTGAAAAAGGCCGCTACAAACTCGGCGGCGCGCGCATGGCAAAAATGTTCGAGATGGACATCGTCCCCGTCGCGCTCAACAGCGGCGAGTTTTGGCCGCGCAACTCCTTCCTCAAATACCCCGGCACGGTCAGCGTCATCATCGGCAAACCCATTGCCCACAACAACGGCAATGAAGCCGAACTCATGGCCCAATGCGAGCAATGGATCGAAAGCCAACAGCCCCTGATTACCGGACAAGGCCCGTTCGCGCCCAAAACCAAATAAATCATTCCATCGGGTGGGCCACTATGCCCGCCCTTTTCATGCCGTCCAATATTTTTCTCAACATCATGCCCCACCTCCATACCCACACCCTTTCAGACGGCCTCACCATTCATATCCAGCTCAAACGCAGCGCCAAGAAAAACCTCATCTTGCGCCCCATTTCCGCCGATACCGTCAGCATCAATATCCCTCCGTTTGTTACCCAGCACACCTTTACCCAATGGCTGAACGACAACGAAGCCATCCTGCGCCGTACCCTAAACAAGACACCGGCCCGACAAACACCTACCGACTCGCTTCCCGAATGGATTTGGTATCAAGGCGTTCAGACGGCCTTGTCCGTCCACACAGCAAACCACATCCAACTCAGGCCGTCTGAAATCCTGTTGCCCGAAAAAGAAACCGCCGCCCAACTCACCCATTTGCGCCGCTTCCTGCACGAGCGTGCGCGTGAGTATCTGCTGCCGCGCCTCGAAGACCATATCCGAACCACCCGCCTAACCCCGAGCGCCATTTCCCTTTCCAACGCCAAAACCTTCTGGGGCGTTTGCCGCCACACTACCGGCATCCGCCTCAACTGGCGTCTCATCGGCGCGCCCGAATATGTCGCCGACTACGTCTGCCTGCACGAACTCGCCCACCTGCGCCATCCCAACCACAGCCCTGCGTTTTGGGCTCTGAATCACTCGCTCACGCCACATGTCGACCAAGCCAAACAATGGCTGAAGGCGCACGGCGGCGAATTGTTCCACCTCGGCTAAGTCTTTCCAGCAGCATTTTTCTGCAAGCAAACACCAGCCCAAAGCAAAGAATCAACGCCCTCCAAACAAATCATGTAGCCGCGCGTAAAATCAAGTTTATCCGCTTGCCGCCCCTCATACCTGCCGATAAGATGATGTCGTTCTCAAAACCCTTTTCAGAAAGGAAAACCGATGACCAAAGCAAAATCGTTACTGGCCACCGGCATTTTGGCTCTTTTCTCCACCACGGCATTCGCCTCCCCGCTGCCTTCCGAAATCTACCGTCCGGATGGCGCGCATACCATCAAAGCCGATCATCAAGGCGACGGCGAATTTGAATACGAAGCCGAACTTTCCGGCCAACGCAATTCCATTCCTTCCTTGGCCAAAAAAGTGATCGCCCACGCACGCAGCAAAGGTTTCCATGTGGTTGAGTCTGAAATCAAACACGACGATGCCGATCTGAAATTCAAACGCGGCAAACAAGAGCTGGACGTTTCCATCGAAGACAAAGGCCAAGGCCGTATCGAATACAAAGCCGATTTGGACTTGGACAAAAACTAAACTAAATCCGACTCGCAAACAAAGGCCGTCTGAAATCCCATCGGGTTTCAGACGGCCTTTTGTCGTCTTTATCAGATAAAATGGCACTCGATTTGCAAAACTTCCGACTCAAAACATTGTACAATCTGCCCACTTATACCGATAACATTCCAAACATTGCCATGAAAAAACGTCTGCTCCTCCTCGCCATCCTTCCCCTTTCCCTTCACGCCGCCGATGTGCCGCCTGACGTAAAACCCGAGCTTCAAGTCAACACAGCCGAACCCCAGCAACCCGAAGCGCACAACATCCCTGCCGAGCAGACAAACAGGCCGTCTGAAAAAATCATCAACGTCGATGCCGATACCCTGCTTGCCAATACCGAATTACTGGCACGCGCCATGTATTCCGCCGTCGTCGCCCACAACATTCCCGGCATCAAAGCCGTTTTGCCCATTTACGAACAATGGCCCGAACACGACCGTGCCATGGCACGCTATGCCAAAGGCTTGCTTGCCCAATCCGAAGGGCGCGCCGCTGAAGCCGTCGGCCATTACCGTCGCTTTATCGCCGAGCAGCCCGATGCCTCCGCCGTCCGCTGGCAACTTGCGACCGCCTTGTTTGAAGACAAACAAAACGAAGCCGCGGCCGACCAGTTCGACAAACTGCAAACTGAATCCCTCCCTCCTGCCTTGCAAGAACGCCTCGAAACCTACCGCAAAGCCCTGCGCGAACGCGACTCATGGCAATTCAACGCCGGCCTGAACATCACGCGCGAACAAAACATCAACCAAGCTCCCGGCCAACGCCGTCTGGGCAACCACCTGAGCGATGAACAATGCCGCGCCGTGCGCCTTGCCTATCCCGACGACGACTGCTTCCGAGGCTGGACATTCCCCGAACCCATCGATGCCACCGCAGTCCATTACCAAATCGATGCAGAAAAAAAATGGTCGCTGCCACGCGGCTTCTATGCCACGGCAGGCGCAGACCATTACGGCAAAATCTATCCCAAACACACCAACTACAACGACCTCACCACACGCTTCTCGGCAGGCATCGGCTATGCCGACCAGCGCAACGACGTCGGCATTACCCCGTTCCACGAACGCCGCTTCTACGGCAACGACCCCTACACCTACACCAACGGCGCACGCCTCCACTACAACCATTGGTGGCAACCCAAGCTGCAAACCCTCAGCGCATTTGAAGCAGGCCGTCTGAAAAACAGCCGCCGCGAGCATTCCAACAATACCAGCCAACTGCTCAGCAACTCCATCATGTACTACCGCAACGCGCGCCAATACTGGGTGGCCGGTATCGACCTCTACCGCGAACGCAACCGCGACGACAAAAGCGACAGCTTCAACCGCTACGCCCTGCGCACCACATGGGGACAAGAATGGCCCAAAGGTCTCTCCACCATCCTACGCCTCAGCGCCGCCCAACGCCGTTACCAAGCCCCCGGCTTCTTCAGCAACGAACAAAACCGCCGCGACAAAGAAGCCTCCGCCTCCCTGACCGTATGGCACCGCGCCCTCCATTTCAAAGGCATCACCCCGCGCCTGACCATTGCCCACAACAAAACATGGAGCAACGACAAGTTCTACGAATACGGCAAATCCAGAATGTTTGTCGAATTGAGCAAAACATTCTGACAAGTACGTTGAATCCGCGAATCAAGCATAAATACCGCCACACCTGCTTATTTTCAAACCGTTACGCATACTAAACGAGTATCTTGTCGAGTGCGTTTCAATATATAGAAAATATGTTTATCGAATAGATATATTAACAATCTGAGAAATATTACATCATCGAGCGTTATGTATTCAAAAGCATCGTCTCAATAGTAACAGGAAGTGGCCTCTGCCTAATGATATTTAATCAATAACATCATTATTATATTCTAAACGGCATATTTGTTTTTCTTTATCTCCATCAAACCAAAAACGAAAATAATAGGGAGAATAATCTAGAGCATTACTTAATTCATATTCTGGATTAGGGCTTTCAAAAAGGTAATTTGGAATATTTTTAAATACCTCAATATGGGCAGAAGAACCATCTAATAATTTAATCTCAAACAATTTATTATCAGAAGAAACATAAACTGCACCAACTTTTTTCATTGAGATAGGATTCTTACTTTTACTACTTAATGAATATGCATTTAATACTAGATATTCTGATTTCAAATCTTGAATATTCATATTTTTTGACTTAATGAGCTGCTGAATTTCTTTGTATGTGTCTTTCCAATACTCCAGTTCGTGTATATATCCATCAGATATACTTCTGAATTGAATAGACATTCTATCTGAAGGATACAGAAAATTTTTAACTCTTTTACCTTTTTCATCTTTACATTCAATCCATTCTGAATCCGTAGCATTGAGTAAGTCTAAAATACGATCCTGAGCGAAATCCGAAAGAATATTTTCACTTTTTGTTACTTTATTGATTGGAATTAATAGCTTAGTATCAGGCTTCTGTTGTCTGTTTTCTAAAACGGTATCAGTACGTCTCTCCTGTGCCTGGTTCTTTTGCCCATCATGTTCGGCCTGAGTGCAAGCAATACAAAATAAAAAACAACAAGATAATGTAGTTTGTTTAATTCTCATAATTTACCCCTTTGAAATATTATCGACCCATTACAGACCAATGAGGATCATCCTCTCCTGGTTTACTTGCTTTGGTATCAAAATGAAAAACTTTGTAGGTTTTACCTACTTCGATCATGTCTCTTTTTGATTTAATTACTACTGGTTGACCTGAAGAAACCTTTGCAAAATATCCCTCTTCATCTTTACCCAAACAGCCAAAACCCAAACACAGGATTTCGGCTGTTTTCATGCCAGATACCCCATAAGCGGGTATCCAAGAGGGATTAAGGGGGTATTTGAGTAGAATCAGTGGATATTTGAAACAAAAACAGCCGAAAATCTTTGTTTAGGTTTCGGCTGTCGAGGGGAAGGAATTTTGTAAAGGGCTAAGGCCGTCTGAAAGGAATTTTATTCATACAGCATTGCTATAAAACTACTTATAGATTATAAAGATAATTAATTGTTACAATTTTTAATAATAATTGATTTAGGTATCTTCTTAATTAAATTAGTAAAATCATTTCTAACCTCAGTATGATTAATATTTAATTCTTTCTTATTAATTAGTATATATATATTTCTTTTATCTTTAGAAATATAACCATCCTTAAACTTAAACTCTTTATACGTACCTGAACTTAACTTATTTCCCTTTTTAAAATTATATACATACAAAGACTTACCTGTCTCCCCATAGTAAATTGAAGTAATAAAACAATGATTTAATCTATCTTTAAATAGTTTTAGTTCCCCTCCCTCTAAACTTGACTCTTCATCATCAAGTTCAGAAGTAAAAATTAAATTTACTCCGTATGCATTTTGACATAATAAGACAAAGAATGTAAATATTGCTAGCATTATATTTAATGATTTCATAACAACTCCATCTAAATATCATATTTAACAGCCAAAGGATCGCCACCAGCAGCTTTTACAGCTGCTCTTAGTTGAGCCATATTTTTACCAACCTTCAATTCGAAATGAGGATAATCCTTAAATTTTCTCCAATTTCCTCCCCATGCTAACCCCTCTTCAATTCCTACATGTGCGATCAATTTCAGTAATCTAATATTCTCTGCATCATCTTCCATGTGGATCCTACCATCTTGCCAGATTGGAAACACATCTATTGCGAGTCCAAAATTATGATTACTTTGCCCTCCTTTTGCATTTGTTACTTTTGATCCAGGCATTGTTCTTCCTTTGGCATACAGCTCATCCTGTTCTCTATATGTCCTATATCCCTGTACAATTCTTAATTTAATTTGATGTTGTTCATACACTTTTTTAATAAACCTTCTCACTTTATCTTGAAATTGAGGATGAAGTTTATTAATTTTTGTTTCATTTTGATCATGTATTTCTCTATTCTTCTTAACCACCGTAACAGGCTTCCCATCCACGGAATTTACTTGCTTTACCTCCTTTTTCTGTCTTGGTTGGGGAGGAGTTTGTTTTTCTCCGTTATCGTCCTTTGGTCGACTAGCTGTTCCTGTAGCAGAGGAAGGACTCATCTGCACTTTTCTTGCAGATGGTTGGTTACCTGTTTCTTGTGCCTTAGGTTTTTCTATTTTTACCTCCCTATTTCCTGTTTGAGTATTTGCTTCCGTATTAACGGTAGATTTTGTTTGTACTTTCTCGGCAGGTGGCTGCGTGTTTGTTTCCCGTGCCTTAGGCCGATCTATTTTCACTTCCCCGTTTTCTTTTCTCGCAACAGGTCTACCTGTTTTTGCAGGAAGCCGGATTTTTTGTCCGATATAGATTTTATTGGGATCTGTAATTTTTGGGTTTGCATGAAGCAATGCTTCTACGGTTGTTCCTAACTTTTGGGCAATCTTTGTCAAAGTCTCCCCTTTTTTGACCTTGTGATACATTCCTGCATAGTTTCCGGGTTTTCCATCCGGTTTCAATATAACTCTTTGCTTGAGATACGGGCTGATAAGTTTCGTAATAATCTCCGTTACCAAAAGCATACCTTGTATATTTGCCTTAGGCATACGCTTGCCTGCGCTTTGGTTAATTTTAATCGTTACGTCTTTGCCTGCATGTTGGTATGGAATTTCTTTGGTTTTACCTTCTTGATCGGTTTTCCCTTGGACAATAACTTTTTCCTGACCTTGTTTGTTATGCGTAATTTCATATGGAACATCCGGGATAGCCTGTCCGTCAAGATTAACTATTTGCAATCTTTTTGATTTGTTCGCATTTTTATATCTATACCATTTGAAATCATCATTTTCAGTACCTGAAATTTTGACTTCTTCTAAAAGATTAAAGTCCCATAACGACGGTACTCGCTTATATTTATGAGGCATTCTTTGACTCAAGTAAAGCTGAGCCTTAGGACTGTAATATAATACGACTTTTCCTGTAGGGTCTTTGATAATCCCATCATATATAGGCTTGACCGCAGCAATAATTTGCAAAGCCAATGAGGATGGATTTCCCGTCGATAGGGAGTTATATACATTTAAAAAAGGTTGGTTTTTTTCTTTTGCTGCATCAAAGCCTGTTTTCAATATTATATCTGTAATTGTTTGGTAGTCTCTCCATTCTTTATACTTAAATCGGTTCATTATTACATGGGCAATCGCCTTCCAGGAAGCACGACTGCTATTGGCAGCTTCGCCAGCAATCGTAGAAACAAAAAGGATAAATTCCTTAGAATATTGTGACATTACCAATCTCCGAATTATTTCACACAAGGATTATCAATGACCATATCGACTGATTCATAAACATGATTTAAATAACTCATAGCTACTTTTTTTTGTTTAAACTTTCCTTGAACTATTGATTGCAAAGATACAACATCCTTTGCAAAATTAAATTGCTTACTATGTTTTAAAATAATCTTTAGTGGTTTTGGCTGGAAAAATTTATAAAAATAAATACCTGATTTATCCGCAGTCATGATACATTTTGTATGCGCGTCTATAGTAATAACTCCTGATACTGTTTGAGGCTTATGGACTCCATCAACCAAAACTAAATATGAATTATACGAGCCTAGATTAATATTCAATGCAAAAATATCCTCAATCCATTTGTATGTCGCTTTGTCTTTTGGGATGTCTCCAATAATTGCCTTCTCATTAAGATAGAAAGCGCATTCATTTGTTTTTTCATTACACTCCCTAGTTATTTTTAATGTATTATTTGGAGAAACAAAGGTTTTCTGGCTGGCAAGACTTACTGCATTCGCAGTTAGTAATATGTAAATTAAGAATAATTTTTTAAGTTTAAGCTGTAGCATTTTGCCATTTATTCCTTATCTAAATTATCAAAATCATCACTGCATAAGTAATCATCTTGTTCTATGTAAGTTTCATCCTCAGACAAAACCCAATCTCCTCCTCCTACAAAAAAATTGGCATATTCTTCTGTGGCTGAAGTGATTCGTCCGGTTCTTCCATATTCATCAAGGTTTCCTTCAAATTCCTCCCCGCTTTCAGTAAGTACAAAATATTTTAGAGATGTTAAATCCCCAAATCCTTCAAAACTTTCAGCAAAATCCAATCTATTGCTGTAACGCTTAATTGCGCCAACTTGAGTGAATTTGAAGTTAGTGCTATTCGCCCCATTCACCACCAACGGCGCCCTCACCCGCACCACCTTCGGACTTCCGATTTCAACTTCCCCGTTGCTCAGTTTGATATACGCCCCCTTGCAGGTAATCAGTATCTCTTCTTTCGCCGCTATGGTGACTTTCCCTGCACTGCTGGTTAACGTTGCATCCTTTAAGGCATTCAGCTGCAATTCGTCATTCTGTGCCTGTACTTCTACTTTGCCCTGATTGGCCTGCATCTTGATGCCGCTGCTTTGCGCAAACAGGTTGAGGCTCTCTGCCGCATGGGCGGTCAGGCTTTGTCCTACGGTAATGTCGGTATTTGCCCCGCTGACCAGGTGGATGTTTTCATTGGCGGTGTGCAGTTGGCTTTGCTCTGTTGCGGTGGCGATGCCGGCGGGGGCGGTTTGGATCAAGCCGGCCTCTTTCAGGTCTTTAAGGGCGTCTTTCAGACGGCCCCTTTGGGTTTCTTCATCGGTGTTATGGTTGTTGGCGGTTTGGGCGGCTTTGTTCAGGCTTTTGGCCAGGGAGAGTGCTTGTTCGAGTTGGGCGACGGCATCGTCCATATCCAGTACTTTGCCGCCGGCGTCTTGGTTTTGTGCGCTGACGAGTATGCCCTTGCCTGCCCGTACCGCACCCCAACCGTCGGTTCTCAATTCGAAGCCTTCGCCGTTCTCTCCGCGTTTCTCACGATTTGAGT
>NZ_POXL01000003.1:0-341468 GCF_003044645.1 Neisseria subflava
AACTCGAACAAGCACTCTCCCTGGCCAAAAGCCTGAACAAAGCCGCCCAAACGGCCAACAACCACCACACCGATGAAGAAACCCAAAGGGGCCGTCTGAAAGACGCCCTTAAAGACCTGAAAGAGGCAGGTTTGATCCAAACTGCCCCGGCCGGCATCGCTACCGCGACACAGCAAAGCCAACTTCACACCGCCAATGAAAACATCCACCTGGTCAGCGGGGCAAATACCGACATTACCGTAGGACAAAGCCTGACCGCCCATGCGGCAGAGAGCCTCAACCTGTTTGCGCAAAGCAGCGGTATTAAGATGCAGGCCAATCAAGGCGCAGTCACCGTACAGGCACAGAATGACGAGTTGCAGCTGAATGCTTTGAAGGATGCAACGTTAACCAGCAGCACAGGAAAAATCACCATAGCGGCGAAGGAAGAGATTCTGATTACCTGCAAAGGGGCATATATCAAACTGAGCAACGGGGAAGTTGAGATCGGGAGTCCGAAGGTGGTGCGGGTAAGGGCGCCGTTGGTGGTGAATGGGCCGAATAGCATATTAAATAAAGTGTTTCTTCCTGCTTCTCCTCTTCATAGATATGGCCGGCAATTTGTATTGCAAGATGAATTGACGGGGGAGGTTTTAACAAATGTATTATATAAAATTTATCAGGATGATAGACTTGTAATAAAAGGAAGGACAGACCAAAATGGGCTAACTCATTACGTAACCACAACAAATCCGGAAAATATCCGCATTGAAATTGATACAAAGGAGTAAATTATGGCTAACGTTAAACAGCAAAGTGCGACAACCGAGTTGTTAAACACTACCAATACAGGAAGCCCGATCATCGTTCCACTGGCTCCTGAATCCAGAAAGCTGACTGTGGGAGAAATTTCTTTGGCAAAATTGATTTTTAAGGACTCAATACCTTATCAAAAAGTAAGGATAGTGAGAGGGGAGTTGTTGGGTATGCCAGATCACTCTGATAATGCAATGACACCGTTTGGAGAAATACACTTGCCAAGTAAGAAATATGATGAGATCAAAGATTTCTCTAGTGGAATAGAAGAGGAAAAGCGTTGGTTTATCCATGAAATGGCTCATGTCTGGCAGTATTTTGCCATGGATATCTGCGTTGCTTGCAGAGGTGTAAGTATCTCTACAAAAGGCGGTTACTCGCAGAAGCATCCTTCAGGTAGATTGATGGCATATTTTTACGATTTGCTAGGGGTAGATGCAAAAAAGGAGTTTAAGGATTTCAATATAGAGCAGCAGGCTGATATTATTTGCCATTATTTTTTAGTTAAATATCATAAAAATTATGCAGTAAAACTAAGTAATCTTCCTACGTTGCTAGCTGAGCAATCAAGAAGAGAATATGTTTTAAGAGATTTTTTAAAAAATCCACTCGATAAAAAATTAAAATCTGTTGCATGGGGATGGGGAGAGAATAACAAGAACAAGAATATTTCAAGAAGAGCAATAAATAAGGGCTTTTATCGGAAAGGAAAAGATTTTTATTCTTTTTGAGTTTTATTAATTTTTTAAGAGGATGAAGATATGAGTAGAAACATATTTTATTTTATTATCTTAATGATAAGTATTAAAGTATATGGAATTTCACCATCTCCATATTCTGATAATGATGTAGATATAAACATAAAAAACAATATGTTGTGCATTTATACTAATAAGAAAAATCTTTCAGGTAATTATTTGCTAGGCGTAGGTTTTTTTGATTCAGACTTAGGAGAATATAGATCTTGGTATTATGAAAATTCATTTGATAAAAACTATCCAAATAAAGAAAATTGTATTGTTATAGATAATAATAATTTTGATGGTATAGTATTAAAAAGTAATGAAGTCTATGATATCACGCTTCAGCCAAATACGTATGGATATGCTGATTTCATTGGTATGAAAAATTATTATTGCATAATAGAGGAAGATGGAAAGGTTAAAGTAGGTTCTATTGACTCATCCTCTAGAAAATGTAGAAATAAAACTGATTTCCTTGAAAATAATACAATGATAGGAATACAAGAAAGTTGGTTTGATTCATTAATTAAATGGTTTAAAAATTTATGGAAATGATGAAAAAATGGACTGATTTCTACATGCTATTATGCTATGGAGAGATAATTAGTTTTCCCAGTTCCTATTTCTCAAAATCGTATGCCAGATAGCCAATATCACCATTATTATATGGATGATTTTACTCTACGAAGTAAAGGTGGAAAAATTCCGGCTAATCTATCACTTTTAGTGCATGAGGTAACCCATGCGTGGCAATATCAGTATGCAGGAATAATCTTTAGTGTAATAGCATTAGAATGTCAAGCATTAAAATTTGCATATAATCCGTATAATTATTCATTATCTGATAAGATGAAACCTAGACAACAAGTTTTAAGATCATTAAAGATCAAAGGAAAACTACCAGATGCGTTGTTCATGGATGTTACACCATACAATCCAGAAGCGTTGGCTTCTATAGTGGAAGATTATTATTATCGATTTTTAAGACACGATCAGAATGGAAATAAGATGCCAGATATGGGAACAAGGTTTACCCATAACAAACAGGGAAATGCAAATAAGAATATAAATGATTATATTATGGTATTGAGTGGGTATGTTATGGCATAAGGATTTATGAATGAGAGACGCTAAATTAGGGTTAGCAAAATTTATTTATATGCTAATCCCAAAAATTGTAATTGGTTTGATTGCTATTACCATTATATTCCCTTTTTATATTTATTTTTCAGCTCTTTATGAAAAACGAACAGTAAAGTTAGATGCTATTTTAGATTCACAAAAGAATGTAGTTGTTTTTTCACCTGAACTTGAGGAGGATGACTACATTTGGGAATTTATTCTAGGAATTTTTAAAAATGGGGAATATCTTCATGAATATGATGTTAATATTCATTGCCAATATCAAGAATGGGATAAATTTAAAGAAGAGTGCATAAAGAAATCTATAGAACAGCAACCTAAAAATAAAGAAAAGGTTATTCTTGCTGGACAAAATACAGTTATTATTCCTAGAGCACTATTAGATAAAGGAACATTTTCTGTGGCTGTTCGAACAGGAAAATATGAAAGAGAGTCTTCAGTATTATGGTTTTGCTTCACGAATGGAGAGTTAGTTGTAGAAAATAGCCTTACTGAAACAAACTCGAGGTTTACAGAACTTTGCAGATCTAACTTCGATAAATCTGAGTGATATTAAAATATGAAATTTATATAAATATGTTAAGCCAATAGTCACCTCAGATTGCTATGTAATCTTTTATTGGAAAAGTTTACTAAATAGAGTTTTTAAATACACTGTCTATAAAGAAAAACTCTATCTCAATGGTATCTTGGTACTGAAAATGATTAAATAGGAAGATAGTAAATACCTACCGGTAGTAGGAGTCCGCGCATTATAATGTAGTTTGGCGCTGACAAGAAAGACGGTACGAAACTCAGCGAAGATGAAGTACTGGCTATTTGGGATATCATACTGTCTTACTTTAAAACCAATTAAGTAAATTTGATAAGGAAGGCCGTCTGAAAAATACCATGTTTTTTCAGACGGCCTTTTTATAATTTTGATGTTATCTAGAAAATCTTTTTGGTGGTATTTAATGTTATGATGATGCATTATTGAATATGTCAGCGGCTATAAGGCCGTCTGAAATATAAGGACAACTGATGATAAATATTGAAAATCTGTATTTTCATTACGATGAACAGCAAGTGCTGCATGATATTTCGGTACAGCTTCCTCAAGGAAGCATTACAGGGCTGATTGGGCCGAATGGAGCAGGCAAATCGACGCTGATGCGATGTATGGCTGGTTTGGAGAATCCAAGTAGTGGGAAGGTTCTTTTAGATGGGCAGCCTGTTTTAGAAAACCCTCGCGAGAGTTATGCTAAATTAGGCTATTTGCCTGATATTTTTGGATTGCCGCAGAATCTTACTGTTTTGGAATGTTTGACTTATGCTGCCAGTTCGCGCGGGGTTTCAGAGAAAAATTTACCTGAAATTTTGAGTGAAACTGTTCAACTTTTGGGTTTAGAAGATAAACTTGGTAGTTTTATCAGTGAACTTTCGCGGGGCCAAAAGCAACGCGTAGGTATTGGACAGGTCATTATTCACAAGCCGAAATTTTTATTGTTGGATGAACCTGCTAGCGGCCTGGATCCTGAAGTACGGCATGAGTTGTCGTTGTTGCTGCTTAAATTGCAGAAGGAAGGTATGACGATATTGGTATCCAGTCACATTTTGTCTGAATTGGACGAATATTGCAGCCATATGCTTGTTATTAAGCAAGGGAGAATTCAGGCGTTCCAGGCGTTGCAGGATGAAAATACTGATCGTCAAACTGTGCGCTTGTGTTTTGCAACTGAGGAAATCAGTGTTGCGGCAGGTGTATTGCAAGGATTGGATTACGTTTATGATGTAAAAGTAGATGATTCTGCATTGTTGGTATTAATTGATTCAGGCGATGAGGCACGTGTACGGCTTATCCGTGATGTTGTGTTGAGGGATTTGGCGTTAAGTGGGGCAGATATTGTGAAAACTACTTTGCTGCAAAGTTATCAAAACAGTTTGCAGGTCAAAAAACAGGGAGAGGCTGCATGAATCGTATCAAACCGCCAAAAATTATGGTAAACGCGGAGTTTCAGCGATTGCTATGGTTGAATTTAAACTGGGGTATGGTTGCCGGTATATTTATTTTGTATGGGCTGTTTGCTATCACTAAACGGGAAGGTGCTGAATGGTCAGACCATTTGATTATGGTAGGTGGGTTTGGTTTGGCTCTGTCAGCTTTGGCAGGTTATATTTTAATAGAAAGGAGTTTTAAACAAGACATATCTTCCAATACATTTGACCAGTTACGAATGTCTTCTTTATCGCCGTGGCAGATGGCTTATTCACGAGTTTTGGCTGCGCCAGTTTTGGCATGGGTGGGGTTTGTTATAGGCTGGTTGGTATTGGGTTTGGGAGTGCTACTTGATAATGGAGAAACTCCTCAATTACTGTATTTCTTTGCAACTATCCCATTTACTGCATGGACGGTTGCCTGTTTGATCGTTGTCAACGCGTTACAGTTTGGGCGCGGTCCACGGCAATATACAGGCTCAATACTGCAGCTAATCCTACTGTATATCGTATGCATGGTTTTCTTCTCTAATTTTTCAAGCGCAGCATCAGAGGCTTTTTACTCTGAGGAGAATGGTAGTGCATTTCGCAGGACTCTTATTAATTATGATATTACAAACATGCCTTTGGAACTTTTAATTTCAGCAGGCATAGGTGCAGTTTTCTCAGCGATAGCAGTATATGCCGCTATGGCATGGAAACTTTACTTGCAATCTCCAAGGCGCGTGTTCTTGATTTTGACAGTATTATCGCCTATTTTATATTGGTGGGCTTTAGCAGATAAAAATGTATTTTGGTGGATGGCATCCGTCAATTATTCAGGTTTGGCTTTAGTTTCTTTGGTTGTACAGGATTTTCGGTTTCAATCGCTAAGTAAGAAAGCTCGATGGTATGACATCCCTGCCTGGTGGGTATTGTTGCCCCTGGCGATCATATCCTCGTTTATGTTGGCTGGTGGTGTACTGTTGATACCGTTTATACAAATCGGTTGTTTGGTTTGTATACTATTAATTTGCTGCAATATGAGAGCAACTCGCTTTAATAGTATTACACTGGGGTTATCTGTGTTTTTGTTGGCCCGTTCGCTGTGGGCACTTGCATTTTAGAAATACCGACAAGAGCTTTGCAAAATTCTCTAAGTATCTTGGTAGAAGTTTAGGGGATTTTTTAGAAAGATCTTAGGCCGTCTGAAAACCTAAAATTTGGTTTTCAGACGGCCTTTCTACTTCCTGAGTATTTTATCTGCCCGACTGTTCCCACACGTTTTGCAAGTAGGCGTAGGTCAGCTCGGCGGTGTCGGACACCAGCGCGATGTCGCTGCCTAAGTCTTCGGCTTTGCCCACGCCGATAGGCAAGGCGCCGGCGGCTTTGATGGCGGCGACGCCGGCAGCGGCGTCTTCAATGCCGATGCATTGGTGGATGTCTGCGCCCACGCCCTCGGCTGCGGCGAGGAAGATGTCGGGGGCGGGTTTGGAATGTGCGACGGCGGCAGGGTCGGCAATGGCGTCGAAGAAGTGGGTCAGCCCCATGCGTTCGAGCAGGAACGGGCCGTTTTTACTGGCGGACGCGAGGGCGATTTTTTTGCCGTTTGCCCTCAATGCTTCCAGCAGCGGCAAAATGCCGGGGTACACGTCTTCGGGTTTGACTGCCTGAATCATCTCGACGTAGTTGTCGTTTTTGCGGCGGGTCAGTTCGGCGAACTCGGCTTCGCCGACGGTTTTGCCGCCGTGCGCGAGGATGCGTTTGAGCGAATCGTCGCGCGATACGCCTTTGAGCTGCTCGTTAAACTTGCGGTCGATGCCGATGCCCAGTTCTTCGGCGAGCTTTTTCCACGCGCGGTAGTGGTATTCGGCGGTATCGGTAATCACGCCGTCGAGATCGAAGAGGACTGCGGTAAACGTCATTTTTCGCCCTCCTTATTTGTTTAACGCGGCGGTGTGGCTGCCGTCGAGCGTGATGTCTTTGCCGTACACCTGCAAATCAAGCGGTTCGCCTTTGAGCAGGGTGAAGACGACATTTTCTTTGCCGACGGCGACTTTAATCAGACGGCCTCGGTAGTTGATGTGGAAGGCGTAGCCTGTCCACGCGCCCGGCAGGAACGGTGCGAAGCTGAGTTTGCCGCCCCAGGTTTTCATTTGGGCGAAACCTTGGACGATGGCGAGCCACGAGCCGGTCATGGAGGTGATGTGCAGACCGTCTTCGGTGTCGTTGTTGTAGTTGTCCAAGTCCAGGCGGGCGGTGCGCCGGTACATTTCCACAGCTTTTTCTTCTTTGCCCAGTTCGGCGGCGAGGATGGCGTGGATACAAGGCGACAACGAGCTTTCGTGCACGGTCATCGGCTCGTAGAAGTCGAAGTTGCGGCGTTTTTCGTCGATATTGAAATGGTCGCCGAAGAAGTAGATGCCTTGCAATACGTCCGCCTGTTTGATGAAGGGCGAACGCAGGATTTTGTCCCACGACCATTTCTGGTTGAGCGGCAAATCGTCGGGCGAAAGCGCGGACACGGGGCGGATGTCTTTGTCGAGGAATCCGTCATGTTGGACGAATACGCCGAGTTCTTCGTCATACGGACGGTACATATTCTCGCTGATGTCCGCCCATTTTTCCAACTCGGCGGCACGCACGTTCAAATCCGGACGCGGGTATTTCGCCAAGGCTTCGCGGGTGTAGTCCAATACCCATGCGGCGAGGGTGTTGGTGTACCAGTTGTTGTTGATGTTGTTTTCGTATTCGTTCGGGCCGGTTACGCCGTGAATCATGTATTTGCCGTTGCGTTTGGAGAAGTGGACGCGGTCCGCCCAAAAGCGGGACACTTCGACCAAGACTTCCAAGCCTTCTTTGGCAAGATAGCCCTCGTCGCCGGTGTAGTTGGTGTAGTTGTAGATGGCGTAAGGAATCGCGCCGTTGCGGTGGATTTCCTCGAAGGTGATTTCCCATTCGTTGTGGCACTCGACGCCTGTAAACGTTACCATCGGATAGAGTGCACCCGCCAAACCCTGTTCGCGCGCGTTGTGTTGCGCCTGCGGCAGTTGGTTGCGGCGGTATTGCAGCAGGTTGCGGGTAACTTCGGGTTCAGCCAGTGCGAGATAGAGCGGCACGGCGTAGGCTTCGGTGTCCCAATAGGTCGCACCGCCGTATTTTTCGCCGGTAAAGCCTTTTGGACCGATGTTCAGGCGCGCGTCTTCGCCGTAGTAGGTGGAGAACAGTTGGAACAGGTTGAAGCGGATGCCTTGTTGCGCTTCGTCGCTGCCTTCAATGACCACGTCGGCGATTTCCCAACGGTGCAGCCAGCCTGCTTTGTGTGCGTCCAGCAAGGTTTCAAACGCAACGCCTGCGATTTTTTCCGATAAGGCGCGACCGGCGGCTTTCACTGCTTCCAAGCCCTGATAATCGCGGCTGGTGGTAACAATCACGCGTTTTTCAAAGGTTTCGGGCGTGCCGCCGACTTCGGCTTCAAAAGAATTGGAGACTTGCCAGTCAGTTTGGCTGCCGCCGAGAGCTTTGAAGCTGCCGGCGAAGGTTTGCTCTGCATTGACGATGAATTGTTCCACGCCGAAGGGGTTGGCGACGGTTTGGGTGGCAATGTAGGAGCGGTCGTCTGAAACGCCTTTGTCCAATACCTGCCAGAATTTTTCTTCGTAGTTGGAGTCTTCGTTTTTCACGTCGGCGTCGATGATGGAATCGATGCGGACTTGGTGGGTTTTGCCGTCGACGGATACGGCTTCCCAGCGGATGAGAGCCAGCTCTTTTTGCGCGACGGACAGGAATTTGCATACATCGAAACGCACGCCGAATACGGTGAACGAGCGGCGCAATACGCCGTGCTTCATATCGAGTTCGACGGAGAAGTCGGCAACGTCGTTTTTCGCCAAGTCCACTTCCTGCCCATCGACAAAGATTTTGACTTTGCTGAAATTAAGCGCGTTGATGGCTTTGCCGAAATATTTTGGATAGCCGTTTTTCCACCAGCCGACGCGGGTTTTGTCGGGAAACCAAACGCCGGCGATGTAGGTGCCTAAGTGGCTGTCGGCGGAGTAGGTTTCTTCAAAGTTGCCGCGCATACCCATATAGCCGTTGCCCAAGCTGGTCAGGCTCTCTTGCAGCCGTTTGTGTTCTTTTTCCAGTTTTGCCGAACGCAGCGTCCAAGGGCTGATTTCCATGATTCTTGTATACATTTATGAAGCTCCTGTTATTAAAATTGTAAGTTCGGCAAAGGTTTCAGACGGCCTTTGCCGATGGTATTGATGGATTATTCGCCGTGGGTCTCTTTAATCAGACATACTGAGAAGGCTCCCAGCAGCAAGACCGCGCCTGCAACCAAGAACATGGTTGCCTGATGGCTGCCCAGCATAGGGAAGAGAATAAAGCTCAGCAGAGAGGCGACGATTTGAGGCATACAGATAGAGCCGTTGAACAGACCCAAATAAGTACCCATGTGTTTGCCGGAGAGGGCATTGGTTACAATCGTCAAAGGATAGGTAATAATACCGGCCCACGCAATACCGATTAAGGTATAAGACAACACCAGCGCGTATTGATTGCTGATGAAGAAAACGGAGAAGAAACCGAGTGCACCCAAAGCCAAGCAACCGAAATAACCGGTTTTATGGTATTGATTCGGTACTTTTGCCAGAATAAATGAGCAGATAACGGCAGCAATGGATTGTACCGCCGCCAAAACGCCGTACCAGTTGCCCGCTTCTTGGTAGCCTACGGAAGAGGCATCGGTTGTCTGCCAAACGTTTTCTGCAATCGCGCCTGCTGAGTAAGTCCACATATATTGGAAGGCGAACCAGCAGAAGAATTGCACCAAAGTCACCGTCCAAAACGCTTTAGGTGCGGTTTTTAAGAGTTCGAACCAGTTGGCTTTTTCCTGATTCGCAGCCACGTCGATGCCGTGGTAGCGGGCGTAGGTTTCCGGATCATACTCTTTGACTTTGAAGATGGTGAACGCACTGGTAATAATCAGTAAGGCTGCGCCCACATAGAATGCTACGACCACGGTCTGCGGCACGACGCCTTTTTCGGCCGTGTTCGCCAAACCGATATACGCGAACACAAACGGCAGAATCGCCGCCACAACCGCGCCCGTATTCGCTAAGAAACTTTGAATCCCGTAGGCGTAGCTTTTCTGCTCCTCGTTGACCATGTCGCCGACCATCATCTTAAACGGCTGCATCGCCATATTCGACGACACGTCCAACAGCGCAATCATCAGCGCGCCGAACGACAAAGCCGCCAAAGAAGCGTAGCCAAAACCGAAGCTACCCGAGTTCGGCATCAGAATCATCACGATGACCGCAATCAGCGTGCCGTAAAGCAGATAGGGCAGGCGACGGCCTCCCAGGCGCGGCATCCAAGTGCGGTCTGAGTAGTAGCCCACAATCGGCTGAACCAGCATACCGGCCAGCGGCGGCAGGATGAAAAACCAGCCTAAATTGTGCGGGTCAGCGCCTAGCGTTTGAAAAATTCGGCTCATTTGCGAGCTTTGAAGGGTAAAGGCCGTCTGAACGCCGAGATAGCCGAAGCTCAGCATCCAAATCGTACTTTTTGCCAGTGACGGCAAACCTTGTTTTGCTGTTTTTTGCGTATTTTCCGACATGAGGTAAATCCTTTTTTTAAAAAGTATTTTTATTGAGAAATCTGAAAGGTTCCTTGGTGTGGTGTTCTCTGTCGTTATTGTTTGTGTGCGTACTTTCAAGGATATTAGGTGCATTTTATGAAGCGCGCCGGATATTGGCAATGCCAGTTCAAGGATAAACTGGCTTAAATCAAATTTTCTGCGGTTTGGCATTGATACCGTCGGGCAATGAGGGTATCGGTTCGGCTCGGTGTATATTTTGATGCTTATTTCTATTTTCAGACGGCATTTGAACAAGCAAGTATTGGGGCAATAGGTTAAAATGGGCCGTCTGAAATTTGTTTGACGGAAACGAGAAAACTATGTCCCAACAATACGTCTATTCTATGCTGCGCGTGAGCAAGGTTGTGCCGCCGCAGAAAACCATCATTAAAGATATTTCCCTTTCCTTCTTCCCCGGCGCGAAAATCGGCCTGCTCGGTTTGAACGGCGCGGGCAAGTCTACCGTGCTGCGGATTATGGCGGGCGTGGATAAAGAATTTGAGGGCGAAGCCGTGCCGATGGGCGGCATTAAAATCGGCTACCTGCCGCAAGAGCCTGAGCTTGATCCTGAGAAAACCGTGCGCGAGGAAGTGGAAAGCGGTTTGGGCGAAGTGGCTGCGGCGCAGAAACGTTTGGAAGAAGTGTATGCCGAGTACGCCAATCCTGATGCGGATTTTGATGCGCTGGCGGAAGAACAGGGCCGCTTGGAAGCAATTATCGCGGCGGGTTCGTCCACGGGCGGCGGTGCGGAACACGAATTGGAAATCGCCGCCGATGCGCTGCGCCTGCCGGAATGGGATGCCAAAATCGGCAATCTGTCCGGCGGTGAAAAACGCCGTGTGGCTTTGTGCAAACTCTTGTTGAGTAAACCTGATATGCTTTTGCTGGACGAGCCGACCAACCACTTGGACGCGGAATCGGTGGAATGGCTGGAGCAATTCTTGGTGCGCTTCCCCGGTACAGTCGTTGCGGTAACGCACGACCGCTACTTCTTGGACAACGCCGCCGAATGGATTTTGGAACTCGACCGCGGACACGGTATCCCGTGGAAAGGTAATTACTCGTCTTGGCTGGAGCAGAAAGAAAAACGCTTGGAAAACGAGGCGAAATCCGAAGCCGCGCGCGTGAAAGCGATGAAGCAGGAATTGGAATGGGTACGCCAGAATGCCAAAGGCCGCCAAGCCAAGTCCAAAGCGCGTTTGGCGCGTTTTGAAGAAATGAGCAACTACGAATACCAAAAACGCAATGAAACGCAGGAAATCTTCATTCCTGTCGCCGAGCGTTTGGGTAACGAAGTGATTGAATTTGTGAATGTTTCCAAATCGTTTGGCGACAAAGTGCTGATTGACGATTTGAGCTTCAAAGTGCCTGCGGGCGCGATTGTCGGCATCATCGGCCCGAACGGCGCAGGTAAATCGACGCTGTTCAAAATGATTGCGGGCAAAGAGCAGCCCGATTCCGGCGAAGTGAAAATCGGCCAAACCGTGAAAATGAGCCTGATCGATCAAAGCCGCGAAGGTTTGCAAAACGACAAAACCGTGTTCGACAACATTGCCGAAGGCCGCGACATTTTGCAGGTCGGACAGTTTGAAATTCCCGCCCGCCAATATTTGGGTCGTTTCAACTTCAAAGGCAGCGACCAAAGCAAAATCGCAGGTCAATTGTCAGGCGGCGAACGCGGACGTTTGCACTTGGCAAAAACCTTGTTGAGCGGCGGCAATATGTTGCTGTTGGACGAACCGTCCAACGACCTTGACGTGGAAACCCTGCGCGCGTTGGAAGATGCATTGCTGGAATTTGCCGGCAGCGTGATGGTGATTTCGCACGACCGCTGGTTCCTCGACCGCATCGCTACGCATATCTTGGCTTGCGAAGGCGATTCAAAATGGGTGTTCTTTGACGGCAACTATCAGGAATACGAAGCCGACAAGAAACGCCGTTTGGGCGAAGAGGGCGCGAAACCGAAACGTATCCGTTACAAACCGGTAACACGTTAATTAGATTTGAACCAAAAGGCCGTCTGAAACTTTTAATGTTTCAGACGGCCTTTTATTTTTGATGTTTATGATTGTTTTCTTAATTGCGGATGGTTTTCCAGTGTATTAATGATGATTTCAATCATGCGTGGAGCAGTTTGCGCCAAATCGAAGCCTTGACCTGAGGAAAGCCAGCGCCAAATCAAGCCGTCTAATGAAGACTTGATGAAGATGACCGCCATGTCGATGTCTAAGTTATCCGCCAGGGCTTTTTGTTGTACCGCATCGGTCAGTACCGCAACGAATTTTTCACGCCATAAGGATTGGTGTTTTTTAGCGATGGCAATGACTGCCTCGTTTTGCTCGGTGTGTTCGCATTTTAAGAACAAAATGCTGTGGAATTTATAATGAAGATCGTTGTGTTGCAGGCGCTCGAAAAAGCGGGTCAGGGTCAGTCGGAAGCTTGGCCAGGCCTGTTCGTTATTGTTGTTCGAGTCTTCTTTCATGCAGCTTTCGATGTCGTCGCAAATCCGTTGGAACAAGGCGTCAAACAAATCTTCTTTGTTTTTGAAATGCCAATACAGCGCGCCGCGCGTTACGCCTGCGGCTTGGGCGATTTCGTTGAGCGAGGTGCGGGCAATGCCTTTCTGATAAAACGTATCCAATGCGGCAAGCATGAGATATTCTTTGGTTTTTAAGGCTTCGGTTTTGGTTCTTCTCATAGTTGTTTTGTAGGAAATGTAAATTTATGGTTCGGATTATAAAAAATTACTTCTGAACATGCAAGAATGTATGTATAATTCAATTCAATACTTGATAGTGTTTCTCAACACTATATAATCAGCCTGTTTTTCACAAAAGCAGGCAATTTCTGTTTGCGAAATATGAGATTAAAGTAATCAATTTTTAATTAGTCAAACCCTTATTTATCATAGAGATAGGAAAATTATGGCTCTTTATGCTTCTAAAATGATGCGTGTCGCGGCAATTGCAGCAGCTACTGCGTTGGCGCTTTCCGCTTGCGGCAAAGGCGATGAAAAAGCAGCCGGCCAGCAGGCGCAAGGCAGTCAGCAACAGCAAAAACAACCTGCACCTGAAGTCCGTGTGGTTACTGTGCATCCAGAAACCGTTGCATTGACAACTGAATTGCCAGGCCGTCTGGAATCATTGCGTACTGCCGAAGTTCGCGCCCAAGTCGGCGGTATTCTGCAAAAACGTCTGTTTCAAGAGGGCAGCTATGTTAAAGCCGGTCAGCCTTTGTACCAAATCGACAGCTCGACTTATGAAGCAAACTTAGAAAGCGCACACGCCCAGTTGGCGAGTGCGCAAGCTACTTTGGCCAAAGCGAATGCCGACCTGGCCCGCTACAAACCGCTGGTTGCTGCCGATGCCATCAGCCAACAAGAATATGATGCGGCCGTAACGGCCAAGCGTTCAGCAGAGGCAGGCGTCAAATCCGCTCAAGCAGCCATCAAATCTGCCGGTATCAGTCTGAACCGTTCCCGCATTACTGCGCCGATTTCCGGCTTTATCGGTCAATCTAAAGTTTCTGAAGGTACGCTGCTGAATTCCGGCGATACCACCGTTTTAGCCACCATCCAACAAACCAATCCGATGTATGTCAACGTTACCCAGTCTGCGAGTGAGGTCATGAAACTGCGTCAACAGGTTGCCGAAGGCAAATTGTTGGCGGCAAACGGCGCGATTGCAGTGGATATCAAATTTGATGACGGTACGGTTTACCCTGAAAAAGGCCGTCTGCTGTTTGCAGATCCGACTGTTAACGAAACGACCGGTCAAATTACCTTGCGCGCTGCCATTCCTAATGACAGAAATATCTTGATGCCGGGCTTGTATGTGCGCGTGTTGATGGAACAAGTGGCAGTGGATAATGCATTTGTGGTGCCGCAACAAGCAGTTACCCGCGGTTCGCAAGATACGGTGATGGTGGTGAATGACAAGAGCGAAATGGAAGCGCGTGTCGTGACCGTAGCCCAACAGCAAGGTACCAATTGGGTTATTACAGACGGCCTGAAAGACGGCGACAAAGTGATTGTTGAAGGCATCAGCATTGCTGGTATTTCGGGTGCTAAAAAAGTAACGCCGAAAGAATGGACGCCGCCCGCAAACGCTGCGGCAGCAACACCGGCAGTTTCGGACGGCCAAGCTGCATCCGAGGCCAAGCCTGAAGCTAAAGCTGCATCTGAAGCCAAATAAGGAACGCGTGAATGTCTAAGTTTTTTATTGACCGCCCCATCTTTGCATGGGTTATTGCGATTTTTATCATCGCAGCGGGTATTTTCGGCATTCAAAAACTGCCGATTTCCCAATATCCGTCCGTTGCTGCACCGACCATTACTTTGCGCGCTACTTATCCGGGCGCTTCTGCTCAGGTAATGGAAGACAGCGTGCTGGCCGTTATCGAACGAAATATGAACGGTGTGGAAGGTTTGGACTATATGACCACCTCCGCCGATTCCAGCGGCAGCGGCAGCGTGAATTTGACGTTTACGCCTGAAACCAATGAAGATTTGGCGCAGGTAGAGGTGCAGAATAAACTTTCCGAAGTATTGAGCAACCTGCCTGCCACCGTGCAGCAATACGGCGTTACTGTATCCAAGGCGCGTGAAAACTTCCTGATGATTGTGATGCTCTCGTCAGACATACAATCCACCGAGGAAATGAACGACTACGCGCAGCGCAACGTCGTGCCTGAATTGCAGCGTGTCGACGGTGTAGGTAAGGTGCAGTTGTTTGGTGCGCAACGTGCCATGCGTGTTTGGGTTGACCCGAAAAAACTGCAAAACTACAACTTGTCTTTTGCTACGGTAACCAATGCGCTTGCGACACAAAACATTCAAATCTCAGCAGGCTCCATCGGTTCTCTCCCTGCTGTTGAAGGTCAGACCATTTCGGCGACCGTTACTGCGGAAGGACAATTAAGAACGGCTGAAGAGTTCGGCAACATCATTTTGGTATCCAATACCGACGGCTCTAATGTCTATCTGAAAGATGTGGCAAAAGTCGGCTTGGGTATGGAAGACTATTCCTCTTCCACCCGCTTGAACGGTGTGAACACTACTGGTATGGCAGTGATGCTGTCCAACAGCGGTAACGCTTTGGCAACCGCCACTGCAGTGAAGGAAAAATTGGCGACACTGCAAAAATATTTTCCGGAAGGAATGAGCTGGAAAACACCTTACGATACTTCCAAATTTGTGGAAATTTCGATTGAGAAAGTGATCCATACACTTTTGGAAGCCATCGTATTGGTATTCTTGGTGATGTATCTCTTCCTGCAAAACATCCGCTATACGTTGATTCCGACCATTGTTGTGCCGATTTCCCTGTTGGGCGGTTTTGCCTTTATCTCATACATGGGTATGTCGATTAACGTATTGACCATGTTTGCGATGGTATTGGTGATCGGTATTGTGGTCGATGACGCGATTGTGGTCGTTGAAAACGTTGAGCGTATTATGGCGAGCGAAGGTCTGTCGCCTAAGGCTGCAACCAAAAAAGCGATGGGTCAGATTTCCGGTGCGGTGATCGGTATTACTGCCGTGTTGATGTCCGTATTTGTGCCGCTGGCAATGTTTAGCGGTGCAACCGGTAACATTTACAAACAGTTTGCCTTGACCATGGCGGCATCGATCGGCTTCTCCGCATTCCTTGCTTTGACGCTGACTCCGGCATTGTGTGCCACCATGCTCAAACCGATTCAGAAGGGGCATCACGAAGAGAAAAAAGGTTTCTTCGGTTGGTTTAACAAGAAATTCGACAACTGGACGTACGGCTACGAAGGCTGGGTTGCCAAAGTCTTGCGCAAGACTTTGCGCATGATGGTTGTCTATATTGGTTTGACTGTTGTGGGCGTATTCTTGTTTATGCGCCTGCCGACTTCCTTCTTGCCGACCGAAGACCAAGGCTTCGTCATGGTCAGCGTGCAACTTCCAACGGGTGCGACCAAAGAGCGTACTGATGCGACGCTGGCTCAAGTTACCCAATTGGCAAAAAAAATTCCTGAAATTGAAAATATTCTTACTGTTTCCGGTTTCAGCTTTTCGGGTAGCGGTCAAAATATGGCTATGGGTTTTGCCGTGCTTAAAGACTGGAGCGAGCGTAAAGCGCCGGGCAGCGATGCGACTTCCGTTGCAGGCAAACTGACCGGCATGATGATGGGGACGCTGAAAGACGGTTTTGGCATCGCCATCGTTCCACCTCCGATTATGGAGTTGGGCAATGATTCCGGTTTGACCATCAACCTGCAAGACCGCAACAATACCGGTCATGCCGCATTGTTGGCCAAACGCAATGAGCTGATTGACAAAATGCGCAAAAGCGGTTTGTTTGACCCAAGTACCGTTCGTGCGAGCGGTTTGGAAGATGCGCCGCAGTTGAAAATCGATATCAATCGTTCCGCAGCAGCCGCACAAGGTATTTCGTTCTCTGATATCCGTACTGCTTTGGCTTCTGCTTTGGGTTCGTCTTATGTAAACGACTTCCCGAATCAAGGCCGTCTGCAACGCGTGATGGTACAAGCTGATGCGAGTGCCCGTATGCAGCCTGCCGATATTCTGAACCTGACTGTACCGAACAAATCCGGCGTGGCCGTACCGCTTTCTACCATTGCTACTGTTTCTTGGGAAAACGGTATGGAACAAAGCGTCCGCTTCAATGGTTATCCGGCAATGGAGCTTTCCGGCTCGCCTGTTAATGGCGTATCTTCCGGTCAGGCCATGGCTGCGGTGCAGCAAATGGTTGATGAAATGGGCGGCGGTTACAGTCTGGAATGGGGCGGTCAGTCTCGTGAAGAGGCTAAAGGCGGCTCACAAACTGTCGTGTTGTACGCATTGGCCGCTGCCGCTGTATTCTTGGTATTGGCTGCTTTGTACGAAAGCTGGTCTATCCCGTTGGCGGTTATCCTTGTGATTCCGTTGGGTTTGATTGGCGCGGCATTGGGCGTGACCGGCCGTAACATGTTTGAAGCGCTGCTGGGCAGCATTCCGGCATACGCTAACGATATCTACTTCCAAGTCGGTTTCGTTACGGTGATGGGTTTGAGTGCGAAAAACGCGATTTTGATTATCGAGTTCGCCAAGGACCTGCAAGCGCAAGGTAAGAGCGCGCTTGAAGCTGCGCTTGCCGCCGCACACCTGCGTTTCCGTCCGATTATCATGACTTCGTTCGCCTTCATCTTGGGCGTGGTACCACTCTATGTTGCCAGCGGTGCCAGCTCCGCCAGCCAACGTGCGATTGGTACGACCGTGTTCTGGGGTATGTTGATCGGTACGATTCTGTCCGTGTTCCTTGTGCCTTTGTTCTATGTGGTTGTGCGTAAATTCTTTAAAGAAACTGCACACGAGCATGAGATGGCCGCCAAACACGCCGCTGAAGCCGGCATGATTGAAGACGGTAAACACGATTCAGACAAGCACTAAAGCAAAGGCCGTCTGAAACTTTTCAGACGGCCTCAAATGCTAAAGGATTCTAAAATGAAGAAGATTACATTCAAATCTGTACTGACTGCCGTTGCCGCCGCTGTGGCTTTGTCGGCCTGTACCATGATGCCAAAATATGAGCAGCCCCAAGTTGCCGTGGCCGATACGTTTAAATACGACACTGTTGACGACGGTATCCGTGTCGCCGAATTGGGTTGGCAAGATTACTTTGCCGATCCGCGTCTTCACCGTCTAATCGACATCGCATTGGAACGTAATACCGATTTGCGTACAGCCGCACTGAATGCGGAAATCTACCGCAAGCAATATATGATTGCGCGTAATAATTTGTTGCCAACCGTCAATGCCAGCGGTACAGGTTCGCGTCAAGGCAGTTTGAGCGGCGGCAGCGTCAGCAGCCAATACAGCGTGGGTTTGGGCGCAGCCTCTTATGAACTCGACCTTTTCGGCCGTATCCGCAGTACTAGCGAAGCCGCGTTGCAAGGTTATTTCAATGTGGCCGCCAACCGTGATGCAGCGCATCTAACCCTGATTTCTACCGTTGCCAAAGCCTACTTTAACGAACGCTACGCCGAAGAAACCATGGCATTGGCACAACGCGTATTGCAAACCCGTGAAGCGACTTACAAGCTCTCGCAATTACGCCATAAGGCCGGTGTGATTTCCGCCGTTGATTTGCGCCAACAGGAAGCCCTGATTGAATCGGCCAAAGCCGATTACGCATCCGCGGTGAAAAATCGCGAGCAAGCGCGCAATTCCTTGGCTATGTTGATTAATCAACCTTTGCCCGAAGACCTGCCTGCCGGTTTGTCTTTGAGCAAACAGTTCAAAATGACCAAACTGCCTGCCGGTTTGAGTTCGGACGTGTTGCTCAACCGTCCGGATATCCGTGCGGCCGAACACGCGCTCAAACAAGCCAATGCCAATATCGGTGCGGCACGTGCGGCGTTTTTCCCACGCATCAGCCTGACCGGTTCGGTCGGTACAGCTTCCGGAGAGTTGAGCGGCCTGTTTAAGAGCGGCACGGGTATTTGGGCTTTTGCACCATCCATTACTCTGCCTATCTTTGACTGGGGCACAAACAAAGCCAATCTTGACGTAGCCAAACTGCGCCAACAGGCACAAATCGTTGCTTATGAAGCCGCTGTTCAATCCGCATTCAAAGACGTTTCCAATGCTTTGGTTGCACGCGAGCAGCTGGATAAAAGCTATGCCGCTTTGAGCAAACAAAGCCGTGCTTACAACGACAGCCTGCGCCTCATCAGCCTGCGCTACAAACATGGCGTATCCAGTGCATTGGATTTGCTGGATGCCGAGCGCAGCAGTTACGGCGCAGAAACTGCTCTTTTGGCTAATCAGCTGACCCGTTTGGAAAACCTTGCCGACTTGTATAAAGCACTTGGCGGCGGTTTGAAACGCGAAACCAAAGCTGCTGAATAAGTATTTGCTAAGATTAAAAGGCCGTCTGAAACATTTAGGTTTCAGACGGCCTTTTTGTTATGCGACAATTCTAAGCTTTCAATTTCTCGCTTAAAGTGGCGGCATAGGCTGCGCGTTCGTTGCGGCTGGCTTCGGGCTGGTGTGTGTTGAGCGAAGACCATTTGCGGTTGCTGCGCGCTTTGTTGAGTTCGCTTGGCAATTTGGCTGCATTCCATGGCGCTTTGCGTTCGTTTAACTCGATATGCGATTGGGCAGCGTGGCCGCGCGTTTGCAAGACGTGCAACAAATCCAGTGCGCGTGCGGCGAGCAGGGTAAGGGTTTCCGGATCGGTATGCAGGGTTTGTCGGCCGTTGATTTTGTCGGTGATGTCTTGGGCATTGGGCAAAATGCCGCCCAACAGTCCGCCGATGGCTGTGCCCAAACCAAGCGAGCCGCCAAGCGTGGCAATGTCCAAACCCAGGCCGATGAGAGCGCCTGCGGTTGCGCCGGTACCGGTACGGATGCCGTAATGTTTGAGCAACTCGCTGTCAAACGGATCTTGTTTGAAGGCTTTGGGCATCCATGTGCTGTCGCTGCCGACTTCGTCGTGATAGAAGCGGTAAAGTGTGAACAGGCGTTGTTGCATTTGCCGCTCAAGTTGGCGGATTTCCGATTGCATGACTTCCAAAGTCGGGGCAGGGTCGTCGTTTTCGGCAATTTCTTGGGTGAATGCGGCGGCATCCAGTAGAAAATCAGCAATTTCACGGCGCGCTTCCGTATCCAGCCGTTGCCACTCGCGACGGCGCATATTGATGAGGCGGTCTAGGATGTCGCGCTTAGGTAACATGGTGGCAAGGTTGTCCCACAATCGGATTTCGCCTTCAAAGTCGAAGGCAACGGTATCGAAACCGGCGTAAACATGCAGGTTTCTGCGGGCGAGCATATTGGTCCAAGCGGTCAGGTCTTGATTTTGGGTGAAGTTGAACACGGGCATGATGGGCTTGGCGCACCAAGACAAAATGGTCAGCTCGTCTTTGTATTTGTTAAGGACGGGCTCCCGCGCATCGATAACATACATGGCCATGTCGCTTTGCATGACTTGGCGCAGCACTTTGGCCTCTTGGTTGAATTCGTGATGCGCTTCATGGTTGTTGAGGAATTGCTGGATGCGCTCGATGCCGTCATCGCGTGCGGATGTGTGGGTTTCCAGCCAGTCCAACACGCCGCCGGCATCTTCGAGGCCCGGGGTGTCGTAGAGGTAAACCAAGCTGTCGTCGCCGTCGTTGATAAGGGCTTCTTCGACATGGCGCGTGGTAGATGGCGCGTTTTTCACTTCGCCGAAGGTACTGTCGCGCAAAAGCGTACGTAAGAGTGAGGTTTTGCCTGTGTTGGTATGACCGACGACGGTAAGGGAAAGTGGGGTGGTCATGGTCTTTGGGTCGGGTTGATATGGACTATGAATGTGTGAGTATGGAGCCGTTTATCTTTAGTGGCAATATATGTTTCAGACGGCCCTAAATTCTTTTTATATATGGGCGAAAATAGCAAGAAAAAGAGGGGAATAGCGGATTTGTTGTTTTTTAGCAAAATACTTGAAAATAGATAGGAAAACAGTTGACAGACGGGTAGAAAGCTAGGATAATTCGCGCCGTTGAGTTGCTTGATGCAGCTTGATTTTTCTCCTCTATTTCTCCTTTGTAGACTTGGCGCATATCAAAACGGTATGCGCATTTTTTTATCTGCATTGAAACATGATTACATTTAAGATCTGTAAATCGAATAATTAAGAAACTTTACAAGAAAAATACTTGCGCGGTTGAAGCTCTTGTCGCATAATTCGTTTCGTTAGCTGGTTCGAGTAGTCAGTTAATAGTTTCTCCTCTATTTCTCCTTTGTAGACTTGGCACACATTCTGTCGGATGTGTGCATTTTTTTGCCTATTTAAAATAAAGGCCGTCTGAATGTTGTAATCTTTCAGACGGCCTTTGTTTATCGAATAGAATTAGATGTCTAATACTACTTCTTCTTTGACTTCTTCCATGACAACATAGCTGCGGCTTTCGGAAGCAGCCGGCAGTTGCAGCAAGATATTGCCGAGCATATCGCGATAGGCGGACATATTGGGCAGGCGGACTTTGATAAGGTAGTCGTATTCGCCGGAGACTAAGTGGCATTCCAGAATTTGCGGAATCTTCAGCACTTCGCGTTTGAAGTCTTCAAAAATATTGCCGGATTTGGAACGCAGTTTTAGCTCGACAAAGACCAAGAGGCTTTGACCTAAAGCATGAGGATTCAGATGGGCGTGATAGCCGGTGATAAGGTTGTCGCGTTCCAAGCGGCGGACGCGTTCGGTTACCGGCGTGGTGGAGAGGCCGACTTTTTCAGCCAATTCGGTCATGGGGATACGTGCGTTTTGTTGTAGGAGCTTGAGAATTTTTAAGTCGGTTTTGTCGAGTTCTTTCATGGCCTTGATGTCTGTTGTTTTCATTTGGATTGAATCATAACCTTAAAACAGTCTGAGAAGAAGCATAAATGCCTAAAGGTGCGCATGAAGTCTAAATTATGAATAGATTATTCTTGTGGATTTCATGGAATCCTGTGTAGTTTTTGACCTATAATATTTACTTCAAAGTAATGGGGCAGGCCGTCTGAAACGGAATGCCGATAAGAGGAATACATTATGCGTCCGCTCAATGCGCAAATCCGTTTGGATAATTTACGTCAAAATTATCGTTTTCTCAAAGAGTTGCACGGCAATAAATTGTTAGCTGTGATTAAGGCCGATGCTTACGGGCATGGCGCGGTCAGATGTGCACACGCGTTGGCGGATATTGCCGACGGCTTTGCGGTAGCAACGGTAGATGAAGGCATGGAACTGCGTCAAAACGGCATTAAAAATCCGATTGTTTTGTTGGAAGGCGTATTTGAGGCTGCGGAGTATGCGGATGTTGACCGTTATGATTTGTGGCCGGCAATCGGCAGCCAATGGCAACTGGAGGCGTTTGTGCATCATGAGTGGCAACATCCGACAACTGTATGGCTGAAAATGGACTCGGGTATGCACCGTGCCGGTTTCTTTCCGCATAACTACGCTGCGGCCCATACTGCATTGAAACAATCCGAATCAGTTGAAAACATTGTGAAATTCAGTCATTTTGCCTGCGCGGACGAGCCGGAAAACGGCATGACCGAAATGCAGCTTGAAGCGTTTGATTTGGCGTGTGAGGGTTTAGAAGGCGAAGAGAGCTTGGCCAATTCCGCCGCGATTTTGAACGTGCCTGAAGCGCGCCGCGCTTGGGGACGTGCCGGTCTGGCCTTATATGGTATTTCGCCTTTCGGCGGCGTAGATGAGCGTTTGAAACCAGTTATGCGCTTGACTTCCCGTGTTTTTGGCGAGCGTGTGTTGCAGCCGCATTCTCCGATTGGTTACGGCGCAACGTTCTACACCAGCAAATCTACCCGTGTCGGTTTGATTGCCTGCGGCTATGCCGACGGTTATCCGCGTCGCGCTTCCACTAATTCCCCTGTGGCGGTGGATGGCAAACGCAGCCGTATTATCGGCAGGGTGTCTATGGATATGATTACGGTTGAGCTGGAAGCCTCGAAAGAGGGCTTGGGCGCGGAAGTCGAGCTTTGGGGCGATGTGATTAATATCAATGAAGTTTCTGAAGTTGCCGGTATGATTCCGTACGAAATTCTCTGCAATATCAAACGTGCGAAGTTCACTTATATCGAGTAAGCAGTAAAAGATCAGGCCGTCTGAAATGTGTTTTCAGACGGCCTTTTTATTAGCTGCAATTAAAACGATTCGTCAGCGCGTAAATAACGCCATTTTCCCGGCGGCAGTCTGCCGAGTTTGACTTTACCCATGCGGATGCGTTTCAAACCGACGACGCGCAGGCCGACCAGTTCGCACATGCGGCGGATTTGGCGTTTTTTGCCTTGTCGCAAAATAAAGCGCAACTGGTCTTCGTTTTGCCATTCGACTTTGGCGGGGCGCAATTTTTCTCCGTCCAAACTCAAGCCGTGGTTGAGCAGGGCGAGGCCTTTGTCGTCCAGTTTGCCACGGACGCGGACAAGGTATTCTTTTTCGCTACTGCTGTTTTCGCCAATCAGCTGTTTGGCAATGCGGCCGTCCTGAGTGAGTACCAACAATCCGACAGAATCAATATCCAGGCGGCCGGCAGGGGCTAAGCCGAATTTGTGCTTTTCGCTGAAAGGGATACGGCTGTCGTCGCCTTCCCAGTGGTTGTCGGCGGTAATGAGTTCAGTGGCGGATTTATAGCCTTTTTCTGCCTGCGCACTGACGTAGCCGACGGGTTTGTTCAGCAGGATGGTTACACGCGCTGCTTGTTTTTCATGAGCTTTTTTATTGAGGTCGATGCGGTCGCGCTCGGTAACTTTTTGACCGAGTACGGCGGTTTGGCCGTTGACTTTGACCCAGCCTTGCTCGATGTAGCTGTCTGCCTCGCGGCGCGAGCATAAGCCCAATTGCGCCATGCGTTTGGAGAGGCGCATGGTTTCGGAATCGTTGTTTTGCATGGTATGGCAATATAGAGAAATGGGAATGTCGGATTATAGCATTGACCGTTTGTCAGGCCGTCTGAAAACTGAATTTTTGGGTTTTCAGACGGCCTTTCGTTTGCTATATGTTAAGGAATATTTAGTTTTGAAGTAAAAAATGAAGGGTATATTGTCTGTTTGTGTTAACCTTACGGACGAACTAATCATTTTGTTTTCAGTCGAATTGGGGTTGAAATGACATTTCACTCATGAAATCATGAAGACTATAATGACTGGTCTTTCTGAAGCGCATTAAGGCAGTTTGTCGCTAAAGCAAGCCTTGGTGCATCACGTTTTAAGGATAAATCAATGAAATCGCTCAAATCATTTTTGATCTGGGGCATTGTGGTTTTGGTAGGCTTGGCCTCCTTTACTACTTTAGCTCTCAGCCGTGGCGAGCAAGTCAGTGCGATTTGGATGGTTACGGCCGCCATTTCGGTATACTGCATTGCCTACCGTTTCTACAGCCTTTACATTGCCAACCGTGTGATGCAGCTTGATCCTAACCGTCTGACTCCGGCAGAACGCCACAATGACGGCTTGGACTATGTTCCCACACATAAAGGCGTACTGTTCGGCCACCACTTTGCCGCTATTGCCGGCGCAGGCCCTCTGGTTGGCCCTGTATTGGCAGCGCAAATGGGTTATCTGCCCGGTACTTTGTGGATTATCTTCGGCGTGGTATTTGCCGGTGCCGTACAGGATATGATGGTACTGTTTGTTTCTATGCGCCGTGACGGTAAGTCTTTGGGCGATATCGTGAAACAAGAACTCGGTACCGTCCCGGGCGTGATTGCATCCATCGGTATTTTGATGATTATGGTCATCATTATGGCGGTGTTGGCGTTGATTGTTGTGAAAGCATTGGTTCACAGCCCTTGGGGTACGTTCACCATCGCAGCGACTATGCCGATTGCCCTGTTTATGGGTATCTACACTCGTTATATCCGTCCGGGCAAAATTGGCGAGATTTCCATCGTCGGCTTCATTTTGCTGATGTTGGCCGTGATTTACGGTGAAGATGTTGCCCACAGCTCCTTTGGTCACTGGTTTGACCTTGACGGCATTCAGCTGACTTGGGCGATTATGATTTACGGTTTCGTGGCTTCCGTATTGCCGGTTTGGCTCTTGCTGACTCCGCGCGACTATCTGTCTACCTTCCTGAAAATCGGTACGATTGCAGCTTTGGCTTTGGGTATCGTTATTGTTAACCCAACCCTGCAAATGCCTGCAGTTACCCACTTTATCGATGGTTCAGGTCCAGTATTCTCCGGCGCATTGTTCCCATTCTTGTTCATTACCATTGCTTGTGGTGCGGTTTCAGGCTTCCATGCGTTGATTTCTTCAGGTACCACGCCAAAAATGGTGGAAAACGAAACCCACGTCCGCATGATCGGTTACGGTGGCATGATTATGGAAAGCTTTGTGGCCATTATGGCGCTGGCTGCCGCCGCTTCGCTTGATCCAGGCGTGTACTTCGCGATGAACAGCCCGGCCGCGCTGATTGGTACAGATGCCAACACTGCAGCCGAAGTCATTACCACCAAACTGAACTTCTCTGTTGATGCCGCAACTCTGTTGCATACTGCTAAAGAAGTGGGCGAAAACACCATTCTGTCCCGTGCAGGCGGTGCGCCAACCCTTGCAGTCGGTATGGCACACATCATGAGCCGTCTGATTCCGGGTGAAGCCATGATGGCATTCTGGTATCACTTTGCCTTGCTGTTTGAAGCCTTGTTCATCCTGACCGCAGTTGACGCCGGTACACGCGTTGCCCGTTTCATGATTCAAGACTTGGGCAGTATCTTCTACAAACCATTCGGTAACACCGACTCTATCCCTGCCAACTTGGTTGCCACATTCTTTGCCGTGGCATTGTGGGGTTACTTCCTCTATACCGGCGTAACCGACCCTCTGGGCGGTATTAACTCGCTCTGGCCGTTGTTTGGTATCGCCAACCAAATGCTTGCAGGCGTAGCGTTGATTATGTGTACCGTTGTATTGGTAAAAATGAAACGCGACCGCTATGTTTGGGTAACCTTGGTTCCCGCTGTCGGCGTATTGTTCGTAACCTGCTATGCCGGTTTGCAAAAACTGTTCCACAGCGATCCGCGCGTCAGCTTCTTGGCTCACGCAGGCAAATACCGCGATGCCTTGGCTTCAGGCGAAGTCCTCGCTCCTGCTAAAGACATTGGCGAAATGTCACAAATCATCTTCAACGACCAAATCAATGCCGGTCTGACCGCTTTGTTCTTGGCAGTTGTCGTGATTGTCGCCGTGTACGGTTTGCGTACCGCCATGAAAGCCCGCAAAGTCGGCTGGCCAACTGCTAAAGAAATTCCAGCAGTGTACCGCGACGGTAAACAGCCGGAGGCTCAAAGTGAAGCATAAGCTTGCCTCTTGGTGGAAAACCATCAAGCTGACAGCAAACTTGATGGCCGGTGTTCCAGATTATGAAAACTACGTTGCCCGTCAGCGCAAACATAATCCCAATGCACCGGTCATGACCGAGCTGCAATTCCAAGACTACTGCCGCAAACGCCGTTGCGGCAGCAACGGCGGACGCTGTTGTTAATGAAGGCATAAAAAGGCCGTCTGAAAATACTTTCAGACGGCCTTTCATTATGGAATATCAATAAACATCAAAGATTTTGTCTTGTCATCAATATTTAATCGAACAACTTGCCAATATTTACTCTTCTTCGAGCAGTACCAGCGGACGCTGTATTTTTCTGAGCTCTTCCACCTCGTCCAACAGCCGCATAATCAGCCCCAATGCGGGAATGCCGGCCTCAAAATCACGGCTTAAGCGTTGTGCGCGACGGATGCGGGCAAGATGAAAACCACTGAAGGTGCTTTTTTCGGGCGCACCATCTATGCTGATGATGTCTTCTGCTATAAGTTCCAACAGCCAATCACGACGGCAGCGGCTGGCGGCAACGATTTCTTCAAAAGTAAGGGTAACATCGGAGGACTGAATCATAATTTATCCTTTCTCTTATGCTTGTTTCGCGGCAAAGTGTTCGGCCAATTTTTCCCATGCGGCACGGTCGGCTTCGCTCTCTACTGGCGGAACATTAATGCGGATATTGAGATAAAGGTCTCCGGCTTCTTTTGCAGGAATACCTTTGCCTTTGAGGCGGATGCTTTTACCGCTTTGGCTGTTGGCAGGCAGATTGACCTGTAAGCGGCCTGAAGCGGTAGGGACGATGATTTTGCCGCCCAATACGGCTTCCCAAGGTTTGACATCTATTGTTTGATATACGTCTTTCCTGTTTTTTACGTATAAATCAGGTTGGTCGTGGAACTTGATTTTTAAGTACAAGTCACCGTTTTCTCCACCGTTATATCCCGGCAAACCTTGGCCGGCCAAACGGATTTGTTGGCCTTCTGCAATGCCTTTGGGGATTTTGACGTTGAGGGTTTTATTTTGATAAACCGCACGTCCGTATTCGTCTAGAGTCGGCACATTCAAAGTCATGCTACGTTCTGCGCCAACATACGCTGCGTAAATATCAATACTCAATTCAGCATGTTGATCCTCGCCTTTTATTGGGCCGCGGGGTTGCTCGGAACGAGTGTGGGATTGGCGGAATGATGAAAACAGATCTTCAAAATTGAAGTCTCCCGCTCCGAATGGTTCGCCTTCATGACGTTCATAGTGGAAGCCGCCACCGTTAAATCCATTGCCAAACGGATTGCCGCCTTGACCGAACGGATTGCCTCCGGTGCTGCGTCCGTAAGGATTAGCCAACATTTCATCGTATTCGGCCCGCTTTTCTTTGTCGGAAAGCGTTTCGTAGGCACGGTTGATTTCTACCGTACGTTCGGCTGCGTCAGGTTCTTTGCTGACATCGGGGTGGTATTTGCGTACCAGTTTTCGGTAGGCTTTTTTGATTTCGGCCTCATCCGCATCTTTGGCAACGCCTAGTATTTCATAATAGTTTTTTTCTGCCATGTTATTCCTTTGACTGCTCATATACAAAATTCTTATAGTTTTAATAATTGAGGGTAGATATTCTAAAATCAAGGGCATTGGAAATAAAATTCTCTATTTCTGACAATGATTAATGGGTAATTTATTTCTTTGTTTTTAGAGAAATAGAAAATATAAAGGCCATCTGAAATACGGTTTTTCAGACGGCCTTTATCAAATTGGGGGTTTATTTGTCGTGAGCATTTTTTTGTTCGCGGACCACCCATTGGGCAATATCTGAACCCAATACTTTAGAAGTGCGGTTCAAGACGGCGCAAGAGCTCTTATAAGCACCAAACATGCCGCCGGAAGAGTTGCGGGTAAAGGTTTTTTTACTGACTTGTTTACCGTCAACATACAAAGTGGCAGAAACCGCCATCCCTTTGGCGTGGCCGATAAAGGCATTGCCTGCACTCATGGCGGAAGTGATGGCGATATCTGCGTATGTGCCTTGTTTTTTACCGTCACGGACAACCGTTACATCGCTTTTGGCTGCAGTTTCTTGCAAAGATTTGGACATGATGCCGCCCACTTCTAAACACTCGGAAACAATACGGGTATCGATTTCTTCTTTATCGCGGTAAGGAATGCTTTCATCAATATGGACATCTGCGCTGGCAAATGCAGATGCAAACAAGAATGCGGTTGCAAGGATACGGTTAGGAGACATAGTAGGGTACCTGAAATGGAATGTTAAAAAGAGTTGTTATTGTATAACGGCATTTACACTCAATCAACATAAGTTAAATAGGAAAAGATTTTGTTGAAATAGCTGTTATAGCAAGATAATCAAAAGGCCGTCTGAAATACTGCTATTCAGACGGCCTTTTGATTGGGGCATTAATTTGTTCTGGTCAAATAAGGCAGGGGATCGACTGCTTTGCCGTTTAGACGAACTTCAAAATGAAGCTTGACGCTGTCTGTATCGCTGCTGCCCATGGTGGCGATAACTTGACCTGCTTGGACTTTTTGATCTTTTTGTACCAAAAGCGTGTCGTTGTGGGCATAGGCGGTAATGGTGTAGTCGTTGTGGCTGATTAAAATCAGCTTGCCGTAGCCGCGGACTTCTTCGCCAACGTAGATGACGGTACCGGCTGCGGCGGAGCGGATTTGTTGGCCTTGTGTGCCTGCAATATCTATGCCTTTGCTGGTTGTGCCGTTATAGCGTTGGATAATGGAGGATGAGGCGTTATCGGTCGGCCATTGCAGGTTCAATCGGTTGATCGGGGTAACGGCAGTGGTTTGGCGTTGCTGTGGTGCAGTGCTGCGGGAGGCAACATGACGGCGGACGCGCAATACTTGGCCGACTTCGATTTGTGAGGCGTTGGGAAGGTTATTCCATGCAACCAGTGTATTGACGTTTTGTCCGTAGCGTTTGGCAATTTGGATCAGGGTATCGCCGGGGCGGACTTTGTAGTAGCCGTCGGGTACGGAGCGGTTGGAAGAGGTATTGTTGCCGGCGCAGGCTGCTAAGACGACAATGGTGCTGATGAGTGCCAGACGTTTCAAGGCCGTCTGAAAGGTGGAAATAAAGTTTGTATTCATGGGATATTTCAAAATGTATCGTTATGCTGTGTATGATAGATAGGAAGAGTGGAAAAAGGTTCACTCAAAAGGTATGGGGTAAAATACAGAAAGGCAGTATATTAACATTGAAAATTTGTGGATATAGTGGCATATTTTTTTATCATTTTGATGATAAAGAATTTTTTTGATAAGGTAAAAGAAAGTGAAAGTTTTTTCAGACGGTATTGAATAAGGCAATAAAAATCCCCTGCCGAGATAGACGGGCAGGGGATTTTTGTCTTATCGAATTTATTTGTTCAATTCGTTAGCCAGATACAGCCAGGTTTCAATGACGGTATCAGGGTTGAGCGATACGCTCTCGATACCTTCTTCAACCAGCCATTTGGCAAAGTCCGGATGATCTGATGGACCTTGACCGCAAATGCCGACGTATTTGTTTTGTTTGCGGCAAGCAGAGATTGCCAAGTGCAACATCACTTTAACGGCAGGGTTGCGCTCGTCGAAGGAGTCAGATACCAAGCCGCTGTCACGGTCGAGGCCGAGGGTCAGCTGGGTCATGTCGTTAGAGCCGATGGAGAAGCCGTCGAAGTATTGCAGGAATTGTTCTGCCAATACAGCGTTGCTTGGCAATTCGCACATCATGATCAGGCGCAGACCGTTTTTGCCGCGTTCCAAACCGTTTTCTTTCAGGGCTTTAACCACAGCTTCTGCTTCACCCAAAGTACGGACGAATGGAATCATGATTTCGACGTTGGTCAAACCCATTTCGTCACGGACGCGTTTCAAGGCTTTGCACTCGAGTGCGAAGCAGTCTTTGAAGCTTTCAGCGACATAACGCGCCGCGCCCCGGAAGCCCAACATTGGGTTTTCTTCGTGCGGTTCGTAGATGCTGCCGCCCACCAAGTTGGCGTATTCGTTGGATTTGAAGTCAGACATACGGACGATGGTTTTGCGTGGGTAAACCGAAGCAGCCAAAGTTGCCACGCCTTCTGCGATTTTATCGACATAGAAGTCGACAGGAGAAGCGTAGCCGGCGATGCGGCGGGTAATTTCCGCTTTCAATTCGTCGTCTTGTTTGTCAAATTCCAACAAAGCTTTAGGGTGGATACCGATTTGACGGTTGATGATGAATTCCATACGTGCCAAGCCGATGCCTTCGCTAGGCAGGTTGGCGAAGCTGAATGCCAATTCAGGGTTACCAACGTTCATCATCACTTTGACAGGGGCTTTAGGCATATTGTCCAAAGCAACATCGGTAATTTGTACGTCCAGCAGACCGGAGTAGATGAAGCCGGTATCGCCTTCGGCACAAGATACGGTAACTTCTTGGCCTTCGGACAGCAGATCGGTAGCGTCACCACAACCTACAACAGCCGGAATACCCAATTCACGCGCGATAATCGCTGCGTGGCAGGTACGGCCGCCGCGGTTGGTCACGATGGCAGAAGCACGTTTCATTACCGGCTCCCAATCCGGGTCGGTCATGTCGGTAACGAGTACATCGCCTGCTTCAACGGAATCCATCTCTGAAGCATCTTTCACCAAGCGAACTTTACCTTGGCCAACTTTTTGACCGATGGCACGGCCTTCGCACAAGACGACTTTTTCGCCGTTGATAGAGAAGCGACGCAGATTGCGGCTGCTGTCTTCTTGGGATTTCACGGTCTCAGGACGGGCTTGCAGGATGTAGAGTTTGCTGTCCAAACCGTCGCGACCCCATTCGATGTCCATTGGGCGGCCGTAGTGTTTTTCGATGGTCAGCGCGTAATGGGCCAACTCTGTAACTTCGGCGTCGGTAATGGAGAAGCGTTGACGGTCTTCTTCAGGTACATCGACGTTGGTCACAGATTTACCGGCTTCGGCTTTGTCGGTAAAGATCATTTTGATTTGTTTCGAACCCATGGTTTTGCGCAGGATAGCCGGTTTGCCTGCTTTCAAAGTAGGTTTGAATACATAGAATTCGTCAGGGTTGACCGCGCCTTGTACGACGTTTTCGCCCAGGCCGTAAGAAGAGGTAACGAAAACGACTTGGTCGTAACCGGATTCGGTATCGATGGTGAACATCACGCCGGAGGCGCCGCTGTCAGAGCGCACCATGCGTTGTACGCCGGCTGAAAGGGCAACGATGTCGTGTTCGAAGCCTTTGTGGACACGGTAAGAAATGGCACGGTCGTTGTACAGGGAAGCGAATACATGGTGCATGGCTTCTTTAACGTTTTCCAAGCCGTTGATGTTCAAGAAGGTTTCTTGTTGACCGGCAAAAGAAGCATCCGGCAAGTCTTCTGCTGTTGCGGAAGAACGTACGGCAACGGAAATGTCCGCACCGCCGGCATCAGCAACCATTTTGTTCCAAGCTGTTTCGATTTCAGCATCCAGCTGGTCAGGGAACGGAGTATCCAAAATCCATTGACGGATTTCTTTACCCACGCGCGCCAACTCGGCAACGTCTTCAACATCCAGTTGTTTCAGGGCTTCGGAAATACGCTCGCTCAGACCATTGTGAGCCAGGAAAGCACGATAAGCTTCGGCTGTGGTTGCAAAACCGCCGGGAACGCGCACGCCTTTTTCAGTCAGTTGGCTGATCATTTCGCCCAAAGAGGCATTTTTACCGCCCACTCGCTCAACGTCAGTCATACGCAGGTTTTCAAACCAAATAACGTAGTTTTCGGCCATTTGTGTGTCCAATCCAATCCAAAAAATGTTAAAAAAGAAACAAATCCGCCTGCTTATTGTAGCCATTCGTTTGATGGCTGTCATGTGTTTTATCTTTTTAAAAATCACAAATTCGTCTGTGATATTGTGCTTTTCAGGCGTGTAGCCTTCTGAAATGTGAATATCAGATTCATGTTTTTACGTGTTATCTTCTTGTTAAATATGGAAAACAAAATAAGTTAATAAATTTGATAAACAAGATTTATTTTGCAATTTTAGAATAAAATTCTACAAAATAGAAAAAAATAAAATTTTGTGCCAATTTAAAAATTGTTCAAATTTGTTGTAATCCTGTGTAATCTGTCGGGAATCGCTTTATTGCAAAGGCTGTAACTGCTATGATTGCCGTCTGAAACGTTACCCTCAAGAGGATTCATTATGACTGATCCACGCCAAGTCTTCTATATTTCCGACCGAACCGGCCTGACCGCTGAAAATATCGGTGAAGCCTTGCTGAACCAATTTGGCAATGTTGAGTTCAAACGCCATACCTATCCGTTTATCGATACGCCTGAAAAAGCACGTGCTGTTGTAGACAAAGTCAACCAGTCAGCTGAAAAATTCGGCGTGCGCCCGATTGCTTTTGTCAGTGTGGTCAATGACGAAATCCGTGAAATCATCAAGAAAGCCAATGCGTTCCATATTAATTTCTTTGAAACCTTTCTCGGTCTTTTGGAAAAGGAACTCAATACGGAGGCGGTTGCCGCCCAGCAGGGGCACCACAGTATCGGCAATACCCAACGCTATGATGCGCGTATGGAGGCGGTCAATTTTTCACTGAATCATGATGACGGTGTCAGCGATAAAAACCTGCAGGAAGCGGATGTGATTTTGATGGGCGTGTCCCGTTCGGGCAAAACGCCGACCTGTCTCTATCTGGCCCTGCAATACGGTATCCGCGCCGCAAACTATCCATTGATTCCCGATGATTTGGAATCGACCGATTTGCCGCGTATGGTCAAACCTTATAAAGACAAGCTGTTCGGCTTGACCATTCAGCCTGAGCGTCTGCAGGCTATCCGTCAGGAACGCCGTCCTAATTCGACTTATGCCAAAATCGATACTTGCCGCAGCGAGATTGCCGATGCGCAAAATATGTTCAAACGCCACGGTGTGCCGTTTACCAATACAACGGATAAATCTGTGGAAGAACTTGCCGTTCATATCTTGCAGGCTTGTAAGTTGAAACGCCGTTTCTAAATGAAATGATAAAAGGCCGTCTGAAATTTCAGACGGCCTTTTTTTATTTTGTGTATTAAGTCTTAGGCAGGGTAACACCGGTTTGTCCCATGTATTTGCCGTTGCGGTCTTTGTATGAAGTTTCGCAGACTTCATCGCTTTCAAAGAACAAGACTTGAGCCACGCCTTCGCCTGCGTAGATTTTTGCCGGTAGCGGCGTGGTGTTGGAAAACTCAAGCGTAACGTAGCCTTCCCACTCAGGCTCGAACGGGGTAACGTTGACGATGATGCCGCAGCGAGCATAGGTGGATTTACCTAAGCAGACGGTCAGGACGTTGCGCGGGATACGGAAATATTCGACTGTGCGTGCCAGTGCAAAGGAGTTGGGCGGAATGATGCAGCAGTCGTCTTCGACTGTAACGAAGTTTTTCGGGTCGAAATTTTTCGGGTCGACGATGGTGCTGTTGATATTGGTGAAGATTTTAAATTCATTGGCGCAACGGATGTCGTAGCCGTAGCTGGATGTGCCGTAGGAAATGATGCGCTGGCCGTTGGCCTCTTTGATTTGGTTGGGCTCAAACGGCTCAATCATGCCGTGTTCTTCGGCCATGCGGCGTATCCATTTGTCGGATTTAATGCTCATGGTGATTGTCCTGGGATAAGGGTTGTTTGGAAATTCTTTAAAATCAACACAACAGCCTTATAAGCAGGCTTGTTCATTGATGTTTCAGACGGCCTAAAAGCCGGATAAGGCCGTCTGAAAGGCTGTTTATTTGGTTTTGGAAGCGGATTTCTTAGGCAGTTTGACTTCTTTAATCATACCGTCTTCGCATTTCATGATGAAGACTGGTGTGCCGTTTTGGGAGGCGGTAAAGTTTCCGTGCGCCCTGCCTTTTTTGAACACGCCCTCCAGCGTCATATTGCGTAATTTAGCGCTGTTGGAGGAGAAAGGTTCAATAAAGGTTTCGCTGTTGCCGGAAACGGTATATACGCCTTTGCCGTCAAATTTGCCGTTTTTAAAGGCGCCGACATAGCTGCGGCCGTCTTGGCATTTCCATGCGCCTTTGCCGGATGGTTTGCCGTCTTTGCCGACATCGCCATCATAAGCGCAACCTTTTTCCTGATAAGGATTGATGGTTTCGGCAATGGCAGGCGTACCCAGCATGAAGGCGACGGGAAGTAGGGCAAGGTATTTCATCATGATTGTTCCTTTTTGCAGGCGGTTTCAGACGGCCTGATATTGGGATTCAAAAGTCAGCAGGGTTTCAGCAATGCGGCGTGGCAATATGGCTAAAGCGTGTTCGCGCATGGATGCAGGGATACCGTAGTAGGCTTCGGCAATACTGCCGGTAATGGCCGCCAAGGTATCGCTGTCTCCGCCCAGGGAAACCGCCAGTCGGATGGCGTGTTCAAAATCATCGCTTTCAAGAAAGGCGGTAACTGCTTGAGGTACGGTTTCCTGACAGCTTTCGTTGAAATGATAATGCGGACGGATTTGGTCGCAACTTTGGCTCAAATCGTAGCCGAATTGTCGCGTAATGTTTTCTTTGATTTGCGCTTTGCCCATACCGGTACGCGCCCAAAAGACGGCGGCGGCTACGGCTTGCGCGCCTTTAATGCCTTCCGGGTGGTTGTGCGTTACGGCGGCGGATTGTTCGGCAAAATGCAGGGTTTCTTCCAATGTGGCAAATGCCCAACCAACGGCAGAAACACGCATGGCCGAGCCGTTGCCCCAGCTATTATAGGGTTCTGGATCTTCCCATTCTATCCATTGTGAGAAGCGTCCGCCATATGCGCCTTTAGGGCAGGGATATGCCCTACACCAGCCTTGCAAAATAGAGGCCAAATTATTGTTGCAGCCTTGTAAAACCCAATCGGCAATGGCAACAGTGCAAATCGTGTCATCGGTAAAGTCGCTGTCGAGGCTGAAAATGTCAAAATCAGTGTGACGGTAGTTGTCAAACTCGAATCGTGATCCGGCAATATCGCCAATGACTGCGCCCAACATCATGACATCCTTTCTGATACTTCTATTTATCTTTCAGACGGCCTTTGATATTTCCCAATCAAAAGGCCGTCTGAAAAATTACTCTTGCCAGCCGCCCAAATAAGAAACCAGTTCTTCCAACATGGTGCTGATGGCTTCGGTCATCAGGATTTGCGAGGCAAAGGCGAGGCTGGCGGCATCGTCGCCGTTGCTTTCGGCTTCTTCTTGCAAAACGTCCAGATACTGGATGCGTTTGAGTGTAAAGTCTTGGGTAAGGATGAACGCGATTTGTTCGCGCCATACCAAGCCCAGCTGGGTAACGGTTTTGCCGTTTTTGACGTGTTGTACCACTTCGTCGGCGGTCAGGTCTTGTTTGGAAACTTTGACGACCGGAACAACATCGCCTACGCCTTTGAGTTCGCAATCGCTGTCCAATTCAAAACCGCCTTCGCAATGGCCTTGCAGCAGCCAGCTGGTCATCAGGGAAGAGGGCGATTGTTTGGTGTTGGGCAGCGAGGCTTCTAAACCGCCCAACGCTTCGCGCAGTTTGGTCAGGATGTTTTCCGCTTTGGCAGATGCGGCATTGTTGACCAAAAGATACCCGTGGCGCGTGTCGAAAATCGCTTGCGTGCGGCTGCTGCGCGTAAAGGCACGGGGCAGCAGGTCGTCGGTAATCTGCTCTTTCAGCTCTTGTTTTTCCTTGCGGCCGACATTGCGCGCTTCGTTGTTTTGGATTTCCAAAACCTTTTCATCCAAAATATCGCGGATCACGCCGGCGGGTAGGACTTTTTCTTCTTTTTTCAGGGCTACGCGCCAAGTGTAATCGGCAGGGAAAACCAACTCGGGTGAAAAGGAAACCGGCGTGGCAAAGCCTTCGCTAAACCAGTCCAAACCCTGACAATGGGCAAATTCGGATTGCGCCAATTTGTCGGTAAGGACTTCCAATTCGGGCAATTTGTCTTTGTTGAGCGGATAAAAACTGATTTGCTTAAACCACATGGCGAGTTTTCCTTTTTATTAAAACCGGCATTATACAGGGAAAATAACATACGGAAATCGGCAGCATCTTTAAAAATGCAGTAAAGGCGTTGACAGAAGAAAAGGCTTTCTGTATAGTTCGCGCTTCGGTTACGCGCCCATCGTCTAGAGGCCTAGGACACTGCCCTTTCACGGCGGCAACCGGGGTTCGAATCCCCGTGGGCGTGCCAGAATTCTTAAAAAACGCTCCTGCTTTTCGCAGGGGCGTTTTTTGTTTTCAGACGGCCTGTCGCTGTGAAAATATCTTTAAATTGGTTTACAATAATGCCATTCTGAATCTTAACGAGAGAAAACAATGTTAGACATCCAATTGCTCCGCAGCAATACCGCCGCAGTTGCCGAACGTTTGGCCGCCCGCGGTTACGAGTTTGATACCGCGCGTTTCAACGCTTTGGAAGAGCAACGCAAAGCCGTTCAAGTGAAAACAGAAGAGTTGCAGGCTTCGCGCAACAGTATTTCCAAACAAATCGGTGCGTTGAAAGGTCAAGGCAAACACGAAGAGGCTCAAGCTGCGATGGATCAGGTTGCCCAAATCAAGGCGGATTTGGAGCAGGCTGCCGCTGATTTGGATGCCGTTCAGAAAGAATTGGATGCTTGGCTGCTGAGCATTCCGAACCTGCCGCACGAAAGTGTTCCTGTCGGTAAAGACGAAACTGAAAACGTCGAAGTCCGCAAAGTCGGCACGCCGCGCGAATTTGACTTTGAAATCAAAGACCATGTTGATTTGGGCGAGCCTTTGGGTTTGGATTTTGAAGGCGGTGCGAAACTTTCCGGCGCGCGTTTTACCGTGATGAAAGGCCAAATCGCCCGTCTGCATCGCGCTTTGGCTCAGTTCATGCTGGACACGCACACGCTGAAACACGGCTATACCGAACATTACACGCCTTACATTGTGGACGATCTGACCCTGCAAGGTACGGGCCAACTGCCTAAATTTGCAGAAGATTTATTCCACGTTACCCGCGGCGGTGATGAGAGTAAGAAAACGCAATATCTGATTCCGACTGCAGAAGTGACGCTGACGAATACTGTTGCCGACAGCATCGTGGCCGGCAGTGATTTGCCGTTGAAATTGACTGCGCATTCCCCATGTTTCCGCTCCGAAGCGGGCGCATACGGCAAAGACGTGCGCGGTTTGATTCGCCAACATCAATTCGACAAAGTGGAAATGGTGCAAATCGTTCATCCGGAAAAATCATACGAAGCGCTGGAAGAAATGGTCGGACACGCTGAAAATATTTTGAAAGCGTTGGAACTGCCATACCGCGTGATCACTTTGTGTACCGGCGACATGGGCTTCGGCGCAACCAAAACCTACGACTTGGAAGTTTGGGTTCCTGCGCAAAATACTTATCGTGAGATTTCCAGCTGCTCCAACTGCGAAGATTTCCAAGCTCGCCGCATGAAAGCGCGTTTCAAAGATGAAAACGGTAAAAACCGTTTGGTACATACTTTGAACGGCTCAGGCTTGGCTGTCGGCCGTACTTTGGTGGCGGTATTGGAAAACCATCAAAATGCCGACGGCAGCATTAATGTTCCTGCTGCGTTGCAACCGTATATGGGTGGCGTGACCAAATTGGAAGTAAAATAATCGTTGTTTAAATAAAAAGGCCGTCTGAAACTTGGGTTCAGACGGCCTTTTCTATGATTGAACAATTATTTGTTGTGTTGACGGAAATATTCCCATTCTTCGACAACGGTACCGTCAGGCAAGTGGCACACGCCGTATTCGCCACCGTCTTTGTCTTTTTTGATTTCGGATTTGCCGCCTTGTTTGACACAGAATTCAGAAGCAGGATTGGCCACGCCGACGTTAGGAGATTCTTGTTTTTCAGAAGCGGAGCAGGCGGCCAAAGCGGTTGCGGCAGTGAGGCTAAGGATGATGGGTTTGATCATGGCGTGTCTTTCATTTGAAGGATAAAAACAAGCGGATTATAGGGGATGCTTGCGTTTAATTGAGTTAAACAGATTAAAGGCCGTCTGAAAAATTTTCAGACGGCCTTAAGAATTAAGAAGTCAAACCAGATTATTTGGCTGCTTCGGTTTTTTCGCCTTCTTTAGCAAAGTATTTGGCGTAAATTTTGTCGTATTCGCCACTTTCGCGTACTTTTTTCAGCGCATCGTTCAACATTTTGATGGTTGCTTCGTCGCCTTTGCGTGCAGCGATACCGTAGTTTTCGATGGTGAAGTCGGGCAGGGAGATGAAATCTAGGCCTTTGGTCGGGTTGTTTTTCACATAGTTGGCAATGACTGCGCTGTCGCTGACGACGGAATCCAAACCACCGTTTTCCAATTCTTTGATAATCAGGGGAACGCTTTCAAAGCGGGCGATTTTCGGATTATCGTTGCCCAAGAGTTTGGAAACGGAGAAGTCGCCGGTGTAGCCGGTTACCACGCCGACTTTAGCCATGTTTTTCAGGTCTTCGGAGGAAGCTACTTTTTTGCCTTTTGGAACGAGGACAACTTGGGTGATTTCAAAGTATGGATCGCTGAAGAGCATGCTTTGTTTGCGGTCGTCAGTGATGGTTACGCCGGACATAACGATGTCCACGTCGCCGTTGTTCAGAGAAGGGAAGAGGCTTTCCCATGGCTGGTGTTTGAATTCGACTTTGAAGTTGCCGGCTTTGGCCATGGCATTCATCAAGTCAACGTCAAAACCTTCCACTTTGCCGGCAGAATCCAAAGATTCAAATGGGGCAAACTCGGCATTGGAGCCGACGCGGTACACTTTATCGGCAGGAGCAGAGGCATTGTTGCTTTGACCGCCGCAGGCAGTCAGGGCAAGGGCGGAACAAGCGAGGGCAGTGGCCAGCCATTTTTTCATGTTCATGATATGTGCTTTCTTAATAAAATGTTAACGGATAAAATCTTAGTTTAGCATAATTTTGTGAACAAACTAGCCGAAATCAGTGGTCTTTTTCTCGGAAAAATGCGTAGGTTACGTCATGGAAAAGGTCGGTGTGCGGGCTGTCTTCGTAGCTCAATTCTGCCAACGCGTCTTCAAAGGCAAGCTGGATGGATTCTACGGCATCGTTGGCCATGTCGGAGGGCAGGGAACGGATGAGGCCTTTGAGGGCGGTGGCGAGGACGTGGTTTTGCATACGCAAAACGTCGTTGGCTTCTTCCAAGTATTCGAGGCGTTGTTCGATGCTGCTCATGATGTATCCTTGAGGGTGTATTAAATAAAATAGTGATTATATAGTGAATTAATATTAAAATGTGACGCTTGCGCCGGCTTGCCGGATATGTCCAACCATCGACCGCAGTTCAAGCGTTTTTTGTTTGAATGCGGTTCACAATAAAAATGAAAAAACGAGATTATTATGGAAAACAACCGTCTTGACCCCACAGCCCTCGAGGAAGAAGACCTGAATTGGGAAAAACGCTTGGAAAGATTGCGTCAGGCACGACAATTCAATACCGCGCCGACTCATGCACCATTGGTTAAAAAATCGGACGACGCTGTCGATGCTGCGCCCAAAACCGCGCCTAAAAAAGAATATAAACTGGATGCGGGCAATCGTGAAAAAGTATTGGAAGAATATTTGTATCGCTGGCAGTTGGAACACAATACTGCTCTTGCCGACGAGGGCGAAGCAGTAGAAACCGATGCAATGGTGGTTTTGCAGGACAACTGGTTGAGTGCGCAATCGGCGTTGCAGGCTGCAGCTTCAGAGCGTCATATCGAATCGACGCGCACTGTCAGACTGAATCCGAAATCAGGTGCCGTAGATTTTGATGCGCCTGAAGTGGAAGAAACTGAAAAACCGGAAAATGATAATGCGCAAGCGGCTGAAGGAGCGGTTTCAGACGGCCTTGAACCTGAAAAAGAACCGGCCGTCAATGTCCATATCAATGTATTGAACCCGCAAGCGATTGGCCGTCGGGAAGTATTCTGCGTTTCTGAAAAAGATTTGACCGAGCGTCTGATTAAGCGTTTACGCCCCCATGTGGCCGATGCAGTCAACGGCATGATTCGGATTGCCGTGCAAAAACAAATGGCCGTGTTCACTTACCAATTGCAGCAAATGCTCAACGAGCAGGCGCCGGGTTTGGTGGAAGATGTATTGGAACACAACGTCAAACGTATTCTGGACGATATGAAGGTTGAAATGAAATACCGCCGCTGAGTATCCGGGCCGTCTGAAAAGTTTCAGATGGCCTTTGGCATAAATTTCCCTTAAAATTTTGCGAAGCGTGTATAATGGCGGCTCACGTTTTCGTGATAAATATCCTTTCTAAATAGTTGATATGCCCGATGCAGAATCGGGCATTTTTTTTGAGATTGTTATGAATAAAAACAAAATCATTGTATTGCTGATTGCTCTGGTTGCCGTATTTGCCTATCAAAAAATGCAAAACAAGCAGCCGTTACAATCGCAGCATCAGCAGAAAATAGAAGCCGTTCAAAAACAAAACAATGCGGGCGGAGAAAACGCCGATACGGCTCAACAGCAAACCGGTTCGGGCAAACAATCGGCAGAAGCAGTTTTGAAACAGGCGTTTGAAAACGAACAAAGCGATATTCAGGTTGAGGGCGAGGGCACGGTATGGAAAACCCTGCCGGATGACAACAAAGGCACGCGCCACCAACGCTTTATCTTGAAGCTCTCCAGCGGCCAGACGCTTTTGGTGGCACACAATATCGACCTTGCCGATAAGATTAAAGGTTTGAAAAAAGGCGATAAAGTAGCGTTTTACGGAGAATACGAATGGTCGGAGCAGGGCGGCGTTATCCATTGGACGCACCATGACCCGTCAGGTCGGCATACTGACGGCTGGTTGAAACACGACGGCCGCCTTTATCAGTAAAAACGGTTTTCCTGTTTTTTCAGACGGCCTGAAACACGGCCTTCGGCTTGAAAGATGGTAGAAATCGGCGCAAAATGTTAACAAGTTAAACAGACGGAAAAATATTGTTCCGTCCATTGGAATACACAGTAGATTGGAGAATAAATGAACAAAAAACTTCATCCGCAAACGCTGGCCATCCGGGGCGGCAAAGAGCAGACCGAATATCGTGAACACAATCAGGCGCTGTTTTTGACCAGCAGCTTCATGTGGGAAAGCGCACAACATGCGGCAGATTTGTTTTCCAAAAAAATTAAAGGTTTTACCTATACCCGTACAGCCAATCCGACTACTGCCGCTTTTGAAAAACGCATTGCCGCATTGGAAGGCGCAGAGCGCGCGGTAGCCACTTCGACCGGTATGTCTGCAATTCAGGCGGCGTTTTTTACCTTCTTGCAAGCAGGCGACCACGTTGTTTCCAGCCGCAGCCTGTTCGGCACGACCGTCGGTTTCATCAATAACATCGTTACCAAGTTCGGCATCGAAGTCAGCCATGTATCGCCGGTTGATGTAGATGAATGGAAAGCTGCCATCAAGCCCAATACCAAACTGTTTTTCTTGGAAACTCCGTCCAATCCATTGGGCGAAGTTGCCGATTTGGAAGTGCTGGCTGAACTGGCGCACAGCATCGGCGCGCTTTTGGTGGTGGACAATAGCCTCTTGTCGCCCGTCGGTTCGCAGCCTTTGAAACACGGTGCGGATATTTCCGTGTCTTCTGCAACCAAAGCGATTGACGGACACGGCCGCGTGATGGGCGGCGTGTTGGCCGGTTCGGAAGAATTGATGACGCAAGTTGCCGTATATTGCAACTCTTGCGGTTTGGCGATGTCTCCGTTTAACGCATGGCAGCTGTTGAGCGGCGTGGAAACCCTGTCGCTGCGTATGGAAAAACAGTTTGATAATGCGTTAAAAATTGCCCAATGGCTGCAACAACAGCCGCAAGTCCAAGCCGTGTACTACACTGGTTTGCCCGACCATCCGCAAGCTGAACTGATCCGTAAACAGCAAAACGGCGGCGGCATCGTCATCGGCTTTGAAGTCGCCGACCAAGAAGCAGCATGGAAAGTCGTGGACGGCGTGGAGCTTTTCTCCCGTACTGCCAACCTCGGCGATGTGCGTTCAACCATCACCCATCCGTGGACAACCACGCACGGCCGGATGCAGCCTGAAGAAAAACTCGCCGCCAATATCCGCCCGGGCTTGATCCGCCTCTCTGTCGGTTTGGAATACATCGACGATTTGATTGATGATTTGCAACAAGCATTGAACAAATAATCTAAAAACAAATTTCAGACGGCCTTAAATTTTAATAGGCCGTCTGAAAGCAATTAAACACACATCTTAAGAATAAAAGGAAAAAAATAATGACTGAAGCAGAATTCGCCTCATGGGCAATGAAAATCCTACTGAGTGGCCTGATTATCTTTTTGGGCTTTATCGTTTGGAACTTGGGTAAAGAATCCAAAGCCGGCAAATTCGGCATTGCCATGCTCTTCTTGGTTTTGGGCTTGGGTGTGTTTGGGTTCGTATTTAAAGAATTGCTGATTAGTTTTTTGGTATTGCCGAAGTAGGCAGGAAGTTTATTGATAGAACAAGGCCGTCTGAAAAAATGTTCAGACGGCCTTTTGATTTGATGTTTTAAATTACGCCCAATTCTTGCAAGCCGCGCAAGACGCCGTCTTCATCAACACTTGGGCAGACGAATTGTGCGGCCGCTTTGGCTGCTTCTTCGCCATTGTCCATGGCAACGCCAAAGCCGACGGTTGACAGCATTTCCAAGTCGTTGAAGCTGTCGCCGAATGCCATTACTTTGCTCATATCAATGCCCAGTTTTTCCACTGCGTGGGCGATGCCCCGTGCTTTTGAACCTTCTTTGCGCAGCAGGTCCACAGCATATTCATGCCAGCGGACGGATTTGAAGCCTTGTTGCTGAGTTAGCGGTTGCAGGATTTTTTCTTCTTCCTTATCCACAAAGACCAACATTTGATAAACAGGTTGTTTGCGGAAATATTCTTTGTCCGCCAGGAAGTTGGGCAGGATATGCGATAAGCCTTCGGCAACGCGCGGCGAATGGGAGGAAACGGCAATTTCTTGGTTGTTGACGAATGCGTAGTCTATTTTATGTTGTTCAAGCAGGTTAATGGCGGTTTTGATGTCGGCAATATCCAAGGGGTAACTTTGCAGAGGTTCGCCTCGAAAGGAAATATATTGGCCGTTGATGGTAACGAGCATGTCGATACCGCATTCTTGAATCAAGGCTTTGACTTTGGCGGGAATGGCGGCTTCCGGACGGCCGGTGGCAATGGCAGTCAAAACGCCTTTGGCTTTCAATGCGCGCATGGCTTGGGCAACCGAAGGACGCAGGGTATCCGTGTATTTTCGATAGAGGGTGTCGTCGATGTCAAAGAAGATGATTTCAGGGTTGTGCATGGTTTACTCGTTGGACTGGGTATACACAGCTTTCATTGAAAATTGTGTGAACAGCTTGTGTATAAATTGGTTTAGTATTTGATTGCTATTATAAAAATAAGTTCTGATTAAAATTTAGGCAGATTTTTATTTTGAGAATAAAGCGGCAAGTTATTCACAATAGGCCGTCTGAAAATTTGGTTTTCAGACGGCCTTGTTTTAAGCAATCAGACGGATATTTTCTTTGTCTTGCCTGAATTTGTTTTTAATCACGATAGGCAGACTGCTGTCGAAATACCAGCTGCCGTCAGGCAATGCCAACGCGCCGCCGGCGCAGAGCAGGGTAATGCTGTTTCCGGTCAGGGGGTCGGTTTCGGTAATTTCGATTTCATGCGCTTTGCCCCAATCGGTTACGGGGAGTAGGTGGGCAAGCTCGGTAATGCGTTGGTTTTGATGTTTGATGCCGTCGGGTTGGCGGCAGTTGCCGTTGCATTTTCCGACGGCCTCAACTGGGCAGGGTTCGCCCTTTGCGTAGCTGGTCGGCAAAATGTTGAGCGAATCCGGGCAGAGCCTGTGTTCTTGCGACCATTGCGTCAAGGCGCGTTTGGCTGCTTTTTTGTGGGCAAACAAACCGTATGGACGCCAATTTCTTGTGCCGCTGTTTAACAAGACGATGCGTGCTTGAAGGCTGCCGTGTTCGTCAGCGATAAAGCGGACGGTAGAAAACGATGTGGGCTTTTCAGACGGCATCAGTTGGTATTCCTGCATGGTCTGGGCTTTGAGCCATAATGTGTGAAGCTGCCCGACTGCCGGAATAAAACGGATAGAGGCTGCGGCTTTGATGTGCGGCGGCAGTTTTTTGCTGTGCAGCAGGGTGGCGGTTTCACTGTATGCGCGTTCGTGTGCTTCAATGGCTTGGGCTTTGTCGAAATGGTCAAGCCAAACCAATACGCCGTAACTGTCGGGCAGGGCATAGAGCTGTTGTGCGAGCGAATCAGGCAGCCAAGTGGGCAACATTTTCGGATTCATCAATACACGGACGTGTTCGTCCCATTGTTGATGATTTTTTTCTGCCAGACTTAATTCTAGATAATCACATAATGCGACAACATCAGTCATAGCGTGGTGGCGGTTGGCCGTCTGAATGCCGGTGCGTTCGATAATGCTGTCGAGACTGTGTTTGTAAAACTCAGGATAGAGACGGCGCGACAGTTGAACCGTACAGAGCGAGGGTGCGGCAAAGTCAGTATGGATACGGGCAAACTCGTGGCGCAGGAAGGTGTAGTCAAAGCGGCTGTTGTGGGCAACAACCACTGCACCTTGCAATAGCGGCAACAAATCGGCTGCAATATCGGCAAAGACAGGCGCGTTTTTCACTGTTTCATCATGAATCCCGGTCAGTCTGGCAACAAATTCGGGAATGCTGCGGCAAGGATTGACCAATTGCTCGTAATGTGTGGCGCGTCCTTGCTCAAAACGAACAAGGGCGACTTCCGTTATCCTGTCTTGATAGAAATTTCCACCGGTCGTCTCCAAATCCACCACGACCACAGGCCGTCCCAAACGGGAAAATGCTTCGGATAAGAGCGGCCAGTGTGCGAAATCTGACATTTTATTCTCTGTAAATTCAATAGCAAATGCGCATTTTACACGCTGTCTGCAAGTTTTCCAAATAAAACGCTTGACAGTAAACAGCCCTCTCTTTATAATTCAAATCTTTCTTGATGCACCCGTAGCTCAGTTGGATAGAGTATCTGGCTACGAACCAGAGGGTCGGGCGTTCGAATCGCTCCGGGTGCGCCACAGAAAATCTCCGCGCCCATCGTCTAGCGGTTAGGACATCGCCCTTTCACGGCGGTAACCGGGGTTCGATTCCCCGTGGGCGTGCCAGTTTATAAAAAAGCGCAATCTGTTTCAGATTGCGCTTTTTTGCGTCTATTGGTTTTGAAATGATTTGAACCTCTCTTTTTATCTGCTAATACAGGTTGGCGTTTGTCATAATCTACTAAAAGCATTTATTATTACATATCTAATAATCATAATTTAAGGGAAAACGTTCATGGCGTGGCGGTTTGTGTTGCCTGCCTGGGTGGTGGGTGTAGTGCTTTCGTTTGCGCTGCCGTTTGTGCCACCATGGTGGGCTTGGTTGTCTGTAATCATTGGCGCGCTTGCGTTGTGTCGAAAATTTGCTGTGGCTTGGTTGGTGCTGGCCGTCTGTGTGGGCATGGTGTTTGGTGTGTGGCGGACCGGGCTGGTGTTGGCTGGTCAATGGCCTGTGGGGGAAGCGGCGGCTAAAGTTTTGACGGTTGAAGTGGCGGATATGCCGCGTGATGATGGTCGACGCGTGCAGTTTGCGGCAAGGGCTTGGGATAAACGTGGGCAGGCTTTTGATTTGATGTTGTCGGATTATCAGCGGCGTGATTGGGCGGTGGGCAGCAGGTGGTCTGTATCGGCGCGGGTAAGGCCGGTGATTGGTGAAGTGAATGTGCGCGGTTTGAACCGTGAAACATGGGCTTTGGCCAATGGTATCGATGGCATGGGTACTTTGGGGCGTGACAGAAAACTCGTGCGGCAAGGTGGCGGTTTGGGTTTGGCTAATATGCGTGATGCGGTAAGCCGGAGTTGGCAGAGAACAGGGGACAAATATCCTGAGTTTTCAGACGGCATAGGGCTGATGCGTGCTTTGAGTATTGGCGAGCAGTCGGCGTTGCGGCCGCCTTTGTGGCAGGCATTCCGTCCTTTGGGGCTGACACATTTGGTCAGTATTTCGGGCTTGCATGTGACAATGGTGGCGGTATTGTTTGCCTGGCTGATCAAGCGAATTTTCCGTTATTTGCCGTGGATTCCGGCAAAACCGCGTGTGTGGATATTGGCTGGTGGTGTTGCCGGTGCTTTGTTTTATGCGCTTTTGGCCGGTTTTTCCGTGCCGACGCAACGCAGTGTGTTGATGTTGGCTGCGTTTGCGTGGGCATGGTGGCGCGGCAGTGGCGGCTCGGGCTGGAAGGCGTGGTGGCAGGCTTTGGCCGTTGTTTTGTTGTTGGATCCGTTGGCCGTATTGGGTGTGGGAACGTGGTTGTCTTTCGGTTTGGTTGCTGCTTTGATTTGGGCTTCATCAGGCCGTCTGAAAGAATCGGGCTGGCGTTTGGCTGTACGGGGGCAATGGGCGGCGACGGTATTGTCGGTGGTATTGCTGGGCTATTTGTTTGCTTCGTTACCTTTGTTCAGTCCGTTGGTCAATGCGCTGGCTATTCCTTGGTTTTCTTGGGTGTTGACGCCGTTGGCTTTGCTGGGTTCTGTTTTCCCGTTCGAACTTGTCCAGTTGGTAGCGGCATTTTTGGCGGAATATACTTTACGCGGTTTGGTATGGCTGGCTACGGTATCGCCTGAATTTGCCGTCGCAGCGGTGCCCGTGCCTTTGCTGGTGTTGGCGATGATGGCGGCTTTGCTGTTATTGTTGCCTAAAGGCATGGGCTTGAAACCTTGGGCATGTCTGGTTTTATTGGGTTTTGTGTTTTACCGTCCTGCCAAGTTGGAGGAGGGGATGGCAAGAGTTACGGTGATGGATGCAGGACAAGGTTTGTCGGTGTTGATACAAACGCGTAACCGCAATCTTTTGTTTGATACGGGAACGGAGCAAGTGGCGCAAACAGGTATTGTACCGAGTTTGAATGCTATGGGTGTGCGCCGTTTGGACAGCCTGATTTTGTCGCACCATGATATTGACCATGACGGCGGTTTTCAAAGTGTGGCGGCTATCGGTGCTGATAAATTGCTTGTCGGACAACCTGAGTTTTATCCGAATGCAGAGTTTTGCCAAGAAGACAAATGGCAATGGGACGGCGTAGATTTTGAGTTACTCAGGCCGTCTGAAAATGCAGGCAAGGAAGATAATGACCAAAGTTGCGTATTGCGTGTTGTGGCAAACGGCAAAGCCTTGTTGATAACCGGCGATTTAGGCGTGAAGGGCGAGGCCGGTTTGATTGAGAAATACGGCAATGCGCTGTATAGCCAAGTGTTGGTATTGGGACAACATCACGGCAGTAGCACGGCTTCGTCGGGCAGCTTTCTGCATACGGTTTCGCCGCAATATGCCGTGGCATCCAGCGGCTATGCCAATGCCTACAAACATCCGACCGTTGCCGTACAAAATCGTGTCCGCGCGCACGGCATTACTTTGTTGAGAACGGATTTGTCAGGCGCGTTGGTGTTTGCTTTGGGACAGGGCGATATATTTCAAGGCCGTCTGAAAAAGGATAAGTTTTATTGGCAGAAGAAACCGTTTGAGTAAAAAGGATAAAAGGCCGTCTGATAGATTTTTCAGACGGCCTTAATATTTTTCATTGACGGGCATTATCCAAATTTTGTGTGAATCCAATTGTGGATAGTTTGGTTTGATATTTGATAATAAAGAATAAATTAATTGTGATGAAAAAATAGGCAGTTTAAAAATAGGGTAATAATAACAAAGTCATTTTATAACTGTTGTTAATTTGATAATCATTTTGAATCTGTTTGGCTGGATAAATTCACTTGTTTATAGCTTGCTTATATAATCTAAACGCATTATTGCACATTCAAATTAAATTTAACAAAGGGAAAAGAAATGACTGAAACTCAAAACCAACCTAATAACGAAGAGTCCGTAGTGATTATCGGCACACGTCGTGATGATGTGCTGTATGGCAGCTTGGGACACAATATTTTTTACGGCGGCTTAGGAAACGATACCTTTATTGTGAACAACAGGAATGACCAAATCGTTGAAAGGTACGGCGAGGGTACGGATACGGTTTATACCCATACGACTTATACGTTGCCGAATTATGTTGAAAACCTGACGATGACCGGCCACGATAATATTTTTGGTTTCGGCAACAATTCCGACAACGTCCTCATAGGCAACAGCGGCAACAACCGTTTGAGCGCCGGACGTGGTAATGATGTACTTTACGGTGGTGCGGGTAATGACTTGCTGTTGGCAGGCGATGATGACGACAAACTTTATGGTGGCGACGGCAACGATATTTTGCGTGGAGATCATGGTAACGATTATTTGGAAGGAAACGAAGGCGACGATGTTTTAGACGGCGGAATCGGTGCAGACGTAATGCGCGGCGGTAATGGCAACGATACCTATTATGTAGACAGTCAAAACGATGTCGTTATCGAAGAAGCCGATGGCGGCATTGATATAGTCTACACAAGTATGACTTACCGTTTGCCGACTCATGTTGAAAACCTGACCTTGACCGGCAGCGGCAATTATTTCGGCTTCGGCAACCATTCCGACAACGTCTTAATCGGCAACATCGGCAACAACCGTTTGATCGGAGGCCGCGGCAATGATGTGCTTCGCGGAGAGGCAGGCTATGACTTGCTGTTGGCGGGTGATGGCGACGACAAACTTTACGGCGGTACCGGCAACGATATTTTACGCGGCGATGCCGGTAATGATTATTTAGATGGCGGCGAAGGAAATGACACGCTTGAAGGCGGTAGCGGAGACGATACTTATGTGTTCCGCCGTGGTAGCGGTCATGATGTCATTTCAGACAATCTGGGCCATAACAGCATTCATTTTGAAGGTTTGAGTACGAAGGATATCAGTCTGATTGGCCGTCCCAGTGTCAGTAATCCGGCCCTCAAAGATTGGGTATTTACGATTCGTGAAACAGGCGAAACGTTGACTCTTAGAGAGCAACACAAGACCTATTCATCTGTATCCAATTATAAATTTTCGGATAGAGAGGTAGATTTTGCAAAAACCTTTAGATACCCCGAACATGATACCAGTCAAGACAGTGTGACCATGCGTGTGCTTTATAAAGATGGTCACGCCGTCACACATGCCGCCGAACAAGTGCAGCATCTTCAGACGGCCTCTTTGCAGTATTGGGAAAATATTGCCACTCAAAAAAGAGCTAATGATATTGTCCGACCCAGTGCTAAACAGGCGCAGCATTCTATCTTTACCAAAGACAGTGATGGCGACGGTTTGGTCGATGCTATTGACCGCAATCCGCAGGAGTGGAATGTTTCCGAGCGTGATTTGCGGATGTTCTCTTCATTGGCTTATGAATCTCCGTCTGCTTTGCATACTGTATTTAAAGGCAATTATTGGTGGAATACGCAATATGCTTCTATTGCTAAGAATATTAACGACAAATATTTTAGCAATCAGGCCAATGTATCTGAATTGGTTGGGAAATGGACATTGCTTAAGGCAGGTAGTCCGGGAGGCGGTTTGGATTATGCGATTTTCGGCAATTCGAACAAGAAGGGCGGTTGGGAAAATGTCGTGGTAGCGTTTAGAGGTACGCAGGCTACCAGCATTAAAGATGTTTTGGCTGATTTGAACATTATGACCGGTAATTTGCCGGCTCAAACCAAATATCTGAATGACATTGCCCGTTATATTGATACGCTTCATGCCAAAAATGTGTATTCGACCGGACATTCGTTGGGTGGCTATCTTGCAGAATACTTTGCCGCACATACCATGCAACAGCGTAATGATTGGGCAAGTGATTTCAAACGCAGCAGTCTGTTTAATCCGGCTGTTTTGAATGTGGACAAAGCCTCGCCTGAAGCCTTAAAACAAGCACGGGATATGGCCGATAAAATGGCGGAAACACAGATTGCAGACGACTCCGATACAACACAGGCACGCCATCTGTATGAAACCAATTCGTATGTAATCAAAGGCGAATGGGTTGGAGATGGTTTTTCTGGTAAAACAGGTGCGGGTATTGGTGCGTTAATCGGTGGGCTTTTGGGGGGACCATTTGGCGCTGCTCTAGGTGCAGCTGCTGGAGCTGCTGCGTCCCAAGTTCATAAAGGATTGGGCAGATATCCGAATGCCAAGGTTTTGGATTTTAAAAGCGATGATGTATGGGGCAAACACAATATGACCAGCTTTTATGAGTTTGATACCAAACTTGAACAATACTTCTCCCAAGGTAAACGTATCGACAAGCATTACGTCAATCCTTATTTGAGGGATTCTGACCAAGACGGTTTTTCAGACGGCATTGAAAAGAAATGGGGTAGCAGCAGTAATGATGCCCAAGAAACGCCATACGCAACCGGTACCTCTGCCATTTATACCGATGACCGGCCCATGCTTGCCGTGGTTCAGACAGAGGATGCAGCCGGTAACGTCTTGTCCCTCAAAGGCGTAGAAATGGCGGCGCACCAACAGGGCGATAAGATGGCGTATGCGGCAAACGGCAAGGAAATCGACTTAGGTAAAAATGGTTTTGATTGGTCTGTCAGCATCAGTGGAGACAACAAAGGCGTAGCGGCCTTGCATGGCAGCGCGGCTGACGATGTCTTGAAAGGCAGCGATGGCAATGATTATCTGGCAGGCGGACTTGGTGGCGATACCATTGTTACCGGCGAGGGTAGAGATACGGTGGCATTTACTGCATGGGATGTCCGCGAGGGCAAACTGGATCACTTGCTGGATTTCAATCCGGTCAAAGACAAGTTGGATTTGAGCGCTATGCGTCCGCTGCTCAATGAGAAAGAAAGCCAGGTTAGCTGGGCGGATTTGTTTGTCCGAGATGTGGATACATTCAGCCCCGACCGCTCGTATCTTGTGTTCAACAGCGCCCAAAAAACCTTGGCGTATCGGGGCGCAGGAGCTGAAAGCAGCACAGAGTTTGCACGTTTCTACAATGAAGATGCTGCGCAGCTGACAGCCGCCAATATTATTGGCTGATGGTTGTTTTAAAGTTTAAGGCCGTCTGAACCTGATATTTCATGTTCAGACGGCCTTAAACTTATATAATATCCGACCCATCTGTTTAAAAAGGCAATCCCCATGAATACCATACGCACCAAAATTTGCGGCATTACCCGACCTGAAGACGCGCTGGCCGCGGCCGAATTGGGCGCGGATGCCATCGGGCTGGTGTTTTACGCCAAGAGTAAACGGGCAGTGAGTATTGAGCAGGCGCAGGCGGTTGTGAAAGACCTGTCGCCGTTTGTATCGGTGGTGGCCTTGTTTGTGAATGAAAACGAGCAAACCATCCGCGAGATTTTGCGTCAGGTACCGATAGATGTGATTCAGTTTCACGGCGATGAAGACGATGATTTTTGCCGTCGGTTTGACCGCCCGTATTTGAAGGCCGTGCGTGTGCAGTCCGCTGCCGATATTCAGACGGCCTGTGCCAAATTCCTGAATGCCCGCGCTTTGCTGTTTGATGCTTATCATCCGACCGAATACGGCGGTACGGGACAAAGTTTCGATTGGACCATGTTGCACGGCAATATCGGCAAACCGTGGATACTTGCCGGTGGATTGACGGCGGAAAACGTTGCCGAAGCGGTAAAAATCAGTGGCGCGGCGGCGGTGGATGTGTCTGGCGGCGTGGAAATCTCCGGCGGGATTAAGAGCAGGGAGAAAATGGCGGCGTTTATTCAGGCAGTAAAGGCCGTCTGAAATTTTGTTTGAATGAAAAACAACCGGAATACAGATATGCAAGAGCCAATCGTTGAATCCCACCCCTTCGCAGCCTTGTTGCCGCCGCAGGCAACGGTCATGATGATGGGGACGTTTCCGCCTAAAGAAGAAAAACACGCGATGCAGTTTCATTATCCGAATTTCCAAAACGATATGTGGCGCGTGTATGGGCTGGTGTTTTTTGGCGATGCGGCGCATTTTCAAAAGCAGGGCGAAAAGGCGTTTGATGCCGATAAAATTAAAGCGTTTTTGAGTGAGAAGGGGATTGCATCCTGTCCGACCGTGTTGAAGGCCATACGCGAACATGGCAATGCTTCGGATAAGTTTTTAAAAGTGATAGAAACCGTCGATTTGGCGGCAGTATTGGCGCAAATGCCTGAGTGCCGCCATCTTTGTACCACCGGCGGTAAGGCAACCGAAGTTTTGTTGGAGATTCAAGGCAGCGGTATGAAAATGCCGAAGACAGGCGAAACAGTGCCGTTTCACTATGTTGGACGTGAGTTGACCCTGACGCGTCTGCCTTCGACTTCGCGTGCCTATCCTTTGAGTTTGGCGAAAAAAGCGGCGGCGTATCGGGCTTTTTTTGAAATGGCTGGATTGACTGTTTTTTAGGAGTAGGGTGATGGACCGTTATGAAATTTCTTTAATGACGTTTATGGCTTTGTGGTGGCTTTTTAATGTCGTCTCAGTGTGGCTGAAGGCCAAACAATGGCATATCAAGGTATTGCTGGGCGGAACGCTTTTGTATGTGATACAAATATCTGCAGTCATTATGTCTGTTAACGGCCTTAATTGGATATTTTTGAATGTAAGCACTATAAAAAATACCAATGAGTTGATTATTGCTTTGCTTGTGCTTAACTTTTTGGGTTGTTGGTTGCTGGCACTGTGGCTGGGAATGTTGGCATTGAAACTATGCCTGAGAAGCAAAAACGAAGAAAAATATATCGCGCCACCGTTGGGTACGGCATTGGTTGCAACATCGAGCTGTACGCTGTTGTTCCTATTTTGTCTGCTGATATTATTATTCAATTAGTTGCCGACAAGATGAATGGAAAACGGCTATAATTGCTGACAATTTTACTTTCAGACGGCCTTGTACTGAATCAGGCCGTCTGAAACCATAAAACAAACAAGGAAAAATCCCATGAAAAATTATCACGCTCCCGACGAGAACGGCTTTTTCGGCGAACACGGCGGCCTGTACGTTTCCGAAACCCTGATTCCTGCTTTGCAAGAATTGGCAGAAGCCTATAAAGCAGCGAAAGAAGATCCTTCATTTTGGGAAGAGTTCCGCCATGATTTGAAACACTATGTCGGCCGTCCCAGCCCTGTTTACCATGCCGCGCGATTATCCGAGCATTTGGGCGGCGCACAAATCTGGCTGAAGCGTGAAGATTTGAACCACACCGGCGCGCACAAGGTAAACAATACCATCGGTCAGGCATTGCTTGCCCGCCGCATGGGTAAAAAACGTGTCATCGCCGAAACCGGCGCGGGTCAGCACGGCGTGGCTTCTGCCACCGTTGCCGCACGCTTTGGCATGACTTGCGACGTGTATATGGGTGCGGACGATATCCAACGTCAAATGCCGAATGTGTTCCGTATGAAGCTGCTTGGCGCGAATGTCGTTAGCGTTGACAGCGGCAGCCGTACATTGAAAGATGCGATGAATGAAGCCATGCGCGAATGGGTTGCCCGCGTGGACGACACGTTCTATATCATCGGCACTGCCGCAGGCCCAGCGCCGTATCCTGAAATGGTACGCGATTTCCAGTGCGTGATCGGCAACGAAGCCAAAGAACAAATGTTGGAAGCCATCGGCCGCCAACCTGATGTTGCCGTTGCCTGCGTGGGCGGCGGCTCGAACGCCATCGGTTTGTTCCATCCCTATATCGAAGAAGAAAACGTACGTTTGGTCGGCGTAGAAGCCGGCGGTTTGGGCGTGGATACGCCTGATCACGCCGCGCCGATTACCAGTAAAGCCCCTATCGGCGTATTGCACGGTTTCCGCAGCTATTTGATGCAGGACGAAAACGGTCAAGTCTTGGGTACGCACTCTGTTTCCGCAGGATTGGACTACCCAGGCATCGGCCCGGAACACAGCCATTTGAACGACATCAACCGCGTGGAATACACCGTTGCCAAAGATGACGAAGCACTCAAAGCCTTTGACTTGCTCTGCCGTTTCGAGGGCATTATTCCTGCGCTGGAATCCAGCCATGCCGTTGCTTGGGCGGTGAAAAACGCGCCGAAAATGAGCAAAGATCAAGTGATTTTGGTCAACCTCTCCGGACGCGGCGACAAAGACATTAATACCGTGGCGAAACTCAAAGGCATTGAGTTGTAAGTCTTATTGATTGAGCAGAATAAAGGCCGTCTGAAAAAGCTGGATTTCAGTCTTTCAGACGGCCTTTGTTTCCGTAATGATTCAGCGTAGTATTTTATCCGCGCAAACTCTATCAAGTATCGGCGGCTAAGGAAATTTATCCTTCCAAACCGATCTTGTACGCTTTCTAAACCAATTATTCAATTTATCCATCACCATGAAACATTTAGCAATCCATCTAAAACTATTGGGCATGGCGGCGTTTTGGGGCGCATCTTGGCCGATGGGGCGAATGCTGGGACAGGCGCTGCCGCCTTTAACGGGCGGTATGCTGCGCTTTTTGACGGCGGCAATCTTGCTTTTGGGCTGGCTGTTTGCACGGTATCGATTGCGTACTTTGGCGGTTTTGTCGCATAAGCAATGGCTTGGATTGGCGCTGGCGGCAGCATTCGGCGTATTTGGTTTTACCGTATTGTCTATGCTGGGTTTGCAGCGGATTCCTGCTTCAAGGGCGACGGTGTTGGTCACGTTCAATCCTGTGCTAACGATGTTTTTTGCGGCTTTGTTGTTTGGCGAGAAACTCAACGGCAAAATTGTGTCAGGTATGTTGTTGGCAGTGGCAGGCTCGATATGGGCGGTCACGCATGGCGAGATTGCGGCATTTTTTTCGGGCGGCGGCGTAGGGTGGGGCGAAGTGCTGGTGTTTTGCAGCCTTTGCTGCTTGGTTACTTATACGATGATAGGCAGGGCGGTGTTGCGGGGGATTGATGCGCTGACGGTCACCGTGGCCACCGCTTGGCTGGGTGCAATGATGTTGCTGCCGCCTGCGCTGATTTCAGACGGCCTGCCGTTTGGTATGCTTGCCGAAATGGACGGCAGGGGTTGGTTTGCTTTGATTGGCCTGTCTGTCGGCGCAACGGTCTTGAGCTATGCGTGGTATTTTGAAGGCGTAAAGACTTTGGGTGCCGGCAGCGCGGCGGCGTACATTACTTTGGTGCCAGTATTCGGCATTTTGTGTTCCGCTTGGTTTTTGGGCGAGGCATTGCATGTTTCCTTGGTTGCTGGCTGTTTGGCAGCGGTGGGCGGATTGGCGTTGATGCAGTACGGAAGACGTGCCGTCTGAAATAGGAAATATGTTATATAATAATGAAACTGATCAAATCATTGTTTTTAACATGTCCGAACATTCCTCCCTGCTCGATTTCGACCGCGCCCATCTGCTCCATCCTTATACATCTATGACCGACCCGTTGCCTGTTTATCCGGTGAGCCGTGCGGAGGGTGTGCACATCGAATTGGCGGACGGTACGCGGCTGATTGACGGGATGTCGTCTTGGTGGTGTGCGATACATGGCTACAATCATCCCATTTTGAATCAGGCGGTTGAGGCGCAGATTAAGCAAATGTCGCATGTGATGTTCGGTGGTTTGACGCATGAGCCTGCGGTGGAGCTGGGCAAATTGTTGGTCGGGATTTTGCCTCAGGGGCTGGACCGTATTTTTTATGCGGATTCAGGTTCGGTTTCGGTGGAAGTCGCGCTGAAAATGGCTGTGCAATACCAGCAGGCGCGGGATTTGACCGCGAAGCAGAATATTGCGACGGTACGGCGCGGGTATCACGGCGATACTTGGAACGCGATGTCCGTCTGCGATCCGGAAACGGGGATGCACCATATTTTCGGCAGCGCTCTGCCGCAGCGTTATTTTGTCGATAATCCGAAAAGCCGTTTCGACGATGAGTGGGATAAGGCAGATTTGCAGCCTGTCCGCGCCTTGTTTGAAGCGCATCATGCGGACATTGCCGCCTTTATTTTGGAACCGGTCGTGCAGGGCGCGGGCGGCATGTATTTTTATCATCCGCAGTATCTTCGCGGTTTGCGCGATTTGTGCGATGAATTTGATATCGTGTTGATTTTTGACGAAATCGCCACCGGATTCGGGCGAACGGGCAAGATGTTTGCCTGCGAACACGCGGAGGTCGTGCCGGATATTATGTGTATCGGCAAGGGCTTGAGCGGCGGCTATATGACGCTGGCGGCTGCAATCACTTCGCAAAAAGTTACCGAAACGATTTCGCGCGGCGAAGCGGGCGTGTTTATGCACGGCCCGACATTTATGGCAAATCCGCTGGCGTGTGCCGTTGCCTGCGCTTCGGTCAAACTGCTTTTGTCCCAAGATTGGCAGGCAAATATCCGCCGCATCGAAAGCATCTTAAAAGGCCGTCTGAAAGCTGCGTGGGACATTCGCGGCGTGAAAGACGTGCGCGTTTTGGGTGCTATTGGCGTGATAGAGTTGGAAAAAGGCGTGGATATGGCGCGTTTTCAAGCGGACTGCGTGGCGCAGGGCATTTGGGTGCGCCCATTCGGCGGGCTGGTGTACCTTATGCCGCCTTATATTATTTCAGACGACCTCTTGACCGAACTTGCCGACAAAACCGTACAAATCTTGAAGGAACACAACAAATGAAAGGCGTTTACTTCGTCAGCGGCATAGACACGGACATCGGCAAAACCGTCGCCACCGGCATGTTGGCAAAACAATTGTTGCAGCAGGGCAAAAGTGTGATCACGCAAAAGCCCGTGCAAACCGGTTGCCAAAACATCGCCGACGACATCGCCGTCCACCGCAACATCATGGGCATACCCATGCAGGAGGCCGACAAACAGCGGTTGACCATGCCCGAAATCTTCAGCTATCCCGCCTCGCCCCATCTCGCCGCCCGTCTGGACGGCAGGGCTTTGGACTTGAACAAAATCCGCGCCGCCACGCAGCAGCTGGCGGCACAATACGAAATCGTATTGGTCGAAGGCGCGGGCGGATTGATGGTTCCTCTGATGGAAAACCTGTTAACCATTGATTATATTCAGCATCAGGCTTATCCCGTCATCCTCGTTACCAGCGGGCGGCTCGGCAGCATCAACCACACCCTGCTCAGCTTCGCCGCACTCAAGCAATACGGCATCAGCCTGCACAGCCTGATTTTCAACCATATTCACGACAGCAAAGATGAAACCGTTGCCGGCGATACCTTGGAATATCTTAAAGGCCGTCTGAAAGATGAGTTTCCCGAAGCCAAATGGCAGGAGTTGGCCAAAACAGAGGTGGTAAATGGCGTTTGATATACCGCGTGGCACACTTTGTTCATATGTCGAAGCTTCAAGTCTTCTGCCGTCTAAGGCTGGACATTTGCTGACCGTTTCTTCGCTAACCGCCACTCTGCGTGCTTCCGGCAAGGAATTTTCGGTTAAGCCTGTGTATTTGGGTTTGACGAAGGGTACGGACAATAGCGATGAAATTTTTGTGCGCGATGTTTTGCTCAAACTGGACGGCGAAACAGTGATACAAGCCAGAAGCGCGTGCCGGCCGGATAGCCGTCTATGGACAGAATTATTAGATTGCGGAACGCAGCCTTTGGGCGAGCGTCTGTTTGACGGTACATTGCCGTTGAAACGTTCGGATTTTGAGTTTCTTCGTTTTGAAGATGCCGACCATCCGTCTTTCAGACGGCCTGTTACCGCGCGCCGTTCGTATTTCGATTGGAACGGCGAAATATTGGAATTAACAGAATATTTCTTATTGGAATTAATGGATTTATACCGATAAGGCCGTCTGAAAAGAAAACCGATTGCTGATGTTTGTCATAATTCTGTTATAATACAACAAATTAAATCATTAAGATTCGTTTGATTTCAGACGGCAATAAATTATAATAAGAGCTAAGGCTCTAAAATGCCTTTCCTTCAGCATCAATACATATACAACGACACATTACACCAATGAACATACGGCGCTTTTTCCTACAATTTTTACCGCGTTACGCTGTCGGACGGATGGTGATATACGCCAAACTGATGCGCATCGACAAACCCATCGGCACCCTGCTTTTGCTGTGGCCGACTTATTGGGCATTGTGGATTGCGTCTAAAGGCGTTCCCGATGCGGATATTTTTATTGCCTTTACTGCAGGCACGTTTTTAATGCGCAGCGCAGGCTGCGTCGTGAACGACTTTGCCGATCGCAATTTTGACGGCGCAGTAGAGCGCACCAAAAACCGCCCGTTTGCCAAAGGTTTGGTTTCCAAAACCGAAGCGTTGCTTTTGACCGTCATGCTGTGTCTGATGGCGGCCTTGTGTCTGGTGCCGCTCAACCGATTTACTTGGCTGATGAGCCTTCCGGCTTTGTTTCTGGCCGTCACATATCCCTTTACCAAACGCTTTTTCCCGTTGCCGCAGTTTTATTTGGGACTGGCATTTTCGTTCGGTATTCCCATGGCCTTTGCCGCCGTGCAAGGCCGAGTGCCTCCCGAAGCGTGGCTGATGTTTACCGCCAATGCCTTATGGACGCTGGCTTACGACACGATTTATGCCATGGCGGACAAAGAAGACGATTTGAAAATCGGCATTAAAACTTCGGCAATCACATTTGGCCATCACGACATTAGCGCAACCATGCTTTGCCATTTTTGGTTTACCGTATTGATGGTAGTGTTGGGTATCAAAATCGGCGCAACTTGGCCGTATTGGCTGGTATTGCCGATAACCGCGTATTGGCAGTGCCAACAATATGCCGCCATCCGTACGCGCAACCGCCAGTTGTGCTTCCAAACGTTTTTGGCCAACAACCGCATCGGCTTGGCGTGGTTTTGCGGATTGGTCTGCCATTATTTCTGGTTGTTTTTGGTGTCCAAATTGTTTTAAAAAACGAGGCTGGGGCCGTCTGAAAAGAAAGGGAAAAGGAGTATGCCGGACATACTCCTTTTTATTTAAACCGTGATTTAGCCAATGATGGAATTTTTACTTTAAATCAATCATAATCAAATGGTTGGATTATTTTCGGCTCGTTAAAAAATATCAAAAACAACATGGAAAATGTTAGCGGGACGAGTGTAAATTACGCCTTCAGGATTGAGATTTGCACCGACAATCGGTACAATCCCATTGTTTTGCGACATTTAAAAGAGATACATATGAGCCTGATCGGCGAAATTTTACCTTTGTCCCATATCGTTTTGGATTTGGAAGTCAGCAGCAAAAAGCGTCTGTTTGAAGAGGCCGCACAGCTGCTGGAGAATGAAGCAGAATTACCGAATGCCAACGTGTTCGACTGCCTGTTTGCCCGTGAAAAACTCGGTTCGACTGGTTTGGGGCAGGGGGTGGCGATTCCTCACGGCCGTCACGCATGCGTGAAAAAAGCCACCGGTGCGTTTATCCGCACCAAAGAGCCGGTCGCCTTTGATGCGCCCGACGGCAAACCCGTTTCCCTGATTTTTATCCTGCTTGTGCCTGAAAACGCTACCGGCGAACATTTGGAAGTCTTGTCCAAACTGGCCGGCAGATTCTCTCAAAAAGCCGTCCGTGAAGCATTGATGGCCGCGACTTCTGCCGAAGAAGTACGCACACTCCTGACCGAAGAGTAATTCATGCCCAGCATATCCGTCCGCCGCCTGTTTTCCGACAATCAGCACAAACTCGAACTTGCTTGGGCTGCCGGCAATTCCGGCGCGGACAACCGTATCGGTGTCGAAGCCGATAAACCCGTCTTGGCCTTGGTCGGCCACTTAAACTTTATCCATCCCAACCAAATTCAAGTTGTCGGCGTAGCCGAAGCCGAATATTTACGCCGTCTGGAATCGGGCGAACTCAACTATGATTTCGGCGAGCTTTTCGACATTCCCATGTCTTTGGTCATCGTCGCCAACGGTTTGCCGGTTTCGCCCAAATTGCGCGATTATTGCCATACCAACAGTATCCCCCTGCTGACATCCAAACAGGAAAGCCCGCACTTGATGGACGTTTTGCGGATTTATCTGCAACGCACATTGGCGACTTCCACCATCAAGCACGGCGTATTTTTGGATGTATTTGAAGTGGGCGTACTCATTACCGGACAATCCGGCTTAGGTAAGAGCGAATTGGCATTGGAGCTGATTTCGCGCGGCCACAGCCTGATTGCCGATGATGCGGTCGAACTCTTCCGCACCGGTCCGGAAATGCTGGAAGGCCGTTGCCCGCCTATGCTGCGTGATTTCCTCGAAGTGCGCGGTTTGGGCATACTCAATATCCGCCATATTTTTGGCGAAACCTCCATCCGTCCGAAAAAAATCCTCCAGCTGATTATCAATTTGGTTCCGGCCGACGACGGATACATGAAACAACTCGATCGATTGAGCATCCGTACCGAAACAGAATCTATCCTCAACGTCAGTGTCCGTTCCGTTACCCTGCCTGTTGCAATCGGTCGAAACTTAGCAGTATTGGTTGAAGCTGCGGTGCGCAATTACATCCTTCAATTGCGCGGCAAAGACAGCACCAAAGAATTCCTCGAACGCCATCAAACACAACTCAAAGAAAACGAACAAAACCATGAAAATCGTCCTGATTAGCGGCTTATCCGGCTCAGGAAAATCCGTAGCCCTCAAACAACTTGAAGATTCAGGCTTTTATTGCGTTGATAATCTGCCTTTGGAAATGTTGCCTTCACTGGTGTTGTACCATATTGAACGCGGCGAAGAAACCCAGCTTGGTGTCAGCGTTGACATCCGTTCCGGTATCAATATTCAGGAAGCGCAAGAGCAAATCCAATATTTGCGTCATGAAGGGCATCAAGTCGAAGTCCTCTTTATTGAAGCGGAAGAGGGCGTGTTGGTACGCCGCTTCTCGGAAACCCGCCGCGGCCATCCTTTGTCAGACCATAATCTGACCTTGTTGGAAAGCCTGCAAAAAGAACGCGAATGGCTCTTTCCGCTCAAAGACATTGCATATTGCATCGATACGTCCAAAATGAACGCGCAGCAGCTGCGTTATGCCGTTCAACAATGGCTCAACATTGAACGCATCGGTTTGCTGGTTATTCTTGAATCCTTTGGTTTCAAATACGGCGTTCCCAATAATGCCGACTTTATGTTTGACATGCGCAGCCTGCCCAATCCGTATTACGATCCCGAATTGCGCCCCTTTACCGGCATGGACAAACCCATTCAAGATTATTTGGACCAGCAGCCTTTGGTTCAAGAAATGGTTGATGATATTGAGCATTTCTTAAACCGCTGGCTGCCGCGCCTGCAGCAAGAGAGCCGCAGTTATGTCACAATCGCCATCGGTTGTACCGGCGGTCAGCACCGCTCCGTTTATGTTGTAGAAAAACTGGCCGAACGCCTCAAAGGCCGTTATGAACTCCTTGTCCGCCACCGTCAGGCACAAAGCTTGGCAGGACGCTAATTTGCCGTTTCAGACGGCCTCAAAGGAAGAAACCATGAAAAAAATCAGTCTGACCGCATTATCCCTGCTTATCTTGACCGCCTGCGCGACAGAGCCTGTTACTGCTTACCGTTGGCACCGTACCGGCGCGAGTGAAGCTGAAGTTTCCCGCCAAATCAATACCTGCAAATCGCAAGTTCAAAATGGAAATACATCCAAAACGTTTGAGCAATGTATGGATGAAGCAGGCTATTACAGCTACGAGCATGGCAATCTCTAAATCCTGATTGACCGATTATCCCAATACCGAGGCCGTCTGAAAAAAATGATTGTTCAGACGGCCTCAGATACGAATAGAAAGAATAAAAAGACATGGCTATCCAATGGTTTCCCGGCCACATGAACAAGGCAAAAAAAGCCATTGCCGAACGCATTAAAAGCGTTGATATGGTGATTGAGATGTTGGACGCGCGTATGCCTGCTTCCAGCGAAAACCCTTTGCTTGCCCAGTTGTCCAAAGGCAAGCCCAAACTCAAAATCTTAAACAAGCAAGACCTTGCCGATCCCGAGCGTACCAAAGTTTGGCTCGAACACTACAACAGCCGCCAAGATACCCGCGCCATTGCGCTGGATTCTTCCGAAACCGGCACACATGGCAAAATCACCCAAGCCTGCCGCGCCATGATTCCGCATCGCCAAGGTATCGAGAAGCCGTTGCGTGTCCTGATTTGCGGTATTCCCAACGTCGGCAAATCCACCTTGATTAACGGCATGATCGGCAAAAAATCTGCCAAAACCGGTAACGAACCTGGTATTACCAAAGCCGAACAACGCCTTTTCCTTGCCGACGATTTCTGGCTTTACGATACCCCCGGTATGTTGTGGCCAAAAATTATCGTTGAAGAAGGCGGCTATAACCTTGCAGCCGGCGGTGCAGTCGGACGCAACGCGCTGGATGAAGAAGAAGTGGCGCTTGAGCTTTTGGATTACCTTCGCCGCCATTATCTGGCCCTGTTGCAAGAGCGCTATCAAGCCGACAAAGATCCAAGCAGTCATTGGGACGATACTTCTTGGTTGGAGTGGATTGCCAAAAAACGCGGTGCGGTTTTGAGCGGCGGACGGATCAACTATCAAAAGGCCGCTGAAAATATCCTGACCGATTTCCGCGAAGGCAAAATCGGCAGAATCACGCTGGAAACGCCAAACCAATGGGAGGCTTGGCTGAAAAAAGCCAGACAGAAAGAGGCCGAACTTAAAGCCATACGCGAAGCCAGAAAGGCGGAACGAAAAGGGCCGCAGCCTTCAGCCGATTAATACAAAAGGCCGTCTGAAATCTATTTTCAGACGGCCTTTTGTTGGGATAGACAATTTAGAGGGCGGTACGGCTGAAGCTGTCCAGAGCTTTATCGGTTTGGATTTGGTTGAACTGCATGGTGGTTTTGTCGCCTTGTTTTTCGTCCAATTCGATTTTACGCACCAGCGTATCGCCGTTGATTTCGATACGGTTGAAGATTTGGCGGGTAATGGCGGTTTTCGGAGTCAGGGTCAACGTCCATTTTTTCTCGTTGCCGTTTAATTTCAAATCAAATTGTTTTTCTAAGCCTTGGGTATTGCCGCCCAAAAGGTCGAGGAAGAGTTTGATTTGGCGGCTTTGGCCGTTGAGCTTGCTGGCGTTTGGGTTGACCCATTGGCTGCCGTTCCATTGCATGATGCCGTCTGAACGAACGCGCAGGGTGGTTTCAAATGGTTTTTGCATTTTCCAGAGCAGGCCTTTTTGTGGGACAAGGGTAAAGCTGCCGCTGGTGGTCATGGGTTTGCTGAGGGATTTGAGCTGGCGTTGTTGGACAAAATTGCCTTGCACGTTTTGCGGTTTTTGCAGGGTTTGTGCCAATTCAGCAGGGGAAAATGCCCACAAAGCCGGAGCGCTGATGAGGAGAGTAAGAGAAAGAATGGTTTTTTTCATTGTGTTTCCATAAGGTCTGAGGCCGTCTGAAAGTTCAGACGGCCTTTTATTGCTTTAATTATAAGGCTGACAAGGCCTGATTAAAGGTTGCGCTCGGACGCATCGCTTGCGCGGCTTTTTCAGGATTGGCTGCGTAGTAGCCGCCGATGTCGACCGCTTTGCCTTGTACGGCAGAGAGCTCTTCAACGATTTTGGCTTCGTCGGCAGTCAAAGCGGCTGCCAATGGAGCAAATGCGGCTTTCAGTTCGGCATCTTTGTCTTGCGCTGCCAATTCTTGCGCCCAGTAGAGGGTGAGGTAGAAATGGCTGCCGCGGTTGTCGAGTTCGCCAGCTTTGCGTTTGGGCGATTTGTCGTTCAACAGCAGTTTTTCGGTGGCGGCATCCAAAGTGTCGGCGAGGACTTGGGCTTTGGCGTTGCCGGTTTTTTGCGCCAGATGTTCAAACGATACGGCGAGCGCGAGGAATTCGCCCAAAGAGTCCCAACGCAAGTGGTTTTCTTCGAGGAATTGTTGGACGTGTTTCGGTGCGGAGCCGCCTGCGCCGGTTTCAAACATACCGCCGCCGTTCATCAATGGAACGATGGACAGCATTTTCGCACTGGTACCCAGTTCCAAAATCGGGAACAAGTCGGTCAGGTAGTCGCGCAGGACGTTACCGGTTACGGAGATGGTGTCTTCGCCGTTTTTCAGACGGCCCAAGCTGAATTTAGCGGCTTCTTCAGGCGCGAGGACGCGGATGTCGAGGCCGTCGGTATCCAGCTCGGCAAGGTAGGCTTTGACTTTGGCGAGCAGGCTCTTGTCGTGCGGACGGTTTTCGTCGAGCCAGAACACGGCGGGTGTGTTGCTCAGGCGGGCGCGGTTGACGGCGAGTTGTACCCAGTCTTTGACGGGGGCGTCTTTGGTTTGGCACATGCGCCAGATGTCGCCAGCTTCAACGTCGTGCTGCATCAGGACTTTGCCCGCCGCATTGATGACTTGAACTTGACCGTCGGCTTCGATTTCGAAGGTTTTATTGTGCGAGCCGTATTCTTCAGCTGCTTGCGCCATCAGACCGACGTTGGGCACGGTACCCATGGTTGTCGGATCGAACGCGCCGTGTTCGCGGCAGAAGTCGATGGTTGCTTGATAAACGCCTGCGTAGCTGCTGTCGGGAATCACGGCTTTGGTGTCTTGCGCTTTGCCGTCTTTGTCCCACATGCGGCCGGAGTTACGGATCATCGCGGGCATGGAAGCATCGACGATGACGTCGCTGGGAACGTGCAGGTTGGTGATGCCTTTGTCGGAATCGACCATCGCCAAATCGGGGTTGGCGGCGTAAACGGCAGCGATTTCGGCTTCGACGGCAGCGCGGGTGTCCGCATCCAGTTTGTCCAGATTGGCAAGCAGGTTGCCGAAGCCGTTGTTGACGTTGACGCCAGCGGCAGCCAGTTTGTCGCCGAATTTTTCAAAGACAGGCGCGAAGAACACTTTGACGGCGTGTCCGAAGATAATCGGGTCGGACACTTTCATCATGGTGGCTTTCATGTGCAGCGAGAACAAAACGCCTTTTGCTTTCGCGTCTTTCACTTGTTCGGCAAGGAAGGCGAGCAGGGCTTTTTTGCTCATTACGGTCGCGTCGATGATTTCGCCGGCTTTTAGGGCAACAGGCTCGCGCAGCTCTTTTTTGTTGCCTTGTTTGTCGGTAAACACGATGGATACGGAAGTCGCATCGGGTACGGTAACGGATTGTTCGTTATGGAAAAAGTCGCCGCTTTGCATGGTGGCAACGTGGGTTTTGGAGTCTTTCGTCCATGCGCCCATGCTGTGCGGATGTTTTTTCGCAAAGTTTTTCACTGCTTTAGGCGCGCGGCGGTCGGAGTTACCTTCGCGCAGGACAGGGTTGACCGCGCTGCCTTTGATGCGGTCGTAGCGTTCGCGTACGGCTTTTTCTTCATCGGTTTGCGGGTCGGCGGGATAGTCGGGAACGGCAAAGCCTTTAGACTGCAATTCTTTAATCGCGGCAGTCAGTTGCGGTACGGATGCGCTGATGTTCGGCAGTTTGATCACGTTTGCATCGGGCTGTTTCACCAGTTCGCCCAACTCGGCAAGCGCATCGGGTACGCGCTGCGCTTCGGTCAGGTATTCGGGAAACGCCGCCAAAATACGGCCGGAGAGAGAAATGTCGCTGGTTTTGACATCAATATCGGCGTGGCGGGTAAACGCCTGCACAATCGGCAGCAGGGATTGGGTGGCCAATGCAGGAGCTTCGTCGGTGTAGGTATAGATAATGGTGGATTTAGTCATGGGTTCATTCTCTATGTAGGTTAAGTTTTTCTTTTCAGGCACATCGCGAGAAGAAATGTGCTAAGCCTATTATGGCATATTTCGGCGGATTTGGTTGTTGTTTTGATGTTATTGTTTTTTAAGTTGCGGAAAAGAAAAAGGCCGTCTGAAAAGACAGCCTAAATATAAGGACTTATCCGATAATCAAAACGGCATTGCTGCCGCCGAAGGCAAAAGACGAGCTGGCGGCAATGCGTTTTTCAGACGGCCAGCGGCTGTCGCCGTCGGTCAAAGCGATGTTGGGCAGCTCGGAATCGGGTACATTGTCCCATTGTTGGGGTGGCAGTTTGCCTTCCGGATTGTATTGGCGGTTGACCATCAACCAGGCAAACGCTGCTTCGATCGCACCGGCTGCACCCAAAGTATGACCGGTGGACGGCTTGGTTGAGGTGCAAAGGGTGTGGCTGCCAAATACTTCGGCAACGGCCCGGCTTTCCATGCTGTCGTTGTGTTGCGTGCCGGTGCCGTGCAGATTGATCCAGCCGATGTCTTCCGCTTTCAAACCGGCTTTATCCAAAGCGGCCTGAAAAGATTGGGCTGCACCCAAACCGTCGGGGCGGGGCGAAGACATATGGTAGGCATCGCTGCTTGCGCCGTAGCCGAGCAACTGCATTTCGCCGTCAAAATCGGCATCGCGCGTCATCACGAAAAATGCGGCCGCTTCGCCGATATTGATGCCGTTGCGGTTGGCGGAAAAAGGCTTGGCAATGCCGTCTGAAAGCACTTCCAAAGAGGCAAAACCATTGATCGTCAGCGGAGAAAGCGTATCCGCGCCGCCGCAAATTACGGCATCACACAATCCGGCACGAAGCAATCGGGCTGCGCTGATGAGGGCGCGTGCGCCGGAAGTGCAGGCGGTGGAAACGGTATAGCGCAAGCCGTCCAAACCGTAAACTTGGGTGATAAATTCGGAGGGCGAAGCCATGGTGTGTTGCAGCTGCTTGAACGGAACATCCGTCCATTTACCACCTTGGACAACGTGTTGGAACAAGGGGATATTTTCGTCTGCGCCACTGGTGGACGTACCGGTAACGACAGCAACTCTTTCTTTGCCGTAACGGGTAATGGCCGTCTGAATCAGTCCGTCTATTTGCGAAAGCGCGTGCAGGATAAGTTGGTTATTGCGGCTGCGATGCGCTTCGGGAATGTTATCGGGCAGAGGCATCAGGGTTTCTTTGACTGCACCGAAAGCAAGCGTTTTGCCTTTTACCCATTGGTCTGAAAAAGTCAGGGGCGTGTTTTCAGACGGCGTGAGTAAGGCATCGGCATGAACTTGCAAGCCGCTACCCAATGCGCTGGTCAGTGCCGGACGGCTGAGATAAACAGGAGTATTCATGGATTAGTCTTCTGCAATCGGGCTGACCGTCCAGAAAGTTTGGTCGGGGAAGCCGATGAGGAATTGTTCGGAATGGTGGGCGACACACCACAAATCACGCTCGCGGTAGCTGAATACCGCGCCTTTGCCGTCAGGGCAGAAGCCTTGATGGGTGGTGTTTTGTTGGCGGGCTTCAGGGTAAAGCGTGGCGGCGTGTTCGGCGGCCAAAAGCGGCAACAGGGCGGCAAACAATCGGCGCGAACTGGCATTGGGCATCACAAAGCCGTCGTTTTTCCAGCCTTTGGTGCTGACCGATTGACGCGATACCGGCGCACCCAGTGCATCGGTTTGGACAAAGCGGATGCCGTCTGAATGAGGTTCGACTGCCAAGAGATTGGTTTGAACGGTTTGCCCCGCCGCATTGGTCTGCTCGAGTTTGAACCATTGGCCTTCTTTGGAAAGCGGCGGCAGCGTTTGCGGATGAGGGAGCGAAGTCGCGCATGCGGAAAGCAGCAGTGCGGCAAGCAAAGGGATAAATCGCATAAGGTTTTATCTATCGGTCAAAATATTTAATGGTATGGATGAAGTTTCAGACGGCCTGTTCCGTTTTCAGTCTAGGCCGTCTGAAAGGCATTCGTCCTTATTCTACCTTCAAATCACCCACCAATGCGGCAAGTGTGGACAAGCGTTGTTCGGATTTTTCCACGAATGGATTGTTCGTATCCCAAGCGTAGCCTGCCAAAATAGACGAAATCATGCGGCTGATTTCAGGACTGCGGTTGGGCGCGTAGATGGCGTTTTGGAAGCGGAAATCGTACCAACCGTTTACATAAGTGCGGAACGCGTTCACACCGATCATTAGTTGGTCGGCAAATTCGGTTTGCCAATCGACGGCTTCGCCTTTGAGTTGTTTGGCCAACAAGTCGGCAGCCAGTTTGGCAGAGTGCAGGGCAATGGTTACGCCGGAGGAGAAGACGGGGTCGAGGAATTCGGCGGCGTTGCCCAAAAGGGCGAAATGTTTGCCGTATAAGGTTTTCACGTTGGCGGAATAGCCTTGGATAGAGCGGAACGGAAAGTCGTTTTCCCAAATGGCTTTATCCAAAATTTCTGCCAGCATCGGGCATTCGTACACAAATTTTTTCAATACGGCTTCTGATTCGCCGGCCAGTTTGTCGGGCGTGCCGACAACGCCGATGGAGCAGCGGTTGTCGCCGAAAGGAATCAGCCAAATCCAGACATCGCGATGTTCCGGATGTGTGTTGATCAGGATTTTATTGCGATCGAATTTCGGGCTGGTGATGTTGTCGTCGATATGCGTGAAGTGGGCTTGGCGAGGAGGCAGCTCGGACGGGCTTTCCAAGTCCAAAAGGCGGGGCAGGACGCGGCCGTAACCGCTGGCATCCAAAACGAATTTGGCGGTCAATTCATAGTTTTCGCCTGTATCGGTTGCAACGCTCAAGCGTGCCACATCGCCGCTGTTGTCAAACGCGGTTACGCCATGTCCGAAGCGGACATCGACGCCTTGTTTTGCCGCTTCATCAATCAGGATTTTGTCGAAGATGCCGCGGCGCACTTGATAAATGGTGCCGGGGCCGTCTGAAAATTTTTCAGTAAAGTTGAAATCTGTGTAACGGCTGCCCCATGAAAACGCAGCGCCGTCTTTAAATTGAAAGCTGGGCTCGGCATGCACTGCATCGGCAAAACCGGCTTCTTCCAACATTTCCATGCAATGCGGCAACAGGCTTTCGCCGATGACAAAGCGCGGGAAATGTTGTTTTTCCAATACGCAAACTTTAAAGCCTTGTTTGTTCAGCAAAGCGGAAGCAACCGAACCTGAAGGGCCTGCGCCGATAACGGCAACGTCAAATTCTACGGACATTTTAAAATACCTTTGATTTTAATGATAAATAATGTTTAAACCAGCGTCTGAAGTTTTTCAGACGGCCTCCTACAACGTGACGATAGAAGTTGAAACAAAATATCGCCTTAATTTCAATCGTCTTTATTTTTTGTCTAATTTTTCAACAATGTGCCTGCCAGCCAAATATTGAATACCACGCCGATGGTAACCGTCATGCCGAACGCGGCAACGGCGGGTGTACTGCTGATGGCGAGCAGGGCAAAGGAAATGGCTGTCGTCGCGGCGGCAAGCAGCATACCGCCTAATTTTGCCGGGGCGCTATGGTGTGCGGTGGCGGCATAGACGGCATAGTCCACGCCGATGGCGGATACTAAAAGCAGGCCGAACATGGCAAACAGGCTGACGGGAATGCCGGCCAAACCGAGTACGGCAACGGTGCAGATGGCGGCGGCCAGCGGCACGGCAAGGATTTTGCTGCCGCGTTTGAAACCAAACATTTTCCACAAAAGCAGCCATGCCAACGCATAGGAAGCCAGTTTCAACCATGCGGCCTGATTGCGCGTGTGGTGGAAAAGCTCGTTTAAGTGGGCGCGTTTGTCTGCCCAATGTACGCCGGAGACGTGTTGCACTGCGGCGCGTACGGCAGCTTCATCGGTCATGCCGTTCAAACGCACGACGGCAGCAAAACGGCCTAGTTCAACTTCGCCCAAATACAAGGAACGCCAAGCTTCTGCCAAATCGGTATTCAGGCCGTCTGAAAGCGACAATGGTTGCGTATCGGCGGCTTGAAGCAGGGCATCGCGCACGGTTTTGCGCGGAATACCGATTTCAGTGAGCGGTTTCCAGCTATCAGGCAATTTGGTCAATTCGCGCAGGCGGTTTTGCAGTTTTTGCTGCTCTGTTGTCGGAAGGATGAATTGGTCGGGCGATTGGATGCCGGATAGTTTGCCTTGTGCGATTAAGGGCTGCAGGGCACGGCCGAGTTCGGCGGTTTTCTTCAATAGGGCGTCTTCGCTTTGTGCTTCGGCCACCAAATATTTGCCGCCAAAATCTGTGCCGCTCAACCGGCCGATTTGTTGTACTTCTGTCAACATCGCGGTCGGCATATTGACCCATTGACGGATGTCGTCACGCCAGTCGCTGCGCCACAATCCGACTGCCAGCAAAATTCCGCCCACGATTAACCAGCCGCGTTTGTGTAGGCGGTTTTTCAGACGGCCTGACAAGGAATAGAGCTTTTCGGTTAATGCGGCAAAAGGCACGGTTTTGGCACGATAGCGGCGAAACAGCGGCGGCAGCCATAAAACGGTGGCACCAAACGCGCCAAATAAGGCAAAGCCTGAAAATACGGCGGTTTGGCGCAGTACAGGCAAAGGGGTGAACCACAGCAGCGCGTAGCCCAAGACGGTAATCGTCAGGCTGACGGCAAAGCTCGGCAAGACATGTTTTATTGCCGATTCGGCCTGCCAAACGGTCTTTTCAGACGGCCCGAATACCGACGGCGCAAGCCAGTGCAACGGGAAATCCACCAACATGCCCACCAAGCTGGTGCCGATGACGATGGTCAGGATATGCACTTCGCCGAAGGTTAATAACGCAACCGCCAGTCCGGTTAACATACCGGCTGCCAGCGGCAAGGACAGCAAAAATACGCGGCCGCTGCGGAAGACCCACAACAGCAGCGCAAAGGTCAGCCCAAGTCCGACCATGCTCATCAGCCGGCTTTCTTTTTCTGCGGCTGCTTTGGATACAGCAGCGAACAATGCGCCACCTGCGCTTAAGGTTTCCGCGCCGTTTTCCGAAGCGATTTGACGGCTTTGCGCCATCAGCGGCAAGAGGGCATCGTTGCCGGAAAATTGATCGCCGCCGGCGAGCCGTCCGCGTAAAAATACCCAAGTTTTGCCTTGGTCTTCGGCAAACAGCATGCCGTTGTCCATGTCCCACTGCAAACGGCTTTGCGGATTGGCTTTGTCGGCAACAAAGCGTCCGAAGCCCAGCCAGTCTTGTTCTAAAGACAAAGGGGAGGGGGCGGCAAACGGATTGGCCGCGGCTTCTGCGCGCGCTTGAAAATAGGCTTGCGGCTGCTCAAACAGCAGGCGGATTTCGTCTTGCGGCAAAACCGCCAAGCCCAGTTTCTGCATATCTGCCCGCACCTTGTCCAAATTCGGCGTCATGCTGCTGTCGACTTGTTCAAATACGCCGCTTTTGCGCCATGTGTCGGCAATTTGTGAGGCCGTCTGAAAAGCGGTTTCGGCATCGGTACTGCCGGCAAGCAAAATAACTTGCGAATTGAGCTGCGCTTCTGCGGCTTTATCCGCAGCCGTCAGTAAGGCATCGGGTTGCTGCTCGCTTGGCAACAGTGCAGTCAAATCGGTTTGGATACGCGCTTGTGAAGCAAAGGCATAAACCAAAAACAGGGTAAGAAACAGGATAAGGGCAGTATAGAGGCGGTTTAGGAGGCGAAGATTCATCGTTCAGACGGCCTTTTGCAAATGCTGCTGTTGGTGTGTGGAATAAGTAAAAGTGCAGTAAATTAAATCAGATTATTATTATTTTGTCAGTTATTAGATGGTTTGCCGGTCGATTAAATCATTGGGTTGGAGCGAACCGAAAAACTGCCATTGCGGAGCGACGGCGTTGTCCTTCCAAACGCAGGCAAGTGCCATCGTATCTGCCAAAATCGCGCTTGTGCCGTGCCAATCGGTTTGCTTTCCAGCGCGTAAACCGACGGGTTGTCCTGAATCGAAAACATAGCCGACTGATTTCATGTCTGACGGGAAATCCAAATTCGCCGCTTTAATCAAGGCTTCTTTGAAACACCACAATCGGTAAAACGTTTCAGACGGCCAGTTTGCCGTTTCCAAAAAGTCTTGTTCTTCCTGCGTGCAGACCAAAGCCGACAGCGCTTTGAAATCACGCGGGCGGATAAATTCGATATCGACACCGGCTGTTAAGGGATGAGACGCACACAATAAAGCGGCAAAGCCTTGGCTGTGGCTCAGCGATACAGTCGGTAAATCGGTTTGCTGTTTTAATGCTCGGCTGACTTGCCAGTCCTGACGCTGCGCCAGTTGCGGCGTGGCAGCCAAACGTTGGGAATCGGCTGCGTTTAGAGAGGCATGGTCATAGCAGGCGGCAAAAGACGGATCGGCCAGCAGGCAGTGAAGGGGTGTTGTATCCATAAAATAGAAAAATGCCAAACTTCATCTTGAAGTCCGGCATTTTTGACATTGCTTAGTGGAAGCTGCCTTTCAAAACCACACGGCTGTTGAATGTAGCGATGTGGCATTCGTACTCGTTACCGCCTTTGGTTACTTTGTCAAAGTAGCTAACCAGATGAACGGATTTGGCTTTTTTGCGATGCGCAGTACTTTGGAAGCGTTTAACTGCGCTTAAGAATGCGCGTTGGCAGGTTTCATCAGGGGTTTTGCCGACTGAGTTGGAGATTTGACGGGAAGTCAAAGTCGCACCGGATGTGCTGCCGTAGTGAACGCGGATGCTGGGGTCCAAAGCGGATTTAGCTTCGGCAGAGTTCAAAGCCACATCGACTTTACACATATAAATATCGTTTTGACCTTTACCATTGACTTTATGGCCTTCACCCATGCTGCGGCAGGCAGAACCGGCGGCAGTTGTTTTTTGAGTAGAAGTTTGAGAGGAGGAAGTAGATGGTTGAGAATTGCCGGATTGTGAGCAAGCGGCAAGCATCAGGGCGGATACGGCAACCAAAGCAGAAAAACGTAACATACGAACTCCTTTGTAATAAGGGGTGTGAAAAAAGGTTTACAGAAAACAGAATCATTTTAACATATATGAAAGAAGTATAAAAATAGGATGATGTAAAAAATATTATATTTTTATTTAAATAATTTCATGGTGTTAAGAAAGTTTGGGGCGGTCATGCTTGACGAAGGAGGGCAGAAAGCGTATATTGCGGTCTTCCTTAGGAGTAATGGCTGAGAGGCTGAAGGCACTTCCCTGCTAAGGAAGCATGTGGGGTCAACCTGCATCGAGGGTTCGAATCCCTCTTACTCCGCCAAATATGAAAGACACCGTTTATACGGTGTCTTTTTTATTATCCGGAATTGCTTGAAATCTGAGGCCGTCTGAAAGTGTGAAATGAACGATTTGATTATCCTAAACAAGCCTTATGGCGTGATTTGCCAGTTTTCTGCACATGAAAAACATCAGTGCCTTAAGGATTTTGTCGAGAAACCGGGATTTTATCCGGCCGGCCGTTTGGATACGGACAGCGAGGGTTTGCTGCTGCTGACCAATAATGGCCGTTTGCAGGCGCAGATTGCCGACCCGAAATTTAAGCAGGTCAAAACTTATTGGGCGCAGGTGGAGGGTTCTCCTGATGAAGCCAAATTGGATTTGTTGCGCCGTGGCGTAGATTTGGGCGATTTTGTCACCCGTCCGGCCGAGGTCAGGGTATTGGAAGAGGGTGAAGCGGATGTTTTATGGCCGCGCGTGCCACCGATTCGCGTGCGCAAGTCCGTGCCTGATTTTTGGGTGGAAATCAAAATTTCGGAAGGGAAAAACCGCCAAGTGCGAAGGATGACGGCGAAAGCAGGCTTTCCGTGTTTACGCTTGGTCCGTGTGGCAATAGGCTGTCTGAATCTGTTTGATTTGAATTTGGAATTGGGACAATGGCAGTTTGCGCCGCATCGTCCTTAAATAGTATGAATAAAGGCCGTCTGAAACTATTCAGATGGCCTTTTGTTATGGAAAATCAATGATGTGAATGACCGATTTGGAAGGTCAAAGTGGTGTAGTTCGCCTGTTTTTGGCACACGCTTTGATCGGGGAAATCGGCTTTGTGTTCTACGCTGGCTTTCCAGAAACCTTGGCGCAGGGGAATGATGCTGACTTCGCCTTTGTCATCAGTGGTATCGGAGAAGGCTTGGGCTTCGGTTTTATGGGTTTTGCTGCGGTCGCTGGTGTCGAAGCCGTCAAATGTGGCGGTAACGGTAGCGTTGGGCAGCGGCTCGCCATTGAAGAGGACGCGGACTTTGAAGCGTTCTCCGACATGGACGTTGGCAGGGTTGTCCAAAGGTACGATTTCCAAATGTTGGCCGACTTGCTTGGTGATGATGGCGGTATCTGCGCTTTCGTGGCCGACATTGACGATGTTTTTGCCGAACATACGGGTTTGCTCGCAATAGCTTGCATCAGGCATTTCTTTGATGCTTGCCTGCTTCCAGCCCGCGCTGTTTTTTGACCAGAAAGTCGGTTGATATTCGGCGGTTACCAAGTAGCTGCCGTCTTTGACCGGCAGTTTGCTGCGGTATTGGTAATTGTATGTGCCTTTTTGAATCATGTTTTCTTTGCCTTTTTCAGTCACCAGTTGCATGGGTTTGCTGAAAATGTGCAGGCGGTCTTTGGCGATCGGCTCAAGCTCCGGGAATTCGCCATAGCCCAATTCGGCTTCAAGGTATTCGCCGCCATGTGTGTGGGCGGTTTCAACCCAAACGCGATGGGCGTGTGCGGCAGTGCTGAATAGGAAGGCAGATGCGATAAGCAAAGCGGTTTTTTTCATGATTTCTCTCCGATTTTCGATGTGTAGAAAAGATAGAATAAATTCGTTCGTTATAATATAACAAAATTATTTAAATTTAAAGAGAGGCCGTCTGAAAACTTTCAGACGGCCTTTTAGATGATTGTTTTTTGAGTCGGATTATTGAAACGGTTTAGTCCCCGTCACGACAAACATCAATTGCTTCCTGCAAACTGCTGACGCCGTAGATTTTCAGGTTCGGAAACTCTTTGGCATTGCGCGGCATATTGGCTTTGGGGACGATGGCGCGTTTGAAGCCGAGTTTTTCCGCTTCTTTGAGCCGCTCTTGCCCGCGTGCAACAGGGCGGACTTCGCCACTTAAGCCGATTTCGCCGAAAACCACGGTTTTTTCAGGCATGGGGCGGTTGCGGAAGCTGGAGAGCATGGCGAGGATGACGGCAAGGTCGGCGGCGGGTTCGCCGATTTTGACGCCTCCGACGGCGTTGAGGAACACGTCTTGGTCGAAGCAGGCAATGCCGCCGTGGCGGTTGAGGACGGCGAGCAGCATGGCGAGGCGGTTTTGTTCGAGACCGACGGTGAGGCGTTTGGGGGTGAAGCCGTGCGCATCATCGACTAAAGCCTGAATTTCGACCAAAAGCGGGCGGCTGCCTTCTTGCGTGACCAAAACGCATGAGCCGGGCGTGTCGTCACGGTAGCTGGCGAGGAAGATGGCGGACGGGTTGGATACGCCTTTCAAACCGTTTTCGGTCATGGCGAATACGCCCAATTCGTTTGCTGCGCCGAAACGGTTTTTGATGGCGCGTATCATGCGGTAGTTGGAATGTTGGTCGCCCTCGAAATACAGTACGGTATCGACCATATGCTCCAGCACGCGCGGGCCGGCAATCGCGCCGTCTTTGGTAACGTGTCCGACCAGTATCATGGCGATGCCCATCTGTTTCGCCATACGCGTCAGTTGAGCGGCACACTCGCGCACCTGCGACACGGAGCCGGGGGCGGAAGTGATTTGGTCGGAATACATGGTTTGGATGGAATCAATGACGACGACTTCGGGCTGATGCTGTTTCAAGGCCGTCTGAATCGCTTCCATGCGGATTTCGGCAAGCAGGTTCACGCCTTCGGTGGGCAATTCCAAACGCTGTGCACGCAGGGCGACTTGTTGGGCGGATTCCTCACCGGAAACGTACAGCACTTTGCGGCTTTGCGCCATTTTGGCGATGGTTTGCAACAGCAACGTAGATTTGCCGATGCCGGGGTCGCCGCCGAGCAGGATGACTGCGCCATCTACCAAACCGCCGCCCAATACGCGGTCGAGTTCGCCCATGCCGGTCGGATTGCGCGGCACTTCGGTGGCGGTGACGGCGGAGAGGGATTGGACGGTCGAAGTGTCCGCCGCCCAAGATTGGAAGCGGGCGTTTTTCGGTTCGGGCGCGGCAAGGCTTTCCTGAAGCGTGTTCCACTCGCCGCAATGCGGGCATTTACCCTGCCATTTCGGGGAAGTGCCGCCGCATTCGGAACATTGGTAGATGGTTTTGGGGGCTTTTGCCATGGTGTTTTCCCTGTGGAATATTTGATGTGTGAAAAGGTCGTCTGAAAACAATCATATCGTTTTCAGACGACCTTTTTTATTGAGAAATAACAGGTTTATTTTTTGCTGTCTTTATCTGCATCTTTTTTCGGTGCAGGTTTTTTCGCTGCCAAACCCAAAGATTTTTGCCATTCGGCTGGATTTTTCACCAAGTCCAAGGCTTTGCGGAGCTGATCGTCTTTGGCCGGATTTGGAATGCGGCGGCTGGAGATGTCTTCGTCTTTGTCTTTTTTGGACTTGTCTTTATCGACATTGGTTTCGGCATTGGCAGGCGTTTCAGTGCTGCTGTTGACGTCTTGGCCGCCCAACGGATTGCCGATATGGCCGACCAAATCAGCTTCGCGGCTTTCAAAGGCGCGGTCTTTATCTTTGACTTCAACGTCAGGAACAATGCCTTGTGCTTGAATCGAGCGGTCGTTTGGCGTGTAGTAAAGGGCGGTGGTCAGTTTGACTGCGCTGCCGCCGGAAAGCGGAATCAGGGTTTGCACTGAGCCTTTGCCGAAACTTTGTGTGCCGACGACGACGGCGCGTTTGTGGTCTTGCAATGCGCCGGCAACGATTTCGGAAGCGGAGGCCGAGCCTGCGTTAATCAGGACGGTCATTGGAATGGTTTTCAGCTCGGCAGGCAATCCGGCCAACGGGTCTTTGCCGCTGGTGGTGATGTAGTCTTCGGCAGTTGCTTTGAGCACCATGCCTTCTTTTTTGTTGCGGCCTTTGGTGCTGACAACGGTTACGTCAGGTTGCAGGAAGGCTGCGGATACGCCAACTGCACCGTTGAGCAGGCCGCCCGGGTCATCGCGTAAGTCGAGGATGATGCCTTTGAGCGGGCCTTTGTTTTCTTTGACAAGGGCTTGTGCGGCTTCGTTGAGCGCGGCAACGGTGCGCTCTTGGAATTGGGAGACGCGGATGTAGCCGTAGTCTTTTTCAAGCAGGTGATGGCGCACGCTTTTGACTTTGATGATGGCGCGAGTCAGGTTGACGACGATGGGTTTGTCGGCATTTTTGCGTGAAAGGGTCAGGGTGATTTTGGTACCCGGTTTGCCGCGCATTTTTTTGACGGCTTCGCTGACGGTCAGGCCGCGCGTAGAGGTATTGTCGATTTTGACGATGAAGTCGCCACTTTTTACGCCGGCGCGTTCTGCCGGAGTGTCTTCAATCGGGGCAACGACTTTGACGAAGCCGTCTTCTTGTCCGATTTCCATGCCCAAGCCGCCGAATTCGCCGCTGGTGGATTCTTTCATTTCAGCATAGCCTTTTTTGTCCATATACTCGGAATGCGGATCGAGATCGGACACCATGCCTTTCATTGCGCCTTCAAAAAGCTCGGCATCGGGTTTGTCTTGGTAATAGTTGGCTTTGATTTGGCCGTACACTTCTGCCATGGTGCGGATGGTCTGCACGGGCAGGGCCTCGTTGTCTTTTTTGTCTTTTTCGGCGGCAAAACTTTGTACACTCAGACTAAGGGCGATGCCGCTAAATGCGCCGAGAGTGTAGATTGCAACTTTTTTCAAAGTGGATTTTGTTGACATTCGTTTGACTTTCTTTTTGTGTACGGTAAGCAAAGTGGTTTTTGTTTTCTCTGAACCCGTTGACTTTATGTGATTTAAACGCTTGGAACAATAAGTTTAAGGTAAAAGTTTGTTGTTTAATGTGCTGAACAGGCGTGAAAATCGTGTTTTATTGTAGTTTATGATGAAATTCAGACGGCCTGAAGGGGAAAATTCACTCAGGCCGTCTGAAACATCAGTTAATCCATGAAAGCGGATTCATGACTTGTCCGTTGTAGCGGACTTCAAGGTAAAGGCCGGTTTCGCCCGACGGCAAAGTGCCGCTGGTACCAATCTTGCTGCCGGCATTGACGGCATAGTTTTGGGCGATGTCAATTTCGCTCAGGCCAGAGTAAATGCTGACATAGCCGTCGCCGTGGTCGAGGACGACTACTTTGCCGTAACCTTCAAGTTCGCCGGCAAAAGTAACTGTGCCTGAGGCAATGCTGCTGACCGGAGCCGGAACGGTATTGTAGAACACGCCTTTCCAAACTTCACCATCGCCGCGGTCTTGACCGAACAGGCCTGCCAGTGTGCCGTTAACCGGTTTTTTCAGACGGCCTTGCATGCGGCTGAAGCTGTTGGCGTTGCTGACGGTCAAGCCTTGGGTATTTGGGGCTTGCAGTTTCATGTCTTCGTCAGTCAGCGTGGACATGGCGGCGCGTTCGGCTTCGGCTTTTTGTTGGGCGGCAGCCTGCTCTTTGCGTGCTTTTTCAGCAGCGGCCAAACGGGCTTCGGCGGCTTTTTTACGCGCTTCGGCTTCGGCTTTGCGTTGCTCAGCTTTGTGTTTTTCCAAATCTTTCAAGAGATTGTTGAGGCGCTGCTCGTTTTCTCTGTGGTTGATTTTCTTTTGCGCTTCTTTGGCCATTTGCGCGTTTTGACGGCGGCTTTCGGCTTGTTCTGCGGTATTGGTCACGCCTTGTTGACGCAACGAAGCTTGAATATTGGCTTGCAGTTTTTTCAGGTAAGCCAATTCATTGTTGATTTTTTGCTCTTGCGCTGCCAGCTCTTTTTGTTGTTTTTCCAAGTCTCTCATGACTTGGTCGTTGGCGTTGTTGATATAACGCGTGTAACGCAGGAAGCGGGTTTTTTGACCGGCATCGGCGTTTTTCAGGAAGAGTGCGACCGCGTTGGGCTGGCTGTTTTTATAGTTGCCGGACACAAAGCGCGAAATTTGGGCGCGCGTGTTGGAAACTTCGGCTTTCAACTGGTTGGCATCGGCATTGAGTTTTTGGAATTTTTCCCAAGCGTCGCGTTGTTTGCGGTTGATGCCGGAGAGGTTGTTGCGTGTTTGTTGCAGCTGTTTGAGCGTGGCATTGACATGGATAATGAAACCCTCGTTGCGTTTGGCAAAGGATTTCTTGCTTTCCATTTCGTTGGCGGCGGCAGCCACGGCTGCTTTGAAATCGTTGTCGGCTGAAGAGACGGCTTTAGGCTCAGCTTTAGGCTCGTCTTTTTTGTTTTGCTCTTTAGCTTTTGTGTCTTTTTTAGCGTCTTTTTTATCTTCAACAGCTTTTTTGGCAGGCTCTTTGGCTTTGGTTTCTTTAGCGTCAGCCTTTTTGTCTTCGGCTGCTTTTTTTACTGGTTCTTTGGATTGACGGTCTTTTTTATCCTCAGCCGTTTTTTTAGCAGGCTCTTTGGTTTTGGTTTCTTTAGGTTCTGCTTTTTTTACAGGTTCTTTGGCTTTACTGTCTTTTTTATCTTCAACAGGTTTTTTGTCTTGTTCTTTGGCTTTGCCGGGTTTTGCGGCTGCGGCTTTTTTGTCTTTGGCTGTTTCTTTAGGCTCTTCGGCTTTGCGGTTGACCTTTTTATTGTCGGCAGCGGCTTCGGCGGCTTTAGCCGGTTTGTTTTTGGATGAAGCGCGTTCGTTTTTGTCGGCGGTTTCCTTCTCTTTGGAGGCTTTGACTTTAACCGCTTTTTTGTCTTCCTCTTTTTCTTTTACTGCTTGTTTTTTTGAGGTTTCTTTTTTTACATCTGTCTTAGTGGCTTCTTTCTCTTTTTTCACGGGCGCAGCTTTTTTGACGGTGGCCGCTTTTTCTTTCGGCGCGTCTTTGGCAGCATAGGTTGGCAGGGAGAAACTGAGCAACAGGGCGAGAATGAGGGGTTTGTAACGCATGGTTCGATCTTGCTATCAAAGTAGGAACAATAGGACGGATTATACTGTCTGTCAGGCCGTCTGAAAATAATATCGGGTTGCAATATGGACGAACGGTCTTATATAGTAACGATAGAGTAGGCGGACGGGGTTTAGTCTGCCTGGAAACTGACAGTCTGCATCGACGGGATATTATGAAAAAATATTTATTAGTAGTGTTGGGCGCCATGGTTTTGGCGGCTTGCGGTAACGATACCGATAAAATCGGACGCGCCAGTACGGTGTTTCATATGTTGGGTAAAAACGACCGTATTGAAGTGGAAGGTTTTGATGATCCTGATGTGCAGGGGGTTGCCTGCTATATTTCGTACGCGAAAAAAGGCGGTTTGAAAGAAACGGTCAATCTGGAAGAAGATGCCAGCGACGCATCGGTTTCCTGCGTGCAAAGTGCGGAAGTCATCCGTTATAACGAGGCTGCGGTTTTGAAACCGCGACAAGTGTTCAAACGCAGTGCCAGCATAGCATTTAAGAGCCAGCAGATTATCCGCTACTACGATCCGAAACGTAAGTCTTTCGCTTATTTGGTGTACAGCGATAAAATCGTTCAAGGTTCGCCGAAGAACTCTTTGAGCGCGGTATCGTGTTTTGCCCATGCAAAAACCGATGCGCCGGTACCGGCAGGCGGCGCGGTTTACGGTGCGTGCGTGGTGGATGCGCCGGTTGCCGACGGACAAAAATAATAAAATCAGCTTATAGATATTAAGAAGAATATGAATTTAGCCAACCATTTCCTGATTGCCATGCCTCATATGGACGATCCGTTTTTTACGGATACGGTCATTTATGTGTGCGAACACGATGAAGAAGGTGCGCTGGGCATCATCATCAACAAGCCTTCGCCGATTACCATGGACATGATTTTCGCCGCCGCCGACCGCAATATCCCGTTGCGCCTGCAACATGAAAACGTGATGATGGGCGGGCCGGTTCAGATTGAGCGCGGCTATGTCGTGCATACGCCGATCGGTCGCTGGCAAAACAGCATGGTGGTAACCGATAACGTCGCGCTGACTTCTTCGCGCGATGTGATTGAAAACTTGTCTAAAGAAGGTGCGGTGGACAAGGCTTTGATCAGCATTGGTTATTCAAAATGGGGCAAAGGGCAGTTGGAGCGTGAGCTGGCAGAAAATGTTTGGCTGACCGTCCCTGCGGACGAACATATTCTGTTTGATGTGCCTTACGAACTTCGTTATTCCGCCGCTTTTGAAAAATTGGGCGTCAATCCGAACGCTTTATTTTCAGGAGTCGGCCATGCCTGAAGCACCAAAAGGCACGGTTTTGGCCTTTGATTTCGGCGAGGCGCGCATCGGCGTGGCGCAGGGCGAGGCGGAGCTGGGTATGAGCCATCCGCTGGCGACGGTAACCGGCAACAGCAATGATGAGAAATTCGAGGCCATTGCCAAGCTGGTCAAAGAATGGCAACCCAAGTATTTTGTGGTCGGCCTGCCGACGCATACCGACGGGACGGAGCATGAGCTGACCCGTTTGAGCCGCAAGTTTGGCCGCCGTTTGCACGGACGTTTTAATTTGCCGGTTTATTGGGTGGACGAAAGGATGTCTTCCTTATACGCGGAAAGCCTGCTTGCAGAAGCACAAGTATTTGGCCGAAAACAAAAATCCGTACTTGACCAAGTAGCGGCGCAGGCGATTTTGCAAGGGTTTTTCGAAGGTGGCGCGGCAGAGTATTTCAATGGCCGCGAAGAATAGCATTATTCATTATAAAGGCCGTCTGAAACTGGGTTTCAGACGGCCTTTGTTTTGTTACGGCTTTGGGATAAAAGAAGTTTAGTTTGGTTAAGCCTGATTTTTTTCGGCATAAATTTTGCTACACTCCGCTTTCTTTTTTTAGACACAAATACAAGGAAAAAGTCATGGCACTCATGGACAATCTTTTGAATGCGGCTACTCAAATGTTGGGTGGCAACAACGAAAACGGCGCACAAGGTTCTCTGACCGATATGGCGATGGATTTGGTTAAGCAGCAAGGCGGCGTGGGCAACCTGATCAACCAACTGCAACAAGGCGGTTTGGGCGATGCTCTGAGCAGCTGGGTTTCCAACCAATCCAGCAACCTGCCTGTGTCCGGCAGCGATCTGCAAAATGCTTTGGGCAGCGATACCGTGAACCAAATCGCGCAAAAATTCGGCGTGGATGCCGGCCAAGCAGGCGATTTGTTGGCAAAAGTGTTGCCAGACTTGGTCGATAAAGCGACGCCTAACGGCACGGCTCAAGATGCGGATGGCTTCGGCTTGGACGACATCGCTTCTATGCTACTGAAAAACTTTATGAAATAATGAGTTGAATCATTTGATAAGGCCGTCTGAATCCGTTCAGACGGCCTTATAACTTTTGGTTTACGGTAAATAACCAATAAGTCTTTTTCTGATGGAGACGGATGGCTTATGATGTGCACTTCATTTCACCAGATAAGAAGGTTATACACATGTCCCGCTTGACCATACACACAGTCGAAACCGCTCCTGAAGCCGCCAAACCACGCATTGAAGCCGTATTGAAAAACAACGGCTTTATTCCTAACCTGATCGGCGTTTTGGCCAATGCGCCTGAAGCTTTGGCGTTTTATCAAGAAGTTGGCAAGCTGAATGCGGCCAACAGCCTGACTGACGGCGAAGTCGAAGTTGTCCAAATCATTGCAGCCCGTACCAACGAATGCGGTTTCTGCGTTGCCGGCCACACCAAACTGGCTACCCTGAAAAAACTGCTGTCCGAGCAATCTATCAAAGCCGCACGCGCATTGGCTGCAGGCGAGTTTGACGATGCCAAACTGAGTGCTTTGGCGACATTCACCCAAGCCGTTATGGCGAAAAAAGGCGCGGTATCCGACGATGAGCTGAAAGCATTCTTCGATGCAGGCTACAACCAACAGCAAGCCGTTGAAGTCGTCATGGGCGTTGCTTTGGCAACCTTGTGCAACTACGTCAACAACCTTGCCAAAACCGAAATCAACCCTGAATTGCAGGCATTTGTCTAACCTCATCAAAGGCCGTCTGAAAATTCAGACGGCCTTTTAGTAACAAGCAAGGATATCCTTGTTGTCAAGAATAATTCACGAGTAGAACCATCTACGCTTCAAACCTTATTCAGAGGAAAAAATCATGACACGCGAAGCTTTACTGAACAATGTTGCTGAACTCGTTAAAAGCAAATTAAAACCATTGGTAGACGACATCGACCGCAAAGGCCTGTACCCGAAAGGATTTATGCTGGAATTGGGCAAAATTGGCGGTTTTGCCGCGACAGGTACGGTTGAAGAAGGCGGCAACGGTTTGGGTTTGGCAACGCAAATCGCCGTATTGCGCGAAATCGGTAAAGAATGTGGCGCGACTTCGTTCAGCGCATGGTGTCAGGCGGCTTGCGCGTGGTATCTGCACCAATCGCCCAACCAAGCGGTTAGAGACAAATATTTGGCCGATATTCTGCAGGGCAAAGTTTTGGCCGGTACGGGCATGTCCAATACCGTCAAACACCTTGCCGGTATCGAAAAACACAATCTGCAAGCCGAACGTGTCGAAGGCGGCTACAAAATCAACGGTGCTTTGCCTTGGGTATCCAATATCGGCGAAGACCACATTTGGGCAAATACCGCCCAAATCGGCGACAGCTATGTGATGTTTATCACCGGCGGTCAATGGGAAGGCGTTACCCTGCAAAACTGCCCTGAGTTCTGCGGTTTGGAAGGCACGCGCACTTACAGCCTGAATTTTAAAGATGTGTTTATTCCCGATGAAGATGTGATTGCTACGCCTGAGCAGTTCCAGTCTTATATCCCGACCATTAAAGCCGGTTTCATTCTGTTGCAAATAGGTATCGGCGCCGGTGTGATTGACGGTGCGCTCGGCATTATCCGCATGGCCAATGTGGTGAACGCAGAAGTAAACTCATACCTTGACCACAGCTACGATGAATTGAAAGCCGCGTTGGACGGCGCATGGGCGGAAACCGAACGCCTTGCCGATGAAGCGTGGAATAACAAACCCGATACGCTGGCAACCTTGAAACTGCGTGAAGCGGCTGCTGTGTTGGCACTGAACGCCACTCAATCTGCCGCATTGCATGCAGGCGCGAAAGGTTATCTGATGCGCAGTCCGGCGCAACGCCGCGTCCGCGAGGCCATGTTCGTCGCCATCGTAACACCGGCCATCAAACACCTGCGCAAAGAAATTGCCGCTTTGGAAGCAGCGCAATAAATTCAAAATATCAACAATAAGACACACGAAAGGCCGTCTGAAAATACGGTTTCAGACGGCCTTTCAAAATGGAAGGAACACCAAATGGCTCAATATATGTGCGGCCCTTGCGGCTGGATTTACGATGAAGATGTCGGAGACCCCGAACACGGCCTGCCGGCAGGTACCAAGTTCGAAGACATCCCCGATGACTGGAAATGCCCTGAATGCGGCGTAGGTAAAGAAGATTTCTACCTTCTGGACTTCACCATATAAATTATCCGATTATTTAATAAAAAGGCCGTCTGAAGTTTCAGACGGCCTTTGTTTGCTTAATCGTCAGCGGTAGAGCGAAACAATGGTTTCAGCCGCTTTGACACAGCTTTCCACGTCGGCAACCAAAGCGATGCGGACGTAGCCTTCACCCGGATTGCCTTGCTCGGTATCGCGGGCAAGGAAGCGGCCGGGCAATACTTGGATGGCGGCTTTCTGCCACAGGTTGCGCGTGAATGCCAAGTCGTCACCGTCGGGAACTTTCAGCCAAATATAGAACGACGCGTCAGGCAGTTTGACATCGAATGCCTGTTGCAAGATCGGAATGACGCGGTCGAATTTTTCTTGGTAGAGGCGGCGGTTGGCAATGACGTGTTCTTCGTCGTTCCAAGCGGCAATGCTGGCGCGTTGGACAGGAATGCTCATTGCGCTGCCGTGGTAGGTGCGGTAGAGCAGGAAGTTTTTGAGCAACTCGGCATCGCCTGCGACAAAGCCGGAACGCAAACCGGGGACGTTGGAGCGTTTGGACAGGCTGGTAAACATAATAATGTTGTGCGTGCCGCGTCCTAATTGCGCCGCAGCCTGCAAGCCGCCGATCGGTTTGTTGTCGTCAAAATAAATTTCGGAATAGCATTCGTCAGAGGCAATAACGAAGCCGTATTTGTCTTGCAAATCAAAAATTTCTTTCCAGTCTTCTAATTGCAGGACGCTGCCGCTCGGATTGTTGGGCGAGCAGACAATCAGGACTTTGGTGCGCCGCCATACGTCTTCGGGCAGGCTGCTCCAATCGGGGTTGAAGCTGGGTGCAGGGCAGTTGGCAAAATGGATTTCGCCGCCGCCCAAAATAGTCGCGCCTTCGTAAATTTGATAGAAAGGATTGGGACTGATAACGACCGGTTTGGGGCCGTCTGAAGCCGGATTCAAAACGGTTTGGATAAAAGAGAACAATGCTTCCCGGCTGCCCAATACGGGCAGGATTTCATTGTCGGGATTGAGGCTCAAACCATCATAACGGCGGGCAACCCATTCGGCGCAGGCTTGGCGCAGTTCGGGCAGGCCTGCGGTCAGCGGATATTTTTCCAGTTCGTGCAGGGAGGCGGTCAGCGCATCGGTGATGACTTTGGGCGTCGGGTGTTTCGGCTCGCCGATTTGCAGATGAATGGGGGTTAGGCCTGCGGGTGCGTCAATGCCTTGCATGGCTTCACGCAAGCGGGCGAAAGGATAGGGTTTGAGGTGGTTCAATAATGGATTCATGATGTTTCTGCTGGATAAATTCAGGCGATAATCTTAGCATTTTTTAGATGGATTGGGACAAAAAGGCCGTCTGAAAACAGGGTTTAAATGTTTTTCAGACGGCCTTTTGAGTGTTGATGCGTTTATTTGGCAGGGACGGCAGGCAAGGAACCGTTTAAGAGATATTGAATGGTTTCTTGAACCGTACGGATGGCATTGCCAAAAGGCAGCGGGTCTTTACCACGGAAAAACAGGCCTTTATCGACTTCGCCACGGAATGCGGCGGAAAGTTGGATGTCGATACAGAATTGACCGGCTTTGGCCAAACCGTCGCGCAAACCGCAGCTGGTCAGGCAGTTCAGGCCTTGGGTGCAACGGCGCGGATCATTTTTGGCGTTGGCTTGCAATTTGGCTTCGCGTTTGATGTAGCTGTCGAGGAATTTGGTGCGTACGCCACGCGCAGGCAAACCGGCGACAGACATGAATTCAACCACTTTTTCGGTTTCTGCACCGGCGAGCGTTTTTTTGAAGTTGATGTGGGCATCGCCTTCCTCGGTTACGGCAAACGCGGTACCGATTTGGACGGCGGATGCGCCCCAGTTTTTCAAGGCTGTTTTGACTTTTTCAAAGTTTGCCATACCGCCGGCGAGTACCAACGGGATTTTTTCGCTTTCCAAACCTAAGTTTTTGAATACTTCAAATGTCTCTTCAATGACGCGTTTGAACTCGAATTTGGCATCGTTCACGCCGTCAACGGTTGCTGCACCCAAGTGGCCGGCCGCGTGGGCAGGGTGTTCAATAACGATGGCATCGGGCAAAACGCCTTTTTTCATCCAACGTTTCAAAACGATATTGATACCGCGTGATTCGGACAAAATAGGGAAAAGGGCGACATCTTTGTGGTAGCCCTCGGCCATTTCCGGCAAATCCAAAGGCAAACCTGCGCCCATCACAATCGCGTCTGCACCGGATTCGCAGGCCTGACGGACGTAGGCGGCATGGTCTTTGACGGCTTTCATGACGTTGACGGCAATCATGCCCTTGCCTTCTGAATCGGCTTTGGCTTTTTTGATTTCGCGGTCAAGCGCGATGCAGTTGAGGCGGGTGTATTTTTCTTCGCTGGAGTCAATTTTTGATTCGGCCAGCAAATCTTCGTGCAAGTGGCGCAAATCGACGCTGGCGATGGTACCTACGCCGTTTTCGCGCGCAACCGCGCTGGAGAGTTTTGATGCGGAAACGCCTACACCCATACCGCCTTGTACGACGGGAATCAGTGATTTGCCACGGATAATCAATGGGTCAAAGTTGTTTTGCATGGATGCTCCTTCATAGATTCTGGATGGTGCCGTCTGAAATCCTATGAAATGGATTGGATAACGGGCTGATGTGTATATAAATAAGTGTGTTTTTCGCCGCCGTTTTTCAGACGGCATGAGGCGTGTTTTTAAAATTTTAGGAATTATACTCTAAGTTAGTGTAAAAATTAGAGTATTAATACAGTTTTTTTAAAGAAAAAATTGAAAAGTCTTGTTAATAAAGGAATAAATTTTATAATGGGTTGGATTGGGGAGGAGAAATTGCAAACAAAATCTACAAAGAAAAAGGCCGTCTGAAATTTCAGACGGCCTTAAGTATAGGAATCGGACAGATGTCGGATTACATTTGTTTTTTAGCAGCATCAATGGCGCGTTGGTCAGGGTTGATCAAGATTTCAACGCGGCGGTTTTGTGCGCGGCCTTCAACAGTAGCATTGGAGGCGATTGGTTGACGGGAGCCGTAACCGAAAGTGCTCAAACGGGTGCTGCTTACGCCACGGGATTGCAGGAAGGTAGCAACAGATTCGGCGCGGTTGCGAGACAATGGCTCGTTGATGGCGTCGTTACCGGTGTTGTCGGTGTGGCCATTGATGGTCAAAGTCGTGTCAGGATATTGAACCAAAGTTTGCGCAGCGGTAGACAAGGCGCTTTGAGCATGGCCGCTCAGGGCAGCGCTGCCGGTAGCGAAGGTTACGTTTTCAGGCATAACCAGTTTGATTTGGTTGCCTTGACGTTCAACTTCGATGTTGGTGTTGGCCAAGCTTTGACGCAGTTTTTTCTCTTGGTAGTCCATGTAACCGCCGATACCGGCACCTACTGCACCACAAGCCAATGCGGAGTTACGTGCGCCTTTACCACCATGGGTCAGCGCACCAACGATGCCGCAAACAGCCGCACCACCTAAACCGTACATGGCGGTTTTGCTGGCGGATTGTTGGCCGGTAACAGGATCAGTTACACAGCCGGTGAGAGCCAAAGGAATCGCAGTGGCAATAACGGTCAGGGGTTTCAAGAATTTCATGTCGTATCCTCTTTTTAGATGACGGCCCGGGCCGTCTGAAAAAATGAATAAAAACCGCGTGGGTCATTACGGATTTATGATACCCAATATCCGAAACGCAAAAGAATGGGTTTAACCCGATATTACGAAAATATTTGCCAGTTAACATAATCCTGAAGCATTTCTGCATTTCTCCGACAGTTTGGTCATTTTGCCGCGAAATAACAAGCAAAGTTTTTTACAGTTTCTTCCGTTTTTTCTGCTTGCGGCGGTACCAGTTGACGAATGCCCATTTCAATCTGACCTTGACATCGTATCCCACTGAACCTGCACCCAGTATGAGCAAAACGGCGGAAACGGGCAGGGCGAAATGATGGCCGACCAGATGATAACCCCATGCGCCAACCACGCCACCCAGCAAAAACGACAGCATTAAGCCGCTTAAAAGCCACATTTTCGGTTTGTTGACGCGGACGTGCGGCAGGCGCGGATGATGCTGTTTTGAGTAATAAAGCGCGCGTGAAATTTCAATGCCCAAGTCGGTCGCCGTGCCGGTCATGTGGGTGGAGCGGATGGCGCCGCCGGAAAGAAGCGTGATAACCGTATTGTGCATACCCATAATAAAACACAATAAAAACAATGCCAAAGACGGCATAATAAAATCAGAGCCGCCAAAATCCCATTCCATCGCAGCAATACCGAACCAACCGAATATCAACAGATAAACTGCTTCCAGCCACATGGAAAATCCAAAGCTGCCACGGAAACGCATTTGCTGCGTCCACAAAATCACCCAGCCCGAATGCGCGGCTCCAGCAACAAAACATAACACGCTGATTGTGGCAATAATGGCCACACTCCACTCTTGAAGATACAAAACATCTGCCAACAGCGACATTGAGCCGGTAACGTGGGAGGTATAACGTGAGAACGCGAAGAAGCCGCCGGCATTAATCGCGCCGGCAAGAAAGGCCATGATGTAGCCCAGCCGTCTGAAACGGGCATCGGAAATATTGTGTTCGTGCAGATACGGGCGATCCGCCTGCCAAAACGGCGGCGTGTGTTGCCTGTGGTGACGCAATCGGTAGGAGTGGGGAGGTTTGTCAGTGTTCATTGAGTGGGTTTAAAGTTAAACATTCATACAGAGTGTATTTTATATGCAACTGTCTGCCGATAAGAACAAATAATATAAAGTGTCCCCAAGTTGCCACACTTGCCCATTGTAAGATGAAGGCGTACATTAATAGCCATACATGAGTATAAGGAAACATCCGATGAATCCTATCCGCCTGACCTTATTGATTGGTGCTGCCGCATTACTTGCCGCCTGCGCCACCACGCCTGAGCAAAAAGCCGCACGCGCCCAAGCGCAGAAACGCTATGAGCAGGATCTTCAAGTACATCTTGCCGCCCAATGCGATCAGGAAACTGCCGCGCTGATCCGCCGCAAATTTGACGAAGAAGGCAAACCTGGTGCTGCAACCGCGGAACAAAAAGCCTTCCGCCTCAAATATATCGACAAAGTTTCCGATCCGATGTTCCAGGCCTGCTACAAAATGGCATGGCAAAACTATATTTCCCAAGAACAGCTGCGCGAAGCCCGCTACTATCGCTATTACGATGATTGGGGCTATCCGTTTGGCCGTTATCCTTGGTGGTGGTAAGGTATTAACAAATTTTAGGGCCGTCTGAAAGCATATATTTATTGGTTTCAGACGGCCTAAGGTTTATTGAAACGGCAATAACGTTTACAATAGCCGCCTATTCAAACACAATACCCACCACCCATGAACATCTGGCTTGGACAGCGACACGCGCCCAAATTTCCGCAAGGAGCCGCCGTAACCATCGGCAACTTCGACGGCGTACACCTCGGGCACAAACACATTCTACAAAAACTCAAACGAGAGGCAGACCAGCGCGGTCTGCCTGTTGTCGTTGTTGTTTTTGAGCCTCAGCCCAAAGAATTTTTTGCGCGCAAAGCCGGGAAAAAGCTGCCTTACCGCATCAGCCCGCTGCGTACCAAATTGCGCCTTTTGCGTGAAACCGGCTGTGTGGATGCCGTTTGGGTCTTGCGTTTTAACCAAGCTTTCTCCGATATGAGCGCACAAGCGTTTATCGACCAACTTTTGCGCCAAACGCTCAACACGCGTTATCTGTTGATTGGCGACGATTTCCGTTTCGGTGCCGGTCGTGAAGGTTGTTTCGAGCTTTTGGCTCAACAGCCCGATATGCAAACCGAGCGCACGCCGTCCGTTATCGTTGAAGACATCCGTACCAGCAGTACCGCCGTCCGCCAAGCCCTTTCAGACGGCAAGTTGGAATACGCTAAAAGACTGTTGGGCCATGATTATGTGTTGAGCGGAAAGGTCAAGCACGGACAAAAACTCGGCCGCACCATCAACGCGCCTACCGCCAATGTACAGCTTCCTCCGTATCATTATGCGCTAAGCGGCGTATTTGTCGTTGAGGCAGACGGCACATTCGGTACGCGCCGAGGCGTTGCCAGCTTTGGTTTTAATCCCACTGTCAGCAACAACCGATCGCAGAAGCTGGAAGTCCATCTGTTCGATTTCAACGGCGATTTGTACGGCCAGCGTATCTTCGTCCGCTTCCTGCACAAACTGCGTGACGAGAAAAAATTTGAGAGTATCGAAGCATTGAAAACCCAAATTTTGCAAGATATGGAAGATGCGAAGGTTTGGAAAGTATAGAAACGCTTCTAGAAGCTTATAAAATCAAGACAATTGGGCTACAATAAGTCCTTTGAATTTTTTCAGACGGCCTGTCCTTTTCAAAATGAGCAATCAGGCCGTCTGAAACCGAAATACCGCAACAATAGAGATTAAAAAATGACCGATTACAGTAAAACCGTAAACCTGCTCGAGAGCCCGTTTCCAATGCGCGGCAATCTTGCCAAGCGCGAGCCTGCATGGCTGAAAAGCTGGTACGAGCAAAAACGCTACCAAAAACTGCGCGAAATCGCTAAAGGCCGTCCGAAATTCATTCTGCACGACGGTCCTCCGTATGCCAACGGCGACATCCACATCGGTCATGCCGTCAATAAAATTCTCAAAGACATCATTATCCGCAGCAAAACCCAAGCCGGTTTTGACGCGCCTTATGTACCGGGTTGGGACTGCCACGGTTTGCCTATCGAAGTGATGGTAGAAAAACTGCATGGTAAAGACATGCCTAAAGCCCGTTTCCGCGAATTGTGCCGCGAATACGCCGCCGAACAGATTGCCCGTCAGAAAAAAGATTTTATCCGCTTGGGTGTGTTGGGCGACTGGGACAATCCTTACCTGACCATGGATTTCAAAACCGAAGCCGATACCGTGCGTATGCTCGGCGAAATCTACAAATCCGGCTATCTCTACCGCGGCGCGAAACCGGTTCAATTCTGCTTGGACTGCGGCTCTTCCTTGGCTGAAGCCGAAGTGGAATATAAAGACAAAGTATCGCCTGCGATTGACGTTGCCTATCCGTTTAAAGACACTGCCGCGCTTGCCGCCGCATTCGGTTTGGCAAGTATTGAAGGCAAAGCGTTTGCCGTTATCTGGACAACCACGCCTTGGACTTTGCCTGCGAGCCAAGCTGTTTCAGCTGGTGCAGACGTGGTGTATCAACTGATTGATACACCTAAAGGCAAATTAGTGTTGGCCAAAGATTTGGCAGAAGATGCGCTCAAACGTTACGGCTTTGCTTCAGACAACCTGAAAGTATTGGCAGAAACCACAGGCGACAAGCTGGAAAACCTGCATATGAATCATCCGTTCCTCGAACGCGATATTCCCATGCTCAACGGCGACCACGTTACCACCGATGCCGGTACCGGCTTGGTGCATACTGCGCCTGCGCACGGTCTGGAAGACTACGCCGTCTGCAATAAATACGGCATCGAGCTTTACAACCCCGTCAACGTTGAAGGCAAGTACATCAGCGAAACGCCGCGCGTTGCCGGCATGAGCGTTTGGGATGCCAATCCTGTTATCCTGCAATGGTTGGAAGAAACCGGCAACCTCTTGGCAAGCAGCAAAATCGAACACAGCTACGCACACTGCTGGCGTCACAAAACGCCGTTGATTTACCGTGCGACCGGCCAATGGTTTGTCGGTATGGACAAAGCCGGTGCCGATGGTAAAACCTTGCGCGACAAAGCCATCAAAGCCGTTGATGACACCGAATTCTTCCCATCATGGGGTCGTGCGCGTTTAGAAGCCATGATTGAAGGCCGTCCTGACTGGGTGGTTTCACGCCAACGCTATTGGGGTACGCCGATGACTTTCTTTGTTCACAAAGAAACCGGTGAGCTGCATCCGAACTCTGCCGAGTTGTTGGAAGAAGTTGCCCAAAAAATCGAAGGAAAAGGCATCGAAGCATGGTTCTCTCTTGATAAGAGCGAACTCTTGAGCGCGGAAGATTGTGAAAATTACGACAAACTTTCCGACACGATGGACGTGTGGTTCGACTCAGGTTCGACCCATTATTCCGTCTTGAAACAACGCGAAGAATTGGAATGGCCGGCTGACTTGTACCTCGAAGGCAGCGACCAACACCGCGGCTGGTTCCAATCCTCCATGCTGACCGGTTGCGCCTCATCAATGGGTCGCGCGCCATACAAACAGCTGCTGACCCACGGTTTCGTGGTTGACCAAAACGGCCGCAAAATGTCGAAATCCATCGGCAACGTCGTCGCGCCGCAAGAAGTTTACAACGAATTCGGCGCGGACATCCTGCGTCTGTGGGCGGCATCCACTGATTACAGCGGCGAATTGGCGATTTCCAAAGAAATCCTCAAGCGCGTTACCGAAAGCTACCGCCGTATCCGCAATACCTTGAGCTTCCTGTTTGCCAACCTTAGCGACTTCAATCCTATTGAAGATGCCGTGCAACAGGCAGACATGGTGGAAATCGACCGCTACGCCGTGGTATTGGCGCGTCAGCTGCAAGAGCGTCTGGCAGGCGATTACTATCCGCGTTATGCCTTCCACTTTGCCGTAAAAGACATTGTTTCTTTCTGCTCGGAAGACTTGGGCGCGTTCTACCTCGATATCCTGAAAGACCGCCTATACACCACCAAAGCAGACAGCCATGCACGCCGCAGTGCGCAAACTGCCCTGTATCACATCACACGCAGTTTGGTTCTGTTGATTGCTCCGATTTTGTGCTTTACTGGAGAGGAAGCATGGGACATCATCGGTGGTGGAGAAGAAGACAGCGTCCTCTTCCACACATGGCATGAATTCCCATCTATCAATGAAAAAGCCGAAGCTGAATTGGTGAAAAAATGGACGGCAATCCGAGAAGCCCGCGAAGCAGTAACCGCCGCCATCGAGCCTCTGCGTACGGATAAAACCGTTGGTTCTTCATTGCAAGCCGAAACCGAAATTACGGCTCCGGAAGAAATTGCCGACTATTTGAACACTTTGGGCGAAGAGTTGCGTTTTGCTTTGCTGGTGTCTAAAGCCGAAGTGAAAGTAGGTGATGAACTTACCGTTACCGCCAAAGCCAGTGACGGCGAAAAATGCGAACGTTGCTGGCACTACACCCACGATGTGGGCGCAGTTGCAGGCCATGAAACCATCTGTAAACGTTGTGCCGACAACGTTGATGGCAAAGGCGAAGACAGACATTACGCTTAATTGTTTGGTCTAAGATAAAGGCCGTCTGAAAACTTTGAAAATAGGTTTTCAGACGGCCTTTGTTTATTGAATCTGTTTCGTATAGCGAATAGATTTTGAAGGGTAATTGGGATTTGTGATTTAGGTAAAATGCAGGATGGGGTTTCAAGTTATTGTGGGGTAGAAGTTTAATTGCAAAAAATGACTCTTACTTCAGAGAAAATTTGTTGAGGATATAGGAATTACGAATAATCATTTATCTAGAATTGAGATCAATTATTACAATTTTGGATTCGTAAGTCTTTAATAAAACAATGAGGTATTATATGCGCCCTAAAGATAAGTTTGACATCAATGCTTGCAAAAAAATTAAGGACTGCAACGATGAGGAATTAATTGAGATGGGGGAGTGGCTCTCAGGATGGTTGGGAGATGCGAACTTTCCTGTTTTTAGCGAAATTATTGAAATCTTTGTAGAAAGACAAGATACATTACTTCCATTCGTTTCAAATATTTTTTACTCAAATGATAGTATATGCATTTATTGGGTTTTACTTGAACTTTATCCAAAATTATCCTATCAAAACCAAGTAGCCTTAACCATTGATTTGAAGCATTGTTTTCATAATATTTCAGAAAAATTAACTTTGGATGAAGATGATGAAAACCTTAAAGAAATCTTGGAAAAAGTTTTAAATTAAGGTAGATGTATATTTAATGATTTTGGAATAATGTATTGTTGGAGAGTACCTTTCAAAGGATCTTACTTATTCGATGTGTTTTGAACCTTCAAATAGCCTTATATTTGCATTTTCTCATTAAACAGAAACTATATTCCTTATTCGTTTTATCCAAAATAAAAGGCCGTCTGAAACAAGTTTTCAAACGGCCTTTAGCTATTCTATCGCTAAGTAGAAATTAGCGGGCAGAGCAAGAGGTTTCTACTTTGTTGCCATATGGGTCAGTGAAGCCGAAGAATGCTTCGCTGCCTTTTTGATGCCATTCAGCGCCTTTGCCGAACAGGCCTTGGTTGGCAACATAGCGTTCGCCTGAACCTGCAACGGCAGAAGACAGGGTGGCAACTTTGTCGTCAAGGCGTAATTCAACTTGATCGGTGCTCAGGTTGCGGACTTGTACAGACAGGCCGTTTTCGCAGCTGAATGATTGAACACGGCCATGGTTGTGCATGACATGATGTTGGTGGCTATGTTCGTGTGCATGATTGTGCTCATGACGTTGACCATGGTCATGGCGATGGGCTTCAGGTGCGGCGCAGGCAGCGAGGCTCATGGCGGCGGCAATTGCAAGCAGGGCTTTTACTTTCATTTTTGACTCCTATGGTCAGTATTGAAGGAAGAATGTAGCGGCATGTTATAAATATCTTTATGGCTTCACAATAGGGATAACCATTATTTACTTTTTCTTCCTGTTTTTGGGAGTATGGCAGGATTTTTTGTAGTTTTGATATGAATGATTAATGCCGTTTGAAAAAAAGCCGCACTTGCGCTAGAGGTAAACGAAAGTGCGGAAAATTCAGAGAGTTACATTGAAATATGGGTTGGGCCGCTTAACGCTGGCGTGCTTTAAAACGGGGATTGCTCTTGCAAATAACGTACACTTTGCCTTTTCGGCGGACAATTTGGCAGTCGCGGTGTCGTTTTTTTGCAGTTTTTAGGGATGAGAGGACTTGCATCATTTATCCTTTCTGAAGGAAGACATCATGGATTGGTAACGTTGGTTGAACTTGCTGGCGCGGCCTTCGACATTAACGTTGCGTTGTTTACCTGTGTATACGGGGTGGGACGCGGAAGAAGTATCAAGCGAAAAGAGGGGATACTCTATGCCGTCTTTCCAAACCATGGTTTTTCCGTGGGTATTGGCACATGAACGGATGAGCCATCCTTGGTCTGCGCCGCTGTCGTAAAACAGGACGGTACGATAGTTGTCCGGGTGGATATCGGGTTTCATTTCTTTCTCCAGTGAGTGTTATGGTATAACATTATACTCCTAGAAAAAGAGCAGGCAAGTGTTTTTTGTTTTTCTTTATCACGGGATTGCGGCATTTTGATAAAATATGCGGTTTCAGACGGCCTTTTTTTCATGAGGCCGTCTGAAACATTTTGTTTTCTGATGATAGGAATATGATGTATCTGCATAAGGGTTTCAGATTGGGCGGTGCGGTAAGCAAGGTAATGCCGATTGTCCATGTATTGTCCAAGCTGGGGCTGTTGTTTTCATTGCTGTTGGCCGTGCCGACACTGATGTCGTATTTTTATCACGACAGCGCATTTTTCGTGTTTGCCTATACGGCTTTGACGGTATTGCTGGTATCGTGCGTTACTTGGGTGCTGACTTTGCGTTTCAACCGTGAGTTGCGGCCGCGTGACGGATTCACCCTGGTACTGATGCTGTGGCTGGCTTTTGCTGTCGTGGCGGCGATGCCGATTTATTTCTATATGCCGTCCATGAGTTTTACTGATGCATTTTTTGAAGCGATGTCGGGGCTGACGACGACAGGTGCGACAGTGATTTCCGGCTTGGATACGCTGGCGCCGTCTGTAAACTTTTGGCGGCACATGCTCAACTGGCTTGGCGGTATGGGTATTATCGTGCTGGCTGTGGCGATTTTGCCGATGTTGGGCGTGGGGGGCACGCAGCTCTTCAAAGCGGAAATTCCGGGTATGGATAAAGAAAGTAAGATGGCGCCCCGCATTTCGCAAGTGGCCAAACGGCTATGGTTTGCCTATGCGCTGACAACTGCTGCGGCTTTTTTATCCTTACATATTGCCGGTATGGGTTGGTTTGATGCCTTGTGCCATGCGATGTCGGCAGTGGCCTTGGGCGGTTTTTCGACACATGATGACAGCGTTGCCTATTTTGATTCTGTGGCAGTCGAATGGACGTTGATGTTTTTTACTGTCTGGGGCGGTATCAATTTTGCCAGTCACTTTACTGCGCTGGGCAACCGCTCTTGGTGGGTGTATTGGAAGGATGAAGAATGCCGCACCATGCTGCTGGTTTTGTTGGGCAGTATTTTGATTTCGGCATTGTATCTGTGGCAGCAGGACGTGTACCAGAGCCTTGGCGAAGCTTTGCGCTTTGTCAGTTTTAACTTTGTGTCCATCGGATTGGCCAGCGGTTTCTCCAATGCCGACTTTGCACAATGGCCGCTGATTGTGTCGTTATGGATGTTTTTCCTGTCGAACGTCTTGGCAAGCTCAGGCTCTATGGGCGGCGGTATTAAAAACGTGCGTGCGTTGGTATTGTTTAAATTCAGCTTGCGTGAAATGCTGATTTTGCTGCACCCGCGTGCGGTTCGTACGGTAAAGGTCAACAATCGCTCCATTCCGGATCGCATGGCGCTGACCGTCATGTCGTTCATCTTTATTTACTTTATGACGGTCATCGTATTCAGTTTTCTATTGATGGCGGCAGGCTTGGACTTTTTATCTGCCTTTACGGCAGTCATTGCCTGTATTACCAATGCAGGGCCGGGATTGGGTGCTGTCGGTCCGTCGCATAATTATGCCGCGCTGAGCGATGTGCAGAAGTGGCTGTGTACGGCGGTGATGTTGTTGGGACGTTTGGAGATTTTTACTGTTTTAATTTTGTTCACTCCGGCATATTGGAAGAAATAAGTGTAGAAAAAGGCCGTCTGAAATTTCAGACGGCCTTTTTATAAATAGCTGAATTTAAGCGTATTGTTTGAGCAATTCTTTAAATTGTTCACCGGTTTCAGAGTGTTTCAGACCGTAAGCCACAGTCGCTTCAAGGTAACCCAATTTGCTGCCGCAGTCATAGCGCTTGCCATCAAACGCATGAGCCAACACAAACTCATGGTCGAGCAGGCGGGCGATACCGTCTGTCAGTTGAATTTCGTTACCGGCACCGCGGGGCAGGTTGGTCAACAAGTCAAAAATACGCGGAGTCAGGATGTAGCGGCCGACAACGGCGAGGTTGGAAGGCGCTTCTTCCGGTTTGGGTTTTTCAACGATGTTGATAATACGTTGATAGTTTTTCAGCTGCTCGACTTCGACAATACCGTAAGAACCGGTTTGGGAAGGATCGATGGTTTCAACGCCTAAAACGCTGTTGCCACTTTGGTTATACACGTCAACCATTTGTTTTAGCGCGCCTTTAGGCGCATCAATCAAATCGTCTGCCAAAATAACGGCAAAAGGTTCATCGCCAACAGCAGCTTGAGCGCATAGCACGGCATGGCCTAAACCCAATGCTTCGGTTTGACGGATGTACAAACAGGTAATGTTGGAAGGCAGGATATCGCGAACGTGTGCCAACAGTTTGTCTTTTTGACGCAATTCCAATTCGGTTTCCAACTCGTATGCTTTGTCAAAGTGGTCTTCGATGCTGCGTTTGTTACGGCCGGTGATGAATACCATTTCGGTACAGCCGGCTTCAACCGCTTCTTCAACTGCATATTGAATCAGAGGCTTATCCACGATAGGCAGCATTTCTTTGGGGCTGGCTTTGGTTGCAGGCAAGAAACGGGTGCCCATACCGGCAACGGGGAAGACGCATTTTTTAATGGGTTTCATATTATTATCCTATTTTAACTGTGGGTTTATACCCCAAAAAGTGTAAAGATGTAGTCGTATGTAACAATAATACCACATGATAAAGTATCAGACGGTCTGAAAAGGAGGATTGGTCATAGATACTGTCTTATCCCAGCAACGACAGCAATTCCTCTTCGCTCAAGATGGCTACGCCCAAAGTTTGGGCTTTTTCCAATTTACTGCCTGCGGCTTCTCCGGCGACAACGTAGTCGGTTTTTTTGGATACGCTGCCGGAAACTTTACCACCGGCAGCCTCAATCATGGCTTGGGCTTGGTCGCGTTTGAGCGTGGGTAAAGTCCCTGTTAATACAAAGGTTTTTCCTGCTATGGTCTCATTGATGCCGTCTGAAATCGTTTCATCTTGAAGCTTAGACAGTGTTTGAGCAAAGAAAGTTTTCATATTTTCAAGCAGGGCTGCGTTTTGCGGTTTACTGCGCCATGTTTGCCAATCGGCAGGCAATGCTTTGTCGGTTTGCAAACCTTCTATGCTTTGTCCGGCAAGCTCCCACAAGTCCAGTGCTTTGGTTTCGCTGATTTTAAAATCGGGCAGGCGGGCAATCCAGCGTTGCGGCTCGGCATGGCGCAACGGCGGGATAGTGACAGCCTGGCTTTGTGGGGCAACACCTACAGCCAGCAGCTCGTCTATCATCGCCTGTTGCGCTTCTTGGGCAAAAAAGTGAGCGATGGAGTGGGCGACCACCGTGCCGATATCGGGCAGGCAGGCGAGGATGGGTTCGGGTGCATGGCGGACGTGTTCCAGTGTGCCAAATGCCTGTGCCAACGTTTTGGCCGTGCGTTCGCCAACGTGACGGATGCCGAGGGCAAAAAGGAAGCGCGCAAGTTCGGGCGTTTTGCTGGCTTCTATGCCTGCAAGGATGTTTTCCGCCCATTTGGTCGGCTGTTTTTTAATGTTTTTGGCAAGCAGGGTATTGCCGGTCTCGCTTTCAAAGTCTTCAATCTCACTGTTTGATGGTTCTTCCTCATTAGCTGACGCTTTATCCGCTGTTTCCTTCATTTTTTGTAGGGTTGGAATATCGAGGCGGTAGAGGTCGGCGAAATGACGAACCAAATCTTGTGCGACCAGCTGCTCGATTTGTTTTTGACCAAGTCCGTCGATATCCATGGCTTTGCGTGAGGCAAAGTGGATTAAACCTTGCGCACGTTGTGCTTGGCAAAGCATACCGCCGCTGCATCGGGCAACCGCTTCGCCTTCTTCACGTTCGATTTCGCTGCGGCAGATAGGGCAATGGGTGGGCAGGCGGTAAGGTTTGTGAAGCGGTTCGACTTGCGTTTTAGAAGATGTTTCGGCAAACAAATCGTCTTGCAGGCCGTCTGAAACAGCAATGTTGGTATCCTGCATTGGGCGGCGTTCAAAAATTACGCGCACCACCTCGGGAATCACGTCTCCGGCGCGGCGTACGACAACGGTATCGCCAACGCGTACGTCTTTGCGCGATACTTCGTCCTGATTGTGCAGGGTGGCATTGGTGACGGTAACGCCGCCGACGAATACAGGTTGCAGGCGTGCAACGGGGGTTACTGCGCCGGTGCGACCGATTTGTACATCAATGGCTTCGACAATGGTCAATGCTTCTTCGGCAGGGAATTTGTGGGCAATGGCCCAGCGCGGCGCACGGGAGATGAAGCCGAGTTCACGCTGTTGCGCCAAGCTGTTGACTTTGACCACCATGCCGTCGATTTCATAAGGTAAAGTAGGGCGTTTTTGCTGCATTTGCTCGTAAAACGCTAATACTTCATTGATATTTGGGAAACAGCCGAAATTGCCATCGGGCAGGCTGAAGCCAAGCTCTTTACAGTAGTTCAACTCTTGCAGGTGTTCTTCTGCGATAAAACCGCCTTGTTGTCGGGCGATGGCATAGGGGAAGAAATGCAGTTTGCGCTGTGCCGTAATGCGCGAATCGAGTTGGCGCAGACTGCCGGCGGCGGCATTGCGCGGATTGGCGAAAGGTTTTTGTCCGTTTTCAGCCTGTCGTTCGTTTAAGGCGGCAAAATCGGCTTTGAGCATCAGTATTTCGCCACGTATTTCGATAAGCTCGGGGATATTTTCTCCATGCAGGCGCAGGGGGATGTTGGATACGGTTTTGACGTTTTGGGTAACGTCTTCACCTGTTGTGCCGTCGCCACGGGTTGCCGCTTGAGTCAATACACCGTCGCGGTACAGCAGGCTGATGGCCAGACCGTCAAATTTAGGTTCGATAACGTATTCCGGTTTTTCTCCGTTTAATCCGCCACGAACGCGTTCATCAAAAGCATACATTTCGGCATGGTCGAACACGCCGTTTTCGTCTTGTGGAGAAAAGGCGTTGGTCAGCGACAGCATCGGTACTTCGTGGCGCACTTCGGCAAAGCCTGCCAAAGGCTCGCCACCGACGCGCTGTGTCGGGCTGTCGGGCAGTTTCGACTCAGGGTGATTCAGCTCCAATGCTTCAAGCTCGCGGAACAATTTGTCGTATTCGGCATCGGGTACGCTGGGCGCATCTAGGGTGTAGTATTCGTAGGCGTAGCGGTTGAGGAGGTCGGTCAGGTATTTGATACGTTGTGCGGTCGGATTCATGAGCAATCGAAATAGAGTTTTCAGACGGCCTGATGATAGAGAGGCCGTCTGAAAATCGATGAATATTGAAGATGAAGGGATTTTACCTGAAAAAAGCGGATATGCCGTTATTGCATATCCGCTTTTTGTTTGGAAAAGTTTAGGAGAACAGGCGCAGGGCTTGTTTGCTGCCGGGTTTAATGCCGACTTTGAGCATTTCTTCCTGACGTGCCAAAACGTAGTTGCGTACGTCTTTGAGCCATTGGGTGGAAACTTCTTCCATTTGGTCGTTAACCAAATCCAAGCTGAGTTGGCCGGAGAGTTTGACTGCCAAGTCCATAAATTTGTCGAAAGTTTTTTCGCCGGCAGGAACATGCGGAATATCCAAAAGCATGCTGAAGCCGAGGTAGGCTTGGTTGTCCAACAGAGGATTGGTAAACGGTTTGTTGTCCAAAGTATGGATGGAGAACAGTTGAGGGTTGTTGTTGTCACCGAAATGGAACGCGCCGTCTTCGCCCAATTTGAAACCGGTCTCTTCTACGGAGGCACGCAATTCTACGCCGCTGATATTGGAATGGGAAACTAAGTGAATAGCGATGGTTTGGTCAACACGCGCACAGAATTGGTCTAAGGCTTGCGCGACTTCGGTGAACGCATCCAAGTCGGTATGCAAAACTTTGCCGTCCATCAGTTGGGCAAAAGCATCAACCTGTTGGTCGAAGTGTTGCAACTCTTCACGCGCGGCCAAACCGTTACGGCTGACAGCTTGCAGGCCCATGACGAAGCCTTGGTAGTAAACGCCCGGAATCGGCTCTGCAACACGGAAATGGTCGTCCATGGTGCAACCGATGATTTGGAAGCGGTGGGTAGAGGAAAGGCGCGGCAGGGCGTGCAATTCTTGGGCTTGTTTCAGGGAGATGTAGGCCATGTAGTCGAAGCGCGGGTCAAACCACGGCAACTCGACTTGAGACAATTCGTCCAAGCTGATCAACGGTACTTGTGCTACAGGCTCGGCTACGGTTTCAACCGGAGCAGAAGTGGCTTCGGCAGGATTTATAGTAATTTCGTTGTTCAAACCGATAACGGTGTGTTCGACTTTTTCTTCAGCGGAGAAATCGTCTTCTACAGTCAGCTCGACATCGGTTTTAAGCTGGGCAGGGTGAGCCAGTTTGGCTTTTGCTGCGTAGATTTCATCTTGCTCTTGCAGGTTGCGCAATGCCTCTTCGGTTTTTTTGTTTTTCTTGATAAACAAACCTTGGCCGCCGGTTTCTTTGCTGTCGCGGACGTGCTTGGTTTTGCTGGTCAAAAGTGCATCCTTATCGGAATGGCCGAATTGTTCGCGCACTTGTTTGCGGTATTGGTTTTCCTGGTACATGTTGTAACCGATGACAGTCAAAAGAGCGGCGAGGGCTAAGACGATGAAAATCATGGAGTAATCACTTTTTAAAAAGGCAGCATTCCATCTTTTTCAGGGTGCGGAATCTTGCTGCGTGGGAAGTTCGTTGGAGCCGGACTTTATGCGTCCGAATGAATAGCTGAATTATAACGAAAATAAACGGTTGTGACAGCATTATGTCTGCCAATCAGTGTTCAGGCCGTCTGAAAGTTATCCGTGCCGGATGGGGAAACCTGCTTTTTGAAGGCGTGGCCAATCGAAGAAATGCCCAGGATCGGTTTTCCTGTCCGGAGCGATGTCCTGATGACCGGTAATGGCCTGAATCAGGTAATGTTCGGAAATGGCGGTCAGCAAGGCTTGCAGGCTGGTGTATTGTGCTTCGGTAAAAGGCTCGAAATCGCAGCCTTCCAATTCGATACCGATGGAAAAGGCATTGCATTTTTCTCTGCCTTGAAACGACGATACGCCGGCATGATAGGCCATGTCGTCGCAGGAAACGAATTGGACGGTTTCGCCCTCACGGCTGATGAAAAAATGGCTGGAGACGCGCAAGGTGTGGATGATGCTGAAGAAAGGATGCTCGTCAGGGTTGATTTGGTTGGTAAACAATTTTTCCACTGCTCCCGTGTTGTACTCAAAAGGAGGAAGGGAAATATTATGGAGGACAACCAATGAGATGTCTTCATCCGGTTCGCGCGGGCTGAAATTGGGCGAATGAGTTTGGCGTGCATTCAGCCAACGGCCGTTTTGCCAAGTGTTTTTGGAAGGGGAATTCATTGTTTCAGACGGCCTTTCGGGATAGGAAAACATAAGTTGGGGAAGGTGGCAGGCGTGGTGCGCTTGTTTTCGGTTATACTGTCGCCCGACACGTTCACAAACCAAGAATCCTACCATGCTGAAAAAATTGTTGAAATGGCTGGCCGTATTTTTGACGGCATTTGCCGCCGTGGTTGCCGCATTGTTGTTTGTTCCGAAAGACAACGGCAAACCATACCGTATTACCATTACCAAAAACCAAGGTATTTCTTCCGTCAGCCGCAAACTGGCTCAAGACGGTATCGTTTATAACCGTTATGTGCTGGTAGCCACCGCGTATGTGATGGGCGTACACAACCAACTCAATGCCGGCTCTTACCGCCTGTCTTCTAAAGTATCGGCTTGGGACATTTTAAAACGCATTAAAAAAGGCCGCCCTGACTCGGTCAGCGTGCAAATTTTGGAAGGCGCGCGTTTTGCCCAAATGCGCCGTATTATCGACAACACTGCCGACATTGCCCACGATACGCGCGGTTGGAGCGATGAAAAACTGATGGCCGAAGTGGCGCCCGATGCCTTGAGCAGCAATCCTGAAGGACAGTTTTTCCCGGATAGTTACGAAATTGATGCCGGTGGCAGCGATCTTCAAATTTACAAAATCGCCTACCGTAAGATGCGGGAAAACCTGCAAGAAGCATGGGACGACCGTCAAAGCGGCCTGCCTTATAAAAATCCGTACGAAATGCTGATTATGGCGAGTCTGATTGAAAAAGAAACCGCGCACGAAGACGACCGCGCCCATGTGGCCGCCGTATTCGTCAACCGCCTGAATATCGGCATGCGCCTGCAAACCGACCCGACTGTCATCTATGGCATGGGCGATGCGTATAAGGGCAGAATCCGCAAAGCCGACCTGCAACGCGATACGCCTTACAATACCTACACGCGCAGCGGTTTGACGCCAACGCCGATTGCGCTTCCCGGCAAGGCCGCGCTTGAAGCGGCGGGTCATCCGTCTGATGAAAAATATCTGTATTTCGTCTCAAAAATGGATGGTACGGGCTTGAGCGAGTTCAGCCACAATCTTTCTGAACATAACGCTGCCGTACGCAAATATATTTTGAAGAAATAAACCGAATAGGCCGTCTGAAACATTTATAATCCCTGTTTCAGACGTCCTTTAAATTGACGATATCCATATGAAACCTAGATTTATTACCCTTGACGGCATAGACGGTGCAGGCAAATCCACCAACCTCGCCGTAATGAAAGCATGGTTTGAAAAACACAAACTGCCTGTATTGTTTACGCGAGAACCGGGAGGCACTCCGGCCGGAGAAGCATTGCGTGAAATCCTGCTCAACCCTGCCACCCAAGTCAGCCTGCGTACCGAAACCCTGCTGATGTTTGCAGCCAGACAGCAACACTTGGAAACGGTCATTGTGCCCGCCCTGAAAAACGGCACGCATGTCGTTTCCGACCGCTTTACCGATGCAACGTTTGCCTATCAAGGCGGTGGACGAGGCGTTCCCTTACAAGATATTGCCACGCTTGAGCATTGGGTGCAGGGCGATTTCCGCCCAGATTTAACTTTGCTGTTGGATGTGCCTTTGGAAGTGTCAATGGCGCGCATCAACCAAACGCGTGAGAAAGACCGCTTTGAACAAGAAGAAGCCGAGTTTTTCAATCGGGTGCGCGAAGTATATCTGCAACGTGCTAACGAACAGCCGGAACGCTATGCCGTTATCGACAGCAGCCAAAGTCTGGACGCGGTAAAAGATCAGATTGAAACCGCGCTAGACAGTCATTTTGGATTGAATGTTTAAGTTTAAATAAAATGCCGTCTGAAAGAAGGGTAGTGTGGCGAAGAAATATTATTACAGAAGTTTTTAGACATAAAACTAAATAAAACGAAATATCAAAACAAATGTAATAAATATCGGTATGCGCCACCAAAAGAACATGATAAAATTACGGTCCCTTACAAAGCCGGTCTGTTAACAACCCGACTTTAGAAATTTTAAACGTCTGAAGCAGCCTGTTTCAGACTTGTTCGCTGTAAAATCTCTCTCGCAAACAGGATCGATAAATGGAAAATTCATTAAAAGAAGCCGCCCTGCAGTTCCACGAATTCCCCGTGCCGGGCAAAATCTCCGTTACCCCAACCAAATCTCTGGCCACTTCTAAAGATTTAGCGTTGGCGTACTCTCCGGGCGTAGCCGCTCCTTGTATGGAAATCCATGCCGATCCGCAAACTGCCTACAAATACACTGCCAAAGGCAATTTGGTTGCCGTGATTTCCAACGGTACAGCAGTGTTGGGTTTGGGCAACATCGGCGCATTGGCCGGTAAACCTGTAATGGAAGGCAAAGGCGTATTGTTCAAAAAATTCGCCGGTGTTGACGTATTCGATATCGAAATCGATGAAAAAGACCCGCAAAAATTGGTAGACATCATCGCTTCTTTGGAACCGACTTTCGGCGGCATCAACCTCGAAGACATCAAAGCGCCTGAGTGCTTCTATATCGAACGCGAATTGCGCAAACGTTGCAAAATCCCTGTATTCCACGACGACCAACACGGTACCGCCATCATTACCGCTGCCGCTGTACTGAACGCTTTGCGTTATACCGGCCGCAAAATTGAAGAAGCGACTTTGGTGTGCTCCGGTGCAGGTGCCGCAGCGATTGCCTGCTTGAACCAATTGCTGGATTTGGGTTTGAAACGCGAAAACGTGACCGTTTGCGACTCCAAAGGCGTGATTTACAAAACCCGCGAAGACAAAGACCGTATGGACGAGTCCAAACAGTTCTATGCCATTGAAGATAACGGCCAACGCGTATTGGCTGATGCCGTTAAAGATAAAGACATCTTCTTGGGTCTGTCCGGTGCCAACCTGCTGACTCCTGAAATGCTGAAAACCATGAACGAAAAACCAATCGTGTTCGCTATGGCAAACCCAAATCCGGAAATTCTGCCTCCTTTGGCAAAAGAAACCCGTCCGGATGTGGTGATCGGTACCGGCCGCTCAGACTTCCCGAACCAAGTAAACAACGTATTGTGCTTCCCATTTATCTTCCGTGGAGCATTGGATGTCGGCGCGACCACCATCAATGAAGAAATGAAACGCGCTTGCGTATACGCTTTGGCTGATTTGGCGATGGAAGAGGTAACTGAAGAAGTGGTTGCCGCTTACGGTAAGAAATTTGAATTCGGTGCGGAATACCTGATTCCTACCCCATTCGATTCCCGCCTGTTGCCTCGCGTTGCTACGGCTACTGCTAAAGCAGCAATGGAAAGCGGCGTGGCTACCCGTCCAATCGCTGATTTGGATGCGTATGCTGCTAAACTGGCCGGTTTGAAATTGTAATCCGGTAAGTAGTATTTGATTGAAAATGCCGTCTGAAAGTTGTATTTCAGACGGCATTTTTGTTTATTGGGTATTTTAGAAATGGCTTAATGCAGCAATCGGAATGAAGAACATGATAATCTGCTGCTTCAAAATGGACTGGGGAATATGGATTGCTTTTTAAGATAGGTTTCTATTTTTGAGCGGCTTTGATTTTGCAGGGTTTATACGGGATTAAATACAATATTTTTGCCAGTTTTTTAAACAACATCAGGCCGTCTGAAATTGGGTTTTCAGACGGCCTGAGTTAATGAAACGGTTTATTTTTGCCAATAGGTTTTGACGTTGACGAACTCGTACAGCCCGAATTCTGATAGCTCACGTCCATAACCTGAAGCTTTGACGCCGCCAAAGGGGAGGCGCAGGTCGCTGCTGGTGTGGCGGTTGATAAAGACAGAGCCTGCTTGGATTTTTTCGGCATATTGCCATGCGTTTGCCGTGTCGGCTGTGTAGATACAGGCGCCGAGGCCGAAAGGTGTGTCATTGGCAAGCGCAACGGCGTGATCCGGATTGTCGGCGCGTAAGATCATGGCAACCGGGCCGAAGACTTCTTCGTGCCAAACGCGGCAGTTGGGGTTGACTTGATCCAATACCGTGGCAGGGTAAAACCAGCTTTCTCCCTCAGGGATATAGCCGCCGCTCAAGCATTGCGCACCGTGTGCAACCGCATCTTGAACCTGCTCGTGAACGGTTTGACGCAGGTCTTGGCGGTGAAGTGGGGCAAGGGTGGTGTTCGAGTCTTTGGGATTGCCGGTTTGCAGTTTGGCACACTCGGCAAGGAAGAGCGGGATAAATTGTTCGGCAATATCTTGGGTAACAACAATGCGTTTGGCGGCATTGCAGGATTGTCCGGCATCGCGAAAGCGCGAATAGCAGGCATCGATGGCTGCGCGTTGCAGATCGGCGTCGGGCAGGATGATAAACGGATTGCTGCCGCCCAGTTCAAGGACGGTTTTTTTCAGATGTCTGCCTGCATGTGCGGCCAGCAGGCGGCCGGTATGGGTTGAACCGGTAAATGCCATGGCATCGGTATCTTCAATAGCTTTAAGCGTGTCTTCATGACTTAACCATGCGCCGATAAGTGGTAAACCTTTGGGGACAAGACTGAATAGGGTTTCGCTGACGCGAGCGACACTGGGCGCAGGTTTGACCGCGCAGGCATTGCCGGCGCACAGGGCAGGGATGGCAAATCGTAAAATCTGCCAAACAGGATAGTTCCACGGCATGACTGCCAAAACAACGCCCAAAGGCTCGAAGCGGACTTGGCTGAGGCTGGCTTGGGTGGCGATGGTTTTATGGGCAAGTAGTTCAGGGGCAAGGCGGACGTAGTAGCGGATAAGCTCGATGGATTTGCTGATTTCGGCACGGCATTCGTGCAGGCAACGGCCGACTTCTTCGCAAACCATTTCGGCAAGGCGTTCCTGGTTTTGGGTGAGGCTGTCGGCAAATTGCTGTAAGAGGGTGGTGCGCTCGATAATGCTTGATTGTGCGAAGGTTTGCTGAAGGGTTTGGAGGCGGTTTAATTCGTCGGTAAATTCAGTGTAGCTTTGTGCTGGTCGGCGGCAAATGGTTTCACCGGTAAAGACATGGGTGCTGTGAAACATGGTTGGCTCCTTTGTTTTTATGTTTTTATGAGGCCGTCTGAAAATGTTTCAGACGGCCTTTCATTGTGATGATTGTACTTTAAGCGACCAGTTGGGGGAAAATGGATTTTAAGCCGGCAACAATAATCTCTACGGAAATGGCGGCAAGCATCATGCCCATGATGCGGTTGAGGATGGTCAGGCCGGTCGTGCCCAAGCGTTTGCTGATGCGTCCGGCAACGATCAGGATGAGATAGCAAATCAGGCTGACCAGAAAGCCGGAGATGATAATTAGGGCAATATCGCTGTAATTTTTGGCGGCAGAGGAGTAAATGATGACGGTAGAGATACCGCCGGGGCCGATGGTAATCGGAATGGCAATGGGTACGACGGCAATGGCTTTTTCATTGCGGCGGACTTGTTGCGCACTTTGATGTTCTTCTGAATGGGGATCAATTTGGGGTTTGGCAGGATTATCGTTGCCGTTCATTAAGGATATGGCAATCAGCAAAACCAGAATACCGCCGCCGACTTGGAAAGAGCCCACGCTGATACCGAGTACTTTCAACAAGATACCGCCGCCCAGCGCAAAGACGACAATCACGATGAAAACGGCTAGTGCGGCAGTACGCGCAATTCTGCGTTTTTCTTTGGTGCTGTGGTCTTGCGTCAGGTCAAGATAAATCGAGAGCGCGCTGAAAGGATTAATCAGCACGAGAAATGCTACAAGCAGCTTGCCGATTTCTACACCCAGTTCCATATCATTTCTCGCTTTCAGTTAGTTCATCATTATCCATATTACGACGGCGGAGGTTTTTGTGTTCGTTGGCAATACCCATCAACAGGGCGAGCACCACCATGATGGAAAGCGTAGCCGTACCGCCGTAGCTGACCAAGGGGAGAGGGACGCCGACAACGGGCAAAATACCGCTGACCATGCCCATGTTTACAAAGGCATAGCAGAAAAAGGTCATGGTCAACGCGCCTGCCAGAGTACGGCTGTAAAGGGATTGAGCTTGCGCGGCAATCCACAATCCGCGTGCCAAAATGATAAGGTAAACCAGCAGTAAAAGGATATTGCCAATCAGGCCGAATTCTTCGCCGAATACTGCGAAAATAAAGTCAGTCGTTGATTCGGGAATATAGTCCAAATGGGTTTGCGTACCGTTGAGCCAGCCTTTACCCCATACGCCGCCCGAACCGATGGCAATCATGGATTGGATGATGTGGTAGCCTGCGCCTAACGGGTCTTTGGTTGGATCGAGCAGAGTGAGGACGCGGGTTTTCTGGTAGTCGTGCATGCCGTAATTCCACAAGAGCGGCAAAGCGGCCACAAAGGCAATAATGGCGGCAAAAATAGCCTTCCAAGGCAATCCGGCAAAGAAGATGACAAAAATACCCGAAGCCATAATCAGCGCGGCTGTACCGAGGTCGGGCTGTTTCAAAATCAGGGCGACAGGAACAAGAATCAGAACGAGGGCGACAATATAATGTATCCATTTCAGACGGCCTTCATAGCGTTGGAAATACCACGCGACAGTCATGGGAATACCGATTTTCATGATTTCGGAAGGTTGGATACGGGTAAAGCCGAGGCTCAGCCAACGGGTCGAACCGTTGACGGTAACGCCGGCAACTTCGACGCCAATCAGCAGTAATACGCCGACAATATAAACAGGCAGGGCAACTTTGGCAGCCGTTTGCGGCTTGAATACGGCGATAATCCATAACAGGGCAAAGCCCAAAACGGTATGGATGGTTTTGTTTTCCAATTGGCCGAACTCTTGCCCGTCTGCAGAATAGAGCAGGAATAGGCTCATGATGTAGATAGCGAGCATGGCAAAAAACAGCCAAGGGTCAATCGGGGCTGTAATGGTGGATTTGAACGTTTTCCACGCTGATGTGTTATTCATGATGAACCTCCGGCTGTGAGGCAGGGCTTGTCGGAGTCAGTCCGTAGGCAGATTGGAAAATGCTGGTAATAGGCTGATGCTTGTCCATTGTTTCAGTTTTGGCCAAATCTGCCTCAAGGCCGTCTGAAAACTGTTGCGGCTTGACATTAAGCATATAAAAATCAGTCATTTCACGGGCCAATGGCGCGGCATACGCACCCCAGCCGCCATTTTCCAAAATAACGGCAATGGCAATTTCAGGTTTTTCCAATGGCGCAAACGAGATAAACCATGCGTGGTCGCGGTGTTGTTCGCGCAAGGCTGCGGCATTGTAGCGGCCGCCCTGTTTGATTTGTACGACCTGGGCCGTACCGGTTTTACCGCCCATCGTATAGGAGAGTCCACCACCGATACGGTGCGCCGTACCGCCCGGTTTCAATACCTTTTCCATTGCGCGTTTGACGTATTCGAAGTTGTCGGCTTTGAACGGAATTTGACGCTCGGGATTAGGGTTGATGCGGGTAATTTTGCGCGCGCCGAAATCCAATATTTCTTTGACCAAATGCGGCTGATGGACAACACCGTTGTTGGCCAGAGATGCTGTCGCATGTGCCATTTGCAAAGGCGTGTAGGCATTGTAGCCTTGGCCGATACTGACGGAAACCATCTCGCCGGCGCGCCATTCTTTGGCAGTCGGGTCGGAAGATTTGGCAAAGCGTTTGGCTTTCCATTCGCGGCTGGGCAAAACGCCTGTGTATTCGCTGGGCAGGTCAATGCCGGTTTTTTGGCCGAAACCGAATTGCGCCAGATACGGAGAGGCTTTATCAATACCCATCTCGTAACCCAAGCGGTAGAAGAAGGTATCTGAGGATACTTGAATGGCTTTACTCAAGTTGGCCGAGCCGTGACCGCTGCGGACAGAGTCGCGGAAAATATGGCGGCTACCGGGTATGCTCCATGCGCCGGGGGAGGGGACAATGGTGTTCTGAGTGATTTTGCCGCTTTCCAACAAGGCCATGCCCATAAAGGGTTTGAATGTAGAACCCGGCGGATAAAGGCCTTGGGTAACGCGGTTGATCAAAGGCTTTTTCCAATCGTCATTCAGCATTTTCCAAGTGTCGCTGTCGATGCCGTCAATAAAGAGATTGGGATCGAAGGAAGGCTTGGAAACAAAAGCCAAAACCGTACCGTCTTGCGGATTGATGGCCACCAATGCGCCACGGCGGTCGCCTAAAATGCGGTCAGCTTCCTGCTGCATACGGATATCCATACCTAGGCGCAAGGTTTGCCCCATTTTGGACGGAACATTTTTCAATACGCGGACGATATTGCCGTAAGCGTCTTTTTCGACTTCCTGATAGCCTGGAATGCCATGAAGCTGGTGTTCGTAATATTTTTCCAAGCCGGATTTACCGATGTGCGTACTGCCGCGGTAGAGGGCGGTCAGGCCTTCTTCTTCCAGCATTTCTTTGTCTTTGTCGCTAATACGGCCGATATAGCCTAAGAAATGGGAAGTCAGCTTGCCGTAAGGATATTCACGGAATGTGCGTGAGTTGACCTCTACGCCTTTAAATTCGCGCAGATGTACGGACAAACGGGCTGCTTCTTCATCGGTCAGTCTGAGTTTGAGCGGGATATTTTCAAATTTTCGATAGCTTTCGCGGTATTTTTTGAAGCGTTTTAAATCTGTCGGCGTAATATCGACGTATTTTTTCAATGCTTCGATGACATCTTCCATTTTGCCTTCAATGCGGCTGGGAATAACTTCAAGCGAAAAGACAGGATAGTTTTTGGCCAAAGGAAAGCCGTTGATATCGACGATTTCGCCGCGTACGGGCGGCGTTGGAATCAGGGTGATACGGTTGCTTGATGCTTGACCGGAAAACTCATTGTGTTGAGTTACTTGCAGGTAGAAGAACCGCGCCAGTAAGATGGAAAAGAAGATGACAATCAGGATAAAGGCAACGAGCAGGCGCAACAAAGCATCGGCTTGTGCTGCCTGAGCGGAAGGTTTTTTGGTATGTTGACCACCGGAAAGACGGCGTGGAAGAATCGGTTTCATCTTTTCAGCGGGAGCGGTAAATACGGGTCACAATCAGCATCAGCTGGCTGAGTATCGGCCAAAGTAATGCGCCGACAAATGGGGCAACAAAGCCTTGCAAAGTGATGACCTGATGATTGAGGAACAAACGGGCAACAGTTAAGACGGCCTGATTGAGAAGCAGCGCAGCCAATACAGCGGCCAATTGCATAATGTGGCCGTAAAGCATGATTTGGCGGCGGCGGTTTAAGATGAAATAAGTCATCGCGACGTAAGATAGGGCGTGTAATCCTAAAGTCGAGGCGGTTGCGGCATCGACAATCAGACCGATGGCAAAAGCCAGTCCCATGCCTGCACGTTGCGGCTGGTGCAATGTCCAATACAGCAACATCAGTGCCGTCATTTCAGGCAGCCAGAAGAACCCGTCAAAGGAAAACGGCATAAAGTCCAGTATCATCATCACGATGAGACTGGCCGCCATGATGTGCAGCGGTACTGCACGGTAAGAATCGTCAAAATCGTTCATGAAATCAGCGTGGGGAAGAAGGGCCGGAAGAAAGTACCAAGACAAAACGGCTGCTGCGTAAAGCGGCCAAAGGCGTCAGTTGCGTATCGTAATAAGGCGTTCCCGATGCGCGGACAACCTTGCTGACGGTTGCAACGGGAATCCCCGCCGGATAAGTACCGTCCAAGCCGGAAGTCAGCAGAATATCGCCGGGTTTCAAGTCTGAACCGGTTGGGAAATAGCGCAAATCCAAACCGTTGCCATTGCCGTATGTCAAGTTGCGTTCGCCGGTGCGACTGACGGCTACGGGGACAATGCTTTGTCCGCTTGAGATCAGTTCAATTTCCGCGCTTTGTGTGTGAACTTGTGTCAACAGGCCAATCAAACCGCTTTGATCGATGACTGCATCGCCAACTTTCAAACCGTCTTGGCTGCCCTTGCCGATAATCAGTCTTTCGGAAAGCGGATCTTTGCCATTGGAAATGACTTCCGCACCGATAACGTTGTGAATGCCTTTTTGTTGTAAACCGTACAGTTTTTTCAATTCGCGCAATTCATCGGTATTGACTTTATCCCGCTGCAAATCGATTTTCAGACGGCCATTTTCTTCTAAAAGCTGGCGGTTCTGTTCCAAGAGCTCGGATTTGGACTGGGAGAGGTCAGCAAAATATTGATAAAGTTGAACAGGTTGATTCGCCAGCCATTGAATAGGGTAGAGCATGGGCATTACTGCCGCACGCACCGGCTGCATCAATGAAAAGCGGTAATCGGCCACCATCAGGCCGGCAGCCAGAGCGATATAAACGACAAAACGAGGCAACAGCTTAGAGCCTTTTGCCTCGTCAAAGCGCAAAGAAGAGCGATCCATAACCATCTACCTTATGGGTTTTCCGTAAACACGGTATCCCATTTGCCGATATAGTCCAAAGCCTTACCAGCACCATAGGTAACGCAGTTCAGAGGCTGGTCGGCAATACCAACGGGCAGGCCGGTTGCGTCGGCCAAGACGGTATCGATACCGTGCAGAAGCGCGCCACCACCGGTCAGCATAATACCGCGGTCGGCGATGTCGCCGGCCAGTTCGGGCGGAGCCTGTTCCAAAGCCAGACGGACGGCACGGATGATTTGATTTACTGTTTCACTTAATGCTTCACGGATTTCATCTGAAGTAACCGCCAAGGATTTAGGCGTACCTTCGGCCAGGTCGCGGCCTTTAATGCGCATGGCTGTTTCGGTTTCAAAACCAGAGACCGAGCCGATTTGTTTCTTCAATTCCTCTGCCGTCGCTTCACCGATTAAGACACCGCGATGGCGGCGTAGGTAATGGATGATGCTTTTGTCGAACTCGTCGCCGGCTGCGCGGACAGAAGCGGAATAGGCCATACCGCCCAGTGAAAGAATACCGATTTCAGTCGTACCGCCACCAATATCGACAATCATCGAACCTGCCGCATCTTCAATCGGCAAACCTGCGCCCAAAGCGGCGGCCATCGGTTCTTCAATCAAATGCACGCTTGCCGCGCCGGCGGCAAACGCTGAATCCAAAATCGCTTTACGTTCCACTTGGGTAGAGCCGCCCGGAACACAGATAACCACACGGGGCGGAACCAAAGACCGTCCTTCGGTGGCTTTTTTAATCAACATACCCAGCATACGCTCGGTAATCACAAAATCGGCAATCACGCCGTCTTTCATCGGACGGACGATTTCGATATTGCGCGGTGCACGGCCCTGCATTTTTTTGGCTTCCGTACCAACCGCCATGATTTTACTTTTATTGCCCGCGCCGGATTGAATCGCAACCATGGACGGCTCATCCAAAACAATTCCTTTGCCGCGTACAAAAATCAGCGTGTTGGCCGTGCCCAAGTCGATGGCAATATCATTAGAGAGGAAACGAGATAAAAGACGAAACATAGGATACCTGAAATTCCGGCCCAGCCCGGATGTGTTTAGCGTTATTTAAAATAAGAAAAACAGGTACACGGTTTAAGACGGATAAATGCACCCTGAAAAGGCCGTCTGAATCAAAACACCATGCCAACCTGTTTGGTTTTCGGTTATAATTCTTCGCTTCATAGAAGACGAAATGCAATGATACCCCAAACCCAAGGTGCATTGCTATCAGACAAGGATTTTTTATGGCTTTAAGCTTAAATGATGTGGAAAAAATCGCAAAACTCTCGCGCCTCACTTTAACGGACGAAGAAAAAAACAAAACGCTTGCCGAGTTGAACGACATTTTCGCCATGGTTGAAAACATGCAAAGCGTCAATACCGACAGCATCGAACCCATGGCGCATCCGCACGAAGCCGCTTTGCGCCTGCGCGAAGATAAAGTGACTGAAACTGATCACGCTGCAGAATATCAGGCTGTTGCCCCAGAAGTGCGCAACCGACTGTATATCGTTCCTCAAGTGATTGAAGAATAAGGTTTCAGACGGACTTTGCTTATCGGCAAACCCCTATTGCAAGGCCGTCTGAAAGGATATTCTGTTCAGACGGCCCGATTTATTGATTTAAACGGATGTTTTCAATATCTGTTTTGAAAGCAAAAACTGTTTTATAGAAAGTACGGCACAATGACCGCTTACACGCTCAAACAAGCCAGCAGCCTGCTGCAATCCAAACAAATTTCCGCAGTCGAATTGGCGACCGAATATTTGGCCGCTATTGCTGCGAAAAACCCTGCCATCAACGGCTACGTTACCATCGATCAAGATAAGACCCTTGCTGAAGCCAAAGCAGCCGATGCGCGTATCGCAGCCGGCAATGCAACGGCTTTGACCGGTGTGCCGGTTGCTTACAAAGATATTTTCTGCCAAACAGGTTGGCGCAGTGCATGCAGCTCCAAAATGTTGGATAACTTTGTTTCTCCTTATACTGCTACTGTGGTGCAAAATCTGTTGGATGCCGGCATGGTTACTCTCGGCCGTACCAATATGGACGAATTTGCCATGGGTTCGACCAATGAGACTTCATTCTACGGCGCAACCAAAAACCCATGGAATCTTGAACATGTTCCCGGCGGTTCGTCAGGCGGTTCGGCTGCCGTGATTGCGGCGCGTTTGGCACCGGCTGCCTTGGGTTCGGATACCGGCGGTTCTATCCGTCAGCCTGCATCGCATTGCGGCATTACCGGCATCAAGCCGACTTACGGTACGGTTTCACGCTTCGGTATGGTTGCCTATGCTTCCAGCTTCGACCAAGCCGGCCCTATGGCGCAAACAGCCGAAGACTGTGCGATTTTGTTGAATGCCATGGCCAGCTTTGATGAGCGCGATTCCACCAGCTTGGAGCGCGACAAAGAAGACTATACCCGTGATTTAGACAAGCCACTCAAAGGTTTGAAAATCGGTTTGCCTAAAGAATATTTCGGCGAAGGCGCGGATGCCGATGTTCAGACGGCCTTACAAAGCGTTATTGATTTGCTCAAAGCTCAAGGCGCGGAGACTGTTGAAGTTTCCCTGCCGCAAACATCATTGTCGATTCCTGCTTATTACGTTCTCGCCTCTGCTGAAGCAAGTACCAACTTGTCCCGTTTCGACGGCGTACGTTATGGTTATCGTGCGGCGCAATTCGGCGATTTGGAAGAAATGTACAGCAACACCCGTGCCGAAGGTTTCGGCAGCGAGGTCAAACGCCGTATCATGATCGGTACTTATGTATTGAGCCATGGTTACTACGATGCTTATTATCTGAAAGCGCAAAAACTGCGCCGTCTGGTTGCCAATGATTTTCAGACGGCCTTTGGTCAATGTGATTTCATTTTGGCGCCGACTGCGCCGACTGCCGCGCCGAAACTTGGCAGCGACATCCACGACCCTGTCCAAATGTACTTGTCCGATATTTACACCATCGCCGTGAACCTTGCCGGTTTGCCTGCACTGACTCTGCCTGCCGGTTTCAGCGCAAACGGTCTGCCGATTGGTGTTCAATTTATCGGCAACTATTTCTCCGAAGCCAAAATTTTGGGTGCCGCACATCAGGTTCAACTGAACAGCGATTGGCATACTAAAGCACCGGAATAATGTTTTAGGGCCTTGATGATTCAAGGCCGTCTGAAAATAAACCATATAAAAGTGCCTGAATGTATTGAGGTGCTGCATATTGTAGATATTTAAAAATCATGACAGCCACCGACTTCATTCAAATCATTGGGACAGCTGCGTTTGCCATTTCCGGCTATTTGGTCGGCTACAACAAGCGGTTGGATGTACTCGGTGTCGTCATTACTGCGTTACTGACGGCTGTCGGCGGCGGCATGATACGCGATGGTTTGGTCGGCCGGATTCCGCAAGTGTTTTTGCAAACCGATGCGCTGATAGTCGTGTTTGCCACGCTTGCCATTGCATGGTTGATAAGGGTGCAACGTTATCGCAGCACCTATTTGGCCGCTGCTTTTATTATTGCCGATGCCATCGGTTTGGCAGCGTTCAGTATTACCGGTGCACAAATCGGTATGGCTTTGCAGCTTAATTTGTTCGGCGTTATTTCTTTGGCTTTTGTGACTGCCGTTGGCGGCGGTATTGCGCGCGATATTTTGGTCAATGATGTGCCGATGATTTTGCGCACCGACCTTTACGGCAGCGTAGCCATTTTGATTGGTGGGCTGATTTATCTGTTCGGACATTTGGGCTGGATTAATATTTTTACGTTAAACCTGCTTTTTGCCGGCGGATTGTTGTTTCGCCTGACTGCATACCGTTTCCATTGGCAACTGCCTGGTTTCCAACGTCGCAGGAAATAAACTTATCTTACAGACGGCCTGTTATGGTTTCTTATTTAGGCCGTCTGAAAAACGAATCACTCATTTAACCGATTAACTTTTTTTCGACAGAAAGACCCTTATGACTTGGGAAACCGTAATCGGACTGGAAATCCACGTCCAACTCAACACCCAATCCAAAATCTTCAGCGGCGCATCCACTGCATTCGGTGCTGAACCTAATGCCCACGCCAGCGTGGTTGAGTGTGCGTTGCCGGGCGTATTGCCGGTAATGAACCGCGAAGTCGTCGAAAAAGCCATCAAACTCGGGTTGGCTTTGGATGCGAAAATCAATCAGAAAAACGTGTTCGACCGTAAAAACTATTTTTATCCTGATTTACCAAAAGGCTATCAAATCAGCCAGTTGGATTTGCCGATTGTTGAACACGGCAAACTGGAAATCGTAGTGGGCGATGAGGTTAAAACCATCAATGTTACCCGTGCGCACATGGAAGAAGATGCGGGTAAATCCGTACATGAAGGTTTGAACGGTGCTACCGGTATCGACTTGAACCGTGCCGGTACGCCTTTGTTGGAAGTTGTCTCCGAGCCTGAAATGCGTTCCGCAGCCGAAGCTGTGGCATATGCTAAAGCGTTGCATGGTTTAGTGACTTGGCTGGATATTTGCGACGGTAATATGGCGGAAGGTTCGTTCCGTGTTGATGCCAACGTTTCTGTACGTCCAAAAGGTCAGGCCGAGTTCGGTACACGCCGTGAAATCAAAAACCTCAACTCTTTCCGCTTCTTGGAACAAGCCATCAATTATGAAGTGGAAGCGCAAATCGAAATTTTGGAAGATGGTGGTAAAGTACAGCAGGCAACCATGTTGTTTGACCCTGAAAAAGGTGAAACCCGTGTGATGCGTTTGAAAGAAGATGCGCACGATTACCGCTATTTCCCTGACCCGGATTTGCTGCCGGTCATTATTTCAGACGGCCAATTGCAAAAAGCCAAAGAGCAAATGCCTGAATTGCCACATGAAATGGCGGCGCGTTTTGTTGCCGATTACGGCGTGTCTGACTATGATGCGCGCCTGTTGACTGCCAGCCGCGTTCAAGCTGCCTATTTTGAAGAAGCAGCCAAAGCCTGCGGCCAAGGTAAATTGACGGCGAACTGGATGAACGGTGAGCTTGCCGCTACCTTGAACAAAGAAGATTTGGAATTGGCTGAAAGCCCGATTACAGCTTCACGTCTTGCCGAGTTGGTTGCTAAAGTTGCAGATGGAACATTAAGCAGCAAACTGGCGAAAAAAGCTTTTGAAGCAATGTGGGCTGAGCCTGAAGCAGGTATTGCTGAAATCATCGAAAAACATGGTTTGCAACAGATTACCGATACTGGCGCAATTGAAGCTATGGTGGATGAAGTGCTGGCAAACAATGCGAAAGCCGTTGAGCAATTCCGTTCCGGTAATGAGAAAGCCTTGAATGCGATTGTCGGTCAAGTGATGAAAGCAAGTAAAGGCAAGGCCAATCCGGCTCAGGTTCAAGAGCTGATTAAAGCTAAATTAGCTTAATAGATAGGACAGGCCGTCTGAAAAATAGGTCTTATTTTTCAGACGGCCTTTATTTTGATTCTAAAATTATTCTAAATACCATGACACATACTATTACTTTACCAGATCAAACTACATTTACGGCAAACGAGGATGAGACCGTTCTTGCCGCTGCGACCCGTCAGAATTTAAATCTGCCCCATTCTTGTAAAAATGGCGCCTGCGGACAATGTAAGGCCGAGTTGATTAGTGGCGAATTTGAAATGGGCAAGCATATTGATAAAGCCATCAGTGAAGAAGAAAAAGCACAGGGCAAAGTGTTATTGTGTTGTACCACTGCGAAGAGCGACCTCAAAATCAATGTGCCAGGTTTTAATCAAAATGCTTTGCCGGTGCGCACTTTGCCTGTACGCATTGAAACGATTGAAATCAAACATGATGTTGCTTTGTTGCGATTGGCTTTGCCTAAAGCGCCGCCATTTACATTTTATGCCGGGCAATATATTGATTTGCTGCTTCCCGGCAATATCAGCCGTAGCTATTCAATCGCCAATTCGCCTGATCAAGAAGGCATTTTGGAACTGCATATCCGCAAACGTGAAAACGGCGTATGCTCAGAAATGATTTTTGGTGCAGAGCCTAAAATCAAAGAGAAAGGCATTGTCCGCGTTAAAGGCCCATTGGGGACGTTTACTTTGCAAAAGGACAGCGATAAACCGATTGTTTTGTTGGCAACGGGTACAGGTTATGCCCCTATCCGCAGCATTTTGCTTGATTTGATTCATCAGAATAGCGAACGTCAGGTTCATTTTTACTGGGGAGCACGTCAGCAGGAGGATTTGTATGCACTGGAAGAAGCAGAAGTATTAATAGGCCGTCTGAAAAATGCGAAATTCTCTCCTGTTCTTTCTAAGCCTGATTCCGATTGGAAAGGGGAGAATGGATACGTGCAAAATGTTGCAGCACAAAATTATCCTGATTTGAGCCAATATGAGGTTTATGCTTGCGGATCACCAGAGATGACCGAAAGTGCACATGGTTTGCTGACTCAAAAATACGCTTTACCGGAAGATGCCTTTTTCTGTGATGCTTTTTCACCGGCATAGGAATATATTTTACGGAATTCATATGTTTGAATATGGATGTTAAGAGTAGAGTCTGACGGTAATCCGTTTGAGAAAGAGGGTGTTTTTACACACTCTCTTTTCTATATAGTAGTTTTCAAAAAATATTTTTATCTTAAAGAGAAGGCTATTCTGTTTGTCATCAAACATTAACTTGATTATCTATCATAAAGAAAAAGGCCGTCTGAATATTTCAGACGGCCTTTGTTTTGAAGCAAGTATTAGCTACCCATCAGTTTCAAACGTTGACCAGGAGTCACAGTACGGGTATTGCGGTTCCAACGGCGGATATCATTAACATCAACATTGAAACGGCTGGCAATGGTATTCAGGGTATCGCCTTTACGTACAGTGTAGGAAACGTTTTGAACCGGGTTGCTGCGGACTTTTGCCGGAGCAGCTGTAACACGGAGGATTTGGCCTTTTCTGATATTGTTGCCTTTGATGTTGTTGGCAATAATCAAATCAGCTACGCTCAAGTTGTAACGTTTGGAGATATTAAACAACGTATCACCATCTTCCACACGGTGTGTGCCTGCTGCAAGTGCTGCAGTTTGTGTGTTTTGTTGGCCATTTACACGGGCAAGACGCGCATTGATGCGTTGTTGTTGTTTAGCGGTATTGGCTGCGATACGTGCTGTACGAGCGCTTTCGGCAGTCACAACAGTTTGAACTTGTTTGGCTTCAGAAGTCGCTTCAGCAACAGTCGCTGCAGGTTCCTCCGCAGGTTGGCTTTGTACCAAAGCCATCAGGTCATCACGCTCTTCTTGAACCAGAGCAACAGCAACAGATTCAACTGCTGGAGTAGGGGTTACATCGTTTGCGGCAACAGTCGGCGCGGTCAAGTCTGCAGGGATGGCTGATTTGGGCGCTTCTGTAACATTTTTAGCAATGGTCTCGGTAGTCGCATGGGTCATGGCTGCAACTGGAGCAGGCACTTCCGCATTTGCAACTTGAGGTTGGGCTTTGGTTTCTGTTACCACTACGGAAGTAACGTTTTCAGTTTTGCTGCGTGCAATAAAGTCAACCGGTTTGCTGGACTGTGGAACAACAGGAGCAACAATATTGGTCACAGTAGTTTGAGCAACTTTAACCGGTTCTGCTACGCTGGAAGCAATAATCGGAGACATAGCCGGCATATTGGATTGGTAAGTATCCGGAGTATTGTCTTTGTCGATAAAGTTAATAATGTCTTGACTTTGGGTAGCTGAGTTTTTAGCCACCAAAATGCTGCGGCCTTCAGAAATGGCGCTACCGCTCAGGCCGTTGAGGCGCTTGAGTTCGGCTACGCTCATGCCGGTATCGTTGGCGATGACATTAAGCTTTTTGTTACCCAAAGAAGTATAAATATCCCAAGACATCAGGGTATCTGGATTGGCATTGCGGTAGTTCTTCTCAAATGCAGAAACCGCAGAAACCGGCAACAACAGACGACGGTTGTTTTTAGGGATGAATACCGGAGCATTGAAACCTGGGTTGAGTGCCAACAGTTCGCTTTCGCTGATGTTTGCAAAACGAGCAATTGTGCTGTTATCAATAGGTTTGTCGATGCTGACAGATTTGAAATACGGCTGATTGCTGATTTCGCTGATATTCATGCCAAAAGTTTGCGGATTGGCAACGATATTACGGACGGCCAAGAGTTTTGGAACGTAATTGCGTGTTTCGTTCGGCATACGCAGATTTTCGTATGTCGGTTCCAAACCTTGCGCGCGGGCGCGGTTGACAGCGCGTCCGACATTACCTTCGCCCCAGTTGTAAGCGGCAAGCGCCAAAGACCAGTCGCCGAACATACCGTGCAGGTATTGCAGGTAGTTCAATGCGGCATCGGTAGCGGCGTAAATATCGTGGCGGCCGTCATACAAAGGCGTTTTTTCCAAGCCGAAGTGGCGGCCGGTAGCCGGCATAAATTGCCACAGGCCGGATGCACCGACGTGTGATTTGGCTTTGGTTACGAATGCGCTTTCAATGAAAGGCAGCAAAGCGATTTCGGCGGGCATATTGCGTTTTTTAACTTCATTGGCAATATGGTACATATAAGGTTTGCTGCGGGAAATGGTGCGGTCGAAATATGCGCTGTTTGCAGCAAATTTGTTTTCGTGGCGGCGAACCAGTTCTGTGTTGACTTCGTTGATGCGGAAGTCTTTACGCAACGATGCCCATAAGCTGCCGGAGCCGAAGGTTTGTGCTTTGGCTTGGTCGAGCAGGGCGGAGTTGAGGCGCATCATAGCCATGCCGACTTGGTTGGGCGTAGCGTTTTGCGCATAGGCTGTGGCGGAAACCGCCGACAGGCTTGAAACGGTCAGAGCGATGGTTTTTAGTTTTGCCATAGTAAATAAAGTTATCAAATATATAATAAAATTTTGTCTTTTTGATAGTATCGTTTCAGCATTTAAACGTCAAGTCGAGCAGGGAATTTGCTTGTGTGATGTGGCCGTGGTGTTAAAATTCTGTCACACAAGTCGGGATGCATAGGGGGCCTTTAATGGAAGTTTTTTTTATGCAAACGCCAATGGGGCAATATCTTGCTCAAAAAGAGGCGGATTTTTTCAGACGGCATTTGCAATATTTGAATAGCCAAGTGGCGGTTCAATTAGGCGGTATATGGCAGAGGCCGCCTGAAAATATGATTGTGGTGCCGCGCGATGTGCGGATGGATGCTGAAATGTTGGCATTTGAAACGCATTCCGTGGATGTGTTATTGATGCCCCATCTTTTGGAAATTTCATCTGCTGATTTGGTGTTGCAAGAGGCATTTAGGATATTAAAACCTGAGAGCAGGTTGATTTTGACGGGGTTTAACCCTAAATCTTTGTGGGGATTGAGCTCGTGGTTCGATGGGGAAAGGTTGCCTTTGAAATCTCAATGCTTGGCTCTGGCTGAATTGAAACGAAAAATTGCCGCTATTGGTTTTGAAATGGAATATGGGCAGTTTATGGATTATCTGCCTGCTGTGAATTCGCCTTCTGCTTTGAAGTTTTGGCAGTTTATGGAAAAGGCGGGGGATAGGTGGTGGCCGCAGTGTGCGGCGGTGTATGGTGTGGTTTTAACGAAACATCTGATTGGTGTCCATCCTGTGCCTGAATTGGAATCTGCATTCGATGGCAATACGGTTGCTTTAAGTACGGCACGTTTGGCCGAATAGTTTTCAGACGGCCTATATATAATGATGAATTTGGAGAATAATGATGCCTGAATTACCTGAGGTAGAAACGACTTTACGCGGAATCGCGCCGCATATTGATGGCAAAAAGATAGAAAAAGTCATTATTCGCCAGTTTAAATTGAGATGGCCTATCCATCCGAACTTGGCGCAAATTTTGGCCGGGCGCAAAGTTTTGGCATGCAACCGGCGTGCGAAGTATTTGATTGTTACTTTTGAAACGGGTATTTTACTTATGCATTTGGGTATGTCCGGCAGTTTGCGGATTTTTACCGCCGATGATGAGCGCATCGCCACGCCGGATAAACATGATCATTTAGATTTTGTATTTGATGACGGTACCGTATTGCGTTATCACGATCCGCGTAAATTTGGTGCGGTATTGTGGTATGAGGGTATTGCCGAGCATCATCCGCTGTTGGAAAAGTTGGGACCGGAGCCGCTCTCGGATGATTTTGATGCAAATTACCTGTATCAGAAATTGAAAACCCAAAAGCGTGCAGTCAAATTAGCGCTGATGGATAATGCAGTGGTGGTTGGTGTCGGTAATATTTATGCGAATGAAAGTCTGTTTAAGGCAGGTATTTCGCCATTGCGTCCGGCGAATAAGCTGACCAAGAAAGAATGCGCATTATTGGTGGAAACCGTTAAAGCGGTTCTGCTGAGGGCGATTGAAACGGGCGGCAGTACACTGCGAGACTTCGTTAATAGCGATGGAAAAAGCGGCTACTTTCAGCAGGAATATACGGTCTATGGCCGCCACAATGAGCCTTGTGTCCAATGTGGCGGGTTGATTTTTAAAGAAACTTTGGGGCAGCGTGGAACATTTTATTGTCCAAATTGCCAGAAATAGTTTCAGACGGCCTTAAATGTCAGAGGCCGTCTGAACATAATGAACACAATACAGAAGAAATTTTATGTCTAAACAAAAAGCTCCTTTTTTTAAACGTCTGAGCCGACTTTGCCGTTTGGCAGCTTGGTTGTTCCGAACCGGTCGGGATTTGCGTGCCATTGATGGCAACAATGCAGAGGAACGCAATCATGCTGTGGTTGTTTTGGGAAAAGGTGCGTTGGATGCTTTGGATATCGAATTGGAAATCGGCGTACCGCCTCAAGGAAATGTGAGTGGTACTTTGGTGGTGGCCAACCATGTGTCTTGGTTGGATATTTTTGCCATGAGCGCCGTTTATCCGAGCAGTTTTATTGCGAAACAGGAAATCAGCGGTTGGCCGGTTTTGGGGAAAATGGGTAAAAATGCCGGCACGGTGTTTATCAATCGCAATTCCCGCCGTGATGTCGAGCCGATTAATCAGGCGATTTGTGCAGCATTGAAAGCAGGGCAAAATGTAAGTTTTTTCCCCGAGGCGCGCACTTCTTCCGGTTTGGGTATTTTGCCGTTTAAAGCAGCCCTGTTTCAATCGGCTATTGATGCGAAAGCGCCGATTCAGGCGGTAACCTTACGCTATTATGATGGCGAAGGACAACGGACGGATTTGCCGTCTTATGCAGAGGTAAACCTGTTTCAATCTTTATGGCGTATTGTTTCGATGAGGAAAATCCGTATCCGTTTGGATTTCTCACCACAGTACAAACCGACAGATATGCCGGATAAAGACCGCTATGCTTTGAAGGATATTGCGGAAACAGCCATCGGCGAAATTGTGGCTTCGGATTCGCCCGTTCAGCCTTTACCTAAAAAATAATTTCAGTCAGGCACTTGTTTTATTTCAGATGGCCTTTATTTAGAGGAATAGCTGTTTTCGATTTAATTAAATTGATAGTTTGATGTAATTAATATTATTTGAACTATAAATTATACAAATCGATAGGCCTGCATTAAAATGCAAGCATTGATTCATTTCTCAAACCCGAATTTTTAAGGAGCTTAAAAATGGCTTTGCAAGATCGTACCGGTCAAAAAGTACCTTCCGTAGTATTCCGCACTCGCGTTGGCGACACTTGGAAAGATGTTTCTACTGATGATTTGTTCAAAGGCAAAAAAGTAGTCGTGTTCTCTCTGCCTGGCGCATTTACTCCAACTTGCTCTTCTTCTCACCTTCCACGCTACAACGAATTGTTTGGCGCGTTCAAAGAAAACGGTGTTGACGCAATCTACTGCGTATCTGTAAATGACACTTTCGTAATGAACGCTTGGGCTGCTGAAGAAGAAGCCGACAACATCTACATGATTCCTGATGGCAACGGTGAATTCACTGAAGGCATGGGCATGTTGGTTGGCAAAGAAGACTTGGGCTTCGGCAAACGCTCTTGGCGTTACTCCATGCTGGTTAACGACGGCGTGATTGAAAAAATGTTTATCGAACCTGAAGAACCAGGCGATCCTTTCAAAGTGTCTGACGCTGACACTATGTTGAAATACATTGCTCCTGACTGGAAAGCTCAAGAGTCTGTTGCCATCTTCACCAAACCTGGCTGCCAATTCTGTGCTAAAGCTAAAAAAGTGCTGCAAGACAAAGGCTTGTCTTACGAAGAAATCGTATTGGGTAAAGATGCAACTGTTACTTCCGTACGCGCTATTACCGGTAAGATGACTGCTCCTCAAGTATTCATCGGCGGCAAATACATCGGCGGCAGCGAAGACTTGGAAGCTTACTTGGCTAAAAACTAATTGCCTGTATGCTTGAGACGGCTTGAAAAGGCCGTCTGAAATACCCAAATATAGAGTTATTCAGACGACGTTTGCAAATCGGCGTTCTGAATAACTCTATATTTACAAGTAGAATTTGAGATTATTGTTTTAAATCGATATTTAGATATTGGCTATTGATTTTTAAATTTTGATAGTTTATGAAGTTTAGGCCGTCTGAAAACGGATAACCTGATGGCAATATCGGTTTGGATATAGACAGTAAGGATAAAATATGAAAAAGATTCAAGCAGATGTGGTAGTACTGGGTGGCGGTACAGCCGGTATGGGCGCATTTCGCAATGCCCGACTTCATACAGACAATGTTTACCTGATTGAAAACAATGTATTCGGAACAACTTGTGCGCGTGTCGGCTGCATGCCGTCCAAATTGCTGATTGCGGCTGCAGAAGCGCGCCATCATGCTCTGCATACCGATCCGTTTGGCGTGCATTTGGATAAAGACAGCGTAACGGTAAACGGCGAAGAAGTCATGCACCGCGTGAAGTCCGAACGCGACCGTTTTGTCGGTTTTGTGGTCAGCGATGTAGAAGAGTGGCCTGCCGACAAGCGTATTATGGGTACGGCAAAATTTGTTGACGAACACACCGTCCAAGTTGATGACCACACTCAAATCACTGCAAAAAGTTTTGTGATTGCTACCGGTTCGCGCCCTGTGATTTTCCCACAGTGGGAAGTTTTGGGCGATCGCTTGATTGTGAACGATGATGTTTTCTCTTGGGATACCCTGCCTAAGAGTGTGGCCGTATTCGGCCCTGGCGTAATCGGCTTAGAGTTGGGTCAGGCTTTGCACCGTTTAGGCGTAAAAGTTGAAATTTTTGGCGTAGCAGGCGCGATTGGCGGTATTTCCGATCCTGTTGTCGCTGAAGAAGCCAAAACCGTTTTTGGCGAAGAGTTGACTTTGCATTTGGATGCTAAAACCGAAGTCAAATTGGACGCAGAAGGCAATGTTGAAGTTCACTGGGAACAAGATGGCGAAAAAGGTGTGTTCCATGCCGAATATGCTTTGGCTGCCGCCGGTCGCCGTCCGAACGTGGACAATATCGGTTTGGAAAACCTGAATATCGAAAAAGATGCGCGTGGCGTGCCTGTTGCTGATCCGCTGACCATGCAAACCAGCATTCCGCATATCTTTATCGCAGGCGATGCGTCCAATCAATTGCCTCTGCTGCATGAGGCTTCCGACCAAGGTAAAATTGCCGGTCACAATGCCGCTATTTTCCCGAATATTGAGGGCGGTTTACGCCGTAGCGTAATCGGCGTGGTATTCACCAGTCCGCAAATTGCCACTATCGGTTTGAAATACGCGCAAGTTGCGGAGAAATATCAGCCTGATGAGTTTGTAATCGGCGAAGTTTCATTCCGAAACCAAGGCCGCAGCCGCGTTATGTTGGTAAACAAAGGCCATATGCGTTTGTATGCTGAAAAAGCGACCGGCCGTTTCATTGGTGCGGAAGTTGTCGGCCCCGCTGCCGAACATTTGGCACACTTGATGGCTTGGGCACATCAAATGAAGATGACGATTCCTCAAATGCTGGATATGCCGTTCTACCATCCGGTTATCGAGGAAGGTCTGCGCACTGCATTGCGTGATGCCGATACAAAATTGAAACAGGCTTGATTATTTGATGGAATAAAGGCCGTCTGAAACTCGTAGTGAGGTTTCAGACGGCCTTTTTTTGTTAAATCAATTCTAAATCCGGACCGGCATTTTGCGCACGACGGCTTCGTAATTGAATATCTAAGCGCAAATCATGGGCGGAGTCGGCATTTTTAATGGCGTCTTGATAGCTGATATCGCCGTTTTCATATAAATCATACAAGGCTTGGTCAAAAGTGATCATACCCATGCCGGTTGATTTTTTCATCATTTCTTTGATGTTGTGGACTTCGCCTTTTTGAATCAAGTCGGCAATAATCGGCGAATTGAGCAAAACTTCTACAGCAGCCACACGACCCCGTCCGCTTTCACGGGGGATTAGTCGTTGTGAAATAAAGGCTTGCAGGTTGAGTGATAAGTCGGTCAGCAACTGGGTACGGCGCTCTTCGGGGAAGAAGTTGATGATGCGGTCGAGTGCTTGGTTGGTGCTGTTGGCGTGCAGTGTCGCCATACATAAATGGCCGGTTTCCGCGAAGGAGATAGCGTAGTCCATGGTCTCGCGGTCGCGGATTTCGCCAATCAGAATGACATCCGGTGCTTGGCGCAGGGTGTTTTTCAGCGCAATCGGCCAATTTTCGGTATCTACGCCGATTTCACGTTGGGTGATGATGCAGTTTTTGTGTTGATGGATAAACTCGATCGGGTCTTCGATGGTGATAATGTGGTCGAAGCTGTTTTCGTTTCGATAGTCGATAAGGGAGGCGAGGGAAGTGGACTTGCCCGAACCTGTACCGCCGACAAAAATAACCAGGCCGCGTTTTCTGAGGGCGATGTCTTTCAGAATAGGGGGCAGATTGAGCGTTTCAAATTTAGGGATATTGCTGGTAATGGAGCGGAACACCAATGCAGTTGCACCGCGTTGAACCATTGCATTGACACGGAAGCGGCTGGTATCGGGCAGGCTGATGGCGAAGTTGCATTCGTTGGTGGAAGAAAATTCTTCGATCTGTTTGGAAGACATAATCGAAAAAGCGATTTCCATACATTTTTCAGCACTCAGCGGCTCATCGCTCAGTCGCATGATTTTGCCGTCCACTTTCATGGCAGGCGGGAAATTGGTGGTAATGAAAAGGTCGGAGCCTTTGTATTTGTTCATATGGCGTAGCCAAGCGAACAATTCTTCTTTTGCGCCCGGAGTATTTTCGTCAAACATAAGAATTTAGGTATTTAAAATAGAGTTATTTTATTGAAAATAATTATAACAGAAGCAATCATTATTTGCTGTTTTGCCGCTAGAGCAGCTATCTGTTTTAAATTGAGTGTCGTGCTGGGAATATAGCAGATTTTTCAGTATCCCTGTGATTTTAAATTCTGCTGTTATAATGTTGCCCGATTAGTGAATGGAAAGGTAACGAGATGTCAGTACAAACAATTGCCGTGGTCGGCGCAATGGAACAGGAAATTGAGCTTTTGCGTGAAAGCATGGCCAATGTCAAGCATGTGTCTTTCGGTAAATTCTCAGCATATGAAGGCGAATTGGCCGGAAAACGCATGGTATTGGTTTTGAGCGGTATCGGCAAAGTCAATGCGGCGGTTTCGACTTCTTGGGTCATTCATCAGTTCGCACCGGATTGCGTCATCAATACCGGCAGTGCAGGTGGTTTGGGCAAGGGTCTGAAGGTTGGTGATGTGGTCATCGGCGAAACTGTGGCGCATCATGATGTTGACGTAACGGCTTTTGGTTATGTTTGGGGGCAAGTACCGCAACTTCCTGCTGTGTTCGCCTCGGATGAAACCCTGATTCGCCAAGCAGAAAAGGCGGCGCAAGTGTTTGAAGGTGCGGCCGTAGCTCAAGGCCTGATTGTCAGTGGCGACCGTTTTGTACACAGCAGCGAAGGTGTTGCGGAAATTCGCAGTCATTTTCCTGACGTAAAAGCAGTTGAAATGGAAGCTGCGGCGATTGCGCAAACCTGTCACCAGTTGGAAGTGCCGTTTGTGATTATTCGTGCCGTATCCGATTCGGCAGATGAGAAAGCGGACATCAGCTTTGAAGAGTTTTTGAAAACGGCGGCCGTCAGCTCGGCGAAGATGGTGACCGAGATTGTCAAATCGCTATAAAATCATGCAAAAGCGTTGAATTTCCGTTAGAATACGGAACGATTCAACCTTATTCTAAGGCCGTCTGAAAACCGAATCCCTGTTTTTTCAGACGGCCTTTCAGCCTTTAATTGCATTTATCTTAATAACAATATGAAAAACATACGGAATTTCTCCATTATTGCCCACATCGACCACGGTAAATCGACACTTGCCGACCGTTTTATCCAATACTGCGGCGGTTTGGATTTACGTGAAATGAGTACGCAGGTGCTCGACTCCATGGATATCGAAAAAGAGCGCGGCATTACCATTAAAGCGCAAACCGCCGCGCTCAACTATAAAGCACGCGACGGGCAGGTGTATCAGCTCAACCTGATTGATACTCCGGGACACGTCGACTTCTCTTACGAAGTATCCCGTTCGCTGTCGGCTTGCGAAGGTGCGCTTTTGGTGGTCGATGCGTCTCAAGGTGTAGAAGCGCAAACCGTGGCGAACTGCTATACCGCGATTGATTTGGGCGTGGAAGTTGTGCCTGTTTTGAACAAAATTGACTTGCCTGCCGCAGAACCCGAGCGCGTAGAGCAGGAAATTGAAGACATCATCGGTATTGATGCCGTTGGTGCGGTGCAATGTTCTGCTAAAAGTGGTATTGGTGTGGAAGATGTTTTGGAAGAAATCGTTGCCAAAATCCCTGCGCCGACCGGTGATGAAAATGCGCCGTTGCAAGCGGTTATTGTTGATTCATGGTTTGACAACTACGTCGGCGTGGTCATGCTGATTCGTGTGAAAAACGGCACCATCAAGCTGAAAGACAAAGTGCGCTTTATAAGCACCAAGGCGGAAACGCAGGTTGAGCAGCTGGGCGTATTCACACCAAAATCAGTTCAAAAACAAGAACTCAAAGCCGGCGAAGTGGGCTTTTTGATTACCGGCGTGAAAGAATTGGGACAGGCGAAAGTCGGCGATACGGTTACTTTGGTTGCCAACCCTGCCTCTGAGCCGCTGCCCGGCTTCCAAGAGGTGCAAAGCCAAGTATTTGCCGGTCTCTACCCCGTAGAAAGCCACGACTACGAAGCCTTGCGTGACGCTTTGGAAAAATTGCAGCTGAACGATGCTTCGTTGAAATTTGAGCCTGAGGTTTCCCAAGCATTGGGCTTCGGCTTCCGTTGCGGTTTCTTGGGTCTGTTGCACTTAGAAATCGTTCAGGAACGTTTGGAGCGCGAGTTCGATATGGACTTGATTACCACTGCGCCAACGGTGGTTTATGAAGTCGTGTTGAAAAACGGCGAGAAAATCGAAGTTGAAAACCCGTCCAAACTGCCTGAAATCAGTACCATCGAAACCATTCTTGAGCCGATTATCACTGCGACCATTCTTGTACCTCAGGAATATGTCGGCAACGTCATGACTTTGTGTAACCAAAAGCGCGGCGTTCAGGTCAATATGCAATACATGGGCCGTCAAGTCATGCTGACTTATGATTTGCCGATGAACGAAGTCGTAATGGATTTCTTCGACAAGCTTAAATCGACTTCACGCGGTTATGCTTCGTTGGACTACCATTTCAAAGAATTCCAACCGTCTGATTTGATTAAGCTCGACATTATGGTCAATGGCGAAAAAGTCGATGCCCTAAGCCTGATTGTCCACCGTCAAAGTGCCGTTCACCGCGGTCGTGAGCTGGCAGCAAAAATGCGCGAACTGATTCCACGCCAGATGTTTGATATTGCTGTACAGGCCGCCATCGGCAGTCAGATTATCGCCCGTGAAAACGTTAAAGCCCTGCGTAAAAACGTTTTGGCGAAATGTTACGGCGGCGATATTACGCGTAAGAAAAAACTTCTTGAAAAACAAAAAGCAGGTAAGCGCCGCATGAAACAAGTGGGCAATGTGGAAATCCCGCAAAGCGCGTTCTTGGCGATTCTGCAAGTGAGTGATAAATAATGAGTATAAATCTGACTTTAGGCGCAATCGTTGTACTGCTGGCCGGCTTGGTCCTCAACTTCAAAAGCAGCAAAGAGCGTCAGGAAAACGGAGAATGGAGCTCCGGCCTGCAATGGAGTTATCTCTTGTGCATGGTCGGCGTATTCGGCATTTTGTCCGAATTTATGAGCTTTACCGCCGTATTGCTGGTGTTTGTCGTGTTCACCGGTATTGTTTGGGCAATCCATAAAGGCCATCTGAAAAAAAGCGAGACCGGCGAAGACAATGCGCATTTTACCGACTACATGGGCGGCTTTTTCCCCATCATCTTGGTTATCTTTGTGTTGCGCAGCTTTATTGCCGAGCCGTTCCAAATTCCGTCCAGCTCCATGCGTCCGGGCTTGGTCAAAGGCGATTTTATCTTGGTGAACAAATTCTCTTACGGTATCCGCCTGCCGATTTTGAATAAGGTCATTATCCCTGTTGGCAATATTGCACGAGGCGATGTCGTGGTGTTCAATTACCCACTTCAGCCTGAGATGAATTACATCAAACGTATCGTCGGTATTCCGGGCGACGTTGTGGAATATCGTGATAAGGTTTTGACTGTTAACGGTGAAATTATTTCAGAAAAACCAAACGGTAATTATCAATATGCAGATGATACCGATCCGTCCATGATTCATACGCTTGAGCGTTTTCAGACGGCCTTGAACGGCAAAAATTTTGACGTGGTCAAGGAGGCCGGTCAGCCTTCCGTATCTATTGCTGTATTGAACAAATACACTTCAGAAGTAATGCCTGAAAGCAATTACTCGCTTGAAACAAGCGGTTTGGAAAATTGCGAATACGCAGAAGACGGCAATGGTTTTATCTGTAAAGTTCCCGAAGGCCGTTATTTCGCGATGGGCGACAACCGCGACAATAGTGCCGACTCCCGTTATTGGGGATTTGTCGATGACAAGTTGATTGTCGGTAAAGCCTTCTTTGTTTGGATGAACTTTGGCGAACTCAGCCGTATCGGTACCAGCATCCAATAAGCAATAAACAGATTAAAAGGCCGTCTGAAATTTTTCAGACGGCCTTTTTTGTATCTATTTTTTGTTTTTTAATGAACCTAAATAAATCGCTAATAAAGTCAAAGTGGCACCGCTCCATTGGACGGTGTTAATCGGTTTATCCAGCCAGAAATAATCGATCAACATGGCGGCTACTGGTTCTGAGAGCAGTAGTAGGCCGGTCAGCGATAGGGATAAAAGCGGGATGGCGTAAGCAATCAATGCCCAAGCAAAACATTGCATGACGATGCCGTAGATGGAGACTAGAATCACATCGTTTAAAGTTTTAGGGTAAAGATGGGTGGTATCGAATAGTAGAGATGGGATGATCAGCGCCATTGCGCCGCCGAAGCTTAAAATCATCATCAGCGGAAACAAACCGACTTTTTCCTGTTCATGGGTTTTGCGTACGAAAACCATAGACAAGGCCAGCATGGCACCGGACACTACGCCGCTGACAAATCCCCATGCGGCATTGTCGTTATGACCGAACTCTGGGCTGCCGATTAAGGCGACGCCTATGGTGGCCAATATCAAACTTAAAATTTGCAGGGCGCTTAGACGTTCCGAATAAAAGAAGAAGCCGATGGCGGCTAAAAAGAAAATCTGCAGGCTGTTGAGCAAGGTGGAAATGCCGGGACCTACGGCGTGAATGCTTTCGTGCCAAAGGGCGAGGTCGAATGCGAGGAAAACGCCGGATAAGATTGCGTAGCCAACCGTTTTTCTTTTTGTGGGCATTTTTTGTCTGAAAAAACGCCCGAGCAGGAAGAATATAGGAGCGGCGATCAGCAAGCGCCAGAATGCGATGGCGTAAGAGCCGACATCGACAAATTTGACGATCAAACTGCCCAAGCCGAAGACGATGCAGCCGACGACCAATAGGGGCGCTGCATAATTTCCCGAACGTGTGTTCATCGGCCTCTCCAAGAATCAAATGAAGGCGATTATTCCATAAAAGATAGATGAGGCGCTAATGATAAATAGTCGTCAGCCAAGATAAAGGGTTTATGATGAAAGGCCGTCTGAAAATTGTTTCAGACGGCCTTTTGATGATTTTCTGGCTTGATTTCGTATTGTTGTAGTATAAAATCGTTTTACGCCGTGTTTTCAGACGGCCTGATCAGTTTTGGTTTTGAGAAAAGGATTATTGGAAATGGCAAGCCCTATTCGTGCGTTTTTGGATTATGTGCCGTCGGTTGATGAGTCTTGTTTTGTAGATGAGACTTCGGTAGTGATTGGCGAAGTGTCGCTGGCGGAAGATGTATCCGTTTGGCCTTATGCCGTATTGCGCGGCGATGTGAACAGTATTTCTATCGGCAAGCGCAGCAATGTGCAGGACGGCAGCGTTTTGCATGTGTCGCATAAGAATGCGGCGAAGCCTGACGGTTCGCCTTTGATTATCGGTGATGATGTGACGATTGGGCATAAGGTCATGCTGCATGGCTGCCGAATTGGGAATCGAGTGTTGGTGGGTATGGGCTCGATTATTTTGGATGATACGGTTGTCGAAGATGATGTGATGATAGGCGCGGGCAGTTTGGTGCCGCCGCGCAAACGTTTGGAAAGCGGTTTTTTATACGTTGGCTCGCCTGTGAAACAAGTGCGTCCGCTGACAGATGAGGAAAAGGAATTTTTGACGTATTCCTCTGCGCATTATGTCCGCCTGTCCGGTCAGCATAAAATTTCAAAATAAGGAAAACCAATACAATGAACGCAATTTATCTGGCTTCGGGCAGTCCGCGCCGTCGTGAGATTTTGGAGAATTTGGGTTTCACGGTACGCCGCCTTCCTGCGGATATTGATGAAACCCCTAAAGAAGGCGAAGCCGCAGTAGAGTATGTACGCCGTATGGCCTGCAAGAAAAATCAGGCGGCGGTGGCGCAATGGTTTGCAGCTCATGATCAAGAGCCTGAGTTTGCTGTATTGACGGCGGATACGACGGTGGCGGATGGTGAGGCTATTTTGGGTAAACCGGAATCTGAGGCGGATGCGGTCGATATGCTGGAACGCTTGTCGGGACGGACGCATCAAGTGCTGACGGCTGTATGCGTTTACTGGCAAGGCGTGCGCCATGATGTCGTGCAGACGAGCGAAGTGCGCTTTAAAACGTTGACGGCTGAGGAGATTGCAGCCTATGTTGCTAGCGGCGAACCGATGGACAAAGCCGGTGCGTATGGGATTCAGGGCTTGGGCGGCGTATTTGTCGAGCATTTGCAGGGCAGTTTTACGGGTGTGATGGGTTTGCCGGTTTATGAGACCGCGCAACTATTGAAATCCTTGGGTTTGGAAGCGCCGCCGTTTGCTTAAAATTAGGCAAATGCCGTCTGAAAGCGTGCCGACAAAAACGCTTGTTTCAGTTACAATACTGCCTTAAACAGCTTGCTTGAAGAAAGATATGAAAGAACATAAGGCCCGGAAACGCTTCGGGCAGAATTTTTTGCAGGATACGCGGATTATTAGCGATATTGTCAACGCGGTCAGACCGCAGCCCGATGATATCGTGATTGAAATCGGCCCGGGCTTGGCCGCCATTACCGAGCCTTTGGCGAAAAAACTCAACTGCCTGCATGTTTGCGAAATTGACCGCGACATCGTACGCCGTCTGAAAACCCTACCGTTTGCAGACAAATTGGTGATACACGAAGGCGATGTATTGCAGTTTGATTTCAACAGCATTGAAGGCAAGAAAAAAATTGTCGGCAACCTGCCGTACAATATTTCCACGCCGCTTTTGTTCCGATTGAGCGAAGTGGCAGACGATGTGATCGATATGCACTTTATGCTGCAAAAAGAAGTGGTCGAACGCATGGTGGCGCAGCCGAAAACCAACGACTATGGCCGTCTGGGCGTGATGCTGCAATATTTCTTCGATATGGAAATGTTGATTGAAGTACCGCCTGAATCCTTTGATCCTGCGCCAAAAGTAGATTCGGCCGTCGTTCGCATGATTCCGGTGAAACACCGCATCGGTAAAGCGGAAGATTTTGAACATTTTGCCAAACTGGTGAAACTGGCTTTCCATCAACGCCGCAAAACCATACGCAATAATTTGAAGGAACTTGCCGGCGATAATGATTTGCAGGCAGTCGGCATCAATCCGCAGGACAGGGCAGAACACATTGCCGCCGAGAAATATGTGGAATTGAGCAATTATCTGGTTCAAAAGGCCGTCTGAAACAGTGATGGCAATTTTTAAGCAACCTCCTATTCAATGGGGGTTTCTAGGTGATTCATATTTGTGGCGCGAGTTGGCGCAGTATTTTTCCGGTAAGGATATGCCGCCTGAGCGGCACCGTTTTGAAGCAGCAATTATCGGCGCAGTTTGAGTATTGACCGGGCATCGTCTCGATAGGGAAGAGCAATTTAAAGTCAATCGGTACAATAAAGGCGGAATCTCCGGCAGCATAGTCAGTTGCCGCTTTTGGCTGGAAACGGCCATTCCTTTGCTTTGGCAGCGGTAAACGCAACTCAAGCCCCGAAAATTTTGGTAGTTTGGAAAGAAATAATGATTAAATTCAAAAATGTACACAAACATTTTAAAGATTTGCACGTTATCAACGGTGTGAATCTGGAAGTCAAACAAGGCGAAGTGGTCGTTGTATGTGGCCCTTCAGGCAGTGGCAAATCGACGTTGATTCGTACGGTAAACCAACTCGAGCGCATTGAAAGCGGCGAGATTTGGGTAGACGGCATCAATGTTGCCGATCCGAAAACCGATTTGAACAAAGTGCGTGAAGAAGTGGGCTTTGTGTTCCAAGGGTTCAATCTGTATCCGCATTTGACTGTCTTGGAAAATATTATTCTTTCTCCGATGAAAGTGAAAAACCAAAGCCGTGAAGAGGCGGAAAAGAAAGCGATGGAGCTTTTGGAACGTGTCGGCTTGGCGCATAAAAAAGACGCGCTGCCCGGCCAGCTTTCCGGCGGTCAGCAACAGCGTGTGGCGATTGCACGCGGTTTGGCGATGGAGCCGCGTGTGATGTTGTTTGACGAGCCGACTTCCGCGCTTGACCCTGAAATGGTCGGCGAAGTATTGAAAGTGATGAAAGACTTGGCGGAAAGCGGCATGACCATGATGTGTGTGACCCATGAGATGGGTTTTGCGCGCGAAGTCGCCGACCGTGTAATTTTTGTCGATAAAGGCCAGATTCTGGAAGATGAAACGCCGGAAGAATTTTTTACCAATCCGAAACACGAGCGTGCCAAACAATTCCTGCAACAGGTGATGACACACTAAACTCAGGCCGTCTGAAATTTCAGACGGCATGATCGGTTTGAATGATTTTGAAAGTTGAAAATAATGTATTTTGTTGACCGTACTGCTGTTGTGCTGAAGCCGACTGCCCGTTTTTTGGAATGGCTGAAATCTGCCGATGAAAATATGCCCGACCTGACCGTCGAGCAACTGCGCACTAACTGTTCCGTATTCCTTGTGCCGCAATTTGACGAACCCGAATCCGTCATTTCCTATTTTGACGAACGTTACCAGCAGATTTTTGAAGCCGAATTGACAGGCTGGGACATCGATAAAAGCAAATGGCCGCAAGACATGAGCTTGAAGGCTTTTTGGGAATTTTTCGATACCGAAATCCACGATATGGTTTTGGATATGGAAGAGGCGGAATTGAACATTACCCCTGTTTTCGACAATATGATGTAAAGCCGTGCGAAGTTTTCAGACGGCCTTAAAGCCCTCGCATTCTTTGAAAATTCTGATTATTTTCTTACACCTTTCGGCGTTGGCCTTATGCCTTGTCGAGTTTTACGGCTGGATGATGTGGCTGGGTTTGACGGCATTGGCCGGCAGTTTTGCCTATGCTTGGCGCAGCGTTAATTTTCATGCTCAAAATGCGGTCAGGAAAATCATCATCGACCGCCAATACCGTGCGACGGTTTACTTGAATGGCGAGGAAGAGGGAAGAAGCGCGGTTTTGCAAGACAGCAGTATGTTGACGGTTTATGCTTTGTTTTTGCAATGGAATGTTGACGGGAAAATAGTCAAACACTGCATCTTGCCCGATATGGCCGACCGCGATGTCTACCGCCGTCTGAAAGTGTGGGCGCGCTGGTGTCGTGAAAAAAAAGAAGACAAAGCAGAACTTGCGGCAGATATAGATTAAACGGCTGTTTCAGACGGCCTTTTGAAGCGATAAATACAATGAAAACATTACAAGACTGGCTGTCTCATTTGGAGACTGCCCATAGTTCCGGCCTTATCGATATGGGTTTGGAACGCGTGGGAGAAGTGAAAAAACGCATGAATTTGGTGCCGCAATGTCCTGTTGTGGTGGTGGCAGGTACCAATGGCAAAGGTTCCGTATGCGCCTATTTGTCGCATATTTATAAAGAAGCCGGTTTTAAAGTCGGTACGCTGACCAGTCCTCATCTTCTGCGTTACAACGAACGAATCGCCATCAACACTCAGCCGGTTTCAGATGAATTGATTGTTTCCTCATTTGAGCGTATCGAAGCGGCACGCGGCGAAATTTCGCTGACGTATTTTGAGTTTAATGCTTTGGCTGCCGTCGATATTTTCATGCGTGAAAATGTGGACGTAATGATTTTGGAAGTTGGTTTGGGCGGACGGTTGGATGCTGTGAATGTATTTGACGGCGACTGCTCGGTTGTCACCAGCGTGGATTTGGATCATCAGGCATTTTTGGGCGATACCGTTGAGCAGGTCGGTTTTGAAAAAGCCGGAGTGTTCCGTAGCGGCAAACCTGCCGTGTGCGGCCAGAATCCTGCGCCTGAATCATTGGTCAAACACGCAGAAGAAATTGGCGCAAAACTGTTGATGGTCCAGCGAGATTTTGATTTTGCGTCAATGGAAAGCGTACAGTGGAACTACCGCTTCCATCCGCAATCTTCAGACGGCCAAAGCCGTAACCGCAATTCCTTGCCGTTTCCTGCTTTGCGCGGTGCCTATCAGTTGTCCAATGCCGCGTGCGCACTAACTGTTTTAGAGTGTCTGAACAATCAGCTGCCCGTTGACATCGGCGCGATTAAACGCGGTTTGCTGTTGGTTGAGAATCCTGGACGTTTCCAAGTTTTGCCCGGCCGTCCGCTGGTGGTTTTGGATGTCGGCCACAATCCGCACGCAGCCCGTGCTTTGCGCCGCAGTCTGATTAACCTTGCCTTTGCCCAAAAACGTACCGCCGTATTCAGTATGTTGTCTGACAAAGATATTGACGGCGTGCTGGAAATCGTTAAAGACCAGTTTGACGAGTGGAATATCGCACCTTTAGATGTGCCGCGTGGCATGACGGTAGAGGCTTTGCAGGCCAAATTGGCTGAACACGGCATCGATAATGTAAATGTTTTTGAAACTGTCGCTGCTGCCTACCGCGCTGCTTTGGCTAAAGCAACCGAAAATGATAGAATCGTTGTTTTCGGCTCATTCCATACTGTTGCCGATGTAATGGCTGTTTTGAAAGAACACTAACGAGGAAATTATCATGTCCGACAATAAACAAAAAGAAACTCCAAACGGATACGATTTAGACGGTTACGAACAACTCAAACGTCGCAACCGCCGTCGCTTGGTTTTGGCATCCGGCTTGGTGGTGGCTTCAGGTATGCTGTTCGGCCTGGCGCTGACATCGGGCGACGATAAAAATTCACCGTTTAAAGAAGCGCCTGTCGGTCAGAGCCAAGTCAAAATGGCTGACGAGCTGAGCAAGGCCGTTGTTTTAGAGCCGAATAAAGAGGATGTCGCTGCAGCTGAGGAGGCTGCCCGCCATGCGGATGCCGAAGCGCCAAATAAACCGCAAAATGCAGGCGAGGAAGAAGATAATGCGCCGGTTGAAGTATTGAAGCCAAACCGTGAATCTGCTCCCGAAGATGTCGGCGAGCCGTTGGTTTTGATCAATGATACTTTGGATGACGGCAATATTAAAGGTTTGGAAGAGTCCGAACGTATTCAACGTGCCGAGGCTGCCAAACGTGGAGCCGCGGAGCGCCGAGCCGAAGAACGCCGCCAACGTCAGGCTGAACAACGTGCTGCTGCGGCCCGTAAAACACAAGCCCAACAGGAAGCTGCTGAGAAAGAAAGCGCATTGGCAGCTAAAAAACGCGCACTTCAAGCGCGTGCTGAAAAAGCAGAGCGTGAAGCCGCTGCCGAACGCAATAAATTGGCACAATTGGAAAAAGCAGAGAAAGCCATTGCCGAGCGTAAATCTGCCAAAAACAGCAAAGACAGCGTAAAAGACAAGGCCGAACCTGCCAAGAAAGCAGAAGCCAAAGTTGAAAAACCAAAAAATGAAAAGGCTAAACCGGAAACGGCCAAAGCAGAAAAAGCCGATAAGGTAAAAACTGCCGAGAAGCCGTCTGAAAAAGCCAAACCTAAAGCTGAAAAAGAAACAGCAGAAGCCAAGCCTGCTAAAAAAGCCGCCATTCAGGCTGGTTATGCTGAAAAAGAACGCGCACAAAGTCTGCAACGTAAAATGAAAGCCGCAGGTATCGATTCGACCATTACTGAGGTTATGACCGATAAAGGTAAGGTGTATCGCGTGAAATCAGCCAGTTATAAAAATGCACGCGATGCAGAGCGCGATTTGAACAAATTGCGTGTACATGGCATTGCCGGTCAGGTGACCAGTGAGTAATTTGCCTGTTGCCGATTTGTTGGCTGCCGCCGTCATCGTCATCTGCATCATTATCTCATTGACACGGGGTATTATTGCGGAAGCAGGGGCGATGGTGGCGTGGGTGGTATCGTTTATTGCAGCCAGAACGCTTGCCATGCCGTTTGCCGATGTGGTCTTTAAATCGGTTGAACCGCATTCCTTGGCGGTTGCCATGGGTTTTGCCGCTGTGTTTTTTCTGGCATGGCTGTTGCAGAAACTGGCACGATCGTTGTTGAGCAGTTTGATGTCTGCCGTTGGTTTAGGAAGCATCAACCGTTTGCTTGGCGGCGTATTCGGTGCAGTGAAAGGTGTGATTTTGGTGACACTGGCAGTGATGGTTTTTTCACACACTGATTTGCCGAAAACGGAAGAGTGGCAAAGTTCACACACAATTCCATATTTTGAATCACTGGCCGATGCTGCGATGCCTTATCTGCCTGGAAAAGATACCGCAATGCCCCATCTTTCTGGTAAAGCAGCTGAAGTTGAAGAATTGGATGATTGAGTTTGACGGATTCAGACGGCCTATGAGCCGTCTGAATCCGTTTTTATTTGCGTAAATTTAGCATCATATTGTCAACAATTTGAGCAAACTCATCTAAATTATTTTATAATGACAGCTTACCCATTTAATCTTCAAACTCGGAGAAGCACGATATGTGTGGTGTATTAGGTTTGGTTAGTCATGAGCCGGTCAATCAGATGTTGTATGATGGTTTGCAGATGTTGCAACACCGTGGTCAGGATGCAGCAGGTATTGTTACTGCCGAAGGCAATATATTTCATATGCACAAGGGCAAAGGCATGGTGCGCGAAGTGTTCCGTACCCGTAATATGCGCGACTTGGTCGGTAATGCAGGCATTGCACATGTCCGCTATCCGACTGCAGGCAATGCGAGCAGCAGCGCAGAAGCCCAGCCGTTTTATGTCAGCTCCCCATTCGGCATTGTTTTGGCACACAATGGTAATCTGACCAATACTGAAGAGCTCTATGAAAACGTATGCAACAAACACCTGCGCCACGTTAATACTAGCTCCGATTCTGAAGTCCTACTCAATGTATTCGCACACGAATTACGCCGCGAAGTCTCTAAAAATACAGCCCCTTATCAACTTACCATCGATAATATTTTCAACGCCGTTTCCGAAGTACACCGCTTGGTGCGCGGCGCATACGGTGTCGTAGCCATGATTGCAGGATACGGCATGCTGGCTTTCCGGGATCCTTTCGGTATCCGTCCATTGGTTTTGGGTTCGCAAATTGACGAATCCGGCAAAAAATCTTATGCCGTTGCCTCCGAATCCGTTGCCTTTAATGCACTTGCCTATGATTTGGAACGCGATATCCAGCCGGGCGAAGCCGTATTTATTGGTTTTGACGGCACGATTATTTCCCGTCAATGCAGCGATAAAGCCAAATTAAGCCCTTGTCTTTTTGAATATGTTTATTTTGCCCGCCCAGACTCCGTCATCGATGGCGTTTCCGTTTATCAGTCCCGTATGGATATGGGCGTATCTTTGGCAGAAAAAATCAAACGCGAGCTGCCTGTCGATGATATCGATGTCGTGATGCCGATTCCCGATACCAGCCGACCCAGCGCGATGGAGCTTGCCGTTCATCTCGAAAAACCTTACCGTGAAGGTCTGATTAAAAACCGCTACATCGGCCGCACCTTTATTATGCCCGGCCAAGCAACACGCAAAAAATCAGTGCGCCAAAAACTCAGCCCGATGGAAACCGAGTTTAACGGCAAAAGCGTTTTATTGGTGGATGACTCCATCGTGCGCGGTACGACTAGCCGTGAAATCGTTGAAATGGTACGCGCGGCAGGTGCACGCAAAGTCTACATTGCTTCTGCCGCTCCTGAAGTGCGCTATCCGAATGTGTACGGCATCGATATGCCGACCCGTGAAGAACTGATTGCAAACGGCCGCAGCGCAGCAGAAATCGCAGCCGAGATTGGCGCGGACGGCATCGTCTTCCAAAACTTAGAAGACTTGGAAGCAGTAGTCAAAGCACTCAATCCAAAAATCGAATCCTTTGATTCCTCATGCTTTAACGGTGTTTATCAAACCGGCGATATCGACGAAGCGTATCTAAACCGTCTCTCTACCGAAAAATCAGGTTGTGGCGGCTTGAAAGTACATCCAAGCAAAATGGAACACAGCATCAGTATCAGCGATAGCGATGATGAAGAATAAAGTAAATTGACTTACAATAAAGGCCGTCTGAAAATTAACGTTCAGACGGCCTTTAATTATGTTTTAGACACATCATGAGTACCGAAACCAAAAATTACATCACGCCTACCGGTTGGCAGGCATTGAAAGACGAACTGTATCACCTGGTCAACAAAGAACGCCCGGAAATCGTCCAAATCGTTAACTGGGCGGCAAGCAATGGAGACCGCAGTGAAAATGGCGACTATCTTTACGGCAAACGCCGTATGCGCGAAATCGACCGCCGTATTCGCTTCTTAACCAAACGCTTGGAAGCAGCCGTCGTCGTCGACCCTGAAGCGCGCGAAGCCACGGACCAGATTTTTTTTAGTGCAACCGTTGGTTTATTGCGCGGAGACGGTCGTGAACAAACCGTCAAAATCGTCGGCGTAGATGAAATCGATACCGCTAAAAACAAAATCTCATGGATTTCCCCTTTGGCGCGCAGCCTGATTAAAGCGCGCGAAGGGGATGAAGTTGTCTTGGATACACCGGAAGGACGCGAGATTATAGAGATTTTGTCGGTGGAATATATTAAGATTGACTGATTATGCGTGAATAAAGCGAATTAAACTACAAAAGGCCGTCTGAAAAATATACTTTCAGACGGCCTGAGACCTTTGCAAAAAAGTCCTTCCCCAGACAGCCGAAACCTAAACACAGATTTTCGGCTGTTTTGTTTCAAATATCCACTGATTCTACCCAAATACCCCCTTAATCCCTCTTGGATACCTGATTAATCAGGCACCCGGGCCACCTTTTAGGCAGCAACAGGCACACTTAGCCTGTTAGCGGCTTTCAATAGGTTCAAACACATCGCCTTCAGATGGCTTTGTGCGCTCACTTTGAGCATCCCGAAATAGGCTGCCCGGGCATAGCGGAACTTACGGTGCAGCGTACCGAAGCTCTGTTCGACCACATAACGGGGCTTCGATAAATGTCGGTTGCGTTTGGTTTGTGCTTCCGACAGCTGATGTTTGCGGTGGGCTTTGCGCATAATACCGTCCAATAACTGGTGTTCTTTCAGATGTTGCCGGTTTTCCTCACTGTCATAGCCTTTGTCGGCATAGACGGTCGTGCCTTCGGCAATGCCTTCCAGCAAAGGCAACAGGTGTTTGCACTCATGGGTATTGGCGGGAGTGATGTGCAGTTTCTCGATATAGCCTTCCTCATCGGTACGGGTATGTTGTTTGTAGCCGAGTTTGTAGAGACCGTTTTTCTTTATCCAGCGGGCATCTTTATCTTTACTCGGTGTGGTTTGGCCGCTGACTTGTCCTTCTTCATCGACTTCTATGGCCTGACGCTGTTTGCTACCGGCGGTCTGAATAATGGTGGCGTCAACGACAGCGGCGGATGCTTTTTCTACTTTTAGGTTTTTTTCAGCCAGTTGGCAGTTAATCAGTTCCAGCAGTCCGGACAGGGTGTTGTCTTGCGCCAGCCAGTTGCGGTAGCGGCATAAGGTGCTGTAATCGGGAATGCTCAGTTCGTCAAAACGACAAAACAGGTTGAAATCGATGCGGGTGATGAGGCTGTGTTCGAGTTCGGGATCGGAAAGGCTGTGCCATTGTCCGAGCAGGACGGCTTTGAACATGGACAACAGGGAATAGGCGGGACGGCCGCGGTGGTCTCGAAGGTAACGGGTTCTTTGACGATTCAGGTATTGTTCGATCGGCTGCCAATCAATCACCTGATCCAACTTCAATAGTGGGAAACGGTCGATGTGTTTGGCAATCATGGCTTGGGCGGTTTGCTGAAAGAAGGTGCTCATGGAAAATCCCCTAAATGTCTTGGTGTGAATTTAGGGGATTTTAGGGAATTTTGCAAAGGTCTCGGCCTTTAAAATGATTTCAAATAAAATCCTACATTTGCACCGAGCCGTTGACGGTCAGGCTGATTTCTTCCGAACCCGGAGAAGCCGGTACGCCATCTTCTATTCCTGCAGCCACTTCTGCGGCGGGGATTGCACGCAGCATTTTGGCGTGTGCAAAGTCACCGCCGACTTGGCGGTTGCCGATATGGCCCAGGTTGAGTTTGACGATTTTGTAGCTGGAGAAGCCGAGTGTTTGGGCGAGGTTTTGGGCGCGGTCTTTGAAGCGTAGGATGACGGCTTTGCTCAATTGGTCGACGGTTTCTTCGCGTTTTTCTTTGGATACGGAAAATGAGGAGTTTTCCAAAACGGCGATATTGATGCTGTCGGCAATCAGGCGGTTGAGTGCTTCAAAGTCTTTGCTTTCTACTTTGAAGTAGGCGTGTTCTTCCCAGACGGTTTGGGTACGTTTGCCGTTAGTGTATTGATAGCGTGGGGAGGCGTTGCGTTCCATCAGCTCGGCTTTAAATTTGCTGTTTTGGGAGATTTTGTTGAACTGGTTGAATTTCTTCATGAAGGCTTGGTTGACGGTTTGACGGTCTTTGCCTTCTGCGTTGACGCTGAAATATGCGGTCATGGTGTCCCGCGGTACTTCCATGTTAGCGGATTCGGAAAATTCAACGATGTTGTAGTTGAGGCTTTCTGCTGCTACGGGCAGGGAGGCGGCTAGCAGTAGGGCAATAAGGGCTGGACGGAGCATTTTGGTTTCCTTATAAGGGGATTTCAAAAAAGTAATTTAGCATGAAAGATGGAAATGTTGACTTTGGCAAGCGTAAGGATTTGTATGGACTGAGGCTGTCTGAAAAGAAGTTACTTTGTATCCATCAGGCCGACTTCATGGGGATTGAGGCGGGCGTTTTCTTCTTGGCCTAAGCCGATCAATTTCCGCAAGCGGGTCATGTAGGCGTTGACATCTAGGCCCCGTCCGTAGCGTTGCGCTTCCCAGATGGTTTCTGCCAAGGCTTCCATCATATCGTGTTCGGCTTTGACCCAGTCGCCGTTGTAACGGGCGCAAAGTTGTTGGTGGATGGCACGGATGCCCGGGGGCTGGTCGATGGCGCTTTGCTCTTGCAGGGAAAGGTGTAGCGACATGTGCAGGAATGGGTTGCTTTCGCCGTCTTCGGGCAGCCATTCTTTATCTAAATATTGTTCGATGTCTTCGAGATAGCGTCCGTATTCGGGATGGGCTTCGATAATGCGCAAAGCTTTTTGTTGCAGGCTGTCCAATTGGAGCGGTGCGAGCCTGTGTTGCCAGACGTGGGCAAAGAATCGGCGGACATCGTGGGTGTTTACGTCATACATGGTGGGTGTGATTTGATTTTGGGATATGTGATTATATAGCGATTGCGATAAAAAAGGCCGTCTGAAAAATATGTTTTCAGACGGCCTTTGTTTGCAGGGTTTAGCGGCGGTCGATGATTCGGTAATACACTTCGCCGTCTTGGACATAGCCCAATTCGACGCGGGCAATTTCGGCGATGGCCTCTTGTCCGTGTGCCAAGTCTTCAACTTCCGCATTGAGGAAATTGTTGCGCAAAGTGAGCGTTTGGTTTTTTTCCTCCTGACGGACGAGCTGCTCCTGCAATTCTTCCGTATGCCCGACGCTGCCTTTGCCAAACCAAAGGCTGTACTGACAGCACAAAAGTGCGAAGGTTAAAACAAAAGTCACCCACTTCATACAATCAATATCCTATATTTTGCTTATTTGCCCAGTTGGTAGAATGCGGCTTTGCCGGGGTAGTAGGCGGCTTCTGCCAATTCTTCTTCAATGCGCAGCAATTGGTTGTATTTCGCCATGCGGTCGGAGCGGGACAGGGAGCCGGTTTTGATTTGCATACAGTTGGTGGCAACTGCCAAGTCGGCAATGGTGCTGTCTTCTGTTTCGCCGGAACGGTGGCTCATTACGCTGGCGTAGCGGTTGCGTTTGGCCAAGTCGACGGCTTGCAGGGTTTCGCTCAATGTACCGATTTGGTTGACTTTGACCAGCAATGCGTTTGCCACGCCTTTTTCGATGCCTTCGGCCAAGATTTTTGGATTGGTTACGAACAAGTCGTCGCCGACCAATTGAACTTTTTTGCCCAATTTTTCGGTCAGCAGTTTCCAGCCTTCCCAGTCGTTTTCGTCCATACCGTCTTCGATGGAAATGATTGGGAATTCGTTAACCAGGCCTTCCAGGTATTCGGCAAATTCTGCGCTGGTGTAGGAGCGGCCTTCTGCTTCCAGGTGGTATTGGCCGTCTTTGTAGAACTCGCTGGATGCGCAGTCCAGGGCGAACAATACGTCTTCGCCTGCTTTGTAGCCGGCGGCTTCGGTGGCTTCCACCATCAATTGCAGGGCTTCTTTGTGGCTGTTCAGGTTGGGTGCGAAACCGCCTTCGTCGCCAACGGTAGTTGGGAAGCCTTTGCTATCGCACAGTTTTTTCAGCGCGTGGAAAATTTCGGCACCGCAACGCAGGGCTTCGCGGAAAGATTTTGCGCCGACAGGCATGATCATGAATTCTTGGATGTTCAGGCTGTTGTTGGCGTGTTCGCCGCCGTTGATTACGTTCATCATCGGAACCGGCAGAGCCATTGGGCCTGCGCCGCCCAAGTAACGGTACAGCGGCAGGCCTGCATCTTCAGCGGCCGCGCGTGCTACGGCCATGGAAACGGCCAAAGTGGCGTTGGCGCCCAAGTTGCCTTTGTTTTCAGTACCGTCCAATTCAATCATGATTTGGTCGATATAAGATTGTTCGCTGGCATCGATGCCGATGAGGGCTTGCGCGATTTGGTTGTTAACGTGGTCAACGGCTTTCAATACGCCTTTGCCCAAGTAACGGGATTTGTCGCCGTCACGCAATTCCAAAGCTTCTTTTTGACCGGTTGATGCGCCGCTTGGTACGGCTGCACGGCCCATGACGCCGGATTCCAACAATACGTCACACTCTACAGTAGGGTTGCCGCGAGAGTCTAAGATTTCGCGTGCAAAAATATCAACGATTGCGCTCATGAATATCTCCAAATAGGATGGTAAAAGAAAAGTAGCTTTGTTACGCTTCAGACGGCCTTGAGGATGATTGCCGAAGTCTGATGAATGCAGACATTATACCGTCTTTGCCGGGCATGGCATCGGCGTCGGTATGAAACCGACTGTAAGTTTGTTTCACGTCAATATCGGTCAAACAAACATAAGTTGTATAGTGTAACATTTTTTACCCTTTTTAGGGTGAAAAGCTGATTAAATCAGGCATAAGGCCGTCTGAAAACCAGATTAGCCTTCGCCTAAAATCATCGAACCTACGCCGTCATCGGTCAGCACTTCCAAGAGCAGGGCGTTGGGAACGCGGCCGTCTATGATGTGCGTGGCTTTAACGCCGCTTTTGGCGGCTTCGACGGCGGAGGCAATTTTAGGCAACATACCGCCGTACAGCGTGCCGTCTTCAATCAGTTCGTCAATGCGGCTTGGCGTCAGGGTGGTCAATAATTTGCCTTCTTTATCCAGTACGCCGGGAATATTGGTCATCATCAGCAGTTTTTCGGCTTGAAGTTTTTCTGCCAGTTTGCCGGCAACCAAGTCGGCATTGATGTTGAACGCTTCGCCGTTTTGGCCTACGCCGATGGGTGCGATGACCGGAATGCAGCCGCGTTCGACCAAGCCTTCCACCAACCGGGTATCGATGTCGGCCACGGTACCGACTTGGCCGATGTCCACGCCTTTTTGCTCGGGCGTGTCGATCAGGAGTTTTTCCGCTTTGATGAAGTGGTTGTCCCGGCCGGTAATGCCGACGGCGCGACCGCCGAAGGAGGTAATCATGGAAACGATTTCTTTATTGACGTGTCCGCCCAAAACCATTTCTACGATGTCCATGGTTTCGCTGTCGGTGACGCGCATGCCTTGAACAAATTCTCCTTTTTTGCCGACTTTTTCCAACATTTCATTGATTTGCGGACCGCCGCCGTGAACGATGACGGGATGCAGGCCGATCAGTTTGAGCAGGACGACATCGCGTGCGAATCCCTCTTTTAAGGCCGACTCGGTCATGGCGTTGCCGCCGTATTTGATGACGATGATGGAACCGGAAAAACGGCGGATATAAGGTAAAGATTCGGCAAGGACGCGCGCTTTGATCGCAGAGGAGACAGATTGTTGCTGGGTCATGGTTTCAACCTTGTTTCATGATTTCGGCCTTTATATTAATCCCAAAGGCCGTCTGAAACAATATTTCCAAGCGCTTGAAATCCTGTTAAATCAGTTAAATGGTTGAAACCAGCCTCATGCAAACGGTAAAATGACGGTTTGCTTCGGCCTCTTTGCCGATTACTAAGGATACCCATGATGAAAATCAGCACCCAATTCGATGCCGGTTCGGTCGTTGTCAAAGATTTGAGCAACCCTGCCGATATCCGCCTTGCCCTGCGTCCCGACAATGCTTCGGAGTTTGCTCAATGGTTTTACTTCCGTTTGCAGGGTGCGGCCTATCAAAACTGCGTGATGCATTTTGAAAATGCGGCGGACGCTGCGTATCCTTTGGGCTGGGAGGACTATCAGGCTTGCGCTTCTTACGACCGCCAAAATTGGTTCCGCGTGCCGACCAGCTATGAAAACGGCGTGTTGACCATCAACCATACGCCTTTGTCCAACAGCGTTTACTACGCTTATTTCGAACCTTATTCCAACGAGCAGCATTTGAACCTTTTGGGCGATGCTCAGGGCAGCGGTTTGTGCCGTATCGACGATTTGGGTAGTACCGTTCAAGGTCGCGATATCAATCTTCTGACCATCGGCAACCAAGTCGAAAGCGACATGAAAGTTTGGATTATCGCCCGTCAGCATCCGGGCGAAACCATGGCGGAATGGTTTGTCGAAGGTTTGCTGGGCCGCCTGCTTGATCCGCAAGATCCGACCGCGCGCATGCTGCTTGACCGTGCGACTTTTTACATTGTGCCGAATATGAATCCGGACGGTTCGGTTTTGGGCAACCTGCGCACCAATGCCGCCGGCGCCAACCTCAACCGCGAATGGGAAACCCCGACTTTGGAGCGAAGCCCCGAAGTCTTTACCGTCCGCGAAAAAATGATGGAAACCGGCGTGGATTTGTTCTTGGATATTCACGGCGATGAAGGTCTGCCGTTTGTCTTTGTGGCCGGTACCGAAGGCGTGCCGAACTACAACGAGCGTATCGAAGCCTTGGAAGACCAATTCAAACTGGCGTTGCTCAATGCCAGCCCCGATTTCCAAGACGATTACGGCTATGATAAAGATGCGCCGGGTCAGGCAAACATGACTTTGGCGACCAACTGGGTCGGCAATCATTTCAACTGCCTTGCCTATACTTTGGAAATGCCGTTTAAAGACAATGCCAACCTGCCGGACGACGATTTCGGCTGGAACGGCCAACGCTCGCTGCGCTTGGGCGAGGCAATGTTGTCTGCGATTTTGAATGTGGTTGACGATTTGCGTTAAACCATCCGACACCGCATACAGGCCGTCTGAAAGTTCAGGCTTTCAGACGGCCTTTGAGATAAGGAACACATATTATGATGATACATCCCCAGTTTGATCCGGTGCTGATCAGCATCGGCCCGCTTGCCATCCGCTGGTATGCCTTGAGCTATATCGTCGGCTTTATCCTGTTTACGATTTTGGGCCGCCGCCGTATAGCGCAGGGCAATTCTGTGTTTACCAAAGAAACACTCGACGATTTCCTGACTTGGGGTATCTTGGGTGTCATCTTGGGCGGCCGTATCGGCTACGTTTTGTTTTATAAATTTTCCGACTATCTGGCCAACCCGTTGGATATTTTCAAAGTTTGGGAAGGCGGTATGTCGTTTCACGGCGGCTTCTTGGGCGTGGTCGTTGCCATGTGGCTGTTTGGTCGCAAGCACAACATCAGTATCTTGAAACTGATGGATACCGTTGCGCCGCTCGTACCGCTGGGCTTGGCTTCCGGCCGTATCGGCAACTTTATCAACGGCGAACTTTGGGGACGCGTGACCGAACTCAATGCTTTCTGGGCGATGGGTTTCCCGCAAGCGCGTTATGAAGATGCAGAAGCTGCGGCGCACAATCCTTTGTGGGCCGAATGGCTGCAACAATACGGTATGCTGCCGCGCCATCCGTCTCAGCTTTACCAGTTTGCCCTTGAAGGTATTTGCCTGTTTGTCATCGTTTGGATTTTCTCGAAAAAACCACGTCCGGCCGGTCAAACAGCGGCATTGTTCTTGGGCGGTTACGGTTTGTTCCGCTTTATTGCCGAATTTGCCCGTCAGCCTGACGACTATCTTGGCCTGCTGACTTTGGGTTTGTCCATGGGTCAATGGTTGAGCGTGCCGATGATTGTATTGGGCGTGATTGGTTTTGTTTGGTTTGGCCGTAAAAACAGCGTTGCTAAAGCATAAATAAAACAAGAAATAAAGGCCGTCTGAAGAGGTTTTCAGACGGCTTTTTTATCGCTTCAAGCAGACGGATTTTGGATTTAACCGAAAAAGCCCATTTTGACTTGAATGAGTTTTTCCAACTCCGGCAGGACGCGGCGGCGTGAGACGAAGAAGATAATGTGGTCGCCGTCTTGCAGGATGGTTTCTGTGTGGTGTCCCATGATGACTTCGCCGGTTGCGCCGCGGACGATGGCGGCGATGTGGCAGTCGCTTGGCCATTTGATGCCGCTGATGCGGCGGCCGACGATGGCGGAAGTGTTTTTGTCGCCGTGTACCACCACTTCGATGGCTTCGGCCGTACCGCGGCGCAAAGGATGGACGGCAACGATGTCGCCGCGGCGGATGTGGGCGAGAATGGAGCCGATGGTGATCAGATGAGGGGAAACAACGATATCGATTTTGTTACCTTCGAGCAAATCTACGTAGCTTGAGCGGTTGACGATGGTGATCACGCGTTTGGCACCAAGATTTTTCGCCAACAGGCTGGACATGATGTTGTTTTCGTCGTCGTTGGTCAGCGCGCAGAAGACGTCGATTTCGTCGATGTATTCTTCGTCCAGCAGGGTTTCGTCAGTAGCGGAACCTTGCAGGACGAGGGTGTTGTCCAGATTCTCGGCTAGCCATTCGGCGCGGTGGGGTTTGTATTCGATGATTTTGATGTCGTATTTGGATTCGAGTTGCTTGGCGAGGCGGTAGCCGATGTTACCGCCGCCGGCAATCATGATGCGGCGGGTACGCGCTTCTTTGGGGCGCAGTTCGCGCATGATGATGTTGACGCTGCTGATGTCGGCGGTAAAAAGTACCTCGTCACCTTCGATGATGACGGTTTGCGGCGTGGGGACAATAAGGCGGTTGTTGCGGTATATGGCACAGATTTGGCAGTCCGCGCCTTCGGGGAGATGTTGGTTGATGTCGGCAATTTCACGGCTGATCAGCAAACCGCCTTTGCGGGCTTGAACAATCACCATGCGGACTTGGTCGTTGGCAAAGCTGAGTACCTGTAATGCGCTGGTGTAGCTGAGAAGGCCGACAAGTTGTTCGGTAACTAGCTGTTCGGGGCTGATGGTTTCGGTAATGCCGAAGATGTTGAGGCTGCCTTCTTCGGGGTTGTCGCTGCCGGCAACCGGATATTCGAGGTATTCGCTTGAGCGCACGCGTGCGATGCGGCTGGGGATGTTGAATAGGTCAGCGGCGATTTTGGAGGCGACAATGTTGGTTTCGTCGCTGCGGGTCAGGGCAAGCAGGAGGTCGGAGTCCGCCGCGCCTGCCTGTTCAAGGGTAAAGGGCGATGCGCCGTTGCCGACGATGGTTTGGACATCGAGGCGGCTGCTGATGCGGTTGAGCGCTTTTTCATCGATGTCGATGATGGTAACGTCGTTGCTGGGAACGGAGGCGAGGTTTTGGGCGACGGTCGAGCCGACTTGGCCGCTGCCGAGAATAAGTATTTTCACGGTAATCGAGTGTGTTCGGTAAAAATGAAATTGTAACAAAAGGCCGTCTGAAATTGGAGTTTCAGACGGCCTGATTTTTCAATCGGCTAAAGGATTACCAATAGCCCAAGGCTTTCCACCACAAGATGCCGACAGTGCTGAAAATCAGAATTTCGACCACGCTCATGATGAAGCCGGCTTTCCACCATTCGGTCATGTTGACGTAGTTCGAGCCGTAAATGACAGGTGCAGAACCGGTGGCGTAGTGGGTCAGTGACATCATGATGCCGGTAGCGGCTGCCATAATCAGGGCAAACAGCATCGGTGGTGCGCCCAAGGCCAAGCCTGCGCCGTAGAATGCGCCGAACATGGCGGTAACGTGTGCCGTGCCGCTGGCGAAAACGTAGTGGGCGTAGAGGTAGGCAAGCATCAACAGGGCACAACCGGCTTCCCAACCCAAACCCATATGGGCGATACCGCTTTGCATGGAGTCGGACAACCAACTGATGAGGCCCAGTTTGTTGAGGAAGTTTGCCATCATAACCAAGGCAGCAAACCAAACAATGGTGTCCCACGCGCTTTTTTCTTTTAGCGCGTCGTCCCAAGTCAGTACGCCGGTCAAAAGACACAGGCTCAAGCCGAGGAAGGTGGTGGCAGTAGCGTCAACTTTCACGCCGAACAGCATCTCGGGAATACCCGCCCACAACAGCAGCAGAACCAGGAAAATGCCCAGCATGATTTTTTCTTCACGCTTCATCGGCCCCATGGCAGCCAAATGCTCTTTTGCCAATGCAGTGGCGTTAGGGGTTTGTTTGATTTCAGGCGGATACAGGAAATACAACACCAGTGGCATCAGCAACATAGCAAGCAGGCCGGGTACGACCATTGCCAAGAACCAAGTACCCCAAGAGAGTTGGATTTGCGCATTGGTGGCTTTGGCAACCAATTCGACTACCAGCGGATTAGGTGCGGTGGCAGTGATAAAAATCAGACAGGTAATCACGTTGGAGTGGAAGTTGACCAGTGAAAGGTATTTACCGATTTTGCCTTCCGTACCCTTTTCAGGGTCGGAGTCGAAGCTTAAGGCAATGGATTTCATAATCGGATGCACGATGGCGCCGCCGCGCGCGGTATTACTCGGCGTTACCGGACCAATGACCAAGTCGGCCAAAGCCAAGCTGTAACCTACGCCCAGCGTGCGTTTGCCGAAGAGGGAGATCAGCAGGTAGCCGATACGCATACCCAAGCCGGTTTTCAACAGGCCGCGCGAGATGATGATGGCGATACCGATCATCCAGATGAGCGAGTTGTTGAGGCTGCTCAGAGCGTCTTTGGTTGCGTCGGAGGCTTTTTCGTTGGTCACACCGGTCAGTGCAACCAAGGTAATGCCCAAAATCGCCATTGCGCCGATAGGCATGGCTTTGCCGATGATGCCGGCAATGATGCCGACAAACAATGCCAAAAGATGCCATGCGTCAGGCGATACGCCTTGAGGAACGGGGATAACGAACCAGATAAGCAGCGTCAGCACAAGTGCAACCGCAGCAGGAATTGGCTTGAAGCCCATGTTGAATCTCCTAATTTGAGGATTAAAGTATTGGGAAATCTGTTTTCAGACGGCCTGAGTGTTGCTGAAGCCTGTCTGAACGTATTTTGGTAGGTTCGGAAGGTATTTTTCTTATTGGGTTTTTCTTCAATCTTGGAAAGAAGAGAAAGGGAGTCGGGTATCGTTTTTCAGACGGCCTTTACAGTAACAGGCCGTCTGAAAACAACGCCGTTTTACTCCTGTTCTTGCGGCAGGCCGTACTCTTCGGGGAAGGTACGCAGCGAGCTTTGCAACACGGTAACCGCGCCGTCAATCAAACCGCAACGGCCGCTTCGTGGCAACAGTTGGCACAGGCTTTGCAGGGCGCGCAGGTCGTCGGGAGTGCCGATGCCGGTGTCCACGCGGTTGAGCAGGCGGGAAAGCTGGAATGTGCCGCCTTTACACGGCGGGCATTGACCGCATGAGTTGGAAGCAAAAAATTCCACATACTCGGCCACTTTACGCACCACGCTGGTGCCTTCGGAAATCACAATCATCGCGCCGGTACCGAGGCTGGATTTGCGTTCGCGTACGGAAACGAAGTCCAAAGGCACATCCAAATCTTTTACGGTCAAAAGCGTGTTTGACGGGCCGCCGGTAAATACGGCTTTAAACGTACGGCCTTCGAGCATACCGCCGCCGTGATCGTAAATCAGTGATTGCAGGGTTGTGCCCATCGGCAGTTCGTACAGGCCTGGATTCAATACGTCGCCGGAGAGCGAGTAGAGTTTTGTACCGGCCGCATCGCCCAAACCCAAAGATTTGTACCATTCCGCGCCTTTGGCAAGGATTTGCGGAATATTGGCGAAAGTTTCGGTGTTGTTGATAAGGGTCGGCTCACCGTTGACACCGCTTTCGGCTGGGAAAGGCGGCTTGCGGCGGGGGAAGGGGAAACCGCCTTCCAGCCATGAAATCACGGCGGTTTCTTCGCCGCCGATGTAGCGGCCTGAAGTTTCGATCAATTTCAGGTCCAAAGGTTTGCCCAAGTAGTTTTCGATGCGGATAAACAAATCGCTGTTTTTCCATTGCTCGATGGCCGGTGTGATGGAAGTGATGGATTCGGTTTGATGAGGGTTGACGTACAGAATCGCTTTGTTGGCACGACAGGCAACGGCGGCAATCAGAACTCCTTCGATGACTTGGTGCGGTGTATTTGCCAGCAGTACACGGTCTTTAAATGTACCCGGTTCGTCTTCGTTGGCATTGCAGACAACGTATTTGTCGCCATTTTTGCTTTGGGCGGCAACGGCGGCCTCCCATTTGCGCCAAGTCGGGAAACCTGCACCGCCCATACCGCAAAGATTGGCATCTTGCAGTTTGGAAACAATGCTTTGAGGATCGGCAAGCGCAGCCAGCAGGCCTTCGCCGCCGCCGACTTTGCGCCACGCGGCTAAATCCGCGCCGACTTGGCGGGAAGGATGCAGTAAGTTTTGATTGGCTTGATTCATGATTGTTGCTCCTGCAAACCGGCGTGTTCGCGCAAATCGAATTTGCCGTAGTCGGGATATAAAACGGGGGCTTTGATGTCGCTGGTCAGACCGGCGCGGGTCATTTCGCGTTGCAGATCGTGGACGTGTCCGACACCGCCGCGTACTTTTTTCAGCGGCAGGCCGCAATTTGCCGCGGCTTTACCGGCACGGCGGCCGAAGCTGATGATGTCCAAAAGCGCATTGCCCATCAGACGGTTGCGGCCGTGAATGCCGCCGGTTACTTCGCCGGCGCAATAGAGGCCTTCGACGCAGGTCGCGCCGTCACCGTTGATTTCGATACCGCCGTTTTGATAGTGCAGGGTCGGATGAATCATGACCGGCTCAACGGCAGGATCAATACCGCATTTGTGGGCGACGTGGCCGAGTGTTACCAAACGGTTCAATACATCGGGGTCGTTGGCAATCAGGCGCGGGGTATCGAGGAATACGCCGACTTGACCGTCGCGCACCACGCCGCGGCCTTCGCGGCATTCGCGCAGAATCGCGGCGGCAACGACGTCGCGCGGCTGCAATTCGTCAACGAAACGCTCGCCCAAACCGTTGACCAGTTTGGTACCTGCAGAGCGGACGGCTTCGGAAATCAGCGCGCCTGCCAAGTGCGGCGGATGGGCGACGCCGGTCGGGTGGTATTGGAAAGAGTCGACATCGCGCAGTTTCGCGCCGATGCGGTAAGCCATCACCAGGCCGTCTGCAGTCGCGCCATAGTGGTTGGATGTGGCGAAACCTTGCAAATGCAGCCGTCCGCTGCCGCCGGTTGCCAAGACCACGGCTTTGGCGTGAACCAATACCAAAGAGCGTTTTTCCAAATCGTACAAAATCGCGCCGACGCAGCGGCCGTGTTCGTCTGATAATAATTCGATGGCGGGGTGGCGGTTGAGCTGAGTGATGTTTTCGTCGAGTTCGACCGCCTCGCGCAGCACGCGCATCATTTCGAGGCCTGTGAAGTCGCGGTAGCTCAGGATGCGCGGCACGGTCGTACCACCTGCACGCTTGCGGCTTAACATTCCGTTGTTGTCTGCACCTTTAGCCAAGTCAAAAGTCATGCCCAAGCCAATCAGCCAACGAATGGCGGACGGCGCATCGGTAACCATTTGCGCCACCAATTCTTTTTTGCCGACGTTGTGGCCGCCTTTGATGGTGTCGTCAAAGTGTTGTTGCAGGCTGTCTTCTGCGCCGACTGCTGCTTGAATGCCGCCTTCGGCCATCACGGTATTGCTGTCGCCGATACGCAGTTTGTTCGCCATGATGACGCGTGCGCCGGCTTCAGTCGCAGACAATGCCGCCGCCGCACCTGCACCGCCGCCGCCAATTACCAATACGTCAGTGTTCAAGTGTTCTGCGCCTGATAAATTATAGTCGTCAATCAGAGGCTGACTGATTAAGAGTTTGGCCAAATCAGGATGGCAGTAATCGCCTTGGTTTGGACCGATAGGCAGTTTCACACGCGCATTTGCCTGATAGTCAGGGTGAAATTGGCTTAGTAATTCGTTTTTTTCAGGTAAATCGCCACGCAGTTCCAATGAGGAAGAGCGCAGGTTGGCAAGGGCGGTTTCGTAGTCTATGCCTTGGATTTTGTTAACCATTACACTGACTCCTCTTCAAATTCGACTTTCATTTTGCCGCTGTCGATTTCGCGCAGGCGGCGCATCAAATCTACAGGGCGCAACGTACGCGCCGCTTTCATACGGCGGGCGAACAAGCCCAAGTGGTTCGGACGGATGTGTTCGGGGCAGGAGAGGGTGCAGAGGTTGCACATCACACATTGGTCGAAGGTCAGCGCAGCCGCGCCGAAATCGCCGGAAACTACCTGCGCTACGCCGTTTTCCACTTGCAAACCTTTAGGACAGGCGCGATTGCAGCCGCCGCAATGACGGCAGTTTTGTGCTTCAGGGAAAGCTTTGGCGGTATCGTCCAACCAGTTCCAACCGTCACCAATCTCGCCGACGTCGTAATATTGGATGTGCTCTGGAATAAAGTAATCCAAGAAGCTGACCTGCATACCTTCTTCGACTTTGGTCTCGCATGCCAGTGCGGTGGTGACTTCACGCTCACCTTCTTTACGAATCATACAGCGGCAGGAACCGCATACGCCTTGACCCATACAGCCGACATTGGCAGTAATCGCATTGCCTGAACGTGCATAGGCTTGGATGATTGACGAATCAACGGAAGCTTTGACTTCGTGGCCGTCTATGGTCAGGGTTAACAAATTTTCACTCATGGTTTGTTCCTGTGAAATTGGAAGTTGAAATAGTGGGTAATTTGATTAATTGTATTTTTATTACATCTATTGTGTGCGTGGAAATATCCAAGTGATTTACTCAGAAATTCTTTTAAAATCAATATTTATCTTTATAAGTCGAAGTGTATCAGAATTTAGTGGTTTTGAAGATAGGAGCAATCTAAGGTTTCATAGAGGAAAGATTGTAAACAAAATTTGCTTATTATTTAGGCTAATTTCATCATTTATATTTGATTTAAAAGGTAAAATAAAATTACTTTTTTATTATAAATTTTAAAATATTTGTATATTTACTAGTAAAAATCATTATTATATGTTAGACAATTTTGCATAGATTGTTGTATATATTGAATAATATTTGGGTATGTGAGCAAGTGAAAAGACTGTTATAAAATTTCATAAAATCAAACAAGTTTGATATCAGTCAAGAGGATTGAGGGAGAAAATGACACAGATTTTACAATTATGTATTGTATTGGAAAATAAGAAAGGCCGTCTGAAATTTAGGTTATTCCCTTTTAAATACAGGCTACTAAATTTCTTTCTCAGATGCTTAAGGCAAATATTTCAGACGGCCTTGCAATTAGAATATCATTTAAAAATAATGTAATTTTATTTCTATGTAAGTGAATGGTCAGTAGATATAGATTATCAATAACCAAGTGATTTAATGCGATATTAAATTTTATTTAAATCAATAAGGTATGAAAATGATATTGTCTGGGTCATTCATTTGAAAGCACTATTACACTATTGAAGGCCGTCTGAAAAAATCGGTCTCTTAAGAAATAAACAAATCCTCCCTACCATGACGCCGAAAAGGAACACAATCATGACCGTCATCAAGCAAGAAGACTTTATCCAAAGTATTTTCGATGCTTTCCAATTCATCAGCTACTACCATCCTAAAGACTACATCCAGGCTTTGTATAAGGCTTATCAAAAAGAAGAAAACCCTGCCGCCAAAGATGCGATGGCGCAGATTTTGGTCAATAGCCGTATGTGTGCCGAAGGCCATCGTCCGATTTGTCAGGATACCGGTATTGCAACCGTATTCTTGAAAGTGGGCATGGATGTACAGTGGGATGCCGAGATGAGCGTACAGGAAATGGTTAACGAAGGCGTACGCCGTGCGTACACCTATCCTGACAACAAACTGCGCGCCTCCGTCTTGGCCGATCCGGCTGGTAAGCGTCAAAATACCAAAGACAACACGCCTGCCGTTGTACACATGGAAATCGTAAAAGGCAACAAAGTCGAAGTCACTTGCGCAGCCAAAGGTGGCGGTTCTGAAAACAAAACCAAAGTTGCCATGCTCAACCCTTCAGACAATATCGTTGATTGGGTATTGAAAACCGTTCCTCAAATGGGTGCAGGCTGGTGTCCTCCGGGCATCTTGGGTATCGGCATCGGCGGTACGCCTGAAAAAGCAGTGTTGATGGCCAAAGAAAGCCTGATGAGCCATATCGATATTCAGGAACTCAAAGAAAAAGCCGATTCAGGTGCAGAATTATCTACAACCGAAGCCCTGCGCTTGGAACTCTACAAAAAAGTAAATGCCTTGGGTATCGGCGCACAAGGTTTGGGCGGTTTGAGCACCGTGCTGGATGTCAAAATCCTTGACTACCCAACCCACGCGGCTTCCAAACCGATTGCCATGATTCCAAACTGCGCAGCTACCCGCCACATCGAATTTGAATTGGACGGCTCAGGCCCGGCCAAACTGGAAGCCCCGTCTTTGGAAGACTGGCCGGATTTGACTTACAGCCCTGACAACGGCAAACGTGTCGATGTCAATAATCTGACCAAAGAAGAAGTGGCTACATGGAAAACCGGCGACGTGTTGTTGTTGAACGGTAAAATCCTGACCGGCCGCGATGCCGCACACAAACGTCTGGTTGACATGCTCAATAAAGGCGAAGAGTTGCCGGTGGATTTCACCAACAAACTGATTTACTACGTCGGCCCGGTTGATCCAGTCCGCGACGAAGTTGTTGGTCCGGCAGGTCCGACCACCTCCACCCGTATGGATAAATTTACCCGCCAAATGCTGGAACAAACCGGCCTCTTGGGTATGATCGGTAAATCCGAACGCGGCGCAGCAACTTGCCAAGCCATTGCCGATAACAAAGCTGTTTACCTGATGGCTGTCGGCGGCGCGGCATATCTGGTTGCCAAAGCCATTAAAGCATCTAAAGTCTTGGCGTTCCCAGAATTGGGTATGGAAGCGATTTATGAATTTGAAGTCAAAGACATGCCTGTGACCGTTGCGGTGGATAGCAACGGCGAATCGGTTCACGCCATTGCACCAAAACAATGGCAGGCCAAAATCGGTATTATTCCGGTTGAAGCTTGATATTTGACTGAATAATCAAAGGCCGTCTGAACGATTTCAGACGGCCTTTTTTTGCTTACAAATAATTTAAATGTTTTCAAACGAGTAAATTTCCTTTTCTAAAAAGCACTTGTCAAAATCAGCGTTTGAAACTAAAATTCACAGCTTATCGAGTCGGAGTGTGGCGCAGTCTGGTAGCGCACTTGCATGGGGTGCAAGGGGTCGAAGGTTCGAATCCTTTCACTCCGACCAAAAAATTGGAAAGAGCCGTTTTAAAAACGGCTCTTTTTTCGTTTGGATGATTTATCTGAATAATGTGTCCAAATAGATTTTAAAACTTAATACCAATGCCGTCTGAAACAAAACCTGCTTTCTCAAAGCAGGTTTTGTTGTTTCTAAAGCAGGGCTATTCGGCACTATCTTTTAGCGTATCTCTATAAGTATAAAGATAAGATGCGCCGACAAAGGATGCGCCACCGACGACATTGCCCAAGAATACGGGAATCATGTTGAAGAAAAATTGCCCCCATGTGATGTTTGCGCCTGCCAAAATACCCGCTGGGATAACGAACATATTGGCGACAAGGTGTTGGAAGCCGTTTAATACGAAAATCATGACGGGGAACCAAATGGCCAGCATCCGTCCGGTTGTGTTTTTAGCGGCAAAGTGCAACCACGCGCCCATGCAGACCATCCAGTTACATGCTACTGCCGATACGAAAGCGCGGCCGAAATCCATATGGACTTTTGCTTCCGCCACGACAATGGTTTTTTCTGCCACGCTGCCTTCAATCATACCGACATAGTATCCGAGGAAAAAAGCCATTGCCAGCGTGCCCACCAAATTGCCCATGCAGACGATAACCCAGTTGCGCAGTAGCATTTTGGAGGAAATCCGTCCGGCCAATCTTCCTAAAGACATGATCATCATGTTGCTGGTTACCAGTTCGCCGCCGCCAAGTAGGATACAAATCAAGGCGATAGGGAACACGGCTGCGCCGAGTAAAGTGGCAACACCGCCCCATTCGTGCGGAATGCCGCTGACTACTTTTAAATAGGCAAGATAACCGAAACCAATGTATCCGCCGGCTAAAACGCTCAAGATTACCAGTGTAGGGATGCTGGATTGTGCTTTGGCGCAGCTTTTGTCGAGAACAACCTGTAAAATTTCCTGTGGGTATAAATCGCGCGAAGCCATGATGTTCCTTAAAGTAGGTTGAGGAGGAAACGCCGTTTCAAAAGTGGCGCAAACTGTCGCGGTAGGGCAGTGTTATAGGAAGCCGGTGTACGGTCTTTGTTTTATCAATCAGCCTGAATTAAACCTAAAAAACAGATACTTCGCCTTGCTTTAGCTCAAAAGAAATATTATTACATTTTATCTCTGTATTAAAAAAGCCGTCTGAACGTTGAGGTTTCAGACGGCCTGGTTTTGAATTTTAAACTTACAAATATGCCAGCTTTGCATTGCCTTCGCGAGGAATAGGGCGCGGATTGCCTTGTGCATCGATGGCAACGTAGGTGAACACGGCTTCGGTGACCAGTTGGCGGTCTTCCGTTACCATGTCGTTCATCAAAGTCTTCACCCATACTTCGATTTTCAGTTGCAAAGAAGTATTGCCTACGCGGACGCAATGACCGTAGCAGCACACGACGTTGCCGACTTTTACCGGTCTGATGAAATTCATTTCTTGAACAGCCACGGTTACAATTCGTCCCTGCGCGATTTCTGCCGCCAAAATACCGCCGCCCAGATCCATTTGTGACATAATCCAGCCGCCGAAGATATCCTGATTAGGGTTGGTATCGCGCGGCATGGCTACCGTACGCAATAAAAGTTGTCCTTCAGGTGCAGCATGTGTTTGTTTGTTGTCAGCCATAAATAATCCTGTCAAAAAAGTGCTATTTTACGCCATTTGTGGCGCTAAACCTATGTAGGCCGTCTGAAAAATCAGCAGGTAAAGTGTTACAATTAAATATATTCATCAGACAAAGGAGAAAGCTCATGCATCCGATTCAAGAACCACGAAATAGCGGCCTTTTACGCGTATCCGACATTCACGAAATCTACTGGGAGGAATCAGGCAATCCGGATGGTCATCCCGTGATTTTCCTGCATGGCGGCCCCGGAGCAGGCGCATCACCGGCCTGCCGAGGCTTTTTCAATCCAGAACATTTCCGCATCGTCATCATCGACCAACGCGGCTGCGGACGTTCCAAACCCTATGCCTGTATCGAAGACAACACCACATGGGATTTGGTTGCCGATATTGAAAAAGTACGCGAAATGCTCGGCATTCAAAAATGGCTGGTTTTCGGCGGCTCATGGGGCAGCACCTTGTCGCTGACTTATGCCGAAACCCATCCCGATCGCGTCAGCGGCTTAGTTTTGCGCGGTATTTTCCTGTGCAGGCCGTCTGAAATGGCATGGCTGAATGAAGCAGGCGGCGTCAGCCAAATTTATCCGGCTCAATGGCAAAAATTCATTGCTCCCGTAGCTGAAAACAAACGCCACGCCCTAATTAAAGCCTACCATGAAATGCTGTTCAGCGAAGATGAAGCCACGCGCCTCAAAGCAGCCAAATCATGGGCAGATTGGGAAAGCTACCTTATTCAGTTTGAACCAAAAGACGTGGATGAAGACCCGCAAGCCTCCCTTGCCATCGCAAGAATGGAAAACCATTATTTCGTGAACGAAGGCTGGCTGCAGGGTGATAAAGCCATCTTGGCAAACATCGACAAAATTCGCCATATCCCAACCATCATCGTCCAAGGCCGCTACGACCTATGCACCCCGATGCAAAGCGCGTGGGAGCTGTCGCAAGCCTTCCCAGAAGCAGAATTGAGAATCGTCCAAGCAGGCCACTCTTCTTTTGACCCTTCGCTTTCTGAGGCTTTGGTAAAAGCAGTGGAGGATATTAGAAGCAAGTTATAAAGGTTAATAAATGACAATGCCGTCTGAAAAAGTTTCAGACGGCATTTTTTAGTTAGGATAAATGTAATTTAAATATATTTAAGAAATTATATTGCAGTTGAATATTTGCGAGTATATGATTGGTGGTAAGTTACAGTAATAGTATTGTATGCCATGAAATTTACTTTTATTGCACATGTTCGTCAAACTGATAAGTGTCCTCAATCTGTTCAAACCCATTTAGTAGAAACGTCAGAACTTGCAAAAATATTTGCTCGAAAACTAAATTTAGAACCAGTGGGCGAGCTGCTCGGACTCATGCATGATTTCGGTAAATACTCCCGCAAATTCCAAAAATATATCCACGATGAAACGGGTTTGTTCAATCCTGACTTGGATGATGAAGAAAGTACGCCGAACGGCAGTAAAGTGGATCATTCCACCGCCGGTGCACAATGGGTTTACCGCGAATTGAGAAAATCTGATAAATCTAATAACCATGGAGATGAAATTAAAGATAAGGGCATCGGTGAACTGTGTGGACAGATATTAGGTTTGTGTATTGCCTCACACCACGGCGAAGGCTTGATTGACTGTTTGGATAGAGAAGGTAATCCGAAATGGATTGAGCGGTTTAATAAAACTGATGAACTGACGCATTTGGCGGAATGCGAACGAAATGCCGATGAAGTCGTTCAGCAAAAAGCACATGAATTGGCAGGAGAAAACCTGATTCGCAGCCTACGGAATGCAGTGGAGCCGATTCTTTCTGACTCAACGGTCAATGACAAAATCAAAGAGTTTTATCTAGGCTGCCTGACCCGCTTTCTGTTTAGTTGTCTGATTGATGCCGACCGCATCAACAGCTCGGATTTTGAGAGGGAAGCTCAAAAAGAAGTCCGCCGCTTGACCGAAAAACCTGATTGGCAAACGGCAATCGATAAACTGGAAGCCAAATTAGCAGGTTTTGAAAATCGTCCTGCCGAAGAAATCAAACCTATTGACGAAATCCGCCGCAAAATTTCAGACGACTGTCTAAAAAGAGCATCAGATTCTCAAGGCATTTATACACTCACAGTACCGACCGGTGGCGGCAAAACATTGGCCAGTCTGCGCTACGCTCTGCATCATGCGCAAAAGCACAATCTCGACCGCATCATCTACATCATTCCCTATACTTCCATCATTGATCAAAACGCGGAAGAAGTTCGTAAAATTTATTGTTTAGATTTGAAAGAAGATGACAATGGTGAATTTCATTCATGTAGAGAATGTTCAGAATGTGAGAAGTGGGTGCTCGAACACCACTCCAATTTAGAACCCGAAAAGCAAAGTTGGCAGGACAAACTGCTGTCCGAAAACTGGGATAAGCCCATTGTGTTTACCACCATGGTGCAGTTTTTGGACACATGGTTCGGCAGCGGTACGCGTGGCGCGCGGCATATCCACCCGATGACCAATGCGGTGCTGATTTTTGACGAAATCCAAACACTGCCCGTGAAATGCGTGCATTTGTTTTGCAACGTATTGAACTGGCTGACGACATTCGGCAAAAGCACGGCGGTTTTGTGTACGGCGACGCAGCCTTTGCTCGGTGAATCGGGCTTGCAGAATTTCCCTGAAGGGAAAAGGAAAAGCATTGCCGCGCGCGGTTTGTTAAAGCAGCCTGCACATGCCGAAATCATGGGAACTGATGAGCAAAGAGAAGAGCTTTATAAAAAGTTATCGCGCGTGGAAATCCGATTCAACGAAAAAGCAGGCGGCTGGAATGTAGAAGAAGCAGGCACATTTTTGCTGGAACAGTTTCAGACGACCCAAAGCTGCCTGTTTATTGTCAATACAAAAAAATGGGCGCAAGAGCTTTATCAGTATTGCAAGGGGCAAAACGTGCCATCCGAAGCCTTATTCCATCTCAGCACCAACCAATGCGCGGCGCACCGCAAAGCAATTTTTGACACTATCAAAGCTCGTCTGAAAAACAAACAACCCGTTATCTGCATCAGCACCCAGCTGATTGAAGCCGGTGTGGATATTTCCATGGCTTGCGTGATTCGCGCCTTGGGTGGGCTGGACAGCATTGCCCAAGCAGCGGGGCGTTGCAACCGGCACGGCGAGAAAGAAGGCAAAGGGCAGGTGTGGGTGCTGAATTTGCAGGAGCAGGATTTTACGCGGATATTGCCCGATATTCAGGCAGGCAAAACCCATGCCGAACGCGTGTTTCGCGATTTTGCCGGGCAGGATATTTTGCAGCCAGAAGCGATGAAGCGATATTTTGAATATTATTTTTACCAGCGCAGCGATGAAATGGTTTATCAAATAGGAACAAAGGGGGAAGATCATTTATTGAATTTATTAAGTGATAATTGTCGCAATAAAGGTGCATCAGATAAAAAAAGCGGTATGTTAAAAAATAATATTTTAAGAGAAAATAATTTTTATCCTTTATTAATGCAGTCATTCAAAAGTGCGGGACGGGCTTTCCAAGCCATTGACGCGCCGACCCGCGCCGTGATTGTGCCGTATGGCGAAGGCAGGGATTTGATTGCTTCGCTTTGCGGCGAATGGAACCCGAAAGAAATGTACCGCACGCTGGCCAAAGCTCAGCGCTACAGTGTGAATGTATTTCCGAATGTGTGGAAACAACTGCAAGAAAATCAAGCCTTGCAAGAGGTACAGGCAGGTTTGGGCATTTATTATTTAAAAAACGAGCATTACACCGATGAATACGGCTTGTCGGTGGATAAAACCGGCATCATGCCTACATACAATTTTTAGACGAAGGAGCAATATGAACAGCACAATCACTTTCCGCGTATGGGGACGGCAGGCGTTGTTTACCGATCCCGTAACCAAAATCGGCGGCGAAAAGTTCAGCTACCAAGTGCCGACTTACGAAGCACTTAAAGGGATTTTAAAAAGCATTTACTGGAAACCCACATTGATTTGGCACATCGACAAGATCCGTGTCATGAAGCCGATTCGTACGCAAAGTAAATCCATCAAACCAAGGCAATGGGAATCACCAAAAGGTATCGATCATACGCTTGCGATTTACACCTTTCTGCAAGATGTGGAATACCAAGTACAAGCACATTTTACTTGGAACGAATACTGGCAAGAACTCAAAGACGACCGCAATCTCGGCAAACATATGGCGATCGCGAAACGGATGCTGGAGCGCGGCGGAAGACAGGATATTTTTCTCGGTACGCGCGATTGTCAAGGTTATGTTGAGCCGTGCGAGTTTGACAGCCCAAGCCGGGACGGCAAAGCAGGCTTTTACGATGGATACGGCAACTTGGATTTCGGTCTGATGTTCCACAGCTTCGGCTATCCTGAAGAAACTGGAAAGCCCGAATTGGTCAGCCGTTTTTGGCAGGCCAATATGCAGCATGGCGTGATTGAATTCCCAAATGTAAACGATGATGCATGCCGTCTGAAAACCCGCTTTATCCGCGAAATGCAGCCTGAAAAACCGTTCAAGCGCGGCGAAAACGTCAAGCCTGTGGAAGACGAAGCCAAGGAGCTGGAATTATGAGCTGGATGCAGAAATTGTATCAGACATATAACGAAGTTGAAAAAAGTGCTGATTTATTAGACTTAGATAAAGAAACTCTTGCGCCACTATGGCATAGTCCGCAAACCGCACATATCAAAATTGTTTTGAGTGCTGATGGTAATTTTATTTCCGCCGAAGTATTGCCAGACAAAACAATAGTGATGCTGCCTGTAACGGAAGATTCTGAAGGGCGTACAAGCGGCTTGGCTCCACATGCTTTAGCAGATAGTTTGCAATATATCGCTAAGGATTTAGCGCTTACCTATACCGCAGAAATAGTGCGGGAAGTAGAAGGGAAAAACGGCAAAAAGAAAATAGTTAAAGAGAAAAAGGAAGATCTTATTTTTAATCTCTATTCTGAACAACTGGATAGGTGGTGTACTTATACAAGTAGTCCTAAAGTTCTTGCTATACAGAGATATGTACACAAAGGAACGATTTTAGCGGATTTAATTAAAGCAAAAGTGGTACCGATAGACAGCGGTGGAAAACTTTTGGAATCTTGGAGTAAGAAAGACGGCGATATACAAGATAAACCTAAATTATTGGATGTGTTGGGACAAAATCCCGAAATTCGCAAAGCTTTAGTTATTTGGTCGGTGCAAACACATGATTTGGTTTCTGAAACTTGGAAAGATAAAGAGGTTCAACAAAGTTGGAGCAAATATTATCAAGATACTCTGATCAGTCGATTTTGTTCAGTAACTGGTAAAGAACAGAAAATCCGCGAGAGCCACCCTGCTAAGTTAACTTATTCAGGTGATAAAGCAAAACTGATTTCTTCTAATGACAAAACAGGTTTTACTTATTTAGGTCGTTTTGAAGAGGCTAATCAAGCAGTTGCCATATCTGCCGAAGTTTCACATAAGGCGCATGCTGCATTACGCTGGTTAATCGAACGTCAAGGTATCCGCAATGATAACCAAGTAACTGTCGTATGGGCAACTAGATTTGCGAATGCTGATGAGGATAAAGTCTTGTCTTTACCGTATCGGGCTGAAACAGATATTTATACTGCATTATTTGCCGAGGATAATATTAATGAAGCTGCTGATTTTGGTTTTGATGCGGCAAAGATCATGAAGAAAAGGTTAAACGGATATAGAGCAAAATTGCAAGACAATGATCAGATATCCTTACTTATTTTAGATGGAACAAGTCCAGGGAAAGGGCGTGCTGCATTAACTTACTATCAAGAGTGCTTACCTAAAGATTATTTTGCCAACCTAGATGCCTGGATAGACGACTTTTCTTGGTATCAACGTTATAAGCCTAAAGAAGGTAAACCTTGGTTATTTGTAGCCCCATCTATAGAGCGTATTGCAGATACGATTCTTAGCAAATCTGAATTGGAGGATAAGAGTAAGAAAGCCAAAAAACAACTCTACGCCCGTTTGCTTCCCGTAATTGCCGGCGGAAAAAATGTGCCGATTCCTTATGATTTGGTGCAAAAAAGTTTTCAGACTGCTTGCAATCCCAACGGCAGCGAATATTGGGAGTGGCAACGAAATATCGGCGTTGCCTGCGCTTTATACAAAGGTTGGTATGTCCGTCATCACGATTTAGATTTATCAGAAAGGAAAACTTACTTTATGAGCTTAGAAAAAACAAATCAGTCGCGCGACTATTTATATGGGCGCTTGCTTGCACAAGCAGAAAGTTTGGAGTGGTATGCCTTATATTTGCAAAATGGCAAAAAAGCACCTACTCGAGCAACCAATGCAGAGCGCTATTTTCAACAATTTGCACAGCGCCCTTATAGCACATGGCTAAATATTGAAAGTGTCAAACTTGTGCCATATAAAAACTATTTGACCAGTTTGGGAAAAGATTTTTATAAACAAGCTATTGGAGAAATTATGGATCTATTCGAAAACGATGACTTTATGTGCGATGATAAATTAAGCGGTGAATTTCTGCTTGGATATCATTGCCAAAAAATGGAAATCGATCACCAAATTGCCGAGCGAAAAGCTGCCAAGGCCAAGCAAAAGAAAACCGAAACCGCTGAATAACCTAACATTGAAAGGAAAGCAACATGAGCTTAACCAAAAAAATCGATTTCGCCTTAATTATCGGTGTACAAAATGCCAATCCCAACGGAGATCCTTTAAACGGCAACCGCCCACGTGCTGATTTTTTTAATATCGGTGAGATAACAGATGTTTGTCTGAAGAGAAAAATTCGTGATCGCTTGCAAGAAAATGGGGAAGTTATTTTCGTACAATCAGATGAAAAGAAAACTGACGGTATGGCGAGCTTAAAAAATCGTGCTGAATCAGAAGAGTTTGGTTTAGGTAAGAGTGCCTTTGAATTTAAAAAAGGTGATAAAGATAAGAGTAAGAAAAAGGATCAAACGAAAAGTGCAGCATGTGCAAAATGGTTTGATGTGCGAACCTTTGGGCAGGTATTTGCGTTTGGGAAAGGTCAGAATGAAGATGGTGTCTCTATTCCTATTCGAGGGCCGGTTACTATTCAATCTGCTTTTAGTGTTCAACCAATACGCATCATTGATAATCAAATTGTGAAAAGTGTTGATAGTGATAATACTGAAGGAAAAAAAGCAAGAATGGGTATGAAATACCGTATAGATAAAGGTATTTACGTTGCCTTTGGTGCCATGTCGCCACAGCTTGCCGAGCGCACCGGTTTTTCAGACGACGATTCCGAAAAAATCAAAGCCGTACTCACCAAACTCTTTGAGGGTGACGCATCGTCCGCCCGTCCCGAAGGCAGCATGCAGGTGTTGAAACTTATCTGGTGGGAACACAACAGCAAAGCAGGACAATACTCTTCTGCCAAAGTGCATGGTAAGTTAAAAGAAATTATTGAAGAAAAAATAAAAAATAAATCCATTGATGGACTGATTGGGGACATAACCGAAGAAAAACTTACTGTTACGGGAAATGGAGCGTCATTGAAACCCGAAATCCTTGATGGTTTTTAACTTCTAAAAACGTTCAAAAAGATGACCGCACTTTTAACCGAAAGCCAAGGGGAAAATCAGGACACGCGCCTGATTCCCCTTTCCGCTTTGCAACACTACGCCTTCTGTCCGCGCCAATGCGCGTTGATTCATAACGAGCAGACGTGGGCGGAGAACTATTTGACCGCGCAGGGCAAGGCGCTGCATGAACGGGTGGATTCGGGCGAGCCGGAAACGCGCAAGGGTGTGCGCTTTGAGCGGACGGTGCATGTGTCGGCGGAGAAACTGGGCATCAGTGGCGTGCTGGATTTGGTAGAAGTAGAAACGAAAACAGGCCGTCTGAAACCTGTGGAATACAAACGCGGCAAGCCCAAACCTGACCCGATGGACGAAATCCAGCTTTGCGCCCAAGGCTTGTGCTTGGAAGAAATGACGGGGCAAACCGTCTCTGAGGGCGCGCTGTGGTATATGCAAACCCGCCACCGCGTCCCCGTCGTGTTTTCAGACGACCTGCGCGCCCAAACACTCGCCACCATCTCAGCCGTGCGCGACCTTCTAAACAGCGGACAAACCTCGCCGCCCGCCTACGGCAAACGCTGCAAAGCCTGCTCGCTAGTGGAGATTTGCCAGCCGGAGTTGCTGGGAAAACGGGATAGGAGTGTGGGGTATGTGGAGGGGTTGTTTGGGGAGTGAATTCTGTGGTTATTAAAAAGTGAAAATAACTGTTTAGTAGGAGTAAGTATGAAAATCTATATTGATGAATCAGGTAATAGTGGGGATCTTGTTCAGAGAAAAATTGATTTAACATTTTCAAATCAGAATATTTTCACACTTTCAGCTGTGAAAATACCTGAAGATGTATATTCTAAACTAGAAAATGAATTTATTCCTGAGTTAAAGAAAAAATATAAAATTCAAAGTGGTGAAATAAAATCTTCAAACTTATTTGATAAAAAACCAAAAGTAATTTTAGAAATTGTAGATTTTATCAAAGATAATAATATTGACTATTTTATAGAAATAACCGACAAAAAATATTATATATGCAATTCAATGGTTATTCATCAGGTAATTCCTCCATATTTTATACCAAGAGAAAAAGAGTTGAATGGAGAGTGGCAAATATTACGCGAAATATATATGGATACTCTCATCAGAAATATAGGTGAGTCTGAGTATCAATGCTTCTTTGAAGCATGTAAAAATATTAATGAAGAATCTCTATTAAAATCGTTTAATACCCTGAAAGAATTCTTTTCTACAAAAGTTGAAGAAGAAAAAGATTTATACGTAAAAGATATTTTTCAAGGCATTGTAAATGATGTTAGTATATCTATAGAAGATTATTTTGATATTAAAGAGAAAGAAGGTTTAGATAATGCAGTAAGAAAGTTTATTCCTATTCCAGATGAAAATAAAAAAGGGCAGTTAACTTATTTATTACCACAAATTTCATCACTTACCAACCTTGTAGCTAGAGTTAACTATTTTAATGGTAATCTTGAAGATATTAATTTCATACATGACCAGCAGGTTCATTTTGATGATATGTTATCTTACAATGTTCAAAAGATGTTGAATGTAGGAGAAACAGGATATAAGTTTACAAATTTTAATATTAAAAAACCAATTAATATTACTTTCGATACCGATTCAAAGAATAATGTGGGAATTCAAATTGCAGATATTCTTTCTGGATTTACAATGAGATATATGCAAAAAAGATTTAAAAATGAAGATATGGATGATATCTATCATGAAATATTTGAAAATATAGAATATAACAAGAACTTATCAACCATTAATTATATGATTGGAATTTCTGGTTTTGTAAAACTAAACAAGGGATATACGCGAAGTATTGAAATTAGTGATAAAGCAAAAAACATGGAAAATGAATATATTAAATATTTAGTTTTTCAGCATATGAAAAATGAAATGCTTAACCTAACCTACAGATAATTTTCAGGTAGCCCACCTCTGTTAAACGTCTCCAAACTGCGTTCAAACCCTAAGGAGCCTCCCATGCGCAAACTGCAAAACACGCTCTATATCACCACCCAAGGCAGTTATCTGCATAAGGAGCGGGAGACGCTGGTGGTGGAGCAGGAGCGTAAGAAGGTGGCGCAGCTGCCGGTGCATTCCATCGGGCATATTTTCTGTTTTGGGAATGTGCTGGTGTCGCCTTTTCTGCTGGGGTTTTGCGGTGAAAATAATGTGAATTTGGCGTTTTTTACCGAAAACGGGCGTTATTTGGGACGGCTTCAGGGGCGGCAGAGCGGTAATGTGCTGCTGCGTCGGGCGCAGTATCGGGTGTCGGAGCAAAATCCTGTGCCGATTGCGCGTAATATCATTGCGGCGAAGATTCAGGCGAGTAAGCGGGTGCTTCAGCGGCAGATTCGCAATTATGGCGAGAATGCGGCGATTCAAAGTGCGGTCGATTCTTTGAATATTTCACTGCGGCAGTTGAAGGGGGTGGCAGAGCTGGACGTGGTGCGCGGTATTGAAGGCGATGCGGCGGCGCGTTATTTCGGCGTGTTCGGGCAGCTTTTGAGCGAAAAAAGCGGCTTTTCTTTTGACGGGCGCAACCGCCGTCCGCCCAGAGACGGGGTGAATGCGCTGTTGTCGTTTGTGTACAGTATTCTGGGCAAGGACATTAGCGGTGCGCTGCAAGGCGTGGGGCTGGACCCGCAGGTGGGCTTTCTGCACGCCGACCGTCCGGGGCGCGACAGTTTAGCACAAGATATTTTGGAAGAATTCCGCGCGTGGTGGGCGGACAGGTTAGTGCTGTCGCTGATTAATCGAGGGCAAATCAAACCTCAGGATTTCGTTACCGAAGCAAGTGGCGCGGTAAGCTTAAAAGCCGATGCGCGTAAGCTCTTGTTCCAAGCTTTGCAGGCGAAAAAACAGGAAAAAATCGTTCATCCGTTTTTGGGGGAGGAAGTGGAAATCGGACTGCTACCGTATATTCAGGCAATGCTGCTGGCGCGACACTTGCGTGGAGATTTGGCGGAATATCCGCCGTTTTTGATGAGATAGCTTTGCAGGCCGTCTGAAAACGGGTTGGACGTGTTCAGACGGCCTCTAAAGCAGCCTGCACATGGGAATACAAAATGCTGATGCTGATTACTTATGATATTTCGCTGGAAGACGCGGAAGGGCAGACAAGGCTGCGGCGTGTGGCGAAATTGTGTCTGGACTACGGCGTGCGCGTGCAATATTCGGTTTTTGAATGCGACATTGCGCCCGACCAGTGGGTTGTTTTAAAAGACAAACTTTTGAAAACCTACAACCCCGAAACCGACAGCCTGCGCTTTTACCATCTGGGCAGCAAATGGCGGCGCAAAGTGGAACACCATGGCGCAAAACCGGCGTTGGATGTGTTTAAGGATACGTTGATTGTGTGAATCGCCAACCTGCGGTTCTCATGAAAATGCGGCAGGGTTGGCGAACTGGAATTGTTCTTTAACAATCAGGATATTGCAAATGCGGGTGTAACGGACAAGGCTGTGTTATACTCGCGTTCGCGCTTTTCTTGGGAGCCTAGCGAAATCGGGGCTGCGAAACCTGATGGAGCAAGGCTTTTGAGAGAGGCACCAGCCGCCTTCGGGCGGCTGTGTGTTGAAACCAGTTTCCAACCAATACGGGGAAACGTCTAACGCTCCAGCCGCCTTCGGGCGGCTGTGTGTTGAAACTCGCATATCTTTTCTGCCATCTCGTCGTTGTATTTCCAGCCGCCTTCGGGCGGCTGTGTGTTGAAACCTCAATGGCTAAGCCACCCCTTTTGCCGTCGCCAGCCAGCCGCCTTCGGGCGGCTGTGTGTTGAAACGTCGTCATAGTCCATACCGTCGTCAAGCATTGCGCCAGCCGCCTTCGGGCGGCTGTGTGTTGAAACAGCCTTAACAAACAAGTTTGGTTATTGCACTGCTTCCAGCCGCCTTCGGGCGGCTGTGTGTTGAAACCATTTTGACCATCTCGAGAGATGAAAATTTTTTTTCCAGCCGCCTTCGGGCGGCTGTGTGTTGAAACTTCATTGCTTAATCTCTTGTAAAAGTCTAGGGGCCAGCCGCCTTCGGGCGGCTGTGTGTTGAAACTAATAAAAGCCGTTTTATTAGTCGGGCATTTATCCAGCCGCCTTCGGGCGGCTGTGTGTTGAAACAGTACGCCGCGTTATGGACTTACCCAACCACCTCCCCAGCCGCCTTCGGGCGGCTGTGTGTTGAAACGATATTGAAGATGTATTGCCCAATAATTCGGGGAACCAGCCGCCTTCGGGCGGCTGTGTGTTGAAACGTATACAGGTGTCGGGAATTTGACTGCATAGCTTTCCCAGCCGCCTTCGGGCGGCTGTGTGTTGAAACTTCTGATTGTTCGTATGGGTACAGCTTGTCGAGCCCAGCCGCCTTCGGGCGGCTGTGTGTTGAAACGATGGAGTTGAATTTGTAACCCACAAAGGATTACCCAGCCGCCTTCGGGCGGCTGTGTGTTGAAACTATTCTCAGACGGCTGAAGGAAGCGTGATTACAGTCCCAGCCGCCTTCGGGCGGCTGTGTGTTGAAACCAGTCGATGCGTGAGGGTATGGCGGATGTCGTGTCCAGCCGCCTTCGGGCGGCTGTGTGTTGAAACATTTTTTCTTCCGTACTCATCGACTCGTATTGCCCAGCCGCCTTCGGGCGGCTGTGTGTTGAAACGGAGAGAAATCCAAAACACTGGATTCTTGGTCAACGCCAGCCGCCTTCGGGCGGCTGTGTGTTGAAACACGAGTCCAAACAGTTCTATGCCATTGAAGATAACCAGCCGCCTTCGGGCGGCTGTGTGTTGAAACTCGTGCGGAAGTCTGGGTAGTTGCTGGCGTTGCAACCAGCCGCCTTCGGGCGGCTGTGTGTTGAAACAGACGGCTGGGAAAAGCGTTTATATAAGTTTTTGACCAGCCGCCTTCGGGCGGCTGTGTGTTGAAACAATCTTTTGCCGATACAGCAAAAGTTGGCGATGTAACCAGCCGCCTTCGGGCGGCTGTGTGTTGAAACATGAATCCGATCAGAATTGAACCTAAACCAACAACCAGCCGCCTTCGGGCGGCTGTGTGTTGAAACATAAATTGCGTCCATATGAATCAATCAATCAGGACCCAGCCGCCTTCGGGCGGCTGTGTGTTGAAACAGATTATGGACAATGATTATGCTGGCGCGGAAGTGCCAGCCGCCTTCGGGCGGCTGTGTGTTGAAACGTCAGGTACTCGAACAGGTGCTGGCTGATATGCTCCCAGCCGCCTTCGGGCGGCTGTGTGTTGAAACCTCTCTACTTGCAAGCTGTTGACCGACAGAACCACCCAGCCGCCTTCGGGCGGCTGTGTGTTGAAACATCGGCTCAGTTGCTGAACCACGCATGTCTGGGTCCAGCCGCCTTCGGGCGGCTGTGTGTTGAAACTTGTTGGTTTGGGTGTGTCTCTTGTTTCTTATGACCAGCCGCCTTCGGGCGGCTGTGTGTTGAAACCATGACAACCGCATGGCATTTGAACAGTTCTTTATCCAGCCGCCTTCGGGCGGCTGTGTGTTGAAACAAAAAATCGGAGACAACAGGGCCGAGGATTTCGGCCAGCCGCCTTCGGGCGGCTGTGTGTTGAAACTGCATGGCAGAATGCAAATCCTCCAAACAGGCGGCCCAGCCGCCTTCGGGCGGCTGTGTGTTGAAACACGGTCGCGTGCTGGCTTGGGTACCTGCGCAGCCCAGCCGCCTTCGGGCGGCTGTGTGTTGAAACGGACTTTTGCAGACCGTACGGATACCGACTGGAGCCAGCCGCCTTCGGGCGGCTGTGTGTTGAAACAGGGCATGGTACGGAATCCGACTTAGACTTTTACCAGCCGCCTTCGGGCGGCTGTGTGTTGAAACTATATAATAGGATTCTTATAGCGCGATTTTCGCCACCAGCCGCCTTCGGGCGGCTGTGTGTTGAAACAAAGTAAGGCATTTAGTGGCACAAGGTCGTCTAAACCAGCCAGCTGGGTGTTGAAACTCTGCCACCGTATCTCATGTCTGAGTAGGGAAGAGGGGCTGTATGTTCAAATATCGTCCAAGCAGACCGCTCTTCTTTTGATCCTTCGCTTTTCGAAGCTTTAGTGAAAGCTGTGGAGGATATTAGAAGCAAGTTATAAAGGGTAATTAATAAAAATGCCGTCTGAAAAAGTTTCAGACGGCATTTTTTTCTATTTACATATTAAATTTAATATCATATTATCATTGAATCTATATCAATTTGAATTTTTTAGAATTTCAATATGAAACCCCTAATTTACTACGCCCATTCCGCCCAAGACAAACTCGGCAATCTCTTACCTTACGAACATTGGCAAACCTTGCAAAGCCATTCGGTCAATGTTGGGGAAATGGCGGCGGAGTTTGCTCGGGTATTCGGGGCGCAGGAAATTGCCTGCCATACTGGACAGCTTCATGACTTAGGGAAATATTCAGAACCATTTGACCGTCGATTGCATGGTGGTCCTTCAGTCGATCATGCCATCGTTGTAGTCAAAATTGCAAAAATGCTTGCTTTAGAGTGGAGGTCAAAGTATAACCTGTTGTTATCTCACTTAGGCTAGATAACTTTATTAATGAATTAAAAGGCAAAAATAATGGAAATTAAACAAACCAATTCAACCATCAAATCTCGTGCGGCGGTAGCATTTGCCCCAAATCAACCCTTACAAATTGTGGAAATCGACGTAGAAATGCCACGCAAAGGTGAAGTGTTAATCCGCAATACCCACACGGGCGTGTGCCATACTGATGCGTTTACGTTATCAGGAAGTGATCCTGAAGGCGTGTTTCCTGTGGTGCTTGGACACGAAGGTGCGGGTGTGGTTGTTGCTGTGGGCGAAGGTGTGTCAAGTGTAAAACCGGGTGATCATGTCATTCCTCTTTATACCGCTGAATGTGGCGAATGTGAGTTTTGTCGTTCAGGTAAAACCAACTTATGCGTTTCAGTACGTGATACGCAAGGTAAAGGCTTAATGCCGGATGGCACGACACGTTTTTCTTATCAAGGTCAGCCGATCTATCACTATATGGGCTGTTCGACTTTCAGTGAATATTCTGTTGTTGCCGAAGTTTCACTGGCGAAAATCAACCCAGAAGCCAACCATGAACATGTATGTTTGCTCGGCTGCGGCGTCACCACAGGTATTGGTGCGGTGCATAACACAGCAAAAGTGCAAGAAGGCGACTCTGTGGCCGTGTTTGGCTTGGGAGCGATTGGTTTGGCGGTGGTGCAAGGTGCGCGTCAAGCCAAAGCTGGTCGCATTATCGCTATTGATACCAATCCTTCAAAATTTGAGCTGGCAAAACAGTTTGGCGCAACTGACTGTTTGAACCCGAACGATTACGATAAACCGATCAAAGATGTGTTGTTAGACATCAACAAGTGGGGCATTGACCATACCTTTGAATGTATCGGCAATGTAAACGTAATGCGCCAGGCATTAGAAAGTGCACATCGTGGTTGGGGACAATCCATTATTATCGGCGTAGCAGGTGCAGGACAAGAAATTTCAACGCGTCCGTTCCAGTTGGTCACAGGTCGTGTTTGGAAAGGCACGGCATTTGGTGGCGTGAAAGGTCGCTCTGAACTGCCAAAAATGGTGGAGGATTCAATGAAAGGCGACATCGAGTTAGAACCGTTTGTAACCCACACAATGACACTGGATCAAATCAATGAAGCCTTTGAGTTAATGCACGAAGGTAAATCGATCCGCGCTGTTATTCATTACTAAGGTACGCGATGAAACTGATTGAACAACATCAAATTTTTGGTGGTTCGCAACAAGTTTGGGTACACCATGCCCAAACGCTTCAATGCGAAATGGAATTTGCCGTCTATTTGCCAAATAATCCGGAAAATCGACCGCTTGGTGTGATTTATTGGCTTTCCGGCTTAACGTGTACGGAACAAAATTTCATTACCAAATCAGGCTTTCAGCGTTATGCGGCAGAGCATCAAGTGATTGTGGTCGCCCCCGATACCAGCCCTCGCGGAGAGCAAGTGCCGAACGATGATGCTTACGATTTAGGGCAGGGTGCAGGCTTTTATCTGAATGCGACCGAGCAGCCTTGGGCGACGAATTATCAAATGTATGATTATATTTTGAATGAGTTGCCTAGTCTGATTGAGGAAAATTTTCCTACCAATGGCAAACGTTCTATTATGGGACATTCAATGGGCGGACACGGCGCATTGGTATTGGCGCTGCGAAACCGAGAACGTTATCAAAGTGTTTCTGCCTTTTCGCCCATTTTATCGCCTAGCCTCGTGCCTTGGGGAGAAAAAGCCTTTTCTGCCTATTTAGGAAAAGATCGCGAAAAATGGCAGCAATATGATGCCAACTCGCTCATCCAACAAGGCTGTAAAGTGCAAGGTATGCGCATTGATCAGGGTTTGGAAGATGAGTTTTTGCCAACACAATTACGTACAGAAGGTTTTATCGAAACCTGTCGTGCGGCAAACCAACCGGTCGATGTGCGCTTCCACAAAGGCTATGATCATAGCTATTACTTCATCGCCAGTTTTATTGGTGAGCATATTGCGTATCATGCGGCATTTTTGAAGTAGACCAAAGAAGTGATTCGTAAATCGATCAAACTTTGGAGTGAGCGTTAATTTTTCATGTTAACGAAAATAAAAAGGCATCAGATTGATGCCTTTTGTTTTTTTATAAATGATGAAAAATAATGCTATCAAAATGAACTAGCTTGCCCACTTTATTTAAATATCCCCCCATTCCAGTCCAAACCGTTGCAAATACTTTCTCAATCGATCGCTGTCATTGACTTTTGCCCTTTCTGTTCGGGAGACATTGAACAATGCACGGCCGGCAGCGGCCATGTTGGGGTGTTTACGGCATTCGTCGATAACGTGTTGCAGTTGTAGCTTGTCAAATAAATCCAATGTGTCCCAATCGACTTTATCGGGGTAGTCTTGTGCTTTTTCAGACGGCCTTTTATGTAGGAGGCCGTCTGAAAAGGGTTCTTCCGACCATAACCATTTGAGGCGTTCGATTTCGGCTTGGACTTGTTCTACCTGTATCCTGCCTTGCGGCGCGAGTGTGGCCAGGCGCATAATGCTGGCGGCGAGGTCGCGGAAGTTGCCGCGCCACGGTGCTTGGTTGGAGTGGGCGAAGTCGAGGTAGGCGGCCAGGGCTTCTTTATTGAAGCGGGTAGTGCGGCCGAGTTCTTGCGAGGCTAGGGCGAGCTGGTGTTCGACGTTGGGCTCAATGTCTTCGCGGCGGTTGGCGAGTGCGGGCAGTGGGTAATTCCAGATGTTGATGCGGGCGAACAGGTCTTCGCGGAAGCGTCCGGCGCGAATTTCTTGGCGTAGGTCGCGGTTGGTACCGGCAATGAGTTGGAAGTCGCTTTTGACTTCGTTGTCGCTGCCGACGGGATAAAAGTGTTTTTCTTCAATGGCTTTGAGCAACATGGCTTGCTCGTCTAAGCCCAATTCACCGATTTCATCTAAAAACAATACGCCGCCGTCGGCAGTTTTTAGATAGCCTTCACGTTTTTCTGCGGCGCCTGTAAAGGCGCCTTTTTTGTGGCCGAACAGGGCAGATGCTGCGCCGTCGCCGCGAAGGGTGGCGCAGTTTACATCGACAAATGTGCCTTTAATCAAATGGCGCGCTTTTTTCAATTCAAAAATCCTGCGTGCCAGCATGGATTTGCCTGCACCTGTCGGGCCGGAAAGCAGAATGGGGGAAGGGGAGTTGAGTGCGACCTGTTCGATTTCGGCAATCATGTGGTTGAAGGCGGCGTTTTGGGTGGAAATGCCGCTTTTCAGGTAGCGCACTGCGTCGTCGCGTACCGCGGCAAGGCGTTCTGCCAGTACGTCGTAACGAGCCAAGTCTAAATCGATGATTTCATAACTGCCGACATTGCCGTCCTCCATACTGCGTCTTTGATTTTTGGGCGGAGCGGTTTGTAACAGTACGCCGGGGATTTGACGCGATTCCACCAATAAAAACAGGCAGATTTGGGCAACGTGTGTACCTGTCGTGATGTGGGTGAGATAGGTTTCTTCTTCAATATTAAATGGATAGCCCGCCGCCCAATCGTGCAGCTTGGTATAAACCTCGGAGAAATCCCACGGGTTTGCCAACTCCATAGGTACGAGATTGACGACTGTGTGCGGCGACACCTGCTGAATATCGGCTTTTACATGATCCGCCAGTTCGCGGTATTTTTCAGCATAAAACAGCTCCATGCGGTCAAGATGAAAATCCCGACGCTGATTCATGGCAACATTCGGCCGCCACTTCTGCCAACGCCCTTGACCGAAACCGCTGTCCAACACCGTGCCGAGAAAGCTGACGGCGACTTGTTTTTTGTTACTCATCTTTTATTCCGTTTATTCCGTTCGAGTCTCAGACAGCCTTGTATTCAAGCTGCCTTCTTCATGTTTGAGATAGCCTGAAAAACTCTTTTTACTCAGGCGGTATCACTAGCATAGGAATAACAAGCGTCCATTTTTCCAGCTGTTTAGTACCGATTTTTTTTGGGATACGTTGGCGAAATGATTCTCCTACTTCGTCTAAATAACGTACTCTGAAAGTGTTGGCGTAGGCGGTAGTTTTTGTCGGCAACGGTGGTAATTTAACGGTACGGGCAACTTCAATATCATCAGAAAGGAAAATATATCTGCCATCCCCCGTCCGTTTCATTTCCAGTGGATCGTCTTTTTTCAGCTTCGCAGCAGTAAACAGGCGTTGTTTCACAGTTTCGACATTGTTGTGACAAACGATGAAGTCGATATCCAAATCACTTTTGCTGTCGGTTTTTCCCTCGGCTGCCGTGTTTCGATAAGCCGCCAAACGTCTGTATTCGGTATTCAAATCAGGTAATTCGGTAAAGATTTGAGCCACTCTTTCAATATCATCAGGTAGCTTTGCCATCCAAGGATGCTCTGGAGTAGTTTGCAGTAGGGTCAATGTTTCTATGGCACGAGTCATAGCAACGTAATAAAGCCTCTGTTCGGCTTCGTCAGCTCCCTGCCAACCTCCGTCTAAAATAAAGACGTGCTTAAACTCCAATCCTTTGACTGCATGTGCCGTGCCTAGAAATACACCTTCCGAACGGGTTTCATGTTCATCACCTACATACTCGTAGAGCCAGCTTTTCAGAAAAGAGGACGAATATCGGTTAACAGTGCCACTACCGTTTTTACACGACCCGCTGTCTTTTATGGGCGACACTTTGATTTCTGCCTCACGACTATCTGCAAGGTTATCTGACTTTTCAGGTAGCTTCTCATCTTGCAGTGGATATTCGTTTAAGAAATCAGTTTGTAATTGCCTAAACCAAACACACCAACTACCCCCACTTTTTTTCACTTGTTCACTAATAAGTTCTGCAAAAGCTTGTGATGTAAGGCCTTCGGTTTGTTTTTCCACGCCATCAATCAGGCGGACAAACTCACGGGTGTGGCGCAATTTGATTTTGCTGCTTTTGTCGGCACTCAAAAAATAAGGTATGCCGTTTTGTTCACACCATGCCTGCAGAGGTTTGAGACTAGCATTATGACGGGATAAAACTGCAATCTCATTCCATGCGACTGCGCCCAAGGTTTTCAGACGACCTATTTCAGTGATAACAGCTTGTCCCTGTATGTTGCTGCTGCTACCGAACGGCAGGCTGATGTGGCGCACACGCCCCTGCCGTATACTGTCTGTTGTAGCCCATACGCCACCGTTGGGCTGTGTTTGACGTTCAGGGTTGATAACAATCGGATGCAGTGTTTTCAGACGACCTGTCAGACCATTTATCACGCTGTTGGCAGCGCTGATGATGTGCTGCGTACTGCGGTAGTTGTAGGTCAAATAGTCAGGTTGGGCAACGTCGTAGTCTTTTTGGAAACGGTGGATGTACTCGTTGCTGGTGCCGTTGAAGGCGTAGATGTTTTGGTCATCGTCGCCAACCGCCAGAATGGTCAGCTTGTCTTCTTCAGCCCGCTTCCTACCCGCAAGCGCAGAAACAAGCCGGTAGTGTTCTTCACTGATGTCTTGGTATTCATCTACCAGAATATAGCGGAAGCCTGCCATGATACGTTCGCGTGTTTCATCGTTACCATCATCGTTTTCAAGGTCGTCTGAAAGCATAGCGGCAGCCTGCCTGCACCATTCTTTAAACTGACTTTTGCCGTATTCTCGGTTGTTGCCGTCAAAGCGCACACCCAAAAGCCGCATTGCCATACCGTCATAAGTCATAACCGTAACGGCAGCAGCAAGAGGGCCGACCAGTCCGAACAGGCGGCGCTTGACCTCCTGCGCCGCCAAACGGTTGAAAGTCAATACAATGATGGCGGATGCGGGAACATGTTGCACCCGTAAAAGGTAGGCAACACGGTGTACAATAACTCGCGTTTTTCCTGAACCCGGTCCGGCAAGAATAAGACGGTTGCTGCCGCTTTGGTCGGTAACAACGGCTTTTTGCATCTCATTCAGCCCGTCTGTAATTTCACGCAGGGTTTGTGGCGATGCAGGCTCGTCCAATTCTTTCAGACGACCTTTAAACCATTTATTCTTAAAATTCTTTTCTTCCAAGCCAAAGTAATCACGCACCAAATTCAACCCTTCAGTAAGATTTTTCAGTGCGCGAAGAGCATATTCCTGCATCACATGGATTTGAAAGCGTTTTTCGCCGTAAAAAATGGAAAGCGGTTTATAGTCCTCCGCAAGATACTGGCGTTTAGCTGAGAGTGCTTTTGGATTGGGTGTAATAGTCATGGCATGTCTCAGAATGGTCATGCCGTGGTTGAGTTTGATAATGCCTTGTTTGTGCATAAACAGCAGTGTTTGCCTGAGCAGAAGCTCGCGACGGTCAGCCGGGATTTGTACCGATAATACCAAATCGTCGGCAAGCTGCTGCACCAATTCACCCATACGGGTTTCAACCATTACGTCTTTTTGACGCACTCCATTGGTTTTTGTCATTAGGAATGGTAAAAGGCACAGACCGATATTACGGCGAAGTTCGGCATTGTTTTGTAGGTTTTCCCAACTGTCGCTTTGGGGATTCTTGAAACGTACTTTCAAAAGGTTGTTGCCAACATCACGGATTTGGAAACTTCCACTGCTGTTTGTTCGCTCTGCTGCTTTATCATCGGCAAGCGACTGCATCAGAAGTTTGATTTCAGCAGGATTGGTTTCTAAACCTACCTCATGCATTTGGTGGCAGACAGCGCTCAATGAGAGGTTTTGCCAAATACCTTGGTCTGCTTCTGGAATTTCGTTTTTTAAAATCTGCCAGAGTTTTTCCTCACGGGCGATAACTTGTGCCAGATGTTTGTCGGCAGGCTTTATGTTATCAGTACGCAAAATGATTGTCATATGCGTATCGTTGGTAAGGATACCCAATTCCTCCAGCTTTTTTAGATGACCTCGCAATTCAGTGAAACTACATGCTGTTGCCTGCACCAAATCATCGGTACTCAAAGGCGCGTCCTCTGGCGCTTTAAACACAATTTCGGCAATCGTTTGGTAAATTTCCGAGATACGCTTGCTGAACTTGTTTTTGTCAATAATCGCCAGCGCCTCATCTAGATTCAGACGACCTAAGCGTGCGGGGAAAATACGGGTTTGATTTTCCTTACGCTCCAATAAGTCTGCACGTTCCAACCATGCCAATACGGTTTTGACTTTGGTATCTGCCTGTCTATCATCGCTGTCAAAACTCATGTACTCCTCGGTGTCGCGCAAAATTTCGCCACCTGTTGCCACGATTTCACCGCAATGGTCTTTGCCGTATGCCGCCTGATTCAGCCAACCAACTTTCTTCCATACTGATTTCAAATCGCGCAATTCGATTTGCGACATTTTGCTGATGGAAAACTGTGTGTCCACGTCTTTGCCGTCATACAGCAACACGCATTTTGCCTCTGCCTGATCACGCCCTGCTCTGCCCGCTTCCTGCAAATAATTTTCCAGCGAGCCGGTGATTTCAGCATGAATAACCAAGCGTACGTCAGGTTTATCCACGCCCATACCAAAGGCGTTGGTGGCGACAATAACGCGCAAATTACCGCCAATAAACTGGTTTTGAATATCGGCTTTTTCGTTGTTCCCCAAGCCTGCGTGGAAATGCTCACATGCCCAGCCTTGTTCTTTCAGATAATCTGAATAGGTTTCCGCACTTTTCCGCCGCCCGACAAATACCACTGCACCTCCGCTTTGATGATCAAGTTCACGATGCAACAGTTCGTTGATTTTTTGCTTTTTAAGGTCATCTGAAATTTCCAGCACATCATAAAACAGATTGTCGCGCTCGTTATCACCAATAAATTGGCGGAACTCAATACCAGCCTCCACACGGAAATGGTTAGTGATGTCGGCGAGGACATCGGGTTTGGCAGTAGCAGTAAAACAACTTACTGGAGCCATCGTACCGTTGTTTTTGCTGTGTTCAGCGATAAATTTAACTGCGTATAGATAGTCTGGACGGAAATCATGGCCCCATTTAGACAGGCAATGTGCCTCATCGAATACCCAGCCGTTGATTTGGCGTTGCGAAATAGCGTTAATAAAACTGGTGTTGCGGAACTGTTCAGGCGCGACAAACAAAATGCCGATATCGCCCAAAGCTATTTTGTCTAAAATTTGGGCGCGTTCAACCACCTCAACCAAGCCGTTAAGCATAGCAGCGCAGGTAGCTCCTTTTTTCTCCAAACCGTCCAACTGATCTTTCATCAGCGATTGCAAAGGTGAAACAACTATTGTCAAGCCTCCGTTGCGGTAGTAGTGGTTGAGTGCTGGCAACTGATAACACAAGGATTTGCCGCCGCCCGTGGGCAGCACCGCCAGCGTATGCAACCCCTTCATACCTGATTGCACCACAGCACGTTGTCCACCATCAAATCCTTTTACATCGCGAAAAGTCGGTAGTTTGAAATAACGCTGTAACTGCGCCTCAGGATTGAGCGTATCCTGACAATAACGGCATTCCGTACTACCGCAATTATGGTCGCGCAATTCGGCAATCAGCCGAGCCGTATCGGGAAACTGGTGCCTCACCCACGGAGCTAACACAGAATTACCACCAGAGACATTTAACCAAGATAAGGCATAGCTGAGGGAAGGATATATGGCAGGATTGCGGATGTCAGTTTTCATTAACTCCAAAAAACGTGTACGGCAGACTTTCAGACGACCTTGATCATTGTTGTCCTGCATCATTAACCAAATAGTGTCGATCAGTTTCTTGACATCTGGCGATGTATCACGCTCGGGAATCATAATGTCTTCTGAAAGACGATACGGCAGGGGTATATCAGACAGGGCTGTCCACAGCGCAAACTCCTCGGGCTTTTCGGCTTTGATTTTTCCGAACGCAGTGCATTGGTCTTGAAAAAGCTGCCAGCAAGCGTGACAGTCGGCGAGTGGGGAATTAATTTCAGAAGAGATGATTTTATGGTTTTTGATTAGTCGGTGATACGGATTTTGCGGAAATGCCAAAGGCGAGAGCCACAGCGTATCGATAACAGGCACTTTAAGCCATGCGGCTTCGGGTACTACGGCCTTCAAATATTTCAAATCGTGCCCGAGGATGTTGTGCCCCATCAGCCACTTTAATCCACTGGTCAGATGAGCCATTTCACACAAGGCGGTATGAAACCCCTTTTCTCCACGAAAAGCTTTTTCAAAAAACAAACCTGAGTCGGGACGGAATGCACCGATTTTGAACGGCTTGTCGGTTTTTGGATCGACTTCCAAATCAATGATAAGAACAGCGGGGATTTGTCCTTTTGTAGCGGTATTCATTTTTAGACGACCTCTAAACAATTTAAACAATTCTTTCCAATACAAACACGCCGTAATCATCGCCCAACGGCAGCTCGAAATCCGTATGCAGGATTTGGCGTTTTACTTGTACAGTTTCGTCAGTTTTCGGATTAAAACCTTCTTTTAAGGCCGTCTGAAAATACACACCGAAGCCGCGTTTCTGCCATGCGGGCAATTCGTTGAAATTGATATTGTGTTCAAACAGCAAATCATGTTTCTGCGCGCGCGTGAGACCGCTGACCGCTTCTGTGGCACGGGACATGCTTTCGCCTTTCTTGCGAAGCATCCAATAGCAGTGGGCGTTGAGCGCGTTGCGGTATGAGTCTTCGTGCCGCCAACGGAAATAATCAACCACCAGTTTTTCGTTCGGCAAAACGCAAACTCTGGCATCAAAAGCGGCGGTCTGCCCGTGCGCCACAGAAAAGGCGGCGCTGGCTTCACCAGCCAATACCGAAATGATTTTGCGTGTTTTGCGTTTGAACGTATCGTCATCTCGACGCAGCAATAGTGAAATTTCATCGCTTTCCGAATAGCCGTACGCCACATTGAAGCCGCATTTCATCAAATGACGGACGGTGTGCGCCATCAGGTCGCGGAAACGAATGTCGAACGGGGCTTCAAACTGCCAAATTTCCTTGGTTAGTCGTGTAAAACCGCGCCCGTCTAAGCGTACAACAATAAAATTTTCCTGTGGTACGCAAAAATCATAAGCGGTTTCGTATTGTCGCAAGCGTTTGTCCAAATCATCGAATCTCATCATATATCCTTGTATATTTTATTTTCTATAAAACTATCTAAAAATATATTTTTCAACATTCTACGATTTTTACCGGTAAAAGCTACTTTAAAATATATTTTCTTTATATTCAATAAACTAAAAATTATTTTTATAAAAATTTTATTCTTGGCATGCTGTTGGCTATGTTGTGAATGTAACGATACAGCAGATGCTTCGGGAAATACAGTTACCGGAGAAAATTTTCCGTAAATTTAGTTGCTGTGTGGTTACAGGGCGAATGCCAACAAGACTACATTTGGTTTAACAGGTTCGAATCCTGTCTCGTCTGATAGACGTTGAACGTCTTGTTTATTTAGTCGCCCACCCTTTTCAATATGGCAGGCAAATGCCTAGGGAAACTACAACATGGATATCCTTATGTCGCAGGTTCGAGTCCTGTCTCTGTTGTTCAAAATAGCAGAGTAGCTCAGTTGGTAGAGCCAAGGCATGTTTCCCTTAAAAACTTGTTGCGTGCCATATTACTTTTACGGCAGCAGGCGGATGTCTGGAGAGAATACATGAACCTTTCACGTTAAAACCGTTTCTCTTCACTTTTAGCCGCTACGCTGCCACCCATGCAAGGCCGTCTGAAATATTCAGGCGGGCTGATATAAAAACTGTTTTTGGTGCAAACGGCAAATGCCGGAGGAATTACAGCCTGCTAAGCTCGAGGTCGCGGGTTCGAGTCCCGTCTCTGCCGCCAACTATGGCAGAGTAGCTCAGTGGATAGAGCGCGTAAAAATTTCTCCACTCTTTGTTGCCCAATGTACCACCCCTTATGGGCGAATGCCATTAGGATTACATTCCTTGCTTGCTACAAACCCGAATGATCCTAATTAAACTGGTCGTCCTACGGCAGTAGGCGGATGCCCGGAAGAGAATACATTAGCTTTCAGTTAAAAACGCTTCTCTTCATCTTTAGCTGCCACACTGCCACCCATTCAAGGCCGTCTGAAAAACAATGCTAAAACAAGTTCAGACGGCCTCAAACCAACAATATGAAAGAAAATGAAAATGGCTAATACTACCTTGTTTCAATCTATTAAAAACCGTTTTACTAAAACCGATACCTATAATGAAGCCGGCGGCATCGCCTACACGCTGACACCTAAACAACAGCTTGCCCAGCTTGCCGCTACCGGTTGTCTGAACAATACCTACTATGCCGATGCCCAAAGTCAGCTTGACCAAGTGCTGAAATTGGCAGAAAGCCTGGATGCCGAGTTTATCGCCAAAACTGCCGTATATGCCCGTCAAAAAGGTTTTATGAAAGATATGCCAGCGCTGTTGCTTGCCGTGTTGGCGCAAAAAGACGTGAACATGCTCGCCCGCGTATTCGACCAAGTAGTGGACAACGGTAAAATGTTGCGCAACTTCGCTCAAATCATCCGTAGCGGCGCAGTCGGCAGAAAATCTTTCGGCAACCGTCCGAAAAAACTGATGCAGACTTGGCTTTTGACCGCCACCGAAAAACAACTGTTGAACGCCGCCGTCGGCAATTCTCCATCGCTGGCAGACGTGGTCAAAATGGTGCATCCGAAACCGCGTGAAGCATGGCGTGCCGCATGGTTTGCATGGCTGATCGGCAAACCTTACGACCGCGAAGCATTGCCGCCCATTACCCGCGCTTTTGAAGACTACAAACAAAGCCGAGAAGGCGAATTACCCAACGTTCCTTTCCAAATGCTCACTGCTTTAGACTTGAACAGCGGCGACTGGGCGCAAATCGCCTGTAACGGTTCATGGCAGCAGGTTCGTCAAAACCTGAACACTTTCCTGCGCCACGAAGTGTTTGCCAAAAGCAAAAACATCAAAATGGTGGCAGAAAAATTGCATGACGAAACCGCCATTGCCCGCGCCCGCGTCCTGCCTTACCAATTGCTGACCGCGTATCAGGCAACATCTAATCAAATGCCGTCTGAAATCCGCGAAGCCCTGCAAGATGCGATGGAAACTGCCGTACAAAACGTACCGGCCATCCAAGGCAAAGTCGTGGTTTGTCCGGACGTTTCCGGCTCTATGCACAGCTCGGTTACGGGCTATCGCGGCAGCGCGACCAGCAAAACCCGCTGCATCGACATTGCCGCGCTCGTATCCGCCGCCATGTTGCGTACCAATCCGCAAGCCCGCGTGATACCGTTTGAACAAATCACGGTAAACGTCAAGCTCAACCCACGCGACAGTATCATGACCAACGCTGAAAAACTCGCCAATATCGGCGGCGGCGGAACGGCATGCAGCGCACCGCTTGCCATGCTGAACCGTGAAAAAGCCGACGTGGATTTGGTCGTCATCGTGTCAGACAATGAAAGTTGGGCAGATGACAACCAAGGATGGGGCGCAACAACCAGCCTGATGAAAGAGTGGGACATTCTGAAACGACGTTGCCCAGAAGCCAAACTCGTTTGTCTGGATATCCAGCCCTACACCAAGGCTCAAGCACGAAACCGTCACGATATCTTGAACATCGGCGGCTTCTCCGACCAAGTATTCTCCCTGATCGGTTCCTTTGCCGAACGAGGTATGGGTACAGATTTCTGGGTAGAAGAGATTGAGAAAACGCCGTTGGCAGTTGTGAACTGAAGCTAAGGCCGTCTGAAAAAAGGGTAGAAATATTTTTCAGACGGCCTATTTATTCAGGACAAGCTGAGAAAAAGAATAAGGAAACAAAATGCAAAAATTTATCTTAATCCGCGGTCATCAAGGTTCGGGAAAATCGACGTTTGCCGAACAAAAAGCCGCCGAATTTAAAGCGCAGTATCAGGATGCGGAAGTTGTCCGTATTGAAAACGATTTGTTTATTACCGATGAATACGGTGAATATCGTTGGTCGGGCGAAGCAGTGGATAAGGCGCAGAAACGCGGCAATGCCTTGATGACTGAAACTTTGAGACTTGGACGCCAAAATCCGAATCGAAATATTTTGATCATTCATTCCAATACCAACCAAAAAGCTTCGCGTTGCCGTCATTTATTGGATCAGGCGGAGAAAAGCGGTTTTGAAACAGAGGTCTACCGACTGCACAATTTCTATCCCAACCTGCACGGCGTAAAAGAGCATGACGTGTTGGCGGCGTATATCAAGTTGAACCAAAACCGAGTGGCAAACGAAATCCACATCGAGGCCGTGCAGCCGGCAAATGCGGAGCAGTTAGAAAAAATCGAACAGATGCAGGCTATCGAGCATAAGCCGCTGGTGTTTGATGAAGCGCAGCAAACCTTTGTGACCGATCACTATCTGCAACACGGCAGCCGCAACTTTACCGCCAAAGCATCCAAGCGTTATCCTGAATTGCGCGTGTTGAAATACGCCCGCAGCGTGTTCTATAACAACCGCTTTGATGATGCTTTGCTGGAAATGCGCGGTTTGATTATCGACGCGCATAATCGAATTATCGTGCGCCCGTTTAAAAAAGTGTTCAATTATTCGGAACGTATTGCCAAAGGCAGCCGTTATCCGATCCGAATCGGCGACGAGAAATTGGTGGACGCGGTGGTGAAAGTAAACGGCTTCCTCGGTTGCTGCACTTTCGTCTCGCTTTCAGACGGCCATCCGTCTAAAGGCGCGACGTTTGACGGCAAAGTGCTGTATTCGACTACCGGTTCGCTTGATAGCGCGTTTGCCGACATGACCGCCGCACATTGCGCTCAATACGAAACCCTGTTCCGCACGTATCCGAACCATACTTTTATGTTTGAAATCACAGATGTGAAAGACGTGCACATCATCCGCGAAGAATTGGGCGAAACTTTAATCGGCTGCATTGACGTGGCGACCGGCCGTCAATTTTCTGAATCGGAATTGGACGAAATCGGCAAACAATACGGAGTGCGCCGCCCTGAAATGCTGCAAAACATCACGTTCGGCGAGCTGAAAGGCCGTCTGAAAAATGTGGAACACGAAGGCTTTATGGTATTTGATGCCCAAAACGGCGAAATGCTGTTCAAGCTTAAATCGCCGTATTACCTGATTTCTAAGTTTCTGGGACGAAGCAACGAGGGCAATATCGGCCGCAAACTGGACAAACGCCATATTGATGAAGAGTTTTATCCTTTAATCGACTACATCCACGACCATCAGGAAGCATTCAATGCCATGTCGGAATTGGATAAAATCGCGTTCATTCAGGCGTTTTTGAGACAGTTGTAAGGCCGTCTGAAAATATATGGGGCAACGCGTATTTATTTTCCGCGCTCGTACGCTTCGATTTCGCCGACTTTAGGTGCATAGCCGCTGTTTGTGTCGTGGCGTAAATCCAACCAGATATCGACCAATGCACAAGCAGCCGGAGCGGCAATGACGTTCTGCCCCATACATAAAACCTGTGCATCATAGTTTTCCACTGAACCGCGAAGGGTGAGCAAATCGTGCGCCGTAGCCGCCCGTATGCCGCGCACTTTATTGGCGGCAATTGCCGTACCCACGCCGGTGCCGCAAATCAACAGCGCACGGTCGGCGCGTCCTGCCGCGATTTCTTCGGCCGCGGCAAACGAGAGTTGCGGATAGGTCCTTTGGGGCGAGGATAAATCGACCAAGCTGCTGACGCGCGGGTCGTTTTGCAGATGCGCTTTGAGCGCGTCTTTCAATATTGCGCCGTTGGCCGGCGCGGCAATAACCAAACGCATAAAAACTCCTTGAAGCACACAATAAACATTATTCAGGATACGCCCGCGCGTGATACGATTCAAGCTTGCAACGCAGAGAGCATGGCATGAGCAAAACCTACTTTACATCAGACCTACATTTTTCACATAAAAACATCGCCAAATTCTGCCCGCAATTTCGACCGTTCGATAACGTGGAGCAGATGGATGAATTTTTAATCCGGACATGGAATGAAACCGTTACGCCTGAAGATACGGTGTACAACCTGGGCGATTTTTCCTTTGCCCAAGACCATAAGCAGATAGAGCGCGTTTTGTCGCGGTTGAACGGGCAACATCACTTGATTTACGGCAATCATGATCATGTGATTCGGCAGCATGCCGATTTTTTCCGCAGCCAAACCAAGCATGACGGCTATCCGCTGCTGTCGTCCATACGGCCGTATTTGAAACTCAAATTGCCGGAAATTAAGAATACACTGGTTCTCTTTCACTATCCGATTCAGGAATGGGACGGCTGCTATCAGGGTTGGTATCATTTGTACGGTCATTTGCATGACAGGGTGGCGGAAATCAAAGGGCGTGCTTTAAATGTCGGATTTGATTTGCACGGTCGCTTTTTGACGGCGCAAGACGTAGATAAGTTTTTGTGTGATTTGCCTAAAATTTCGTATTTTGGCGAAGCAGGCTTGAAGGCCAAGTCGCTGGAAGAAGCGGCAGAGCTGGTGTCTCGGAAACTGGCGCAGTTAAATCAGGTATAATTTCAGACGGCCTTTGCGGATTTCCGGCAAAGGCCGTCTGAATATCAATTTCCCATTTTTGAGTGATACATGGAAAACCTTTTGGCTTACTTACTACAAAAAATCAGCCTCCCCAACCAAACCGGCAAGGACAAGTCATGAGCAGTAAGCCTTTGAAGTATCCCGTTTCCGCTTTGGTCGTTTTGCATGATAAAGACGGCAATATCCTGCTGATTGAACGCACGGCGCCGCAAGGTTTTTGGCAGTCGGTCACCGGCAGCTTGGAAGAAGGCGAGCGTATCGAAGAAACCGCATGGCGCGAAGTGCGGGAAGAAACCGGTATCCGCCTTGCAGACGGACAGCTGGAAAACTGGCATGACAGCACCGTTTATGAAATCTATCATCACTGGCGCCATCGCTATCCCAAAGGCGTTTTTGAAAACCGCGAACACATCTTCTCCGCCCAAATTCCGCGCGATACGCCTATCGTCCTACAACCGGACGAACATGTTGCCTACGGTTGGTTTGGCGCTGAAGAAGCGGCGGAAAAAGTGTTTTCCCCTTCCAATAAACGCGCAATTTTAGAATTGGTCAAAAGGCTGAATGCCAAAAAGGCCGTCTGAATACGACAGTTTCACATTTTCAGACGGCCTTGGGTTTGCTATACTTTCGCCGTTTGACTCTCTTTAAAATCAAAGGAAACCATCATGGCAGACTTCAATAAAATCCTGACCCCGGGCGACGTGGACGGCGGCATCATCAACGTTGTCAACGAAATCCCTGCGGGCAGCAACCACAAAATCGAATGGAACCGCAAACTGGCCGCTTTCCAACTCGACCGCGTTGAACCGGCAATTTTCGCCAAACCGACCAACTACGGCTTCATTCCGCAAACTTTGGACGAAGACGGCGACGAATTGGACGTATTGCTGGTGACCGAGCAGCCTTTGGCAACCGGTATTTTCCTGGAAGCACGCGTTATCGGTGTGATGAAATTCGTTGACGACGGCGAAGTGGACGACAAAATCGTCTGCGTTCCAGCCGACGACCGCAACAACGGCAATGCCTACAAAACTTTGGCTGATTTGCCGCAACAACTGATCAAACAAATCGAGTTCCACTTCAACCACTACAAAGACCTGAAAAAAGCAGGTACCACTAAAGTTGAATCTTGGGGCGATGTAGAAGAAGCGAAACAAGTCATCAAAGAATCTATCGAACGTTGGAACAAACAAGCCTAATCGGTTTGTCCCGTCCAATATCAAGGCCGTCTGAAAGCGAAGTTCAGACGGCCTTTTTATGTTTCAAACCGATATAACAAAATCGTCTTTAAAACAAACAAACCATTCTTTCTCATTTTCAGACGGCCTCATTAAAGTAACGCCTATACCAAAAATAAGGAGTGCTTCAATGACTGCTACCACAACCGACCCACGCGCCAAGCTGCCTGAGACGCCTTTGTCCGGCAATGAAGCCTTGAAAGAGCGCAGCGATTATCTGCACGGTACGATTAAGGAGGAGTTGAAAGACGACTTTACCGGCGGCTTTACTGCCGATAACTTTCAGCTTATCCGTTTCCACGGCATGTACGAACAGGACAACCGCGATATTCGTGCCGAGCGTACCGAACAAAAACTTGAGCCCTTAAAAAACATGATGTTGCGTTGCCGTCTGCCCGGCGGCATCATTACGCCGAAGCAGTGGCTGGGTATTGACAAATTTGCCGGTGAAAATACGATTTACGGCTCCATCCGACTGACCAACCGTCAAACCTTCCAATACCATGGCATTCTGAAAACCGATTTAAAACAGGCACATCAGGCATTGCATAAACTTGGTTTGGATTCCATTGCCACAGCCAGCGATGTCAACCGTAATGTGTTGTGTACCAGCAATCCAGTGCAAAGCACGTTGCACCAAGAAGCCTATGAATGGGCGGCGCGTATCAGTATGCACCTTCTGCCGCGCACGATGGCATATGCTGATGTCTGGCTGGATGGTGAAAAAGTGTTTACAACCGAGCCGACCGAGCCGCGCAATAAAGAAATTGCCGATGAGGTCGAGCCGATTTTGGGTAAAACCTATTTGCCGCGCAAATTCAAAACTGCCGTCGTAATTCCGCCCGATAATGATGTGGACATTCATTCTAATGACTTGGGTTTCGTGGCGATTGCAGAAAACGGCAGGTTGGTGGGCTTCAATGTATTGGTCGGTGGCGGTTTGTCCAGTGAACACGGCAATACTAAAACCTATCCGAACACTTCTTACGAATTCGGTTTCGTTCCGCTGGAATACACCCTCAACGCCGCTGAAGCTGTTGTCAGCACCCAGCGCGACTGGGGCAACCGCAGCGACCGCAAAGCAGCGCGTACACGCTATACGCTGCAACGCGTGGGCGTGGATGTGTTCAAAGAAGAAGTCGAAAGGCGCATGGGCATTAAGTTTGAACCCATCCGCCCTTACGAATTTACGCATCGCGGCGACCACATCGGCTGGGTACAAGGGCATGAAGGCAACTGGCATTTGACTTTGTTTATTGAAAACGGCCGCCTGCTCGATTATCCCGGTAGACCATTGAAAACAGGCATCCGCGAAATTGCCAAAATCCATCCCGGTGACTTCCGTCTGACGGCCAATCAAAATCTGGTGGTCGCCAATGTACCGCCGGAATTAAAAGATACGATTGATAAAATCGCTAAAGAGCATGGATTAATCAGCAAATCGATTACCATCCAGCGTGAGAACTCGATGGCCTGCGTTGCCTTGCCGACCTGTCCGCTGGCGATGGCGGAGGCTGAGCGTTTCCTACCAACATTCTCCGATAAAATTGACGAAATGTTCGCCAAATATGGTTTTGAAGACGAATACATCGTTTTGCGCATAACCGGTTGTCCCAACGGTTGCGGCCGCGCCATGCTGGCGGAAATCGGTTTGGTCGGCAAAGCCGTCGGCCGCTACAACCTCTACGCAGGCGGCAACCGTGAAGGCACACGCATTCCTCGCCTGTTTAAAGAAAACATTACCGAACCTGAAATCCTTGAAATTGTCGAAGGCTGGGTGGCAGATTGGTCTCGAAACCGTTTAGATGATGAAGGTTTTGGCGATTTCGCCATCCGTACCGGTATCGTCAAACCCGTATTGGATGCACCTCGCGATTTCTGGGCATAACGCATACAGACAGATCCGCAAGTCTACAATAAGAAAATAGAGAAAACCAAAGGCCGTCTGAAAATCAGATTTTCAGACGGCCTTTTATATTGTGCGTATTTATATCAAAGATGGAATATAAACCGAATCAGCGACGGCGGCCAAAGCCTCGACCCATGCTTGGGCGGCGGTAGTTGGAAGGCTGACGCGTAGTTTCACGGTATCGTTGTTGCTGCTGGGCGTTTTGTTGCTGGGCACGCAGGGTGCGTGTATTCAGCTGTTGGCTGGTGCGTCCGTTTGGACGTGCGCTTTGATAATAGTTGGCACGGGCTTGACGGGCAATCGGGCTGTTTTGATTGCGCGCCTGAGTAAATTTATTGGCCAATGCGTTGCCGATAAATGCACCGGCTGCAGTACCTATCAAGCTTTGCAGCAGCCAGCTGCCGGTGGATTGGTCGTAGATGTATTGTTGGCCGTCTGTACCGGTTACCGGTTGGCCGTTGTTGCCGTTGGCTTGTGCTTCGGCAGGAATGGTGTCTTTCACGGCTTCAGGCGTGAGCTGGTAAACCGTATTGTCTTCTTGTTGGCCGTTTTGTTGTGCCAACTGTTGTTGCAATGCTTCGATTTGTTTTTGTTGCTGCTCAAGTTGCGCTTGGGTATTGTCTTTGCAGGCAGCGAGGGCAAAAGTGGAAAGGGCGGCTAAGGCAATCAGTTTTTTCATTGTTTTTCCTGAGAGAGGTTTGTCTTTGCCGAGATTTCGGCGGAGTGTGTTTGCCTAATATTAAACCATTTCCCTGTTTTTCAAGTGGTTTTACAAAATAATATTGGAAAGTTGCGCTGCAAATGCACGGCTGTTGGCAGCCAGATTGCCCAGTGCAGGCATTTCGTGTTCGGTTTCGATAATCAACAGGTTGGCAGGGCGGCGGGTGTGCAGGGACATTTGCATTTCAGCGGGAGAGAAGGGCATGTGATGGCGTTTGGCGAAAGCTTCGGCGCGTTTGTTGGCGGTTTTGAGCATAGGCAGCAGGGTAATATCCAAATGGAAACGGCGTACACCCAAAACCAAAATACGCGCTGCGAAGAAATCTGCTTCATCAGTAAAAACGTTGGGGCTGCTTTGATTGAAGTCGTGGCGCTCTGCGGCAATTAAAGTCGCGATGGTGCGCACTTGCGGAATCAGGGCTTCGCTGATGAGGCTGTCAGGCGAATCAGGCAAAGTGTGCATGTTGAGCATGCTGTGGTGGCTGTTGCTGTCAACGACCATACGGCAGGTGTGTAACATTTGTGTTTGGCTGTGGATTTTAGTTGAGGCAGTCATGGCTGTATTCCTTATTTCTTAAAAATGGGTGGATTTAAGCGGCCATGGTGGGTATAAAAAAAGCCGCTCAAATGAGGCGGCTCTAATTTGCGTATTTTCAATTTGGTCTGTTTCAGACAAGCGCAAAAAAGTACCGCACGTTTGTGTGGTACCAATAGAAGAAAGTAGCAGAGCGTTGCGCGGTTTGCATGATGAAAATACGTCTTTAATGTATAAAAGAATGAAACGTAGTTTAAAACAAGAATGCCAGTAATTTCAATATCCAATCGACAAAACCCACCAATAAATCTACAAGTTGTTGTAATCCTTCCAATTTATTTTCTTTCGAGTGAGTCAAATTTGCACAATTATAATGCAAAACCGGGTGAGTTGATAACAATCCGAGCAGGCTCTTTAAAAAGGCCGTCTGAAAACTGAATTTCAGACGGCCTTTATTTTTGTTTATCCAATCAATAAACGTCGCGTTGGTAGCGTTTGTCTTCGCGCAGGTCGTTGAGATAGTCTTCGGCTTCATCACGGCTGAGTTTGCCTTGGGTTTCGATGACTTCGATCAGGGCGTTTTCGACATCGCGTGCCATGCGTGCGGCGTCGCCGCAGACGTAGATGTGTGCGCCTTGTTGCAGCCAGTTCCAAACTTCGGCGGCGCGTTCGGCGATTTTGTGTTGGACATAGACTTTATGTTCGCCTTGTCGGCTCCATGCGAGGTCGGCGCGGGTGAGGAGGCCGTCTTTGCGCCATTCGCTCCATTCGAGTTGGTAGAGGAAGTCGTCAGCCAGGCGTTGGTTGCCGAAGAAGAGCCAGTTTTTGCCGCTGTCGCCATTGGCGGCACGTTGCTGCATAAAGGAGCGGAAGGGGGCGACGCCTGTGCCTGCGCCGATCATGATGATGGGGGTATCGCCGTTTTGGGGTAGGCGGAAGTTGGGGTTGGGTTCGACAAAGACGCGGACTTCGCCGCCTTCTTCGAGGCGTTCGCCCAAGTAGCCGGATGCTGCGCCGGTGTAGGTGTGGTCGTGGTGGTTGAAACGGACGACGCCTACGGTAAGGTGGACTTCTTCGCCGACTTCGTCTTGTGCGGAGGCGATGGAGTAAAGGCGCGGGGTTTGTGGGCGGAAGAGGCTGTATAGGGTTTGTGCGTCCAGTGGGTGTGGATGGGCGGCAAATACGCCTACGGGCGGTGTGGCGGCGAGGTAGGCATCCAGTTGGGCTTTATCTGCGACTATGGTTTTGAGTTCTTCGTTGTTTGTTAATTCGGCGTATTGTTGGACGAATGCCGGTGTGTTTTGGGTGATGTCTGCGGATTCGGTCAGGGCGGTGCGGATGTCGGTTTCGCGGCCGTCTGAAAGTTGGACGGTTTCGTTGCCGTTCAGTTGGTTGAGGTCGAGGATTTCTTGAACGAGGTCGGCGGCATTCAGCGGCCATATGCCGAGTGCGTCGCCTGCCTGATAATGCAAACCTGAGCCGCTGAGGTCGATTTCGATGTGTTCGACGTCTTTTTCCGCATCGCGCGAGGTAATTTTTTGGCGCACGGATAGGGTGGCTGTGTAGGGTTTTTCTTTGGTATAAATGGCGTCGTTGCTTGGTGTTGCTGAACTGTTTGGTGCAGCGGTTATACTTGGGCTTGCTGCTTGGGCGGTTAATTCGGCTACTTTGGGTACGACGGCGGCAATCCATGCGTCGGCATCGGCTTGGAATTCTAAGTCACAAATGCCCAAGTCGTTCAGACGGCCTGCTCCCAGTTCGGCAAATTTGGCATCAAAGTCTTTGCCTGCTTGGCAGAAGTTGGGATAGGAGGAATCGCCAAGGCCCAAGACGGTAAAGGTCAGTTTGCTGAGATCAGGTTTCTTTTTGCCGTAGATGAATTTGTACAGGGGCAGGGCTTCTTCGGGCGGTTCGCCTTCGCCTTGGGTGGAGGTAACTAAAAGGATGATGTCTTCGTCGGGCAGGGTTTTGCTTTTGAAATCGCCTGCACTACTGAGGCGGGCTTCTACGCCGGCAGCTTGAAGTTTGGCATGTAAGGATTCGGCAACGCTGCGGGCATTGCCGGTTTGGGAGGCGGAGAGGACTAATACGCGGCGGCTGACTGTCGAGGCAGCTGTTTGCAGGGCAGATGGTTGGGTTGCTATACCGGATATGCCTTGGCTTTGCGCCCAGCAATAGCCGGAGAGCCAGGCAAGTTGGGTGGGGGATAGAGTTGAGAGTTGGACGGAGAGTTCGGGTGGAAGCGGATTGGCTTGGCTCATTTGGATTCCTTTGTTGGACGGCTATAACCGATTGTTTGAATAATGGACAGTCGCCACTTTAAACAGGCCGTCTGAAAAAAGGAAAGAATGCTTGGTTTTAATTTAAGATGATTTCGTTATATTCGGGAAGGTATTAGGCCGTCTGAATATGCTCGTTCAGATGGCCTTGGATTGGATAGAAACGAGATTTTCAGTTTCCGCTGGAGAGTTTCATCACTACGACGCCGGAGATGATGAGAAATGCGCCGAGCCAGCGGCCGAAGTTGGCGGCATCGTTGAAAAATACAACGCCCACCAAAAAAGCCCCCGCCGCGCCTATGCCTGTCCAGACGGCGTAGGCTGTACCCATCGGAATACTTTTTTGGGCAAGGTAAAGGAAGTATCCGCTGCCGATGATGCAGGCAAGCGCGGCGGCAAAGCCATGCCAGCGGTAGCCTTCCTGTTGTGCCAGCTTTAAGCCCAATGGCCAGCCGATTTCCAGCATACCGGCTAAGATTAAATAAAACCAACTCATAATATAATATGTCCTGATAGTGTGTTAAGGTTTCAGACGGCCTTAGAAAGATTGTTTTCTTCCGAGAGTTCAACGCGTTGTCCGATATCTTTTAGATTGGAGTATTGTTCGACCAAGCGCGGTACGTCGTCCAAGCTCATTGCAAACATCCATAAATAAGTGCTGACGGAATAGATATGGCCGGCGCTGCCATAGCCTTTAAGCGTCATGTGTATAAAGGCGAAGCCGAACAATACGCTCATCGCCATACCGATACTGAGATAGCCTAAGGCTTCGCGGTTGGAAATCAGCACGCGTAGTTTGGCAACCCAGCCGTAGTGGCGGTAGAGCTGATGTTCGTTGCCGTCGCGGATAAGGTGGTTGTCGCGTTCAAGCCGGTTGTTTAAACGGAAATATAGGTTTTCGCTGATGGCGGCAAAACGCGGCAGCAACCATAAAAACAGGGCAAGTATCGCGACAGCCAATACGCCCACCCAAAATTCCAACATCAGCAACATCATACATGCACCGAAGATGGAGACCAGCGAAGTAGCAGCGATGGGCAGGTGTTCTTCAAAAAAGCTGACAAACTCACGCGATAGGGCAACGCGTGCGGTAATGGCGGAATGCGGTACTTCTCGCTTGCGCTGTTCCAATACAACGGGGACGGCGATTTCGGTATAGATTTGGGTAAACGTACGCGTATCTGCTGCTCGGCGGGCGGCGCCGACCAGCCACATTAATAAAACCACCACACCATACAACATTGCCTGCCAGACGTTGCCTTCCATAACGGCATTAATCGCCCAACCACCAAACACGGGATATACCAGCAAGAGCAGATTATCCAAGCCGACGAGAGAGAAGGTTGTGATGAGTTTGCGGCGGTGTGTTTGACCGATGTGTTTCAGCATTTTCCACATGGATGCCCTCCTTATTTAGTATTGAGGATTTGCGCCATTAATTCGGCCAATGCGTCCAAATCGGCAAACAGTCGGGCTGCACGTTTTTCACCGAAGGCGGTAAAAATTCGTTTGCTGAATTCCTGCATGTTTTGCACCAATGGTGTGGCAGATTCCTTGCCTTGCTCGGTCAGTGACAATAAGCGTTCGCGTTTGTCTTGTTCGCTTTCGTGAAATGTCAGCAAGCCTTGTTCCGCCAGCGTTTTGCATGTGCCGGAAACGGTTTGCTTGGGCAGGCTCCATTCTTCGCCTATGTATTTTTGAGTGCGGCTGCCTTCGGTGGCTAAGGTGTAGAGAACGGCAAAGGTATTGTAGTTGGTGTTTTGCTGTTTAATCCATTGGTCGAATGCGCTGTCTATATGGCTGATGCGCATACCGAGTTGGTCGAGCTGATTCATAAATTGGTCTCGATATTGACTAATTGGATGCGGATTATAGTCATGTTTAGGACTAATTGCAAATAGAAGGCCGTCTAAAACAATCATTTTCAGACGGCCTTGAAACCGTTAAAATAATTAATGTAGAAACGATATATTCAAACTACGATAAACCTAATAAAACCATCTTCAACACATACGCCATGATTCATTTCTTATCTCAAAATATTTCATCCAAACAAGCCACTGCCATCGGGCTGCTTGCCGTTGCCTTGTGGAGCTTCGTCATTTCTCTGATACGCTCTTTGAGCCTGCATATGGGGGCAGTGGGCGGCGCGGCAATGATGTACACCTTGTCCACCGTATTGATTTGGCTGATTTTCGGCCGGCCGCATTTGCGCAATTACAACCGCAGCTATCTGTTTTGGGCGAGCGTGTTTTTTGTCGGCTGCGAACTGTGTTTGTCGTTATCGGTCGGTTTTGCGCAAAACGCAAGACAGGCAGTGGAAATCGGCATGGTCAATTATTTGTGGCCGACGTTTACCATCGTTGGGGCGGTATATTTCAATAAACAGCCGTCAAAATGGTGGATAGTCATCGGCTTTGTGCTGTCGTTTTTGGGGATTGCCACTGTATTGGGCGGCGATGTCGGCTTGTCGATTTCCGGTATTTACCACAATGTCCGAACCAATCCCGGCGGCTACATCATGGCATTTGCGGACGCAGTGTTTTGGGCGGCATATTGTACGCTGACGGCGCGTGTGAAAGCGGAATGCAGCAGTGTCGGTTTTTTCTTTGCGTTGGTGTCGATATTGTTGTGGATAGAGTATTTTCTCAGCGGCGCGGATACGTTGAGTTTTGATTCCGTATCGCTCGGCTATGCCGTTGCCGCCGCAGCTTGCATGGGTTTGGGCTATGCAGTGTGGAATATCGGTATTTCGCGCGGCAATCTGACTGTATTGGCGGGCGCATCTTATTTCATTCCGGTATTGTCTGCGGTTGTGTCATCGTTTTTGATTAGCGCGCCTTTGTCCATGACGTTTTGGCAGGGTGCGGGGATGGTGTGCTTAGGGTCGATTGTGTGTTGGTTGGCAACCCGGAGAAAACGGATAGCGTGAGGCAATATCCCATAGCTTTGCGATATAACGAAAACAGCTTTTTTAACAACCAAACATTCTTTCCCATTTTCAGACGGCCTGTTTAAAGTAGCAGTCAGTTTGAGAAATCACGAGAAATGGGAAAGAATCATGACCGCAGCTTCCGCTCCGCTTTTACGCTTCATTACCGCCGGCAGTGTCGATGACGGCAAATCCACCCTCATCGGCCGCCTGCTCTACGACAGCAAAACCTTGCTGACCGACCAGATTGACAAGCTTAACCGTGCTGCCGAAAACGGCGAAACGCCCGACTTTGCCAGCCTGACAGACGGCCTTGCCGCCGAGCGCGAACAAGGCATTACCATTGACGTGGCCTACCGTTATTTTGCCACGCCCAAACGCAAATTCATTATTGCCGACACGCCGGGACACGAGCAATACACGCGCAATATGGTTACCGGCGCATCAACTGCCGATGCCGCCATTATTTTGGTCGATGCCACGCGCGTCGATTTTTCCGGCAGCGAGCCCGTCCTCCTGCCGCAAACCAAACGCCACAGCGCGATTCTGAAACTCTTGGGCTGCCCCAACATCATCGTCGCCGTCAACAAACTCGACCTGCTCGACTTTGACGAAGCCAAATATCAAGCCATTACCGAGGCCTATCGAAAACTGGCAGAACAAATCGGCCTCCAAGCCCAAATCCACTTCCTGCCCATCAGCGCATTAAAAGGCGACAATATCGTTAATGCCAGCAGCCAAACCCCATGGTATCAAGGTTTGCCGCTTTTGCCTTTGCTCGAAAGCCTGCCCGTCAACCGTCAAAATGCCGCCGACCAAGCTGCGCACTTTCCCGTACAACGCGTGGCGCGCCAAGACGGCAGCAGCAGCGACGACTTTCGTGGCTATCAAGGCAGATTGGAAGCAGGCCGTCTGAAAGTGGGCGATGAAGTTAAAGTCCTGCCCAGCGGCCATGTTGCCAAAGTTGCCGAAATCTACAATGCCAACGGTAAAACCGAATCTGCCAAAGCAGGGGAAGTGTTGACTGTCGTTTTGGATACCGATATCGATATTTCACGCGGCAACAGCATTGTTTCAGCCGACAGCGCCATTGTTCCCGAACAACAATTTCAAGCCGCGCTTTGCTGGTTTGACGATATTCCGCTCAATCTGCGCCGAAAATATTTGCTGAAACACACTACCCAAACCACGCCCGTAAAAATCAGCGAAATTGCCTACGTTTGGGACGTCAATACCCTCAGCCGCGTCGAATCCGCCGAAACGCTCAAGCTCAACGATATCGGCAGCATCAGCTTCAAAACCCAACAGCCGCTCGCTGCTGCCGCATACGAAGACAACCATGCACAAGGCGCGTTTATTTTGATTGACGAAGCCACCAACCATACTGTCGCGGCAGGCATGATACGCAAAGTCAGCGAAACAAACAGTTTTGAAATTTAAAAGAAAAGTTGCAATAAAAAAAGGCCGTCTGAAGTTTCAGACGGCCTGTTATTTTATCCAAGGCGAAATGTTTATGCGCCGTAAACCGGATATTTATTGCACAAAGCAGTCACTTGTTCGCGGACTTTGGCGAGATTGGCTTCGTCTTCAGGGTTGGCCAATACGTCGGCAACCAAGTTTGCCAATACGCGCGCGTCTGCTTCGTTAAAGCCGCGTGTAGTCATGGCGGCGGAGCCGATGCGGATGCCGGAGGTAACGAATGGTTTTTCCGGATCATTTGGGATGGCGTTTTTGTTGACGGTGATGTGTGCTTTGCCCAAAGCGGCTTCGGCGGCTTTGCCGGTGATTTTCATCGGTTGCAGGTCAACGAGGAAAACGTGGCTTTCAGTACGGCCGGAAACGATGCGCAAACCGCGTTTGACCAACTCTTCCGCCATGGCGGCAGCATTGATTTTCACTTGTTTCGCGTATTGTTTGAACTCAGGTTGCAACGCTTCTTTAAACGCTACGGCTTTGGCAGCGATAACGTGCATCAACGGACCGCCTTGCAGGCTTGGGAAGATGGCGGAATTCAACGCTTTTTCGTGGGTATTGTCACGGCACAAAATCACACCGCCGCGAGGGCCGCGCAGGGTTTTGTGGGTGGTAGTGGTTACGAAGTCGCAGAATGGCACCGGGTTAGGATATTCGCCGCCGGCAATCAGACCCGCATAGTGCGCCATGTCGACAAAAAGGTATGCGCCGACTTTATCGGCGATTTCGCGGAATTTTGCCCAGTCGATTTGCAACGCATAGGCAGATGCACCGGCCACAATCATTTTGGGTTTGTGTTCAAGTGCCAAGCGTTCTACTTCGGCATAATCGAGAACTTCGTTTTCATCCAAACCATAAGTAATGGCGTTGTAGAGTTTGCCGGAGATGTTAACGCTTGCGCCGTGGGTCAAGTGGCCGCCGTGTGCCAGAGACATGCCCAAAATGGTGTCGCCCGGTTTCAAAACAGAAGCATACACGGCTTGGTTGGCTTGCGAGCCGGAGTGCGGTTGGACATTGACATATTCTGCGCCAAACAACTCTTTAGCGCGGTCAATCGCCAATTGTTCAACAATATCAACGTATTCACAGCCGCCGTAGTAGCGTTTGCCAGGATAGCCTTCAGCGTATTTGTTGGTCAATTGTGAACCTTGGGCTTCCATGACGGCACAGCTGACGTAGTTTTCAGAGGCGATCAGCTCGACGTGGTCTTGCTGGCGCTTGTCTTCTTGGGCGATGGCTGCTGCCAAATCGGGGTCATATTGTGCGAGGGTAACGCTTTTTGAAAACATGTTCTCGATTCCTTTGTGATGGGCTGAAAATATAGGATGGAGTGCTGCGAATTGGTTCAAGATGAACTATTTTTCTTGCATTGTCAACAATTGTGTCGGGTGTTTGGTTTCAGACGGCCTGAGATTGAAGGGTTTATTTGAAAATATCATCTTGTTTTAAATGAAAATCCATTTTTTCCAGAAGCGCGACCAAATCGGCTTCGGCTTGGGCGGCTTTAAGATTTTTTGCCAGTTCTACCAAGGCTACCGCATTTAATCGTTCTTTCTCCAGCCGTAGAGCTTCTTCGCTGAAGATTTTGATATTGTCTGCCGATTCGGCAGCATCTATTTTTTCAAATGGATAAAACGATTCTTCGTGTACGGCCAAACCGTCGGGCAAGGGGGCGGCATGGTTGAAATCGGCATCATTGACCGGCATCCATGAAGGATGGTTTTCAAGCAGGATAAATTGTCCGTCCATGCCGTTGATATGACGGAATAGGGTGGTTCGGCCATTGTGTAAACGCATAAGCCCGATTGTATGCCCAAGTCGGCAAACCGTCTAGAAACCTGTTTCTTTCCATTGGGACGATGGCTAATGGTGATATTATTAATTTTGACATAAAACAGTTTCGGCTTAAAAAAGACTGGATAAAACGCCCGTGTTTGTTATAATGAAGCTAAAGATTAATTCGTCCTAGTTTTTGGCAGCAGTACTTTTTTATTTAATTAACAAGAGAGGAAAACAAAATGTTTCCAGAATATCGCGATCTGATTTCTAAACTGAAACAAGAGGATGCACACTTTGCCCGTTTGTTTGAGGAGCACAACGAGCTGGACGATAAAATTACCGGTTTGGTGAATAACGTGGTAACCAGCGGCGCCGAAGAAATCGAGGAGCTGAAAAAAGCCAAACTCAAACTCAAAGACGAATTGTATGCCCTTTTGCAAAAAGCAGCAGGCAAATAATTAAAATTTGAATAAGGCCGTCTGAACGGTATGATAGGAATCTCGGATTTCGTTTCATACTGTTTCAGACGGCCTTTTTACTTGTTTGGTATTTTGTTATTTCTATTAGCACAATTTAACTTTTAATTGTAAATCACTCTTAATTGCATTGAAAACTCTGTTAAGTTTATTTAAAATCTCGAATAATTTTTATTTTGATTTTAAACAAACAAAACCAAGAGAAACAATGCAATGAAAACATTCACACTCGCCATTTTGCCTTTGGCGTTAATTAGTGCATTCTCACACGCAGCTGAAGAGAAAGCAGTTGAACAGGCTGAAGTCGATACCGTTTACGTTACTGCCGAGAAGCAGTTACAGCAATCGCTCGGCGTATCGCGTATTTCTAAAGACGATATCGACAAACGTCCTGCAGCCAATGATATTTCCGAATTTGTCCGCACCATGCCGGGTGTCAACCTGACCGGCAATACGGCAACAGGTCAGCGTGGCAACAAACGCCAAATCGACTTGCGCGGTATGGGTCCTGAAAACACTTTGATTTTGATTGACGGCAAGCCGGTTAATTCGCGCCAGTCCGAGCGGATCAGTATGCGCGGTGAACGCAATACGCGCGGCGACAGTAACTGGGTACCGGTTGAAGAAATCGAATCCATTACCGTTTTGCGCGGTCCGGCGGCAACACGTTACGGCTCGGGTGCGATGGGTGGCGTGGTCAATATCGTCACCAAAAAAGTGTCTAAGGAATTTAAAGGCCAAGTCAATCTTTACGCCAATCAGCCGCAAGACAGCAAAGAGGGCGCAACCCGCCGTATCGGATTCAATTTGAGTGGTCCAATTATCCAAGATACTTTGGGCTTCCGTATTTACGGCAATTTAAATAAAACGGATGCAGATGCTGCTGATATTAATGCCGGACACGGTAATGACAGCGCGGCCGGTGTCGAAGGCGTACGCAATAAAGACATTGCAGGCCGTCTGCAATGGAAAATCAGCCCTGCACAAACATTGATTTTAGACAGTAGTTACAGCCGTCAGGGCAATATCTACAACGGCGATACGCAAAACAGCAATCCGCGTTCTGCTTTGGTTAATTCTTTGGCCGACAGCAAAGCCGAAACTGCCCGCTTATACCGTTCCGCTTATTCTTTAACGCATGACGGCGCATGGGAATGGGGTGATACCAAAAACGTGATCAGTTATGAGCGTACAGTCAACAGCCACTTGCCTGAAGGTTTGGCAGGCGGTCCGGAAGGCAGCTATACAGGCTTGGATTTTGTTCAAAGCCGTCTGAAAAACCTGCGCTTTAGCAGCGAAGCAAATATTCCGTTTAAACTTGGTGTTGATAATGTGTTGACGGTCGGTGCGGAATTTACTGACAGTAAGTTGGACGATCCTGCTTCCAATAGTCAGGGATTTAAAGACCAAGGTAAAACCGATGCGTTTAACGGTATCTCCGCAACGCGCGGCAGCAAGGCTTCGCAACGTAACTGGGCAGCCTACGTTGAAGACAATATTTCATTGACCGACAAAACCCATCTGATTCCGGCTATCCGTTTTGACCACAACAGCGACAGCGGTAGCAACTGGAGTCCGGCTTTGAACTTCTCGCATCAAATCGGCGAAAATTGGTTGGTCAAAGGCGGTGTTGCCCGTGCGTACAAAGCGCCAAATTTGTATCAAACCAATCCTGACTTTATCCTGTACACACGCGGTCAGGGTTGTCCGCTTAATGCGCCGAACAGTGTCCGCTGCTACTACATGGGCAACAGCAATTTGAAACCTGAAACCAGCATCAATAAAGAGATTGGTCTTGAGTTTAACAAAAACGGCTGGCAGGCTTCCGCGACTTATTTCCATAATGCGTACCGCAATAAAATCGTGATTGGCGACCAGCTTATTGCCACCAGCAATATCGGCAACTGGCTCCTACAATGGGAAAATACGCCGAAAGCGACTATTTCGGGTATCGAAGGCAACTTGGTGATTCCGTTGCATGACACACTCAAGTGGAGCAACAATTTCACTTACATGCACAAATCCGAAGATTATCAAGGCAATCCATTGTCTTTAGTGCCGAAACACACCATCAACAGCACACTGTCTTGGACGCCGAACGAACGCTTCGATGCCAATCTGACCTTTACCCACTACGGCCGCACCAAGCCGCGCGGCGTGGCAGTCAACCGTTTGGAGCAAAACGGCAATCCGCGTGCAGGCGTGGCAGCGTTGTCTTCCGAACATAACCAAACGCAAGTCGGCTCTTACGGCATTTGGGGCATCAATGCAGGCTACAACTGGAACAAACGCGTGGCCGTCCGTGGCGGTATCAGCAATCTGTTTGACAAAAAACTGTACCGTACAACTGCCGGCGCACAAACGTACAACGAGCATGGCCGTGCCTTCTACGGCAGTTTGAAAGTATCGTTTTAAGTAGAAGCGTATTAAATCAGGCCGTCTGAAACGGTGTGAAATGAAATCTAAGATTTCTGACACATGGTTTCAGACGGCCTTTTGATTTTTAAATTTAGAAGCATTTGTTGTTACGGAATTTACCTCACTATTTTAAAAAAGTAAAAGGGCGACATTCGCCGCCCTGAGAATGCAAACTGCTTATTCGACCCAAGTCACCATTTCATCAATCGGTTTGCGTGATTTTTTAGTGATTTCTTTGGCACGATAGCCGAATGTTGCCGCTACGGATACGCCCCATTCGTTGGCATCAAACAGGCCTTCTGCTGCCAATACTTCGTTCATTTTGTCGTAGTTGAAGCCTTCGATTGGGCAGGAATCGATGCCGATGGCCGCTGCACCTGTAAGCATATTGGCCAAAGCAATATAGGTCTGCTTGCCGCTCCAGTCAAAGAGTGCGCGTTGGTCGTCGGCAATTTTAATGTCGGTTTCTTGGAAGCTTTTGTATCTTGCCAACGCTTTTTCCAGTTGCTCTCCTTGCAGGCCCCTGCGTTCGGCAACACTGCGGAAGAACGGGGTATCGTAACGGGCATTTTTCTTGGCAAGGATAATCACCAGATGGCTGCAGTCGTCCAGTTGGAATTGCATACCCCAGCTGAAAGGCTTGATTTTCTCACGCAGGGCTTTGTTTTGAATCAACAAGAATTTCCATGGCTCGGAGCCGACAGAGCTGGGAGAAAGGCGGGCAAATTCTAAAATCGCGGCAAAATCTTCTTGGCTGATTTTTTTGTTGGGATCGTAATAACGGGTGGAGCAGCGATTTTCGAATACTTGCAGCATTTGTTCGCGTGTAATTTGATTCATCTGGTTTTCCTAATAAATGAAGATGTTATTCCAATATCCGGTTCCTTTTGAGGCATCATTACCGGCATAACCTTAAGGAAGAAACAGGCTGGGGCAACACCATGTTAAATCAAACCTGACGGTCAGGCTATCTTTTAATTCTGAATTTCGCAAAAAAATTCGATAAATATCAATATCAATATGAAAAGGCCGTCTGAAACTTTAAACGTTTAAAGTTTCAGACGGCCTTTGATTTCAAATCCTCATTACAGATGAGGATTAATCAGGTTTTCTGGGGAGAGGATGCGGTTGAGCTCTTCTTCGCTCAACAAACCGCGCTCCAGTACGACTTCGCGCACGCCTTTGCCGGTTTGGGCGCAGATTTTGCCGACCAAGTCGCCATTGCGGTGGCCGATGTATGGGTTCAGATAAGTGACCAAACCGATGGAGTTGAAGACGTAGTGTTCGCAGATTTCGCGGTTGACCGTAATGCCTTTGACGCATTTGTCGGCCAGGTTGACCGCGGCATTGCCCAAGAGGGAAATAGTTTCAAACATACATTGGGCGATTACCGGCTCCATAACGTTCAGCTGCAACTGACCTGCTTCGGCTGCGAAAGTGATGGTGGTGTCGTTGCCGATGACTTTGAAGCAGACTTGGTTGACAACTTCGGGAATCACGGGATTGACTTTGGCTGGCATGATGGAAGAACCGGCCTGCAATTCAGGCAGGTTGATTTCTTTCAAACCGGCGCGCGGACCAGAAGAGAGCAGGCGCAAGTCATTACAGATTTTGGACAGTTTGACGGCTGTGCGTTTCAATGCGCCGTGTACCATCACATATGCGCCGCAGTCGGAGGTTGCTTCGATCAGGTTTTCAGTCAGTTTGCAAGGCAGGCCGCTGACTTCGGAAAGTTTCTCAACAACCAAAGCCGCATAGCCTTTAGGCGTATTCACGCCTGTACCGATGGCGGTGGCACCGAGGTTGACTTCAAGCAGCAGGGAGCGGGTGCGGTCGAGGTTGAGGATTTCTTCTTCCAGCAACACTTGGAAAGATTGGAATTCTTGTCCGGCAGTCATCGGCACGGCATCTTGAAGCTGGGTGCGGCCCATTTTCAAAACATCTTTAAATTCTTCGGCTTTGGCGGCAAAGGCGTTTTTCAGGATAGCCAGTTTGTCGAGCAATTCGCCGATGCTGTAATACACGGCAAGGCGGAAGCCGGTAGGGTAGGCGTCGTTGGTGGATTGGCTGGCGTTGACATGGTCCATCGGATTGACGATGTCGTAGTGGCCTTTTTCGTGTCCCAAGACTTCCAATGCGAGGTTGGCAATGACTTCGTTGGTATTCATGTTGACCGAAGTACCGGCGCCGCCTTGATAAACGTCGGACGGGAATTGGTCGAGGCAGCGGCCTTTGACCAATACTTCATCGCAGGCTTTTTCGATGGCGGTCGCGATTTCCGGCTTGATGGCACCCAATGCGCCGTTGGCTTGCGCGGTGGCTTTTTTAACCATGACCATGCTGCGGACAAATTGCGGTACGTTGGAAATTTTTTGCGTGGAAATTTTAAAGTTTTCAATGGCGCGCAAAGTATGGATGCCCCAATATACTTCAGCAGGGATCTCGCGGTCGCCCAATAAATCGTGTTCGATTCGTACAGTCATTTCTCTTACCTTCTCGTATAGTTGTGTTGGTGTGCATTATGCGTTTGGAACATTAGCCCAGTTCGGCACGATTGTCCAGTCTATAAGGCTTAATCGTCAGGGTGAAAACGTGCCGCTTCACGCTCTTTTGCGGCTGTCTCTTTATCTTTCAATTTCGCACCCAAGCCCAACATTTTTTCATATTCGGATTGCGGCGTGCCATCCTCTTCCATGCCGAATGCGCTGGCATTGACCCAAAGGGAAAGCAGGGAAACGATGAAGGCGAAAAAACCAACGATATACCAAAACATTTTTTTCTTCCTTGTGTGTCTGCGTGTGCAGATTGTTGTGGTTTGTAAAGATATGAATGTAGCACAAACGCGGTTGGGTTTAAATTCTTCTCCCGCATCCTTTCATTGATTTACCTGTAATTGTTTAGAAAAGAAAAGGCCGTCTGAAAAGTAAGACTTTTCAGACGGCCTTGGGGGCTTTGTCGGGAAGATTAGCCGCCGCATGCGCCGCAGCAACCGCCTTCGCCATGACCGCCGCGTTTTTCTTCGTTGTTGATAACGGGCAGCTCGGTTTCTTCGGTTTGCTCTTTTTTATCTTCAGGCAAATCGTTTACTTTGATTTTGTTTTCTTCGGACATGGTACATCCTTTCAATGGATTGAGGAGTGGAAAGATTCATAAAGATAGCATCTTTAAGCCGATAAACCAAGCAGCACAAAACTGCCTTGTGATAATGCCATGACTTGGAACAATAAATTTGCTTGTAAAAACGTTAAGGCTGTCTGAAAAATCCAAAGAGGAATATTGGTTTTATGGTTTGAAATGGCAGCAGAAAGATTTAAGAATACTTGATTTGAAGGGATAAACTGACATTGATTTCAAAAAACAATACAATGTTATCATCATCTGGAAAACGCCAATTTATCGGAGCATATATGTATTCACACCACAGCGAACGCCATTTCAGCGACCGCAACAACTGGCTTCGGGCAAGCGTGTTGGGTGCCAATGACGGCCTGATTTCTACTGCCTCGCTGTTGACGGGTGTAGCCGCTGCCGCGCCTGATTTCCAAACCCTGCTGTTGACGGGCGTTTCGGCGCTTATCGGGGGCGCGGTGTCAATGGCGGCGGGGGAGTACGTTTCCGTGTCCAGCCAATCGGATACGGAAAAAGCCGATTTACACAAAGAGCGTTTTGAGTTGGCAAATAATCCTGATGCGGAGTTGGAAGAGCTGACGGAAATTTACCGCCGCCGCGGTTTGACCGACCCGCTCGCTGTAGAGGTGGCCAAAGCCTTGATGGAACACGATGCACTCGCCGCTCATGCACGTGACGAAATCGGCATTACCGAAACCTCTGCCGCCCAACCCATGCAGGCCGCGCTGGCTTCTGCCGCTTCATTTTGTGCCGGCGCGATTTTGCCTTTATTGGTCGCGTTGACGGTTTCTGTCGCCATTGTTCCTGCCTTGGCAGTCTCCACTTTGTTCGGCCTGGCATTACTGGGCTATGCCTCCGCCAAACTGGGCGGCGCGCCTGTCATCCCCGCCGTTTTGCGCGTGTGCCTATGGGGCGTTGCGGCATTGGTGATAACTGGATTTATTGGAAAACTGGCCGGCGTGGCCGTCTGAATGTAAGGGCTTATATTCTTTTAAACCTGTATCCAGTAAAATTGAAAATCTATTTGATCGCTAAAGGCCGTCTGAAAATTTTTCAGACGGCCTATGGTGCTTGTATTTACTTATTACAAACTGTTTTGTCATGACTTATCCGATTCCCAAACCCCGTGAAAAATCCCGTTGGCTCAATCTTTCGCAAGGCTCGCTGCCCTTGGCTTTAGCGCGTTATCTGCCGCATAAGCAGCTCAAGGTTGTCTTGACCCAAGATGCGGAACAGGCGCTACGCCTTCAGACGGCCTGGTTGTTTTTCCGTCCGCACGATACGGCGGTGTTCCTGCCTGACTGGGAAACGCTGCCTTACGAGCGTTTTTCACCGCATCAGGATTTGGTGTCGGAGCGCTTGTCGGCATTGTGGCAGATTAAGAGCGGCGCGGCAGACGTATTGTTCGTACCGGTCGCCACGGCAATGCAGAAACTGCCGCCTGTGCCGTTTTTGGCGGGGCGCACGTTTTGGCTGAAAACGGGGCAGACTTTGGATATAGGCCGTCTGAAAACCGATTTGGTGGATGCAGGTTATAACCATGTGTCCCACGTTGTTGCGGCGGGCGAGTTTGCCGTGCGTGGCGGTATTGTCGATTTGTTCCCGATGGGCAGCGAAATGCCGTACCGCATCGATTTGTTTGACGATGAAATCGACAGTATTAAAACCTTCGATACCGAAACGCAACGCACCATTTCTCCCGTTTCCGAAATCCGCCTGCTGCCGGCGCACGAGTTCCCCACCGACAGCGAGGCGCAAAAGATTTTCCGCAGCCGCTTCCGTGAAGAAGTCGATGGTAATCCGAACGATGCGGCTGTGTACAAAGCCGTCAGCAACGGCCATTTCGGTGCGGGCGTAGAATATTACCTACCGCTGTTTTTTGAAAACGAGCTGGAAACGCTGTTTGACTATATCGGCGAAGATGCGCTGTTTGTCTCTTTGGGCGATGTTCATGCCGAGGCAAACCGTTTTTGGAGCGACGTTAAATCGCGTTATGCCATGGCGCAGGGCGACGAAACCTATCCGCCTTTGCTTCCACAGTATTTGTATCTCTCTTCTGATGTCTTTGCAGGCCGTCTGAAAAATTATGGTCAGGTATTGCCGGACATTTTGGGTGATGAACATATGTTGCCAAACTTGGCCGTCAACCGCCAAGCAGATGAGCCGTTGCAGGCATTGAAGGATTTTCAGACGGCCTTTAACGGACGGATTCTGCTGTGCGCCGAAAGTTTGGGACGACGCGAAACCATGCTCGGTTTCTTGCAGCAAAACGGTTTGAAAGCCAAAAGCGTGTCCGACTGGCAGGGCTTTTTGTCGGCGCATGAGTCGCTGATGATTACAGTGGCGCCGTTAGCTTACGGGTTTAAATTAGAAGATCAAAACATCGCGGTTATTACCGAATCCGATCTTTATCAATATGTTGCCCGCTCGCGTAAACATCATCGCAAGAAACACGCCGCCGTTTCAGACGGCCTGTTGCGCGACCTTGCCGAAATCAATATCGGCGATCCTGTTGTGCACGAAGAACACGGCATCGGGCGGTATATGGGCTTGGTAACGATGGATTTGGGCGGCGAAACTAACGAAATGATGTTGCTCGAATACGCAGGTGAAGCGCAGCTTTATGTGCCTGTTTCGCAACTGCATTTAATCAGCCGCTACTCCGGTCAGGCGCATGAAAACGTTACTTTGCACAAGCTCGGCAGCGGCGCGTGGAACAAGGCGAAGCGCAAAGCCGCCGAAAAAGCGCGCGACACCGCTGCGGAATTGCTCAACCTCTACGCCCAACGTGCTGCCCAATCGGGACACAAATTTGAAATTAACGAGTTGGACTATCAGGCGTTTGCCGATGGCTTCGGCTACGAGGAAACCGAAGACCAGGCCGCCGCCATCGCCGCCGTGATTAAAGATTTGACACAAGCGAAGCCGATGGACCGCCTCGTGTGCGGCGATGTCGGTTTCGGCAAAACCGAAGTCGCCCTGCGCGCCGCGTTTGTGGCGGTGATGGGTGGCAAACAGGTCGCCGTACTCGCCCCGACCACGCTTCTGGTCGAGCAGCACGCGCAAAACTTTGCCGACCGTTTCGCCGATTTCCCTGTGAAAGTCGCCAGCCTTTCGCGTTTCAACAACAGCAAAGCCACCAAAGCCGCGCTGGAAGGCATGGCGGACGGCACGGTTGATATTGTTATTGGTACGCACAAATTGGTGCAGGACGACATAAAATTCAAAAACTTAGGTTTAGTGATTATCGATGAAGAACACCGCTTCGGCGTGCGCCAAAAAGAGCAGCTCAAACGCCTGCGCGCCAATGTCGACATCCTCACCATGACCGCCACGCCGATCCCGCGCACCCTCAGCATGGCTCTCGAAGGCCTGCGCGACTTCTCGCTGATTACCACTGCGCCCAGCCGCCGCCTCGCCGTAAAAACCTTTGTCAAACCGTTCAGCGAGGGCAGCGTGCGCGAAGCCGTGTTGCGCGAACTCAAACGCGGTGGGCAGGTATTTTTCCTGCATAATGAAGTGGATACCATCGAAAACATGCGCGAGCGGCTGGAAACCCTGTTGCCCGAAGCCCGCATCGGCGTAGCGCACGGACAACTGCGCGAGCGTGAGCTGGAACAAGTGATGCGTGACTTTTTACAGCAAAGATTTAACGTGTTGCTCTGTTCCACCATCATCGAAACCGGCATCGACATTCCCAACGCCAACACCATCATCATCAACCGCGCCGACAAATTTGGGCTGGCGCAACTGCACCAGCTTCGCGGGCGCGTCGGCCGCAGCCACCACCAAGCCTACGCCTACCTGCTCACGCCCGAATACATCACCAAAGACGCAGAAAAACGCCTTGACGCCATCGCGGCGGCAGACGAACTCGGCGCAGGTTTCACCCTCGCCATGCAGGATTTGGAAATCCGCGGCGCAGGCGAAATCCTTGGCGAAGGACAATCCGGCGAAATGATACAGGTCGGCTTCACGCTCTACACCGAAATGCTCAAACAAGCCGTGCGCGACCTCAAAAAAGGCCGCCAGCCCGACCTCGACGCACCATTGGGCATTACCACCGAAATCAAACTGCACAGCCCGGCATTACTGCCTGAAGACTACTGCCCCGACATTCACGAGCGCCTCGTCCTCTACAAACGCCTCGCCGTCTGCGAAACCGTGCAGCAAATCAACGCCATACATGAAGAACTGGTCGACCGCTTCGGTCTGCCCGAACAACCCGTCAAAACCCTCATCGAAAGCCACCACTTACGGCTTATGGCAAAAGAATTGGGTATCGATGCCATTGATGCGACCAGCGAAGCGGTAACGGTAACCTTTGGAAAAAACAACAATGTCGATCCAACCGAAATCATCCTGCTGATTCAAAACGACAAAAGATACCGCCTTGCCGGCGCGGATAAGCTGCGATTTACCGCAGAGATGGAAAATATCGAAGTGCGGATTAATACAGTGAAGAACGTATTGAAGACTTTGAAAGAAAGGGTGATGGTTAAGTAAGGATAGAGGAAAAAAGGCCGTCTGAAAATTTTCAGATGGCCTTTTTATACTATTCCTACTTAATAAGTGTAGGTTGAATTGAGGACCAACAGAACTATTAAATTTATTGAAATCGTTAGGTTTATCAATCCAATCTACGCATTTAAGAATTTATAGTACTATCAGCTTCGGGAATCGAACCTAAAGTTGCTAAATCGATCAGGGAATTATTATGAAAATAAGGGCAATGATACTGGGTATTGCAGGCTTGATATTATCCGGCTGCTTTTTCTCTAATGAAGAAATTAAGTTGGAAGATATTTGGAATTTTAAAATTACTGTCAATGAAGCTAAGGGGAATAGGCAGGTTCATTTGACAGGCTTATTAGGCAATAGTGCAATGGGTATTTCAGATATCAAAACAACTAGCCGCAACGATGAGCTGAATATTACTTTATTTCAAAAATTAGCAGGTTCTGAATACTCAGGAACATTAGATAAAGAAATTGCTCTTGAAAACAATATCAAGAAGATTACTTATGGTTCTAAACACGAGATTATATGGCAAGACTAAAAATACAATAAAGGCCGTCTGAAAAAGATTCAGACGGCCTTTAAAATTATAAATAGATAGATTTTTTGACTATCTTATTTCGGCAACATTTTAAGAGTTTTCTGCGCAGAAAAAGGAATACAGCAACTGTATCATCTCGGTTACCCTCGGGTCGGCAATGTAATATTGCCGTTCCCGATGGTTCACTTCAAACGATACTAAACCGGCTTCACGCAGTAGGGCTAATTGGCTGGACATTGCTGCTTGCGGCAGTCCGGATGATTCAGCCAACTCGGTTACATTGTGCGGCCTTTCATGTAGTTTGCACAATACGGCGAGGCGGTTGGGATTGGCCAGTAGTTTGAGAAAAGCGCTGGCTTCTTCGTAGGGAGGTTGATTGTCGGCAATGGTCATTTTTCACGCTTGTCGGCAAATGGGGAGGTCGAATTATCAGTCATAATGTCCTCAGCAGCAACTTTCAGACGGCCTTTGCTTAATGGTTCCATGGCATTTTGGCCAGTAGGCGTGCCATGCCGCAGAATCCGGTTAGTCCGGCCGTCAACAGGCCTGCGCCGACCATCACGTCTATCAGATAAAACCAAGGCGATACCAGCCAACCTGCCAGCACGCCCAACAGAATCAAACTGCCCGCTATGGTTTGCACCTGCCGCATGATGTCCGGTGCCGACTGGTCGGCAACAATAGGAAGTCCTACTGATTTCCATGCCAGTAAGCCGCCTTCTAGAATATAACATTCGCGACCTTGGCCAAGCGCTGACAATATAGTTTCTGCCTGAGTTGTACGTTTGCCGCTCAGACAATAAAAAATCAGGCACGAGGCTGAATCATCGGGCAGTCTGTCTCGCTGCTGTTCAGGCGGAAGGGATAATGCACCGCCAATATGTCCGCCCCGATATTCGGCTTGGCTTCGGATGTCTACTGCCAACGCGCCCTCACGGATTTTTGCCATTGCTTCGGAAGGCGTGATTCGCGGAAGTTGTCCGAGCGTACTCATGTTTTGCCTTCGTTATTTTTTGTTGATGCGGCAGGTGTTGATGCCCAATAAGCTGTACAGTGCGCAGTTGCCAATCAGTGCTGTGCCCAGGGGGATGATGCCCAGCCAACCCCACCAGCCAATTTGTCCGGTAGCGGCTGCAGCAATCAGTGCAACACCGATAACAATACGGATTACGCGATCCAAAGTACCCAAGTTTCGTTTCATTTTATTGCTCCTTGTTTCAGAATGAATTGTCTATAAATAAATATATATAACAAAAATCATATATGAGAAATATTATAGCTTTAAAAATGACTTTGTCAAATGGTTTACAGTAAAAGTGTAATGAATATTTGCATTGTATTTTTTAAACACACAAATAGAATCAATCTCCAACGGCATGGTTAAATGTAAAAATACAGCCTTATATTTTCAGACGGCACTGGAGATGATCTATATAATATTTTATTTATATTGGAAGAATTGGTAGTCAGTTTTCAGAAGGAGTCAAATCATGACCGATTCGGAAAAGAAGTCCAATGGAGACGATTTGAAGACTGGATAATCTGTTGTGTAACTAGCAAGGGGGAGGAAATACTTTTAAATCAAATTGTCTACGAATTATAAAAGGCCGTCTGAAAACTGAATTTCAGACGGCCTTTAATTTCTTTATAACGTCGTTCGTATTATCAGAAACGATAGTTCACGCCCAAGGCAAACTCGCGGCCGCGTTCGTAGAAGGGCACGCGTCCGTTGCCGTCGGGGAAGCGTTGGCTGTGCGAACGGTATTGCTTGTTGCCGATGTTGTTGACGGCGAAGTTGACGTTCAGGTTGTCTTTTTTCAGCGGCTGCCAGTTGGCGTAGATGTCGTGTACGCCGTAACCGGCTTTCTTACCGTGTATCGTGCCTTGTCCGCGGGCGACATCGGTGTATTTCACGCTTTGGGCGTAGCGGCCGCGCCAGCCGATTTCGAGTTTGGGGTTTTCAAACTGGTAAGACAGGCCGGTCAGCCATTGGCGGCCGGTGTTCCAGAATGTAAACGAGCTTTCGTGGTCTTCTGCTTGAATCGGGCTTTCGCCGTAGTACATTTCGCCGTTCAGACGGGGTTTGACGTAGGACACGCCGGCGCGTGCGGTCAGACCGCCCCAGCGATAGGATGCGTCAAGTTCGTAGCCGTAGGTTTTGAGCGTGCCGCCGTTGTAAATCTTGCCGCGTTCGGTGATGGAGGCGGTGTTGTTGTTGATTTTTGCCCAACGATAGACGATGAGGTCTTTGATGCGTTGGTGGAACACGCTGCCGCTGACATTGAAGTTGTCGTTGCGCCATTTGAAGCCAATTTCAGCGCGGCGGGCAGTTTCGGCTTTGAGGTTGCCGTCCAAATCGGCGGCGGCACCTGCGCGTTCGTTAGCCAATAGGGCTTCGTTCAGACGCGGTGCGCGGCTTGCCTGATTGAGGTTTGCCAAGAGGGAGAAGTTGTCGTTGATGTCCCAAATCGCGCCGATGCTAGGGTTGAGCTGACCGTGCGACGCACTTTGTTTGCTGGCGGCATTGTATTTGAAATGGTCGTAACGCAGGCCGGTGGTCAAGGTAACGGGGTGCAGGTTCCAGATGCCTTCCGCGTACACGCCGTATTCGGCTTTTTTCTCTTTGTCGCGGTCATACAGGCCGAGAATCTTCAGCCATGCGCCTTTGTCGGACGGCTCGGAGGTTTCGTGGCGGTAGTTGACGCCGTATTTCACCATGTGTCCGTCGCCGAAGGAGCTGGCGAGGTTCAGATTCGCGCCGGTCGCTTTGATTTTGCTTAGCTCAAGCTGACCGATAGGAACGCCGCCTTGTGCCGTGCCGGAAGCTTGGGCTTTTGGAGAAGGAGCACCTTTAGGCGGTTTGGTGTCATCGGTATTGATTTGGAAGACGTTGGCGTCGATTTTGTCGATAAAGCCGACGTTGCGGCCACGGTATTCCAGATTGTAGGTCTGCTCTTTTTGATAAGTGCCGTCCACGCCGATGTAGCTGTCAACGTTTTGGAACTCGGCTTTGTCGGTGCGGTTGCCTTTTTGGTATTCCTGACGGTAGGTCAGGCGGATGCCGTGGTTGTCGTTGAAATCGTAGCCGAGTTTGGCGAGGTAGCTGTGCTGTTTCAGACGACTGCCGAGGTTGACATTGCCGTTGCCGTCTTTGTAGTCACGGTTGTTGAGGAAGTTGCCTGCAAACAGGGCATCGAAGCCGTTTTGATAGCCGTAAACCGCTGCGCTGCCGGTTGAGCCTTTATTGCTGCTCAAGCCTGCGCCCAGTTTGAAACCGAAAGGTTTGCCGTCGGTCAGCAGGTCTTTTGCGTCAACCGTTGTTACGCGGATGGTACCGCCGACCGCACCCAAACCCGCGCTCGCCGTGCCTGTGCCTTTTTCTACGTTGATGCTTTTTACCAAAGCGGGGTCAAGCTGGAAGCGGCTTTGGTGGTGGAAGATTTTTGTGGATTGGCTGGTGTTGTCGACTTCTAGGTTAATTTTGTCTTCACCAACGCCGCGGATGCTGTAAAACTGTGCTACGCCGTTGCCGCCACCGACATCCATACCGATTTGATCTTTCATGACTTGTTTTAAATCGGTCGAAATTTCGCGGTCGAGCTGGTTGCGGGTTACACGAGTCGGTACGGCAGTACCGGTAACCTTAATTTCATTCAGCTCGGCAGTTTCTGCGGGTTGCAAATTTTCGGCATGAGCAAAGCTTGTTGATAATGCGAGTGTAATGATGCTAAGGCGGAATACAGGAGAGGAGACCTTATTCATGATTTTTCCTAAGTGAAAATTGACTGCTTATTCTAATTATTCTAATAATGATTATCAAATTCTTAATAAATATTAATAAATATATTCTGTTTCATTTAAATCTAAAATTAATAGAATTTTAATAAAAATCAATTAGTTTATATTTTAGTTAAATTTAGTAAAGATTATTTGATTGGGAAATGGGTTGAGTCTTACTTTTTCCGAGAGGTAGAGAAGGGATAGCTTGAATATCTGTCAATAAAGAATTTTATCTATCAGTGTTTTATTTAAGAGGCCGTCTGAAAAGTATTTTTCAGACGGCCTAAATATTTATGTTTTACAGCAAAGGGCTCATCAGGCGGACGGCATTTTCTACGAGGCCGCGGAGTTTGGAGCGTTGTTGCCATGATTTGATGGCGATGTAGCTGCTGTTTTTAAGGTAGCTGCGCTGTAGGTGGCAGATTTGTTTGGTGGTGTCGCGATCGTAGATGGCAAGGCTAATTTCGAGGTTGAGGAAGAAGCTGCGCATGTCCATATTGACCGTGCCGAAGAGGGAGTAGTCTTCGTCAATGGTCATGGTTTTGGCATGTAAGAGCCCACCTTCAAACATGGCGATTTTGACACCGGCTTCCAGCAACATAGGGTAGTAGGCGCGTGAGGCGTAGCGTACCATCAGTGAATCGACTTTGGCTGGCAGTATCAGGGTCACTTTGACGCCGCGTTTGGCGGCAACGGTTAATGCCATGAGAAGCGGCTCGTCGGGGACAAAGTAGGGAGTAGTAATCGTGATTTGTTTGGTGGCGGCATAGATGGCGCTGATGATGGTTTCGTAAATAACGAAGCTGCCTTGCTCGGGGGCGGATGGAATGATTTGGGCAACAATATCGCCTTGTTGCATTTTTTCAGGAAGGATTTGGGGCAGCAGGCTTTGAGCTTGGTTGAGGTATGTTTGTACGTTTTGGAGGTTTTCATCGGTTTCGACGGCAAGGTCGGCGAAGAAGACGGCAGATAGTTCCAAAACCATAGGCCCTGTGCAGCGCATCATGACATCGACCCATTCTCCAACGCCGGAGTTTTGTTTGAAATAGCGCGGGTCGACGAGGTTGAAGCTGCCGGTGTAACCGATTTTGCTGTCAATAACGAGGATTTTGCGGTGGTTGCGCAGGTCGGTGCGCGTGAATAGTGTACGCCAGATGCCGACAGGCAATGAGGTATGTACTTCAACGCCTGCTTGGCGCAGTATCTCTATCCAATCGCTTTCAAAAAAACTCCTGCTGCCGACGGCATCGGCCAGAATGGCGCAGTCAACGCCTCGATCTGCGGCGGCAAGAATTTCATTTAAAATTTCTTCGATGCGGCCTTTTGGCTCGATAATGTAAAAAGCCAGCAGGCAGGAGTGGGTTGCGGCGCGTATGTCCGTAAGCATGCTGTCGATGATGGCATCGGTGGTTGAGAGCAGGTTCATGGCGTTGCCTTTGGTGGCACCCAGCCCCGTTCCTTTTTCGGCAACTTTACTGATGCCGTGGTAACGTGATTTGACTTGGTCGGCAATGTCGAGATAGATATCGGCTAGATGGGTGGCGGCAAAGTTGCGGTAGAAGCGGTTCATTTCGCCGGTACGTTTGGCGCGGGCGGTGCCTAGACGAGGCTCGCCGATAAGGATGTAGGCAATGGTTCCGAATACGGGGAAAAGGAATAGGATAATCAGCCAGGCAAAGGTTGAGCCGATGTTTTTTTGTTTGTACAACACGCGCAGCATACAGACGAGTGCGGCGCAGGTGTGGGCGAAGATGAAAATCTCGGTCCAGGTGATGTCTTTTAAAAAATTCATATTCGGTAGCGGGAGTGGATGTGTTTTTAAGTTTGAAGGTGTCAGCTGATAAGCTTCAGATATTAAGTATATAGAAAAACCGTCTGAAAGCAAAAACACGATTATCGTGTAAATTTGTTTTCAGACGGCCTTTTGAGTAGATAGTCTTTTTACGTTAAACCACTAAAAGATAGAGCCAATAGGCAAATCCACCCAGTGCCGCACCGGCAGGCAAGTCAATCAGGTAATGCTGTTTGGTAAACACGCAGGATAGTGCGATAAGGATAGGGAAAAGGAATGCGGCAATGCCCAAAGATGGCAACGCGTGCAATGCGGTCAGCGTGGCAACGGAAACATGCATGCTGGGGAAGCAGTTGCTGGCTTGGTCGAACTTTTGCACAAATTTTAAAAACCATTCGGATGGTGTTTTACCGGTATTGATGCTGCGCCAATGCGGTGGGGTAGAAACAGGGAACAGCCAGAAGAACAACATTTGCATAAACAGCAACATCAGAAAGCTGAATGCCATCATGTTGAAATGGCGGTGGTTGGTGGCGATAAGGTTGAGATAGAGGATAGCCGGGTAGTAAAGAAAACTATATACCCACGACCAACGCGGGCGGAATGGGATTTTTTCGTCTATTGGAGAATTCCAAACAATCTCTTTGCGTAAAGGATGGCGTTGGGTATAAAAGTAAAACTGATAAGCGCCGATAATCATCACGCCGCTTAATATCAGATTGACCAAATAGTCTTGGAAGGTCATGGTGTATGTTCCTAAAAATAGATTTTATTTGAAATGAATGTATGAATTTAAAAGAACGACATCATACCCATCTTTTGAAATATGTAAAATAATTTTTTCGATTTCTAAAAAATATAGGGTCAATTAAAGAAGATTAGTTGTTTTGCGGTTAATTCTGGCTAAAAGGCCGTCTGAAACCTGTTTTGGGAATTTTCAGACGGCCTTTGAGTTGCTTTAATTAACGGTGATACTGACGGGACAATTCGTGTACGGTATCGACCAAGATTTTGGCGTGTTCGGGGTCGGCGTGTTGGTTGATGCCGTGGCCGAGGTTGAATACATGGCCGCTGCCGTGTCCGTAGTCAGCAAGAATGCGTGCGACTTCGGTGCGGATAGATTCCGGTGTGCCGAAGAGGGCAAACGGGTCGAAGTTGCCTTGCAGGGCAACTTGTTCGCCGACGCGGCGGCGGGCTTCGCCAATGTTGCAGGTCCAGTCCAAGCCTAATGCATCTGCGCCGATTTCTGCCATGCTTTCCAGCCATAAGCCGCCGCCTTTGGCAAATACGATAACAGGCACGCGGCGGCCTTCGTTTTCGCGTTTGAGTCCGGCTACGATTTGACGGATATATTTCAGGCTGAATTCTTTAAATGCGGCATCGCTCAACACACCGCCCCAAGTGTCGAAAATTTGTACGGCTTGTGCGCCGGCATCGATTTGGGCGTTGAGATAAGCGGTAACGGCTTGAGCATTGGTGTCGAGGATTTTATGCAGCAAATCAGGGCGCGAATACATCATGGTTTTGATGGTGCGGAATTCTTTGCTGCTGCCGCCTTCAACCATGTAGCAGGCGAGCGTGAATGGGCTGCCTGAGAAACCGATGAGCGGAACTCGGCCGTCCAGTGCTTTACGGATGGAAGTCACTGCATCAAAGACGTATTGCAGTTTTTCCATGTCGGGAACTTGCAGTTTTGCAATGTCCGCTTCATGTTGCAAAGCGCGTTCAAATTTCGGGCCTTCACCTTCGGCAAAATACAGGCCCAAACCCATGGCATCTGGAACTGTCAGGATATCGGAAAACAGAATTGCCGCGTCCAGATCAAAACGTTCTAAAGGCTGGATAGTGACTTCGGTTGCCAGCTCGGTATTTTTACACAAATCGAGAAAGCTGCCTGCGCGCGCGCGCGTGGCTTTGTATTCAGGCAGATAGCGTCCGGCTTGGCGCATCATCCAGATGGGCGTGTATTCGACAGGCTGTTTAAGCAGGGCGCGGAGGAAAGTGTCGTTTTTCAGAGTAGTCATGATAAATAGGTTTTCTGATTTGGTGTGTTGGACAAAGTTCAGACGGCCTTAGATATGTATTGAGGCCGTCTGAAATGATTAAATGGTTGGTTCTGTTGTAGATTTCATACTGTCGCTTAATGCGAAATCAGCACATCAATTTGGTTGAGGAAGGGTTGCCGGATGTTCTTCTTCGACCACGCTTTCCAAAACCAGATTGCGTTGTTCTTGCGCTTTTTGTGGTTGATCGGTTTCATCAAACACGCGAGCCAAGACCAAATGTGCGGGTACGCTGGGTTGCAGGGCGATGCTGGCTTCGAGGTAGCCTTGGGCTTTGCCCCAAAGTTTGCGTCCGTAAGCCAGTTGGCCAAGATACATCAACAGCGGTGCATTGTCGGGTTGTTCCTGCAGCCAAGAATCTGCCAAGTCGATGGCTTTTTGTTGCTCGCGCTCGCTTAGGAAACGCACGGATTCGACAAAAGCTTCCAAGAGTTCAGGCTGGCGGGTTTGCGGATAATGGGTTTTAACCCATTTGACCGCATCGGCATACAAACCTAAACGCTCGTATTTTTCGGCAATCGCAACACACAATTCACCTGATTTCAAGCTTTCTGGAATGTGTTTCAAACAAGCTTTCAGACTGCGTGCATCGGTTACTTCGCTTAAGAGGCGGCGATATGCCCAGTTTTGATACTGTTCGGCTTCGTAATCGTTGATGGCGCCGGCTTTGACCAGTTTTTCTGCTTTTGCCAAAACATCTGAAGCATCGCCATGATCAAAGGCATAACGTAATTGCAGACGGACCAAGCGGCTTAAGTTGCTATTGATTTTTGCCGCTGCTTCAAGGTTTTGTGCGGCAGTCGGATAATCGCGGCGGCTCAGTGCAGATTCAGCCAGCAAAAGATGGCGGGAAAGCTGTTGTTTTTGTGGCAGGTGTTCGATTTCGTGCAGGTAGCGGTCGCGCAATGCGAAGTTTTCCATTTGGTCGGCCGCGTGCGCGCCCAACATCAAAGCCAGGGTGCGGTTGTCGCCTGCTTCCTTGTTTTGCAAGACTTTGGCGGCTTCTTGTTCGGCTTTTTCAAAACGGCCTTCAAAATATGCCAGACCTGCGCTGTTCAAAGAGGCAGAAGCCTGACGGCCTTTGCGGGCGATGCCGAAGCGTTGCATACGCGCCGGAATGTTCAAGAGGCCGAACACGAATTTAATCAGGAAATACAAGACGAATACGCTCAACAGCAGGCCTAAAACAAAGGCATGCAGATTGATACGCAGCATGGTTTGCTCAACCACGACATACACGTTGCCGGTATAAATGCCGGAAGCCAACGCTAAACCGACGGCGGCGGCAAACAGAATGACAATCCAAACGACGGTTTTCATGCTTGCTCTCCTTTAATTTTGGCAGCAGGCTTGGTTTGGTTTTGTGGTTTGGCAGCTTCGGTGGCCGGTTCTTTTTTGTTTTCAGACGGCAATGCAGGTGCTTCCAAAGACTGAGGAGCGGAAGCGGCAGCCGGTGCGGAAGTTGTGGCTTGTTCGGTAGCTGCAGCCGGTGCGGAAGCGGTTTTCTCGGTAGCTTGGGTTTGTGCAGCTTCTTCGGTCGTCATTTGTGTACGAGAACCTTCTTGATAAGCGCGAACGGCGCTCAAGCTGGCTTTCAGGCTGTCGTCTGAAATCATGCGGACATCAAGGGCTTTGAGTTCGGCCAACTCTTTCAGCCATGACTGGGTAGCAGGGGATTTGCTGTCGAAGTATTGCTTCACGGTTGCTTCAACGTTGTTCAAATCGCTTTGATACACTTCGCCGTTGTGTTGCAACAGGGCAATGCGCGCATCCAAAAGGCGCAGGCGCAGGTTTTCACGGATGAAGTAGGTTTGATCGGGTGAAATCAACATGGCGTCGTTGCTGTCCAGATGACGGACTTCAACCAAGCCTTTGAGGGCATTGAGGGATTTCTCCCATGTGTTTTCCCACCAAGTTCCTGAATTGGCGGCTTCGACAGGCGCGGCACCTGGTTTCAATACGCCGTCCAAGACTAAAGGCAGTCCGGAAATACCGGTTTCCAAACGGTCGATACGCAAGGCAGTGGCGGAAATATCGACATAAGGACGGTTTTTCAGCGCGGCCAAATCATTGCTGATGGCTTGCTTGATGGGGATAAGCTCAGGCTGTTCAAAACGGCTTAAGCGGCTGTCAATGTGTTCCAATACGCTGACCGCGCCTTGAAGGTTGCCTGACAGCATCAATTGTTGCGAAGCAGTGTTCAACATGGATTCAGCTTCGTCGACCAGCCAGTTGATACGGCCTTTGAGCAGCTCTTGATAAGCTTTCTGCGTTTGCAGGATTTGATCGCTATTGTTTTTTTGACCGTTGTTCAAGCGGTCTAACTCGGCCTGAATAGCGGTTTGGCGGTTGAGGTTGTCTTTTAGAAGGCTGGCGTTTTCAGACTCGCCCAATGCAGCTTTGTCGATTTTTTGGTTGAATTCGAGCTCTTGGTTTTTTAAAACATTTTGACCCTGTACAAACAGGAATCCGCTCGCGCCCAAGCTAAGCAGTGCCAAGACGGTTGCACCTGCAGCCAAGGCTTTGTCGCCAGATTGTTTGATGATAACAGGGGAGTTGTTTTGTGGGAGATTGTTGGACTCGGGCATGCTCGCCTCCACTCGCTGAGGTTGGGTAGGTTTGATTTGTTCAGACGGCCTGGTGTTTTCAGAATGTTCAGGCGCCGGAGCTGCCGTATTGGCAACTTGTTGGGTATCTTTATTGTCTTCGACTGGGCTCACTGCTTGGCTCCTTTGTGGCATGGATGAAAGTGCAGCGGATAGAGAAGTGACGGTTTCTACATGTTTGGCACCGACGATGCGAAGCGCATCGGCAATGCGCGGATGATGGGTAAAGTATAGCAAGGATTCGAAGAATCGGGAAAATTGCGGCGGAATCTGATGGAAAAATTCGCGCGCAAGTTCACCGGATGTGACGTAGGCGGCGGCGATGTCTTCGGTTTTAAAGTTCTGCCAATCGATGGCGTGTGGCCGTCTGAAATAGATTTCGGCGATGTCGATTTGGAAACCCAGTTCGGTCAGTTTGTCTGCCAGAAAATCACGGCCGCCATGACCTCGAATGATTAAAACTCGGGCATTGGGTGGCAGGTTTTTCCAAATAGGCATTCTCAAGACGGCTTCGCTGTCGTTGCCATCTTCGGGAGAGAATACGGGATAGGGGGAGAATTGTGCCAAAGTATGTTGGCTGGTTTGGCCGACGGTAATGTGTGCTCTGGGGCCGTCTGAAAAGTTCAGGTGCGGCGCTGCGGTTTCAATAGCGGTGGGGCTGACCCAAAACACGACATCGGCTTGCTTGAATTGTTCGGGAAGTTTGTTTAGCGCCGAAAGATCCGCCTCTATTTCAATCGGACTCAATACCTGAGCCTGCCAACCGGCTGCATGGCAGGTTTGGATATCTTGCTGTGGACGGTTGGACGGACGGATGATGAGTAGAGTAGGCATAATGTGGGATAAATTATTAAGGTTTAGGCCGTCTGAAAGAAGGGCTTCAGACGGCCTGCTGCCGGGGATACGTTATTGATCGACGAATGCGCGCTCAATTAGGTAGTCGCCGCGGACACCGGTTTTCGGAGAAACGGTCAGGCCGAATTCGTCCAAGACGTTGCAGGTGTCTTTCAGCATAGCAGGGCTGCCGCACAACATGGCGCGGTCGTCTTGCGGATTGATTTTAGGCAGGCCGATGTCTTCGAAGAGTTTGCCACTGCGCATTAAATCGGTCAGACGGCCATGGTGTATATAGTCTTCGCGTGAAACGATTGGATAGTAAATCAGTTTTTCTTTAACCAAGTCGCCCAAGTATTCGTGTTCGGGCAATTCTTTGGTGAAGCGGTCGTAGTATGCCAAATCTTTTTTGTAGCGTACGCCGTGAACCAAGATGATTTTTTCGAATTGCTCGTAAATTTCAGGGTCTTTGGTAATGCTCAAGAAAGGGGCGATGCCGGTACCGGTGCTCAAGAGGTAGAGGTGTTTGCCCGGATTCAGGTCGCCAGCAACCAATGTACCGGTCGGTTTTTTACTGATGAGGACATCATCACCGACTTTAAGGTGTTGCAGGCGGCTGGTCAATGGGCCGTCTTGTACTTTAATACTGAAAAATTCCAGATGCTCTTCCCAGTTGGCGGAAGCCACGCTGTATGCGCGCATCAGCGGTTTGCCGTCTACCATCAGGCCGACCATGACGAATTGGCCGTTTTCAAAGCGCAAAGATTCGTCACGGGTGCAGGTAAAAGTGAAGTAAGCGTCGGTCCAGTGGTGTACGGACAAGACTTTCTGGGTATTGAATGCTGCCATTGATATTTCCTGTCGGATAAGGCCGTCTAAAAAGGGTAGGTCGGGGCGGCCAAGGTTAATAAAAAGAATGGAATGTGCAGCTCAGCTATTTGCTTGCTGGTTTGGCTGATTTTTCGCTGAGGCTGTGCAGGTCGGAATAGCGTCCGCCTGCGCTGATTAATTTATGATGAGTGCCTTGTTCGACGACATTGCCTTCATGCATGACAACGATGTTGTCGGCTTTTTCGATGGTCGAAAGTCGGTGGGCAATCACCAATGTGGTACGGTTTTGCATCAGATTTTCCAATGCGGTTTGCACCAAACGTTCGGATTCATTATCCAATGCGCTGGTGGCTTCGTCCAAAATTAAAATCGGCGCATTTTTCAAAAGCGCACGCGCAATGGCGAGGCGTTGACGTTGGCCGCCGGACAGTTTTAAACCATTTTCGCCAACTTCAGTGTGCAAGCCTTGCGGCATTTTTTGGATAAATTCCCAAGCATTCGCGGCTTTTGCAGCATTGATAATTTCTTCTTCACTGAATTTGTCAGCTTGAGCATAGGCAATGTTTTCAGCAATCGTACCATTAAACAGGACAACGTTTTGGCTGACGAATGCCATGCGGCTGCGCAGGCTTTCGAGCGTATATTCATTGATGTTGACGCCGCCAATCAAAACCTTGCCTTCATCCGGATTAAGGAAGCGCGGCAACATATTGGCCAGGGTGGTTTTACCGCAACCCGATGCGCCGACCAATGCAGTCACTTTGCCTTGTGGGACAAGCAGGTTGATATGGTTCAAGCTGTTGCGTTCGGCTTCAGGATAGCGGTGTACAACATCGCAAAATTCGATATCGCCAGGGTTTGGGCTGAGAATCTGTTTGCCTTCGTTGCTTTCTTCAGGTTGATCCAAAAAGGTGAAGACACTTTCTGCCGCCGCCAAACCGCGTTGAAGGGACTGCATCACGCCGGTCATGCGTTTGATGGGGTCAAACATCATGATCATGCTGGATAAAAACGACATAAAATCGCCTGCACTGAAGCCGGAAAGCCCTGCTTGGCGTGCGGCTGCATAAATAATCGCAGCCAGTGCAACCGAAGCCATTAATTGCGTAATGCCGGTACCGGCAGAGCTGGCGGAAACCTGTTTGAGCAGGTTGCGGCGAACATCATTGGCAATACGGTCGAAGCGGCGGTTTTCATAATCTTGACCGCCGTAGATTTTTACAACGCGTTCACCATTAATGCTTTCGCCCAAGACCTGCATCAGCTGGCCAAGATAAATTTGGTTGTTGGCAGACAGTTTGCGCAGGCGTTTGCTGACTGTTTGGATACATACAGCAACAACCGGCAAGATGATAAAAGTAATCAGGGTCAAACGCCAGTTCAGATAAGTCAGCAAGCCCAATAGGCCGACTACGCTCACGCCGTCTTTAGCAATCACGGTAATGACGTTAAACCCTGCATCGGTAATTTGATTGACGTCGTTCAAGATACGAGACATCAAACGGCCGCCGGTATTGCTGCTGAAATACGAAGTCGGCAGGTGCATCATTTTGTTGAACATTTCACCGCGCAAGCGCTGCACTAAGTGGCTGGAAAGATAAGTCGTGCAATATTCATTAATGAAGTTGAACAGGCCGCGGACGAAAAACAGCGCCACAATTGCCAGCGGCAACCATGACATGCTTTTCATGTTTTTATCAACAAAACCTTCATTAATCAAAGGTTTGAGCAAGTAACCGAAAGCCGGCATCGTACCGGCGACAATCAGCATGGCCACTACGGAGACGATAAACATCTTCCAATAGCTTTTTAAATATCCAAGCAAACGCTTGTACAGCTCCCAGTTGGATGCGGCTTGTGTTGTCTGCATATCAATCCAGATTTAGAGCAAACATGCAATTCTAAACGAAAATATCTGTCATTACAATGTTTGCAATTGAAAGTCAAAAGGAGTCGGTATTGTTTTAACACCTTGATTTTATATTAGGAACGACTGCAGCGTGGTGGGTTTGGCAATAATGTTACCCACTTCTCAAATATCGGTTGCGGCCGTCTGAAACTTTTTCAAACGGCCTATGCAGTCGTCAAGGACGGCCAGTTAAGCCAGGGCTTCCTTAATGATGTCTTTCACTGCCGTTGCATTATTAGGGACAACACGGACACGTTGCGGCAGATTCTCCAAGCCTTCCAATGCGGCAGGGCGGGGGATGAAAACTTCGCCGACAGCCTCATGGATGGTGGCTTCAAATTTGGCAGCCAATGCGGTTTCGAGGCAGATAATGGTTTCGCCGGCTTCGCGTACTTCACGCGCTACTTTGATGCCATCAGCAGTATGCGGATCAATCAATTCGCGGTCTTGTTCGTAAACCTGTTTGATGGTGGCAAGGCGGTTGGCATGGGTCGATTTGCCGGAAACAAAGCCATATTGTTGATGTACTTTGTTTAAGACAAATTCTAAATTGAAACCTTTGCCGGAGCCTACTTCAGCCCATAAGGTTTTGATTTCGTCTGCATCGCGGTCCATCAGGTCAAACACGAAACGCTCGAAGTTGGAGGCTTTGGAAATATCCATAGACGGGCTGGATGTGACGTGGGTGTGTTCGCTGTTGCGCGGGCGGTATGCACCGGTTTTGAAAAATTCGTCCAATACGTCGTTTTCATTGGTGGCGACAATCAAGCGGTGAATAGGCAGGCCCATTTGACGGGCGATATGGCCGGCGCAGACATTACCGAAGTTGCCGCTTGGCACGCAGAAGCTGACTTTTTCGTCATTGCTCGAAGTGGCATTGAAATAACCGGCAAAGTAGTACACGACTTGGGCGACGATGCGGCCCCAGTTGATGGAGTTGACTGTGCCGATGTGGTATTTAGCTTTGAATTCGGCATCGTTTTGTACGGCTTTGACGATGTCTTGGCAGTCATCAAACATGCCTTCAACGGCGATGTTGTGGATGTTGGCATCTTGCAGGCTGAACATTTGCGCGCGTTGGAATGCGCTCATTTTGCCTTCCGGAGACAGCATGAAGACATTGACACCTTTTTTACCACGCAGGGCGTATTCGGCGGCAGAGCCAGTATCGCCGCTGGTGGCGCCCAAGATATTGAGCTCTTTGCCTTCTTTGTTCAATACATATTCAAACGCATTGCCCAAGAATTGCATGGCCATGTCTTTGAATGCCAAAGTCGGGCCGTTGGAGAGGGCTTGAATTTTGATGCCGTCTGAAAGTGTACGCACCGGAGTAATGGCTTTGGTGCCGAATACTTCTTCGGTGTAGGTGCGGTTGATGATATCGCGTAAATCATCAGCAGGGATGTCGGTGGCAAACAGGCTTATGACTTCAAACGCCAGCTCAGGATAGCTGAGTGTGCGCCATTGGTCTAAGGTAGCACGGTCGATTTGAGGGTATTGCTCAGGCAGCATCAAGCCGCCGTCTGGAGCCAAGCCCATCAATAAAACTTCGCTGAATTGCTTGCGTGCGGTTGCACCGCGGGTGCTGATGTATTTCATGGTTTCTTCTCTATATATTTAAAATTCAAATAGAAAGTCAAAACGAATTCAGACGGCCTCGATATTAAAAAAGGCCGTCTGAACGATTATTTGTAGAGTCGTTTGAAGCAGGCGGTAACCGTTTTCGCAGTAACGGAAGCAATGGCCTGTTCGCGGGTTGCCGGGCTCAATACCTGCATCATTTCGGTTGCAGTCAATTGATTTGGCGCTTCTTCGCTGGCGCAGCCGCAGATTTTATTTTCCCATTCGGCTTGTTTTTCCGCACTCATTGCCAAAGCAATGACACGCCATTCGTTACGTTTGTTCAATTCGGTACGGCATTGGCTGTCTACCGCCATTTTCACTACGCTGCTGCCGATACCTGTACCGCTGCCCAAACCGCTGAAAGATTCGCCGCCGGTAGCGCATGCACCCAATAAGAAAACTGATGTAACAGCTGCTAAAAGAGTTTTTGAAGTCATGATGTTTCCTGTAAGCAAGGCCGTCTGAAACGCCCGAAGAGTTCTCAAAATAGCATGTATTATACCGTAATGCGGCCCGATATGTGAGTTTGCGAAACTGCCGTATAATGCTAGCGAGTTTTCTTTTCAATCAGCCAGCACGAAAGCCACTATGTCCGACCTTTTCGCCCGTCAACCCGAAGCCCCTTTAGCCGAACGCCTGCGTCCGCATTCCCTGGACGATGTCATTGGGCAGCAGCACTTAATCGGCGAAGGTAAACCTTTGCGTGTGGCGGTTGAGGGTGGAAAGCCGCATTCTATGTTGCTGTGGGGGCCGCCGGGCGTGGGCAAGACGACGTTGGCGCGGATTTTGGCGCAGAGTTTCAACGCCCAGTTTCTGCCTGTTTCCGCCGTATTTTCCGGCGTAAAAGACATACGCGAGGCCATCGAGAAAGCTGAAATTGCCTTGCAACAAGGGCGTGCGACGATTTTGTTTGTTGACGAGGTACACCGCTTCAACAAAGCGCAACAGGACGCATTTTTGCCTTATGTCGAAAGTGGCTTGTTAACCTTTATCGGTGCTACCACGGAAAACCCGTCTTTTGAAGTCAATCCGGCATTACTCAGCAGGGCGCAAGTTTATGTCTTGCAATCCTTGTCTTCAGACGACCTGAAGAAGCTGATTGCCAAAGTATTGGCTTTGCCTGAATACCAAGAGTTTACAATTGAAGCGGATGCGCAAGAATTGCTCGTGAATACCGCCGATGGTGATGCGCGCAGATTGTTGAACTTGATCGAGCAGCTTTTACGCGCTGCTAATACACGCCGTCTGAAAACCCTGACTGCTGAATTTCTCGCCGACAGCTTGGGCGCGCAAATCCGCCGTTTCGACAAAGGCGGTGAGAGTTTCTACAACCAAATTTCTGCGCTGCATAAATCCGTGCGCGGTTCGCATCCCAATGCGGCATTGTATTGGTTCTGCCGTATGCTCGACGGTGGCACCGACCCGCGCTATCTCGCCCGCCGCATTGTCCGCATGGCATGGGAAGACATCGGTTTGGCCGATCCGCGTGCTTTAACGATTGCCAATGATGCCGCCGCGACTTATGAGCGCTTAGGCTCGCCCGAAGGCGAACTCGCGCTGGCGCAAGCCGTGCTGTACCTTGCCGCCGCCGCCAAATCCAACGCAGGCTACAAGGCATACAACCAAATGCGCCGCTTCGTCAAAGAAAACGCCAGCGACGAAGTGCCCGTCCACCTGCGCAACGCCCCGACCAAATTGATGAAGGAATTAGGCTACGGACGCGAATACCGCTATGCCCACGACGAACCGAATGCCTACGCCGCTGGCGAAAGCTATATGCCCGACGGCTTGGACGAACCCGATTTCTATCAACCTGTCCCGCGCGGGCTGGAAATCAAAATCGGCGAAAAGCTGAAATGGTTGAAATCCTTGGATGAAGATGCGCTGGATGATTAAAACAGTAAATGTGTCTCAAGTTTCAGACGGCCTTTGGCCATTCTGAGCGTAATAAATTGTTTAATATTGGCATTATATCTTTAATTTCGCTATAATTTTGTCATCCTATTTTCTTGCCGAATAATCGAATACATAAAAAATCGCGGCTGCTGAACCCGATTTCCGAAACAAAATTAGAAAGCAGATAATGGACAATTTAGATCAAAGTCGTAGCCGTGCATGGCGACGACACCAAGAGCAACGCCCCAGTCATCGTGTACATGGCAAAAATCCTTTGAAATATAAACCCGAAAAAAAGTGGGATTTGATGTATCTCCGCAGCAATAAAATCAAACGTGCACAAAAACTGGGTTTTATTTATCCGTTCAGACAGCATGAATTTGATGCTGAATGGTTTGACTAACTCAAAAGATACATTTTCGATTCAATCGAGATGGTTTTCACAAGGCGGATATTTTCCGCCTTTTTTAATTTTTATGAATGCACTTTTTATTTGTAGTCGTAACCAATGGCGCAGTCCTACCGCTGAAACCGTATTTCGACGTTATCCAAATGTACAGGCACGTTCTGCAGGGACCAGCCCCAATGCGCGGCATACTGTTTCCATAGACGACATCGCATGGGCGGATAAGATTTTCGTGATGGAACAAAAACATAAGAGCCGTCTGCTGGCACAGTTTCCTCGTGCTTTGCAATATAAGGAAATGATTGTTTTAGATATTCCTGATGATTACAGATACATGGATGAAGAGTTGATAGAAATATTGAAGGAAAGTGTCGTGCCTTATCTGTCTAGATAATGAGGTTTTCCTCAAGATTATCTGAAAAAAATATGACTTACTTCTAAGTAAAATTTATTCCAAAACATCATTTACTTCACGCATCACTGACAAATAAAACGCAAATCTAAGATCAAATTGAATTTTTCAGACGGCCTTTGCTGTTTGAATATTTTTAACCTATACCATACACACACTTTTTCATGAATATTTTTGAAGCCTTACTATTATTGTGCCTGCTGATTATCATTAGCGCGTTTGTATCCTGTTCCGAACTCGCGCTTGCCTCGGCACGCAAAATCAAATTGCAGGTCATGGCGAAAGACGGCGGCGATACGCGTGCGCTTGACGTAATCAATATGCAGCAGCAGCCGGGCAGTTTTATTACCGTTGTCCAAATCGGTTTGAACGCCGTCGCCATTCTTGCCGGTATCGTCGGCGAGGCGGCAATACGTCCGTATTTTGGCAAGCTGTTGGAGAACGCAGGCAGTTGGGGCAGCACAGTTGCCTCTTTGCTGACTTTCTCGCTGGTTACAGGCAGCTTTATTTTAATTGCTGACCTGATGCCTAAGCGCATGGCGATGACCCATCCCGAAGCGGTGGCGGTACGCATTGTGCGTCCGATGATGTTTCTGATTTTTATCTTAAAACCCCTTGTCTGGGTTTTTGACGGGTTGGCAAACGCAATATTCAAACTCTTCAAAATTTCAACCGTCCGTCAGGAGCAGCTCACCTCGGAAGATATTTATGCCGTCGTTGATGCAGGTGCGCAGGCTGGTGTATTGAAAGAACAAGAACACTATCTAATTGAAAACATTTTCGATATGCAGGAGCGCACGGTCACTTCCACCATGAGTACGCGCGAATATATCGCCTATTTTGACAAACATGACGACAGCGATACCGTGTTGGAAATAATGTCGGAAAAACCACACAATAAATTCCTCGTGTGCGACGGCGACTTGGAACGCGTTATCGGCTATATCGAATCGCATACGCTGCTGACTTTATTTTTAAAAGAAAAAGACGTCCGCCTGACCGACAAGCGTGTATTGCGTAAAGCCTTGTTCATTCCCGACACGCTGTCGCTTTATGATGTATTGGAGACCTTCAAAACTTCAGGAGAAGACTTTGCCGTGGTGGTGAACGAATACGCGCTGGTGGTTGGCGTGGTAACGCTGAAAGATGTGATGAGCATTGTAATGGGCGAGCTGGTCAATACTGAAGAAGAGCCGCAAATTATCCGCCGTACAGAAGACACATGGTTGGTGGACGGTGCCACGCCGCTTACCGATGTCATGCGTGCGCTGGATATCGAAGAGTTTCCCAATTCGGAAAATTACGAAACCATCGCCGGCTTTATGATGTATTCACTGCGCAAAATCCCGAAGCGTACGGATTTTCTGGTTTATGCCGGTTATAAGTTTGAAATCATCGATACCGAAAATTTGAAAATAGACCAACTTTTGGTTTCTAAACAAGGAAATATGGCGGGGAAAATATAACAAGTCGCTGGGAATACTTGAAAAGAAAATTAAAAAATGAATAAAAAGGAAAAAATATTATGACGACAACCGAACCTCAAAAATACGCCCGCAGCCTGCACGCGCCCATCAGCCTCGGCACGACTTCAGACGACCGCTTTATGCCGCGCGGCTTTCTTTCATATTTTGCCTCATTGCCAAAATTGGTTTTAACCGAAAAATTAGATGGGCAAAACAACTGCTTTGCTGCGCACGGCCTCTATGCCCGTAGTCATGCTGCACCTACTCAGCATCCTTGGGATAAACCTTTGCTACAACGATGGCAGCAAATTAAAGATGATTTAGGCGATCTCGAACTTTTTGGCGAGAATATGTATGGCATTCATTCAATTGCCTATTCTCAACTGGAAAGCTATTTTTACCTGTTTGCAGTCCGCCGTAGTGGACATTGGCTTTCATGGGAAGAGGTTAAATTTTATGCGCAGCTGTTTGATTTTCCGACTGTGCCGGAAATACCCATTGTCCAGCCGCTTGCAGATTTCACTCAAAAATACTCCAATGAAGATATTGCTTTAGCGCAATGGCTTGCCGCTAATTTGGAAGAGCCGTGGACAGACAGCGTACAAACTGCCGGTAAGCTTGGCGGCTACGATCCGAAAACAGGAGCAGCATGCAGTGAAGGTTTCGTTATCCGGAACGCCGCTGATTTTGCCACCAACAACGGCAACCTGCCTGTTCAATTCAATGAATTTGATAATCTTTTCAAATTGGTGCGAGCCAAACACGTTAAAACCGACGTTCATTGGACGAAAACTTGGAAGCCTGCCCATCTTATCGATTACGACAAATATCATTGGCAAAGCTGGCAGTTTCAGACGGCCTGAAGTCCAATTATCCAATAATAAGAAAGACAATTATGTGGACATTCCCATATTACATACCCGGTCAACTTCCTGATTGGCAAGCCTTAGAACGTCGTTTCAGCTGGTTTACCGATATGAAGGACGTTCCGCAAGACCCTGAGTGGCATGCCGAAGGCGATGTATTTACGCATACCAAAATGGTGTGCGAAGCCCTTTTACAACTGCCCGAGTTTCAAGTGCTTGATGAACAGGAGCAGCATATTTTGTTTGCTGCCGCCATGCTGCATGATGTGGAAAAACGCAGTACGACCAAGCGTGAAATAGAAAACGGCAAAGAGCGTATCGTTTCGCCGCATCACGCAAAAAAAGGTGAGCATACCGCCCGTACTTTGCTGTATACCGAACTTGCCGCTCCATTTGCCGTAAGAGAAGCAATCGCCAAACTCGTGCGCTTGCACGGATTGCCCTTATGGGCGATTAACAAACCTAATCCTGAGCGAGCCGTCATAGCGGCCAGTTTGCAGGTCAATACGGCGCATCTTGCCATGCTTGCTAAAGCCGATGTACTGGGTCGTATATGTTGCGATCAACAGGATATTTTACTGCGCATTGATTTGTTTCGTGAACTCTGTGAAGAAAATGCTTGTTGGGGTAAGGCACGTACTTTTGCCAGCGATTACGGACGCTATCTCTATCTTAACGGCCGTAGCGAAATGCCGGATTATCAGCCATTTGATGATCAAACCTTTGATGTGTACGCCATGTGTGCCATAGCAGGTAGCGGTAAAGACAGTTACATCAGGCAATATCTTGCCCATCTTCCTATGCTGTCGCTGGATGAGATTCGCCGTGAGCGTAAACTCAATCCCGCAGATTCCAAACATACCGCCGAAGCAGTGCGTTTGGGTAAAGAGCAGGCAAAAGAATACCTGCGTGCCCGTACGTCATTTGTCTTTAATGCGACCAATCTTAACCGCGACCTGCGCAGCAAATGGCTGCCGATGTTTGCCGATTACGGCGCACGCGTGCATCTCATTTATTTAGAAGTGCCTTACACGCAATTACTATCGCAAAACCGTAACCGCGAACATTCTGTTCCGAATGATGTGTTGCACCGCATGATAGAAAAGCTGGAAATCCCTGATTATAGTGAAGCGCATACGGTAGATTTTGTGGTCTCTTCTTAAAAAGTAAAGGGTTTTTGTAAGTAGGCCGTCTGAAACAATCCAATGTTTCAGACGGCCTTTTTATAAAATCAAAAATTGCTAGAGCTAAGACAGAAGTCTTTATTCGCAGCTCAAGTTTTTTGTTTTTTCGGCGAATGTATCCATGGCAATTTGGCACATACGTTCACGTTGGCCTACGTCGGCGGCAGGCAGGATTTGGCGCAGGTATTTTGTGTTGTCGCGTTGGAATGATGCTTTATCGCCTGCTTTTTGATAACACGCATCCGCGCGGGTAAAGTATTGCTGGCAGATTTTTGGCAATTCTTCAAAGGACAAGGGTTTGCTTTTGTGCATGCCGTGTGCGGAGACGGATAGGGAGGAAAGGGCACACAGTGCGATGATTAAGGTTTTTGAAATGGTTTTCATGGTAAGCCTGTTTATTGAAGTTGTTTAAATCAATTGTTCGCCCCAGTGCAGCTTTTGACGTAGGGTTTTGAAGTATTGGTAATCGGTGGGATGGAGGACGCGCAAGGGATTGTGATAGCGGCGGATGATGATGCGGTCGAAGTTTTGCACGTCGATATGGGATTGCCCGTCAAAGTGTGCGCGTGCGTCGCCGCTTTTGGTGATGAGGATTTCGATCACGCTGGTGTCGGGGATGGCAATCGGACGGTTGGTCATGGATTGCGGGCAGATAGGCACGAGTGTGAAGGCGTGCAGGCCGGCCTGCATGATGGGGCCGCCGGCGGCAAGCGCGTAGGCGGTTGAACCTGTCGGTGTGGAAATAATCAGGCCGTCCGAACGTTGGGTATAGACAAATTCTTGATTGATAAATACTTCAAATTCAATCATTTGGCCTGCACCGCCACGAGACAGTACGGTGTCGTTGAGGGCGAGGGCGCGTTCGATGGTTTCGCCGTCACGAATGATGCTGGCTTCGATGAGGATGCGTTCTTCAGGCAGATATTTGCCTTCCAGTACGGGGCGGATGCCCTCAACCATGGTGTCGCGTGAGATTTGGGTAAGAAAGCCCAAGTGGCCTTGATTGATGCCGATGATGGGGACGGCGCGCGGGGCGACTTCGCGGGCGGCGGAGAGGAAGGTGCCGTCGCCGCCGAGCACAACGACGAGGTCGCAATATTTGCCCAGCTGGGCTTTGTTTACGGTTTCGCAGTAGGCGGAATCTTGGATATAGACGCAGTGTTCTTCTACGCTCAATTCATCCAGATAGATGGTGAAGCCGTTTTCGCGCAGAAAAGAAACCAATGTGTGGACGGTATCTTGAATTTCGAGCGTATTGGGACGTGTAACGATACCGATGTTTTTAAATGGGCTTTTCATGATAGTAGGCCGTCTGAAATTAAGTGTCTAATCTATCCAGATATCGCGCTCGAGGCGGTCGAGGCGTTCGTTTAGGCGGGCAACGTCGTCACGCAGTTTGTCCACTTCTTCCAACCATGCGGCAAGCGTGGCTTGGTCGATAACAGGGGATTCGGGTTCGCGTGAAAAATCGCTGATTTGCTCGGCAATACTTTTGCCGATTTTTTTCATGGTGCGGCCGATGTCGCCGGCGCGCGAGCTGATGCTTTCTGCGGCCACATGACCGAATACACGCGCCAAATCTTCGCTCGGATAATAGCGCAGTCCACCCAAAATAGGAAGGACGGACATGCCCAATACCAAGTCGCCTTCGAGGCTGATGTCGCCCACGCCGGGCTGACCGCCTTGGAGGATTTTTTGGATGGCGCTGTTGTGGAATGTGATGTTGGTGTCGGCGGTTTCATTTGCGGTTTCAAGAAAACCTTGTTCGCTGATGCGTCCGGTCAGTCTGAAACCGGTCAGGCTGATGCAGATGATGCTGCCTGCAAATTCAGACAGCTCGCGCTGTTGCTCTGGATTTTGCTGTATCAGGTGGTTGATAAGGGGAAATAGGGCGGACATGGTTTACTCTAAATGCCGTCTGAAACGGATTAATGGGTTGAGTCGCAATTTTACAGGCTTAGCCCGTCTGCGCAAACGGTATTTACAATTTTGCCGTTGCTTTTGTCATCAATGATGAAATCAGGAGCCGGTAGGCCGAGTTTGGCTGCTTCGGCAGTATAAAATTCAGCCCGGCTTGGGTGGCGGGGTTCGACAATATTGCGGATACGCTTGCCGTCAGCTTGGCAGGCCGTCTGAAAAAGGATTTGGACGGCCAAGTCTTTATGAAGAATATTGACGGGTTGATTGCCGTCTTGAATGCGTGTTTTTTGAACCAGCTTGGTAACGGGATGACGGTCGGCAGAATAAAGTCCGCCCAGTCGCAGTATGTCGATATGGGGGACGGCGCTTTCAAACAAGGCTTGTTCAACCGCGAGGATTTGACGGGCGGATTCGGTTTGCGGATCGGGCGGCGTGGTTTCATCGCATATGCGTGCTTGGTCGCCATACACGCTGGTACTGCTGGTAAAGATGATGTGTTTTACCTTGGACTGCTCGGTAAGTTGAATCCATTTTTTCAGGGTATCGGCGTAATGGTTTAATGACGAAGGCGGAAGCAGGCAAAACCATGTCGGCTTGTTGATATGGTTTTGCCACAAGGCCGAACTGTGAAAAATATCGTCTTGATTTAAATCGATGATGTCGAGTTCAATCGGCAGATTGATGTCGTCAGAGGTCAGGGTGCGTTTGATGGCGGCAACCTGACTGCCTTGCTCATAACATTTTTGCGCCAGCGACAGGCCGAGATAGCCTAAGCCGAGAATGGAAATATCAGGAAGGTGCATAAATAAAGCATCCGAAAATTAACAGGCCGTCTGAAAATAGCTTTAACTTGGTTAAAGCTATTTTCAGACGGCCTTTGTATGGAAAAATTAATGGTTGCTGCCGATTTTTTGGTCGAATTCGGCACGGTGTTCCGGCAGGAGGTAAGGGCGCAACAGGCTGAGTGTGCGGCTGATGCCACGTACTTTGGAATCTTCGGTCAACTTGGCGCGACCTCGCAGGGAGCTGTCGAAGTCGAACCAGTATTTCGTCACCATCCACATATTGACGGCAAGGTCGTTCATGGCGGTTTGGTCTGCGCTGATGATGTTCAGGCCGTTGAGCTGGGTCAGCAGGTTAACCAACAGCGGGGAAACTTTGGCTTGGGTAAAGGTATTGTGTTCGCCCAATAATTCGGCACTGCGGGCAAGCAGGGTGTTCACATCACTGAAAAGGAAACGGTATTCCCACATCACATCATAAATACCGGCCATGTAGTTGATGGAGTCTTCCACATTAGACGGCAACACGGCTTCGTTGAGGTAGGCAAGCAGGGCTTCGCTGTAACGCTTGAATAATTGGACGATGATTTCGTCTTTGTTGCGGAAATGGTAGTAGAGGTTGCCCGGGCTGATGCCCAAGTGGGCGGCAATGTGGTTGGTACTGATATTGCGCTCGCCTTCTTCGTTGAACAAGGCGAGGCTGGCATTGATGATTCGTGTGTAAGTGTTGACTTTAGCAATGCGCGGCATGGGATACACTCCTTTGTTTTATAGGCTGTATGAAGTCGGCAGCCAGTTGGGTTCTGCGTGTAATTCTACCTGAAATTGAGTAAATACTGTATTACAAACATATTGCGCCAGCTGGTGGACATCTTGAGCGGACGCATTGTTTTTATTCACCAAAACTAAAGCCTGTCTGTCATGCACAGCCGCACCGCCGATCTGATGGCCTTTCAGACGGCATTGGTCAATCAGCCAGCCGGCCGCGAGTTTGACCGAACCGTCAGGCTGCGGATAGCGTGGCATATTAGGGTATTGCTGCAACAAATCGGCAGCTTTTTCAGCGCTGACAACAGGGTTTTTAAAGAAACTTCCGACATTACCAAGTATGTTAGGATTAGGCAGTTTACTGTTGCGGATTGAACACACTGCATCGGAAACATCTTTGGCCGTTGCTTCTCGGCCTTGGCTTAGTTCGGCAACCGCAGCCGCCAAATCGCCATAGCCCAAGTTCGGTACAAAATGCTCTTTCAGCGCAAATACAACTGAAACAATTACATAACGTCCCTTGCCTTCCTGTTTGAACAGGCTTTCACGATAAGCAAAATCGCAATCGGCATTGGAAAGCTCGACAAAGGTTTCCGTATCCAAATCGAAGCAGCGCACGCTATGGATAACATCTTTCGCTTCAACACCATATGCACCGATATTTTGTACCGGAGACGCGCCGACCGTACCCGGAATCAGGCTGAGGTTTTCCAGCCCGCTTAAACCCAGTCCAACCGTATGCAAAACAAAATCATGCCAAATTTCCCCGGCCTGCGCTTCGATATAAACCAGGCCGTCTGAACGCTCAATTTCGCGTATTCCCTTGTTTTCCATATGCACAACCAGACCGGCATAGTCTTTCATCAAAAGGATATTGCTGCCGCCGCCGAGCCATAAAACAGTATCTCGGTTGAACTCGGGCAGCCGGACGATGTCGCACAACTCGTCGGCATGTTTGAGTGCAACAAATGCTTTGGCTTGGGCTTTCAGGCCGAAAGTGTTGTAAGGGGTAAGGTCGGTTTGGTATTGGATGGGTTGCATGGGTTTAACTTTAGGAATAGAGGAGTGGGTAATGGGGTTCTTATTCACTATTTATTGAAAATAATAAATATTAGATAGGATTTATAAATTATTTCAATGATCTAGTAGCAATAGTTCCAATTAATACATTCCTATTGGTTTCCGCTTTTCTATTGGTAAAGTGAACTGCTCTGTAATAATTTTTCCTGTTTTTTTGTCAATGAGGTGTAGTGAGCAACCAGCAAAAAGGGAAGGAACTTTTTTCTTAGCAAACAATAATTTGGTTTCTGTTGGTTCAAATTCTGTTTCCGCCTTTAAGATATATTCCTCGTTTGATTTAAGGGTCACGTTAATAGAGTTTTCGCACCAGATAGGCCAATCATCAAACAAATCTCTTAATGAGAGATGGTTATATATAAGTGTTATGGATTGATTTGCAGGAAGTTTATTAATTTCTTTTAACACCCGATCTTTAAATTGCATAGAAATAGTATGCGACTTGGGAGACGAACTATCTTTTATATAAATATCGATTCTCTCAGAAAAGCCTTTTTCCGAACCATTATATGGATCAGAAAATGATGTTGGATTTATATCATAGGTTAAGGTGGCAGTAGGGGCTCCCTCAGGAGGTTGGTAAGGTTTTTCAATCGTGGCTATGCTACATCCACTTGCGATCAATAAAACGCTACTATAGGTAAGTAAAGGTTTAAGCAAAGACAGTTTCATGGTTTTCTCCAATAATATAGTTACGAATATATTTAATTAAATTTTCAGACGGCCTTATATGATTTGACCATCTCTTTACTGCAAAGCTCCAAGCACCATACCAATGCGATGGCAGCAATCGTCAGTGAAACGGTCAGCGCGGTCCAGAAGCCGTAAATGCCCATATCGACATGATAGGCAAGCAGGTAGCCGGGCAACAGGCCGCAACCCCAGAAAGCCACGGCATGGATGAACATTGGCATTTTGGTCACTTTATAGCCGCGCAGCGCATATGAAGCGATACATTGGGTGGCGTCTGCCAGTTGGAATAGGGAGGCGAAAAATAAAACGGTCGCGGCAATGCCTAATACTGCCGCATCGTTGGTGTACATACCGGCCAACTGAAAGCGAAAGATGACCAAGAGCAGTGCGGTGCAGGTGGCAAGTACCCATCCCAACACCAGCGACACGCCTGAAATATAACGCGCCCGCAAAAACTCGCGGCGTCCGAGCGAAAAGCCTACGCGTACCGTACTTGCTGAGCCGACGCTTTGCGGAACCATATACAAAATGCCCGACAGGCTGATGACGACTTGTTGCGCGGCGACATAATCTTCGCCGAATGGCGCCACCAAAAAGACGATAAACGAAAACGCGCTGGCTTCTAGAAAATAAGACAAGCCGATTGGGGCGCCGATTTTCCAAATCTGTTTGAAAGCCGCCAAATCGGGTCTGCCGATTTTTGCTGTCAAGCCAAACGGACGGAAGAATTTTTCTTTGGCGATATAAAGCCACAAAGCCAATGCGCTGAACCAAAATACCGCCGCCGTTGCCACGCCGCAACCTGCGCCGCCCAAAGCAGGCATACCGAATTTGCCGTAAACGAACACATAGTTCAGTGGCACATTCAACACAAATGCCGCGAAGCTGACCAACATAATTGCGCGTGGGCGGTTCAAGCTGGAGGCATAAGCGTGCAGGGCGCGGTGTATCATGGCAGCCGCCATAGCCAAGCTGGTAAAGAACATATATTGCGCCATCGTGTCTTCGACATAATCGTTCAATGTTAGCCAATGACGGAAAGGCGTAATCATCGCCCACATCAACAACATGCCGAATACGCCCAAACACAAGCCAAACCAAATGCCCTGCATTCCTGTTTTGCCGACTTCTTCGGTTTTACCTGCGCCGTACAACTGGGCAATCATCGGGTTCAACGCCGCCATTACGCCCATAAAGGTAATGTAAATCGTGGAAAACGCGCTGCTGCCCAAAGCCACCGCGGCCAAATCTTCCTTACCTGCGCCACCGGCCATCACCGTATCGACAAAACCAATGCCCACTTGCGCCACTTGCGCCAATAGCATAGGCAGGGTGAGGGCGGTAAGCAGGCGGGTTTCTTTTAAGAAAACAGGAAAGGCAAAGCGGTTGAGGTTCAGTAGCATAGGTGTGTGTGGATTGAGGATAAAGGCTGTCTGAAACGGAAACGTAAAATTATAAAGGGTGATGCTGATAAGCAGGCAATATGTTGTTTAATCGCTAAATTTTTCAGACGGCCTTAAAAGTCGGATGTCTTTTTACTGCTTCCAACCAGCTGTCCGGCGTTTGAAACTGCATTAGGCCGTCTGAAAGCGACACTGCGGCTTGGGTAGTCGAGGCGCGGGTCAGTTTTTCATTGGTTTCGGCATCGTAAATGGTGTAATCGATACGCAGGCAGCTTTCGATCTCGACGATGTCCATATCAACGCGGATTTTTTGGCCGAAACGGGCAGGGCGGATGTATTTGAGGTTCATCTGCACGATCGGCCAGCTGTACCCCTGCCGTCCCATTTCGTTGTAGTCGTAACCGATGGAAGACAAAAAAGCACAACGTGCGGTTTCAAGGTATTTGACATAGTTGCCGTGCCACACGATGTGCATGGCATCTACGTCAAAAAAAGGAACTTCGGTTTCAAAGCTGTGTTGGCAGTAGATGTGTTTTTTCATGGTTTAAAAGAGTAAGTGTGATGGTTTCGGACGGAGTCTTCGCCCCAAAAATCATAAAAATTGAACCATTGTAGCGGATTTTGCGCACATTCTTGCGCCAAAATGTCGGCAAAACGCTGCATTGCGTCTTTGACGGCAGCCTCGCGGTTGCCGCGTTTCCAGCTGGAAGTATCGGTAAAGCGGCGCAGTTTCAAATGATAGCGGCCGTTTTGTTTGACGCAAAACAGCGTGTTTACCTGTGTTCTTAAAAGCGAAGCCAATAGCCATGCGCCTTGCGGCATAGGGGCCGTGTGGCCTAAGAAATTAATGTCGGCGGTTTTCTCGCCGCGTACAGGCACGCGGTCGGCTGCGATGGCAATCCATTCGCCGTTTTCGATACGGCTGTTCAATTCCATCATCAGGGTGGTGTCCAAATCCGTCACCTGAATCAGACGGATATGATCTGCGCCGGCTTTTTGCAATGCCTCGTTAAATGCCTGCGCGTGTTTGCTGTGTACCAATACATTGAGTCTGAAATCTTTATGGTGCGACACCAGCGCACGGCAAACTTCGGTATTGCCCAAGTGCGAACAGGCAAAAATCTGGCCGCGTTCGTTACGCTTGACTTGCGAATAGATGTCGTCTGGATCTTCAATCACCAAATCTTCATAACGGATTTTGCGTTGCCACACGGCAAAACGGTCGCAAACCGCTTCGCCAAATGCGACGAATTGTTTGAATACGCTGTGTTTCGGCAGGACGGTATGGGGAAAGGCCGTCTGAAGACGGATTTGGTAGCGTAAGACATGACAGCGCGGTTTGGGCGCGGTTGCATAAAAATACAGCACCACAAACCAAATGCACGGCCTCATGAAAAAAGCCGGCAGATAGCGCACCATCAATGTGGTCAGGGCAAGAAACAGGCGGCTGCCGCGTTCGGGCTGCGCCGCCCAATGGGTTTGTTTATTGTCGGTCATGGTTTCAGACGGCCTTTCCAAAAACTTTACCCAATCGGTGTTTCAACATACCGAAAAACAGCCGTGTGTGCATTTTGCTGATGCGGACATTGTCGGCAAAGGCATCGAAATGGGACACGCCGTCGGCGGCGTATTGGACGGGCGTTTTAATCCAAACCGGCTTGACGTCGCGCCAGTACAGACGGATAAGGATTTCTGTATCGAAGTCCATACGGTCGCCTACGGTTTCTTCGCGGACAACGGATAGCGCGGGTGCAAGCGGATAGAGGCGGAAGCCGCACATGCCGTCTTTGATGTCGCATGACCAAGTGTGCAGCATATTCCAAAAGTCGGTAATTTTTCGTCCGTAAAGTCGTGCTTTGGGCGCGTCATCGCCGTATTGCGGCCAGCCGCAAACAACGGCTTCGGGATTTTGTTCTGCTGCGGCGAGGAGTTTGGGAGTGTCGTTCAAGCAGTGTTGGCCGTCTGCATCGACCTGCAAAACGTGGGTATAGCCATGTTCTTCGGCGTATTCCAAACCGGTTTTGACTGCCGATCCTTTGCCGCCGTTGATGGGGCGGTAAAGGACATCAATGCCGTCTGAAACCAAAGCCTGCAATACAGGTTTGCATTCTTCGCGTGAACCGTCGTCCACGATTAAAACGTTTAAACCAAAGCCACGCATGGTTTGGGCAACGTGGCTGATGGTGGTCGGATGGTTGTAATGTGGAATAAGGGCCAGGGTATTCATAAATATTTTTTAGACGACGTTAACACAATGCAGAGTATAGCAAATAAACATGCCATGGCGTTTGAAAAGGCCGTCTGAAACGGTGAGGACAAAATCGTTTGATTTCGTTTCTCACTGTTTCAGACGGCCTTTTATATGCCATTAATTCAGCATTGTACATGACCGACATCGAGGCATAAATCATGGAATTCGTTGAGTGTGCTGCGGTGGCCGATACTGATGATGATGCTGTTGGGCAGTTTGTGCTTTAAGGAGCGGTAGAGCATGGCTTCGGTCGGTTCGTCCAAGGCGGCGGTGGCTTCGTCGAGCAGGATGACTTTGGGCTGCGAGAGCAGGGCACGGACGAAGGCGACGCGTTGCAGTTCGCCTGGGGAGAGTTTGTGTTGCCAGTCGTCGGGTTTATCCAATTTATCAACGAGATAACCTAAGCGGCAAGTATTCATGGCTTCGGCTAACTCGGGATGCTGTTTGTCGATGTCGGGGTAACAAATCGCATCGCGCAGGCTGCCTTGCGCTGTGTACGGGCGTTGCGGCAGAAATAGGATGTCTTGAAGCGGCGGATGGCTGACTTTACCGCTGCTGCCGAAAGGCCAAAGCCCTGCCAGCGCGCGCAGCAACGAAGTTTTGCCGCAACCGCTTGGGCCGCGTATCAGCAGGGAATTGCCGCTTTTGAGGTTGATATTGATACCGTCTAATAAAACTTCGCCGTTATGGCGGTATAGGGCAACGTTTTCCAAGATCAGGCCGTCTGAAACTTCGGTAAGGTCGGGTTGTCGCGCAGTGTGTTTTTCTTCCGTACTCAGCAAAAAGCCGTACAAACGCTCCAATCGGGCGCGGTAGGCGGTGAATTTGTTGTAGAACATCCGGAAGAAAGACAGCGCGTTTTGCAGTCGTGCGAAGGCTTGGACGGTCTGCTGGATGTCGCCGATTTTGATTTGTCCGGCAAACAGGCGCGGAGCTTGCAAAATAATCGGGAAGAGTTTGATGCCGTTGGTGAACATATCGTTAAAGCCGCTCAGGCAGACGCTTTGCCGCGCAATGCGCCAACGGTTGCGGATAATGGCTTTAAAGCGGTCGGAAAGCTGGTCGTGTTCGTGTTTTTCGCCGCTGTAAAACGCCACGCTTTCGGCGTGGTCACGCACGCGGATAAGGGAATAACGATAGTCGCCGTTGAGCTTTTCGTTTTCATAGTTGTAACGAATCAAAGGGTTGCCTATCCACATGGCGATAAAGGTCGCCAAAATCACAAACATATAGACAAACCAAACGATGCCGTGCGGAATGTCGAAACCGAACACGGTCAGGATGCCTGCCAAGCCCCACAAAACAACGGCAAATTCCAAAGAGGTAACGACCGAATTGACCATGCCGCGCACAAATTCTATGGTCGAGGCGATGAAATCCTGCGCGTCTTGTTGGATACGCTGGTCGATGTTGTCCGGCGCGTGGCGGCGCATTTGCAGGCGGTAGTAGTTTTTGTCGGCAAGCCAGCGTGTCGTCAGCACTTCATTGAGCCGTTCCGACCATTTAATCGCCAAGCCTTGATCGAGAAAGTCGTTGACGACATTGTTAAACGCCCGTATCAACACCACGCCTGCATTCATCGCTGCAAACATCCAAAACGCGGAGGCATTCAAATCCTGCATCGAGTCGTAAAGCCCTTTGGACATAAAGGTACTCAACACATTCAGCCGTACTTCGGTTAACAGCAGCGTAATCATCGCCGTAATCAGCAGCAATACTTTAACTGCACTTTTCGGTGTCAAACACAGCCGCAGGATATAGCTAAACTCGCGCCCGAAGCGTGTGTTGCGTGCAAAAAACAGAATGACCGCTGAGGCTGCAGCGACCATCAATAAGGTCTGCAACAGCCAAGACGGCGTGGAATAAAGCTCGATTTGCCATTTTTGCATGGGGTGTTCTCTGAAAGGAAGTAAAGGCCGTCTGAAAGGACGGCAAATTTATTTGACTATGGTAACTGTAATAATAGTTTTCTGAACTGTTGTATTTTTTGTGTTTACAAACGGTTCTTATTTGTTTTTGTGGAAAGCGGAAATCTTATCAAATATAATCGCAAAACCAAATTACTTTGTAATTTTTTACCCGATATAAGAATTATTAATATTTCAAATCAGAAGGTATTTTATGAACAGCAAATTAGCCCTGATGCCGCTTTTGATTATGAGCGCATTTTCTTATGCCGCCGATGAAGCGACACCCGAAACCCCCGTGCAACAGCAGTTGCAGGAAGTCAATGTCCGCGCTGACGCCAAACGCGTCAAAGCCGCCCGTTCTTATTCCATCGCCAGCGACGGCGACTTGCGCGACCGTGTGAATTTGGGTGTGTTGGGTAAAGCGAATGCCTTTACCGCTCCGATTACTGTGGTCAATTACGACGAACAAGCCCTCAACAACACCGAAGCGCGTACTTTGGTGGATGCCGTAGCGAAAAAAGACGCTTCCGTTTGGCAGTTCGGCGGCGAAAGCAACACATTGACCGGCCTGTATTTCCGCGGTTACCAACTTGATGCGCGCCAATTCAGCGTCAACGGTTTGGCAGGTATGTACGGCACACAAGGTACGGCCAGCGTGCAAGTCGGCTCCGCGCAACTGATTAAAGGCGCATCCACTGCCGTAAACGGCATGGACCCTGAAGGCGCGGTATCCGGTTCCGTCAATATCGAAACCAAAAAAGCCGCCGATGAAGGCAACCGCAAAATCGGTTTGGGCTGGTTCAGCAACAACCGCGCCCAAGGTACGTTCGATTTAGGTCAACGCTTCGGCGAAAACAAAGAATTCGGCGTGCGCGCCAACGGCAAACTGCGCCACGGCGACACCCCGCGCCACGGTTACAGCGAAGACAACAAAGAATTTGCCTTGAATGCCGACTATCGAGGCGAAAAACTGCGCGTGGCGTTCGATTCCATCTACGCGAAACGCAAAACCAACGGCGGCCGCGCGCGTATGCAGGACATTCAAAACGCCAACGGCCACTTGTTTGACGCACCTGAAGGCAAAGTGAATTTGGCGCCGAGCTGGCAGGCTCAAAACACGCGCGGTCAAACGAATATGCTGACCTTCGAATGGGATGCATTTGAAAATGCCCAAATTACAGGCGGCATCGGCTACAACAATGCACGTTATTACGGTAATTTCGCCTCTCCTACAGTTACAAGCAGCGGTTTGACCTACAATTCAGGTCGCGCGCGTTTGACTGACCAGCGTTTCAAAACACTCAGTATGAATCTGACTGCGCGTGGAGAATTTGAAACCGGTCCGGTAAGCCACAACTGGAGTACCGCATTTGACCGCATCGACCGCAAACGCACTACTTATCAAGGCGCACGTCAAACAAGAAGTAGCGTTATCGATCCGAGCATCGACATTCCTACTCAATTGGCAAAATTGGATTCCAACTTAGGCAGCGCATGGAATACAACACCTTCATTGGATACCGTGATCAAAGTAAACAGTTTGGTAGTTTCCGACACGCTTGGTTTTGCCGACAACAAATACCGCCTCACTTTGGGCGGACGTTTCCAAGCCGTCGAGCAGAAAAACAAATTAAACGGCCGCAAAGCGGATGCGAACCGTTTCAGCCCGATGTTGATGGCGGCATGGGTTCCGCAGCCTGATTTGGTGGTTTACGGAAACTATATGGAAGATTTGGAGCCGTCCGACATCCGTACCGATGACGATGGTCATGTAACGATGGCAGATCCGCGCGTCAGCCGCCAATTTGAAGTCGGCGTACGCAAAAACTGGGGCGACTTTGTCACCACTTTAAACGCGTTCCAAATCAAACGCCCGGGCTACTGGCGCGGCAACACGACTTCAGGAACTGATTTCGCAGCGCGCAAAAATGCAGGCTTGGCTTATAGCGGTTCGGAGCAAGGCATAGAACGCAGCCGCGGTATCGAATTCAATACCTATGCCAACTTGTTGAATAAAACCCTGCGTCCGACGTTTGGTCTGATGTATCTGCAATCAACCGTAAAAGATTATCCGAATTTTGCCGACAATTTGGTTAACGGCGTACAAGTCGCCAACCCGCGCGTGATTGCCAAAGCAGGCGTGGAATGGGACACACCGTTTGCCAAAGGTTTGACTTTAAACGGAAACGTTTCGTATTTCGGCAAGTCTTACCAAGACACGCAAAAACAATACGCCTTCCCGTCCTATACCTTGGTTGACGTAGGCGCGCGCTACAAAACCAAGCTCGGCAAAAACACTCTGACCGTCAGCAGCTCGGTAGAAAACCTGTTCAACAAAAACTACTGGCAGGTGCAACGCGGCCAATACGACCGCAGCTTCGCCGTTGTCGGCATGCCGCGTACTTATTGGCTGAAAGCGGAGTTGGATTTCTAATCTGATTTCGGTTTGACCGTAATAGCAGGCCGTCTGAAAGGGAATGATAAAGAGCAAGAATCCCTTTTCAGACGGCCTAATTTGATTGCCTTATGTTTTTTGCTTGAAAAATCTTACATGTTTTTTATGGATTTCACGCGAAACAAGGTTAATATTCCATTTTCACAATACATCATTCGAGAAGACATATGAAAAAATCAATCAAACTGACTCTGTGCGCCCTCGCACTCTCACTTTCCGTGCAAGCGCAAGCGGTTACCCATGCCGTGATTGAAACCAATATGGGCAACATCCAACTGGAGCTGGATGAAGTCAAAGCGCCGAAAACCGTGGCAAACTTTGTTAATTACGCCAAAAAAGGTTTTTACGACAACACAATTTTCCACCGCGTTATCGACAATTTTATGATTCAAGGCGGCGGATTTACCGAGAAAATGGTTCAAAAATCCACCGATAAAGCCATCACCAATGAAGCATACAACGGCTTGAAAAATAACGTCGGCACCATAGCCATGGCGCGTACCGGCGATCCAAATTCAGCAACCAGCCAGTTCTTTATCAATACGGCCGACAACGACTTTTTGAATTTCAAAAGCAAAACCCCTCAAGGCTACGGCTATGCCGTTTTCGGTAAAGTCACTTCCGGCATGGACGTCGTTCGTAAAATCAGCAAAGTGAAAACGGCGACACGCGGCTATCATCAAGACGTTCCAACCGAAGCCGTGATTATCCGTAAAGTCAGCATCAAATAATTTTGATTGCTTGAATCCAAACAACAGGCCGTCTGAAACATTCAGACGGCCTGAATTTATTTATTTGATAATAAGCGGCAATTTGGGTGATAATTCAGCATCCACAATTTAAGGAGTCGATTATGCAAACCCGCCTGCCTTTTTTCGGCGTTGTCCGTGTCAGCGGCGAAGACAGAGCTTCATTTCTTCATGGTCAATTATCCAACGATATTAATAATTTAGCTATCGGTCAGGCATGTTATGCCACATACAATACGCCTAAAGGCCGTGTGTTGGCGAATATGCTGGTCGTCAATCGCGGAGAAGATCTACTGTTGGTCATGGCGCAAGATTTGACCGAAGCCATCGTCAAACGCCTGAGAATGTTTGTCTTGCGTGCAAAAGTCGTCTTCGAGCTTATGCCTGATTTGGCAGTCAGTGGCAAGTTGGCAGACAATGCAGAACCTCATCCTGCTACCGAACCGCAACTGTCTTTCCCAGTTCAAATTCAAGAAAACACCGTAGAAATTGCCTTGCCGCACACAGGCCGTCTGAAAATTTCAGCAGCCAAAAACGCAGCCGAATATCAAGCAGAAGCCGAAAACGCGTGGAACCTGCACGAAATCCGCAGTGGCTATCCGTGGATTTGCGCCGCAACCAAAGAAGCAGCTGTTGCCCAAATGCTCAACCAACACATCATCGGCGCCGTCCATTTCCGTAAAGGCTGCTACCCCGGCCAAGAAATCATCGCCCGCGCCCAATACCGAGGCCAAGTCAAACGCGGTCTGGCCGTATTAAGCGGTGATTCTTTAGAAGCCGCCGGTATTGCCGTCAAAGTCGGCGAAGAAGAAGCAGGCGTCATCCTTAACACTGCACTCACAGAACAAGGCAGCCTCAGCCTCGCCGTTATCAAGTTTTCCGTAACAGAAGCAGCATTGACCGATGCAGACGGTAATGCTTTGAAACAGGAAGAACTGTTTTTTACGGTTGAGAAAGATTGATGTTAGATGATTGAATAAAAAGATTAAATTTAAGGATTAATCAGCTTGAAATGAAAACAGAAAGGCCGTCTGAAATTCAGACGGTCTTTGATATTGAGTTTTGTTGGTACATGACCCAAGCTACGGCTTGCTACACCTTAATCTTAAGGTTTGCGTCACCCACAGGTAGGGTGTGTGGCGTAGCCACGCACGCGGTTAGAGGAAATGCAGGCTACGGCTTGCTACACCACAATCTTAAGGTTTGCGTAGCTCATAGTGGTAGGGTGTGTGGCGTAGCCTCGCACGCGGTTGATCAGGATGCATGCTACGACTTGTTAGTTTTTATCGATGAATGAGTTAAATATAAATCATTTTTATTTTTGTTATTTTCATCAGTTTTATTTTTCAATACTTCGTTTTTAATTTCATCACTTATATCCGTATCCCTACCGACAGATTGCTGAATAAAATCTTCAGTTTTTTCTTTAGTTTCGCTAAATGAACTGTCTAATCCTTTTACAAATTCATTATACTCACCTTTAAAATCATCAACTTTACTGTTTAACTTCTCCCGTTTTTCATCTATTACACTCAGTTTTTCATCTACTTCCCTCAGTTTTTCATCTACTACTTTCCTCAGTTCGTTATCTATTTCCTTCAGTCTTTCATCTAATGTATTATATTGTTGATTTATTGTACTATCTAATTTTTCTTTAAAATTATTAATATCATCCAACGCCTTATCAATTCTTTGAGATTCTCGCAATGAGAAAAATATAGAAATTACAGTTATTAATACAGCGTATAAAGAAACTGAAAATGTTAGAGAGTTAATTATTTTATCTTGGTTATCTATTTTTAGTTGTATCTTTTCTATATCTCCCCTATAAATATCATCCTTAATTTGCTGAAATTTTCGTTCTATAGCCCCGCATTCTTTTCTGTTTTTGCAAGAAATTGTTGTATTTTCGAGTAAGTTTTTATCTAAATAGTTTTTACTACTGCTTTGTATATTACTTGATTGATCAGATAATTTGGGGATTATAAACATGGTAATAGATATGGTAACAAATAAACCGAATATGATTAGTAACCAAAAACCATTCCAAATAATGTTCCAATTATTCTTCCCAGTTTTTTTATCATCTTGAGATGCGGTATTAGTATTTTTAGACATAATTAAACACCACTATTCAAAAGAGAATAAATCTGATAATGCAACAATACTGCTTTGTATGATCTGCAATGCACGCTCAATTTGATTATGTGAAATTTCTTCTTTATAATCAATCAATATATCAACTGAACAAACAACATTCTTTTCTTCATCAGCACTCCATTTAATTAACTTTTTCTCTAGATTTTCTTTAAGTAATCTTTGTTGAAAGTCAGGGACATTTGGTTTTAATTTTAATAAGGAAAAAAATTGTATAAAATCACCACCTTCTTGAATAGAGATTGCTAGTTTAAATTTCATATCCTGCTGCACTTTAACCGAAAAACCTAATATAAAACCATTAACTTCTTCATCATATTGATATTTTAATGAGTTTTTAATTAAATATGCTGTAATTTCTTTCTTTGTTGATTCAGTATTGGCTGCCATAATAATTTCCTTGCTTGTTAAGATTGTTTTTAAATTTAAAACCGAATATAGAATAATTCTTCTACATAACTTTCCAATGTATTAAAGGAAAGCTTAAGTGAAAATAACTTTCTGACAAGGAATCGTCTGAAAAATTTTCAGACGACCTTCTCTACTTAACTTAATACATCACTTATCAAACCAGCTTGCTGTTTACCCAACCTTCCACGCTTACCAGCATTTCAGGCAATTTGTCGGCATCGCTGCCGCCGGCTTGCGCCAAGTCAGGACGGCCGCCGCCTTTACCGCCGACTTGTTCGGCTGCAAATTTAACCAGATCGCCTGCTTTGACTTTGCCAGTCAACGGTTTGGATACGCCGGCGCACAGGGAGACTTTGCCGTCGTTTACTGCGGCGAGCAATACGATGGCTTGTTCTGATTTTCCAGTCAAGTCGGTCACGATTTCGCGCAGGGCTGCGGCATCGGCTTCGATTTGTGCGGCAACGAGTTTGGCTGCGCCCAGGTCTTTTGCATCGTCCAAGAGTTTGGCGCCTGCGTGGACGGCGAGTTCGGCTTTGGCGCGTGCCAATTCTTTTTCCAATGCTTTGGCGTGTGTTGCGCCTGCTTGGATTTTCGCCAGTACGTCTTTTTCGGTTTGGGCTTTGGTTTCGGCAATAATGTCTTTCACCAAACGCTCTTGTTCTTGCGCCCATTTGAGTGCGTTCAGGCCGGTGATGGCTTCGATACGGCGCACGCCTGCGGCAATACCGCCTTCGCTGATGATTTTGAAGAGGCCGATGTCGCCGGTGCGTGAAACGTGTGTACCGCCGCACAATTCGGTAGAGAAACCGCCCATTTGCAATACGCGCACTTCGTCGCCGTATTTTTCGCCGAAGAGCATCATGGCGCCGGTTTTTTGGGCATCTTCCATGCTCATAATGGCTGCGTTGACGGCAACGTTGGCCAAAATGGCTTCGTTGACGCGGCGTTCTACTTCGGCGATTTCTTCGGCAGTTACCGCTTGAGGATGGGAAATATCGAAACGGGTGGATTCAGCGGTAACCAAAGAGCCTTTTTGTTCAACGTGTTCGCCCAATACATCGCGCAGGGCTTTGTGCATCAAGTGGGTCGCGCTGTGGTTGCGCATATTGGCATTGCGGATTTCGTCATCCACTTTGGCGGTGACGCTGTCGCCGACTTTCAGACGGCCTGAAGTTTGTACGCCGAATTGGCCGAATACGGCCGCTTTGATTTTTTGGGTATCGTGTACTTCAAAGCGGTTTTCGCCTGCAAAGATATAGCCGACGTCGCCGACTTGACCGCCGGATTCTGCGTAGAATGGGGTAAAGTCGATTACGATGGCACCTTCGTCGCCTTCGTTCAATTCGTTGACTTGCTCGCCGTCTTTGTAGAGGGCGAGGACTTTGGATTCGGTTTGGCGTTCGCTATAACCTTTAAACTCGGTATCTTGACCGTCGTAAGGCAGTTGGGCGTTGGCTTTGAAGCTTTGTGCGGCGCGTGCGCGTGCACGTTGGGCTTCCATTTCGCGGTTGAAGCCTGCTTCGTCCAGTTCGATATTGCGTTCGCGGCAGATGTCGGCAGTCAAGTCGTATGGGAAACCGTAGGTATCGTAGAGTTTGAAGATGATTTCGCCGTCGAGTTTTTTGCTGCCTTTAGCCAACGCGTTTTCCAACAAAGCCATACCGGTTTCCAGAGTTTGGGCAAAACGGCTTTCTTCGTTTTTCAACGCTTCTTCGATTTGAGCTTGTTTTTCTTTCAATTCAGGGTAGGCATCGCCCATCTCTTTGACCAAATCGGCCACCAGTTTGTGGAAGAATGGTTTGCTTTGACCCAGTTTGTAACCGTGGCGCACGGCGCGGCGGATAATGCGGCGCAATACGTAGCCGCGGCCTTCGTTGGAAGGCAATACGCCGTCTGCGATCAGGAATGAGCAGGAGCGGATGTGGTCGGCGATGACTTTCAGGCTTGGTTCTTCCATGCTGAAAGCTGCGCCGGTTTCGCGGGCAACGGCTTTGAGCAGGTCTTGGAACAAGTCAATTTCGTAGTTGCTGTGAACATGCTGCATGACGGCGGCCATACGTTCCAAGCCCATGCCGGTATCAACGGATGGTTTAGGCAGCGGATTCATATTGCCTTGTTCGTCGCGGTTGAACTGCATGAATACGCAGTTCCAAATTTCAATCCAGCGGTCGCCGTCTTCTTCAGGGCTGCCTGGAATGCCGCCCCAGATTTCTTCGCCGTGGTCGTAGAAAATTTCGGAGCAAGGGCCGCAAGGACCGGTGTCGCCCATTTGCCAGAAGTTGTCGGATGCGTATTTCGCGCCTTTGTTGTCACCGATGCGGACGATGCGCTCGGCAGGCATACCGATTTCGTTCAACCAGATGTTGTAGGCTTCGTCGTCTTCTGCGTAAACGGTCGCCAAGAGTTTGTCTTTAGGGATGTTCAACCATTCAGGGGAAGTCAGGAATTCCCAAGCGAAGTGGATCGCGTCGCGCTTGAAGTAGTCGCCGAAAGAGAAGTTGCCCATCATTTCGAAGAAGGTGTGGTGACGGGCGGTATAGCCTACGTTTTCCAAGTCGTTGTGTTTGCCGCCTGCGCGTACGCATTTTTGCGCGGTCGTAGCGCGGTTGTAGGGGCGTTTGTCAAAGCCGAGGAATACGTCTTTAAATTGGTTCATGCCTGCGTTGGTAAACAGCAGGGTCGGGTCGTCGTGTGGTACGAGCGAGGAGGAGCGGACGATGGTGTGGCCTTTAGATTCAAAGAATTTTAAGAATTTTTGGCGTAGTTCGGTGGTTTTCATAATGTCTCGATAAATTTTTTACAAGGATTTCAGACGGCCCAGACGGCGCGTTGTGATTAAAAACGAATGGGTGTTATCTTACCGCAAAACCATATTTCAAGCTATCGGCAGAAAGGTTTTAAGTTGGCTGCAATCTGTCTTTCAGACGGCCTCAAGCGGGGCGATATCTTTTAACAATGAAGCCTATCCGCTCGGGCTTGCCTGCTTTATAATGCCTCTCTATTTTCAACCGGATACGCAAGGAATGATAATGACCAAACATCTGCCCCTCATCGTACTGACTGCGCTGGCACTGGCCGGCTGCGGCGGCTCGGACAAAACTTCTACCGACAAGGCGGCTCAAACCGATAATCAAAAGGTATTGAGCATTTACAATTGGTCGGAATATGTTGATCCCGAGACGGTTGCCGCGTTTGAGAAAAAACACGGTATCGCAGTAACTTATGATGTATATGACAGCGATGAAACGCTGGAGAGCAAGGTATTGACCGGCAAGTCGGGTTACGACATCGTAGGTCCTTCCAATGCGTTTGTCGGTAGACAGATTAAGGCAGGTGCGTATCAGAAAATCGACAAATCCCTGATTCCCAACTATAAAAACCTGAATCCTCAGTTGATGAAACTGATGGAAGGTGTCGATCCGAATCACGAATACGCCGTTCCATTTTATTGGGGAACTAATACTTTCGCCATCAATACCGAGCGTGTGAAAAAGGCTTTGGGTACGGACAAACTACCGGACAATCAATGGGATTTGGTGTTTAACCCCGAATATACGTCCAAACTCAAGCAATGCGGCATCAGCTATTTGGACAGCGCAGCAGAGATTTATCCTATGGTATTGAACTATATGGGTAAAAATCCAAACAGCAGCGAAACGGCGGATATTAAGGCGGCTACGGAAGTTTTGAAGAAAAACCGTCCGTACATCAAGCGTTTTACCTCGTCTGGTTTTATCGATGATTTGGCGCGCGGCGATACTTGCGTAACGATTGGCTTTGGCGGCGATTTGAATATTGCCAAACGTCGTGCCGAAGAAGCGGGCGGCAAGGAAAAAATCCGTGTGATGATGCCGAAAGAAGGCGTGGGGATTTGGGTAGATTCGTTTGTGATTCCGAAAGATGCCAAGCATGTGGCCAATGCCCATGCGTATATCAATGATTTCTTAGATCCTGAAGTTGCGGCTAAAAACGGCAATTTTGTTACTTATGCGCCGTCCAGTAAACCGGCTCAAGAGCTGATGGATGAAGAGTTTAGAAACGACAATACGATTTTCCCGACTGATGAGGATTTGAAAAACAGCTTTATCATGGTACCTATCCAACCGGCGGCGTTGAAATTTATGGTGCGTCAATGGCAAAGCGTGAAAGCAGGGACATAAGCTGATTTAAACGTATTAAGGCCGTCTGAATGGTGTAATCGAAATCCTTGATTTCGTTTTACGTCTGTTCAGACGGCCTTTGTTTTGTGTCAGATTGGCTTGGAAGATTTAAAAACAAAGGGCGTGTGTATCAATCACGCCCTTTGTGTTTGTTTCAGACGGCCTTAGAATTTCACGCCTTTATGCAAGGCAACAATGCCTGCGCTCATGTTGTGGTAATCCACGCTGTCGAAGCCTGCATCCAGCATCATTTGTTTCAAGGTTTCTTGGTCGGGGTGCATACGGATGGACTCGGCGAGGTATTGGTAGCTGTCGGCATCTTTGGCAATCAGTTTGCCCATAATCGGCAACAGTTTGAAAGAGTAGAGGTCGTACACGCCTTCCAAAGGTTTGTACACTTTGGAGAATTCCAACACCAGCAAGGTGCCGCCCGGTTTCAACACGCGGTACATCTCTTTCAGCGCGGCATCTTTGTGCGTCATGTTGCGCAGGCCGAACGCGACGGAAACCAGATTGAAATAGTTGTCGGGGAATGGCAATTTTTCAGCGTCTGCCAACGATACGGGCAGAATCATGCCTTCGTTGAGCAGGCGGTCGCGGCCGACCGTCAGCATGGAGGAATTGATGTCTGTCAGCCAAACTTCGCCTTCTTTGCCCACACGTTTCGCCCAGCCTCGGGACAAATCGCCTGTACCGCCGGCGATATCCAATACTTTGTCGCCTTTTTTCAGGCGGGCGGTATTGATGGTGAAATGTTTCCAAACACGGTGCAGACCGCCGGACATTACGTCATTCATAATGTCGTAGTTTTTTGCCACGGAGTGGAAGACTTCGGCAACTTTGCCTGCTTTTTCGTCTTCGTCAACGGTAGAGAAGCCGAAATGGGTTTTGTGGTCGCTCATAGTGTCTGCCTTCTTAAAAAATACGGATTCAGATATCGAATACGTCGAAATCGCCAACCACTTTCGACGCGGGAAATATAGTTTGTGCCTGCCGCTCCAGCATCAGGCATTGCTCTTCTTCGGTATAACGTGCGCTGATGTGGGTCAGGTAAAGTTGTTTCACATTGGCTTGCAAGGCCAGCTTGGCGGCATTGGATACGGTTGAACGGAACACTCGTTCCGCTGTCTCTTCATCGCCTGCCGCAAAGGTTGCTTCATGCACCAAAACGTCTGCGTTTTGCGCGGCGCGCATTGCCTGCGGACAGGCTTTGGTATCGCCGAATATGGCCGCTACCCATCCTTTTTTGGGCGGGGAAAGGAACGCTTTGCCGTCAATAATCCTGCCGTCGTCCAATGTTACGGACTCGCCTTTTTTTCAGACGGCCTTTCCACTGCAACCGCCGCTACCGCAGGAATGCGTGTGTTTGGGTTTCAAATCTTCGGCACTTGGCGTTCTGGACGCGCCTGCTTTCTCGAGGCGGTCGAGATAGTCTTGCCAAAGCGCGTCTTGATTGTGCGCCAGTCGGTAGAGATAGTCCCAATCGTAAAGGCCGCTGTCGTGGCCATCTGAAAAAGTAATTTTCAAGGCGTATTGGCCGACGGGGTCTAAATCGGTAATGCTGACTTCGGCTTTGCCTGTTTGCAAAACATCTTGGCCGGCACCGTGTCCGCGCACTTCCGCGCTGGGCGAGTACACGCGCAGGTATTCGGCAGGAAGGCTCTTGGCACCGTCAACATAGACCAAAGTCAGTACGCGCCGCTCTTGCTGGAGGCGGATTTCTTGTGGGATTTTATCGGCTTGGGTCATGTCATGCTCCGTTCTTTTTACGCAAATAGGCAACGCGTACAGAAAAAATACCGCCAAGTACGGCAAACAGCACGATTGTGTAGAGTGAAAACCGTATCAGGCTTACTTGCGTGTCCGCCGTCAGCCCCAAAGGCAGCAACATCACGGCAACGAACAGTAAAAACGCGGCCAACATGGCGGCAATGCTGGCAAAGGCATAGCGGGTATTGGCTGCTGTTTGCGGATGTTTGGTCATATTGGATAGCTTGCCGTAGGGTGGTGAGGCGGTATTTTATCAGCTTTTTGGTGCTTCATGCCGTCTGAAAACGGCTTTATTTCCATAAATAAAGTGTAATGGCGCGCCTGTCTTCGCCTTCGGGCATTAAGCGGATGCTGCTGCCTTTGCTTCCGTTGACACGGATAATGATGCCGCCGGCCTGCCGCTCGATAATGTCGATTTGGGTGTCGCGGTTCATGCGGTAGTTGTAGCGTTCGCATTGCTTCAAGCACCAAAAATCCTGCCAATGGATAAAATATTTTTGTCCGGATTCAATGGCCAGCGTTTCGCCGCCTTTGACGATGAAATAAGGATAATCGGGTTTTTGCGTGCTGAATGTCCATTCGGCCGTTCTGTCTTTTCCGTTTTGACGGTATTCGAACACGGCACGGTAGTCGGTGTCGTATTCCAATGGCTGTAAAGGAAACAGCGCAAATTGGCGTTCGGTCAGGAGGCGGTTTGGGTCATTATCTTTATCTAAGATTTTGACGTCTCTGATTTCTTTTGTGTCCTGATACAGTTTGAACGAGCGCATTTTGACCGGAGGCGATTGTTCTGAGAACGCGATGCTGACAGGATTGCCGGTCATTTCATAATGCGGCATAGGGTCGGGACGTTCGCCATGGAAAACCGGCGAAGCGAAGTTGCCTTGCGGATAGGTGATGTAAGGCTGGAATTTGCGGTTGGAGATTTCATCCGCATAAACAATGGCATGACCATGGCAGGCATCTTGATAAAACGAGCGGCTGAGGTCGGAGAGGGGGCGGTTTTTTTGGCAGAGGCTGTTGAATCTGCTGTCGCCCTGATTGATGCTCAGCGCGATTTGTTTGCCTTGTGATTCAAACGCCGCTCCGGCCTCGTCGATATTTTGATCGAGTAGGGAGAGACGGTGGTAAATCGCCGTCATCAGATTGTCCAGTTGATGTTGGGCAGGTAGATGGTCGTTGATTTTTTCGTTTGGCGGATGCTGGCCGGTGCTGACGTTTTCGTGCACGCCTTTATAGGCATAACCGGCTTTGCGCGTGCGGTCTGATGGGCGTGGGCCTGTATAAAAGGGATTGCGTGTATTTTTTTCGTCATGTCCGTCGTCAGGGTTTTGCAGCAGATAGCGGGCATGATTGCGCGCGGCGCGTTCGAGTGTGGCTGAGTGCGCCAGTGCGGGCAGATTGGCTGAGGAGCGGAGGAAGTTTAAATACGCCAAGGCATCAAAATCGGCAACGGCAGTACGATTTTGCGGCGGTTGGGCGTAGATAAGCTGGTCTTCGGAATAGCGATGGGTTTCGTAGTATTGGAATATGCCGAGGGCGATGGCAAAACCACCCAGCCAGTAAAGAATGTGTTTCATTATATGTACTGCGTTCAGACGGCCTTGAGTATGTAGATGTTTCCCCTTGAAACTCATGCTGTTAAATGATTATTTTGATAGCGGCTTGACTTGGAATGCTTCAGGATGGGATTTGAAATATTCGACAGCGATAAATCCGCCGCCAATAATAATCAAGAGGGCAATGGCCATGCCGATCATCGCTAAAATGAATTTGTCCATATGTGTCCGTTTGAATGAAGGCCGTCTGAAACACTTGAAAGCGTTCAGACGGCCTTAAAGTCAGGTTAATTAACGTTCGATTTGCGATACGTCGCGTACTGCGCCTTTGTCGGCGGAAGTCGCCATCGCGCCGTAGGCACGCAGGGCTGCGGAGACGTAGCGGTCGCGGTTTTCCGGTTTCCAAGCTTTGCTGCCGCGTGCTTCCATTTCGGCACGGCGTGCGGCAAGCTCTTCATCGGAAATGACAAGGTGGATGCTGCGGTTTGGAATGTCGATTTCGATGGTGTCACCTTCGTGTACCAAACCGATTGCGCCGCCTTCTGCCGCTTCAGGCGAAGCATGGCCGATGGACAGGCCGGAAGTACCGCCAGAGAAGCGGCCGTCGGTCAGCAGGGCGCAGGCTTTGCCCAAACCTTTGGATTTCAGGTAAGAAGTCGGGTACAGCATTTCTTGCATGCCCGGGCCGCCTTTAGGGCCTTCGTAGCGGATGATGACGATATCGCCAGCCACAATTTGATTGCCCAAAATGCCTTCTACTGCGTCTTCTTGGCTTTCAAATACGCGGGCGCGACCGGTAAATTTGAGGATACTCTCGTCCACGCCTGCGGTTTTCACTACGCAACCGCGTTCTGCGATGTTGCCGAACAATACTGCCAAGCCGCCGTCTTGCGAGTAGGCATGTTCAACATCGCGGATACAGCCTTTTTCGCGGTCGAGGTCGAGGGTTTTCCACATACGGTTTTGCGAGAACGCCTGAGTAGTGCGCACGCCGCCTGGAGCCGCTTTGAAACGCTCGATGGCATGGGTGTTTTCAGGGTTGGTCACGTCCCATTTTTCAATCGCGTCTTTCAGTGTCGGCGCGTGGATGGTGTACACGTCGGTGTGCAGTTTGCCTGCTTTGTCCAATTCTTTCAGGATGGCAAAAATGCCGCCTGCGCGATGCACGTCTTCCATATAGTAGTCGTGGTTGTTGGGCGCGGTTTTGCAGATGCAAGGCACAACGCGGCTCAGGCGGTCGATGTCGGCCATTTTGAAATCGACACCGGCTTCGTTGGCAACGGCGAGCAAGTGCAAGATGGTATTGGTAGAGCCGCCCATGGCAATGTCCATGGTCATGGCGTTTTCAAACGCTTTTTTAGTGGCAATGCTGCGCGGCAATACGGTTTCGTCGTCTTGCTCGTAGTAGCGTTTGGTGATTTCGACGATCATGCGGCCGGCTTCGAGGAACAATTCTTTACGGCCTGCGTGGGTCGCCAAGTATGAACCGTTGCCCGGCAGGGAAAGGCCGAGTGCTTCGGTCAGACAGTTCATGGAGTTGGCGGTAAACATGCCGGAGCAGGAGCCGCAAGTCGGGCAGGCGTTTTGTTCGACTTCTTCGACTTGTTTGTCGCTGATATTGTCGTCTGCCGATTCGATCATGGCGTCAATCAAGTCCAAACGGCGTTCGGGTTGAATGTTGGCTACACCGATAACTTTACCGGCTTCCATAGGGCCGCCGGAAACGAAGATGGTCGGAATGTTCAGGCGCATGGCGGCAATCAGCATGCCCGGGGTGATTTTGTCACAGTTGGAAATGCACACCAGCGCGTCGGCGCAGTGGGCATTGACCATGTATTCGATGGAGTCGGCAATCAGGTCGCGGCTGGGCAGGGAGTAGAGCATACCGCTGTGGCCCATGGCGATACCGTCATCAATGGCGATGGTGTTGAATTCTTTGGCAATGCCGCCGGCTTTTTCGATTTCACGGGCAACCAGTTGACCCATATTGTGCAGGTGCACATGGCCTGGGACGAATTGTGTGAAGGAGTTGGCAATGGCGATAATCGGTTTGCCGAAGTCGGTTTCCATGACGCCGGTCGCACGCCACAATGCGCGCGCGCCTGCCATATTGCGGCCGTGGGTAGAGGTTTTGGAGCGGTATTCAGGCATTTTTGTTCCTTTATTTTATGCTGAGGCCGTCTGAAATAGGCTGAATATTGTGGCGGCCCGTTGTAGAAATAACTCGGTATTTTATACCAATTACGAGCGATGAAGCACGCTATTTTGTAATAAAACTAAACTGTGTTTGCTTCACCTGAATTTACCGCTCACTTCTTCAGACGGCCCGAAGTTTTCTTAGGATGAAACGTTATCTTTCTCATTTGCAAAAGATGTTGGCATCAAAAAGTGATATGATAGGGAACTTCTCACATTTCTAAGGATAAGACGATGAAAAAAATCATGTTTGCATTGTGTTCGGCCATGTTGGCTTCTGCTGCGTCTGCCGCTGTTTATAAAGTGGACGAATTTCATGCCAATGCCCGCTTTGCCATCGACCATTTCAACACCAGCACCAACGTCGGCGGTATTTATGGTTTGACCGGCAATTTGGAATTTGATCGTGCCAAACGCCAAGGCTCTATCGATATCGTATTGCCTTTGTCCAAACTGCAAACCGGTTCTGATCACTTTACTCAACATTTGAAATCTGCCGATATTTTCAATGCAGACAAATACCCTGAAATCCGTTTTGTATCCACCAAATTCAATTTCAACGGCAAAAAACTGCTTTCCGTTGACGGCAATCTGACCATGAACGGCAAAACTGCGCCGGTAAAACTCAAAGCCGATAAATTCAACTGCTACCAAAGCCCGATGTTAAAAGCAGAAGTATGCGGCGGCGACTTCAGTACCACCATCGACCGTACCAAATGGGGCTTGGATTATTTAGTGAGTGCCGGTATGAGCAAAAAAGTAAACATCAATATCCAAATCGAAGCAGCCAAACAATAATCCTGCTTGATTTCAAAATAAAGGCCGTCTAAACAGGTAAGGCAGAAATCGTTGATTTCGTTTATCCCTGTTCAGACGGCTTTATGATTAAAGACGTTTAGGATTCTTTATTTTTATCGGCTTTGGCTGCCCAATAAGTTGCCAGGAGCGAGCCGGAGATATTGTGCCACACGCTGAACAATGCGCTGGGAACGGCAACAATCGGCGCGGCGGCAAAGTGTGCGGCAGCAAGGGCGGCGCCTAAGCCTGAGTTTTGCATACCGACTTCGATGGCCAGCGTTTTTTGTGCATCATAAGGCAGACCGGTCCATTTGGCGGCAAAGAAGCCGAGCAGATAGCCGATGCCGTTGTGAAGTACGACAACTGCGAAAATCAGTAGGCCGCTTTCAATAATCTTGCCTTTGCTGGCGCCGACTACCGCGCCGATAATCAGCACGATGGCGGCAACGGAAACCAGCGGCAGCGCATCGGTCAGTTTTTCAGTTTTGTTGCCCAATACCTTATGGACAATCAAGCCCAAAACGATGGGGAGCAAAACTATTTTGACGATGGACATCAACATGCCGCCCGCTTGGATTTCCAGCATTTCACCGGCAAGCATCAAGAAGATGGCAGGAGTCAACAATGGGGAAATCAGGGTGGAAACCGACGTAACGGCAACCGACAAAGCCACATTGCCGCGCGCCAAATAGGTTATTACATTAGAGGCCGTACCGCCCGGGCAGCAGCCGACCAAAATCACACCGACCGCGATTTCGGCAGGCAGGTTCAACAGTTTCGCCAGCAGATAGGCAGTCGCAGGCATGATGGCGAATTGGGCAATCACGCCGATAATGACGGCTTTGGGGTGTTTGAACAAAATATCAAAGTCGGAGGGTTTGAGGGTCAAGCCCATGCCGAACATGATGACGCCCAGTAGCCAAGGAATGTAAGGGCCGACCCATTTGAAGGTGTCGGGTGCGAAAAAAGCGATGCCGGCAAAGAGCGCGGCCCAGAGGGAAAAGGTCTTTCCGATAAAATTACTGATTTTGTTGAGGGTATTCATGATGATATGTTGTGAAGTTGTTTTTAAGGGAGACTAAGGATACACGCCTTAACCTTAATTTGCAAAATGGCTTAAAATAAATAAGGCCGTCTGAAAATAAGGATTGATTTTCAGACGGCCTGTGATTTGTATTTGCTATATAGACGGCATTATTCTTTTGATAAAATATTGCGCAGCCATCGGGCGGCAGGTGCGACTTCTCCGGCAAGCATGCCGGTTTCGATTTGGCTGCTGTGTTTGATGACATCGGCCGCCGCACCATGCAGCCATACGCCGGCGCAGGCGGCTTGGAATGTCGGAATGCCTTGCGCCAGCAGGCTGCCGATGATGCCGCTCAAGACATCGCCGCTGCCTGCAGTGGCCAAACCGGCATTGCCGCTGGTGTTGGTATAGACTATGCCGTCTGCCGTAGCCACTAATGTGTGATGGCCTTTCAATACGACGGTCGCGCCATATTTACGGCTGATTTCGGTCACGGCTTTCTGTCTGTCGGCTTGAACTGATTGGGTATCGGTATCAAGTAGGCGGGCGGCTTCGGCCGGATGAGGTGTCAGGACGATATGTTTGTACAATTTGAGGTGTTCGGCTAATTCGGAAGAACGGGCAAGCAGTGTCAAAGCATCGGCATCGAGCAATAAAGGCTGGTCATGGTGTGTAGACAGGATTTGGGGCAGAAGCTGCTCTGATAATCCGTCCAAACCAAAGCCGCAGCCGATTACCCGTGCGCTGACATCGTTGCGTTCCGTCAGCTGGGCCGCAGTGGCGAGCATGATTTCTGGGCGTTCCGGAATAATGGCAAAAGGCAGCGTGGCTTGGTTGAAGCCTGCCCAAACCTTGCCGCACCCTTGATACATTGCGGCTGTGGCTGCCAAAACCACCGCACCGCTCATTCCTGTTGCGCCGCCGATAATGGCAAGCGTGCCGTATGTGCCTTTGTGTGATTCTTGGGCGCGGGGGCGGAATACGTCGTGAAATGCTAAGGCCGTCTGAAAAGCTTGAAGCGATTCGGGAAGCGTGTAGATGGGCTGCATGGCGTAACCTTCCAAGATAAGAAATTTAATTTTAAATCAGAAAGTAAAAGGTAATGAAGCAAAAAATAAAAGTTTGGGACGCACCTACGCGCCTGTTCCATTGGCTCTTGGTGTTATTGATGGGATTCATGTGGTACAGCGCAACCCAAGGCGGCGATATGCTGGTATGGCACTTGCGCGGCGGTTTGTTGATGCTGGCTTTGGTGGTTTTCCGCTTGTGTTGGGGGATTTGGGGCAGCGATACGGCAAAATTCAGCCGATTTGTGCGTCCGTTTTCCGAAATCCGCCGCTATACGCAAGGCCAAATGTCTGAAGACGAATTGGTCGGCCACAATCCTTTGGGCGCGCTGATGGTCATCGCTTTATTGGCCGCCTTGGTTTTTCAGACGGCCACAGGCTTATTTGCCGCCGATGAAAATACGTTTACCAATTCCGGCTTTTTGAATCATTTTGTCAGCGAACACGCCGGTACGCTGGCGCGAAAAATCCATGTCAATTTCTTTAATGTTTTAGCTGTTTTGGCGGGCGTACATATCGCGGCCGTTTTGCTGTATCGCTTTGTGAAAAAACAGGATTTGATTACGCCGATGATTAATGGCTTTAAAACCATCGATGCCAAGCAGCCTAAATTGGCCGGAATGGGGCAACTGTTTGCCGCTTTGTTGGTAGCGATTGCGGTAGTGTGCGCAGTATGGATGTTGCGCGGCTGATTCATTAAGGCTGATACCTAAAAACAAACCGACCCCGATAGTCGAAATGGCTGTTGGGGTCGGTTTCTTTTTAGGGTTTAAAAGATGATGTTCAGACGGCCTTAACGCAGCGCAAGATGCTATGGCCGCGGCCGATGCCGTCTGAAACTTCCGCTACTTTCAATCCGGCTTTTTCAACGCAACGGATCAGGTCTTCAGAGTGGAAGATTTTGCTGTTGCCGTTGGCCATGGCAGTGAAATACAGGCTAGTCATGGTCAGGCAGTAGGCGGCGGTTTCGTAGCGTTGTCTGTCCCAGAAAGGCTCCATGATATAGAGGCTGGTGTTTTTGCTCATAGACGCAGCGGCGCGTTGAAGAATGCTGGTGGCTTGTTCTTCGGTGAAACAGTCTAGGAATTGGCTCATCCAGATGGCGTCAAAACCGGTTGGGAACGGAATTTCAGGATCAAGCAGGTTGGCAGGGTGGGCGTGGATACGGTCCGCGCCGTTTTTGCCTTTGGTCGCTTCGCGCATTAAGCCGATTTGTTGCGGCAGATCCATGATGGTTACTTCGACTTCGGCACTGTGGTTGACGCATTGCTCCGCCCAGCGGCCGGTGTTGCCGCCGACATCGAGCAGTTTTTTAACCGGTTTGGCGAACACGGTGTTCAGTGCTTCGGCGAAGGAGTTGTCGGAATAATAATGGTCGAATGCAAACCATTTTTCCTGCGCGATGTTTGGCAATGAAGACAAGCCTTCGTAAATGGTCGGCCAGTCGCCGAATACTTTCAGGCCTTCGGGCTTGCCGGTTTGCAGGGTTTTTTCCAGATCAAACATGCCTTGGTAGCAGATTTCCTGCGTGAAATCCATGTTGACGCGGGCCATTTTGTCTTTGAGGACAAACCAACCGGCCTTGCTGATGAAATAGCGGTTGTCACGAGTCAAGACAGTGCCGATAGACAGCGAAGCTTCCAGCAGGACTTGTGCCGCGTAGTTGCTGATTTTCGCTTTTACAGCGATTTCGGCTTGAGTGAGGCCGTCTGGATGGTCGTTCAGCAGGTCCAGAATGCCAAATTTCACCATCAGGCGGGAAACTTGGAAAACAATCGGTGCAAAAGCGATTTCTTGAGCCAGACGTTGAGCCTCGCCTGCGGACTGGTGTTCGTGAGAGTAGCGTTGTTCTAGGGCAGGGAAGAGTTGCATATTGTTGGTTTTCCACTAAAAAGTTAATAAGTATATTCAGACGGCCTCAAACACAATCCGTCCTGATGCACACGGATGCTCTCCGTTGTTGATTTTAAAACTCAGTTTATTTTTACTTTCATCAAATTTCAGCTCTACCGATACTTCATCGTGAGGACGGATAAACTGCTGATATTTTAGATTTTCGATGCGGATGACGCGCTGTTTACTCCATGGATGCGGTGCGATCAGGTTACGCACCCATTGCAGCTCGACCACGCCGGGAACCAGCGGGAAGGTGGCAAAATGGCCGCCGAAATAAACCAAATCTAAAGGCACGCGCCCGATAAAAGTTTCGGTATTGGTCCCATCGTCAGATGATGTTTTCGACCAAACGGGCGAAGTTTGGGCAACGGTAAAGGCCGTCTGAAAATCCGCCGCGGCGATTTTGGCTTGGGCATTGCGTGGCAGGCTGTCGGTAAAACGCCAGTAGCGCGGCAGGGCGATGGTGTCCTGCGTAGCGGCCAGATGGCGTTTGAGCGTATCGGCAACCGCAGCACGGCCTTTCTCGCGCAAGGCAGCGATACCGTCTGTGTTCAATGCCGCCCATATGGCAATGCGTTGATGCTGCGGATGGCGGCCGCAGTGGGCGTCGGCAATCCAAGGGTGTTGTAAAAGTTCGTGTTCGATTTGGGTCAGCGACACGCGTTTGTCCTCAAATTTAATAATGCGGTCTTGGCGACCGAGTAACAGAAAACCGTCATCTTGCGGCTCGATCAAATCGGCGGTTTGGCGGCGCTCGGGCGACCAAGGCGAAGAAGCCCACAGCACGCCTTCTTCGTTTTGCCCGATTTCCACGCCCTTGAAAGGCTGCCATTCTTGGCGTTCGCAACGAGAGGCAATCACGCCGGTTTCGGTACTGCCATAAACTTCAAACGGGCGGACGGCAGCCTGTTGCAGCAAATCCGCCGTGGCTGCGGGCAATGCGCCGCCGGCCGAGACAATGCCTGCAATTTTATGGCCGATACTCTGCCAGTTGCGGTTTTCACCCAAGCGGTTGAGTACGGCCGGGCTGGCAATCCAAACCACTTTATCATGTGCTGCCGTGCTGGAAAGCAGGTTTTCCGGATAAACCGCCTGCTGTCGCTCCATAGTCCAACCCATTGTCAGCGCGAGTGCGAAGCGGAACGTGAAGCCGTAAAGGTGTTGCGGAATCACGCTGCCGACCACGGTTTCACCGTGTTGTCCAAATGGCAGCGTATTTGCCAAAGTCAGGGCTTCTGCCTGCATTTGCGCGGCGGTTTTCACAATAATCTGCGCTTCACCGCTGGAACCTGATGTTTTCAGCCATGCTTCGGCATGGTCGGGAATCAGATGGTTTTCAGGATAGGTGTTCAGTCCTTTCGATTCTGTTTGAGTCAATACATCAGGTATGTGCCAGATGTTCAGGCCGTCTGAAGACAGCTTTTTATCTGTTGAATCTGTTAAAAACGCTTCTGCCGTTTTCCCCCATTCCAAATTGTCTTGCGCCAAATTGGGCAACAATAAAACCTTTCCGCCCGAATGCCACACTGCCAACACGGCACAGGCAAACAGCGCGGCATCGTCAAACCACAGCGCGGTAGTTTGCACGCCTGCCTGTTTCAGATGGCCTGACAGTTGGAAAACCGCACGGTTGAAATCAGCACGCGTCCAAGTGGGGAAGGTGGCGATGAGATCAGCGGGATCATGGGCGGGGGATAGGATTTGAGTTAGATTCATGAGAATAATTTAAAAAATCCGTAAGAATATGGCTTATATGTAACATATCACTGATAAAAATTACTTCTAAGCTGAGTAATAGTAATGGTATGTAATATGGGAAAGTGCCGGAAATTATTATGATTGATTTCTTTAAGAAGCGAGATAAGCCAGTAATTTTATAATCTCTTTTCATTTCAAGCATTGCTGATAAATAATCTGTTCTTGAATGATTTTCTGTATCTGTTACTATAGCAGAATATCTTTTTTCAAATTCTTCTAAAAGCTTTTTGTTTTCCTCATCATTATTTTGAGAGTCTGTAATTAATCTATTTAGTTCTCGATTTAATTCCTTTAATTTATTTCCGCACTGAGTTAATCCTTCTGCTCTAACTTCGTATTTGGCTGTTCCGATAACCACAGAATAAACAAGAACGGATACTGCTAAAAAAATTGACATCATGTTTAAGACATTTGGTTTGAAAGCCAAAGATATTCCAGAATTTTGCATTAGAGGAATAAAAATAAGCCCTAACGATAAAGTAATATTTGTAAAAAATGCAAATTTCCCCTGTCTGGATAGACGAATTGCGGCATTGTATCGACATTTGGTAGTTGCTCTGACACTCATTTGGAACTTTTCAATTGCATTCTTTTTAGGTCTATTAATTTCTCCCTTAGAGAATAACCAGTCAATTAAATTTTTGAAGCTCATTTTTAAATTAGGCCTAGGTAGGTAAGAGTTGAATTAAAGGGTAATTTTCAAGAAATCTTGTATTTTTCAGTCTTTGTACAACAACTTATTTTAGATTGTCGTCATTCCCGCGCAGGCGGGAATCCATTAGCAGAGTTTGACTTATTGAATTAAATCAAATGTTTTTTACTATCAATGAGGGATTCCCGCCTGCGCGGGAATGACGACAGAAAAGGTAATACGATTTTGTGGATCGGTAGATATATTTTAGACGACCTACACCTTCAATACAGCTTTCCGATAAATCCACTCTCCGGCAAACAAAAGCCCCATTAACACATAAGACACGATGCCCGTATAAGCCGCCCACCAATCGTAATATTGCAAGCCTGCCAAAATGGCGGCAGTCGCGCCGTTGAAGACAAAGAACGCGCACCAGATTTGCGTAACGCGCCGAGTGTGGTGCACACCTTCGAGCGGCAGGTCGGGGTGTTGCAGTCGGGCGAGGCGTTCGATGACGGTTTGTTTGGCAAACAGGCTGCCGCCGAAAACGGTAAGCATCAGCGCGTTGACGGCGACAGGATACCAATACATCGAGTCAGGCCGTCTGAAAACCAGTACCGCCGCAAAAAAAGTAGCAAGGATAATCGCCGTAATGCGTTGGGCTGTGGTTTGCGGCATGGCGGCGCGTATCAGCCATAACACACACATGGCCGCGGCAAGCCAGAAAAATGCGCCGTTTTCCCTGCCGTAATACCATAGGAGCGGATAGGCGAGGCTGGCAAGGGTCAGTAGGAGTTTTCCTAGTATTTTCATGGTTGCGATTGATTTTCAGACGGCCTTGCCGATTGACAAGGCCGTCTGAAAATATGCTGATTCAAAGCGGAATCAGGAATCTTGTTGTACTTTCAAAACCGCTTGAACCACGTCTTCTACGGTGCGCACATTGCGGAAGTCTTCGGCTTGCAGTTTGCGGCCGGTTTCGCGTTTGATGTGGTCGATAAGGTCGATGGCGTCGATGCTGTCGATTTCCAAATCTTCGTAGAGGTTGGTTTCGGGTTTGATGCGTTCCGGTTCGATTTCAAACAGGTTAACCAGTGCATCGGTCAGCAGGGTGCGTACTTCTTGTTCGGTCATCTTCTCTCTCCCTTATGCTTGGCGGCTCTTGACGAACTCGGCCAGAGTTTTGACGTTGGCGAAGTTTTCGCGCAGGTTGTCGTTTTCACCGTCGAGCTGGAAGCCGAAGGTTTTTTGTACGGCCAAACCAAGTTCCAATGCATCAACCGAATCCAGACCCAGGCCGTCGTCGCCGAAAAGCGGATCTTCGCTGCCGATGTCGGCAACGGTAATGTCTTCTAAGCCTAAGCTGTCGATGATTAATTGTTTGATTTGGTTTTCTAAATTGCTCATGTGGTTTTCCTTGTAAAATAGTCTTGCAGGTATTCGTTTAAACGGCGTGCGGCGATGGGCAGGGGTTTTTCTGCCAGCCATTCTTCAGGCAGGATATCGTCGCCGACGGTAATTTCATAATGAATTTTTTGTGGCGGGATTTTGTACCACGGTTGCCCCTTTTTAAAATTGGGCGGCGTCATCTTGATGCACACGGGCGTGATGACTGATGCGCTGCGCAAACCGAGCGATACGGCGCCTCGGTGCATTTTAACCTGTCCATCCCAACCTGTGCGCGTGCCCTCGGGGAAAATCAGCAGACTTTGCCCGCTTTTGAACACGGCATCGATTTCTTCCAGCATTTCCATGCTTTCATCGTTGGGGATGTAGCCGGAAGCGATAATCTGGCTTTTCATGCTGGGGTTGTGCAACAGGTCTTTTTTAACCAGTACGTTCGGCTCTGAATAGTGGCTGATCAGCAAGACGACATCCAAAAGCGAGGGATGGTTGGCAAGAATGAGCTGACCGGGTCTGCCGAGTTTTTCCAAGCCGTTGAAGCGGACGCTCAATACGCCCGACCATTGCAGGTAGCCGACGAAGAAACGCCAAACTTTGCCTATCATGCGTCTTGCTTCAAGTTGGCGTTTGATGTCGCCTTTGGTCGATTTGAGCGTATAGGGCAAAAGTGCAATTTTGAACAATACGCCTGCAACGCCGAAGAGGATGAAGCCGAAGAGTGTGGCAAAAAAGCGACGGAAATAGTCTAAAGTCTTCATGCGTTTTTCTGCCAGTGCCAGTTTCTACCGATATATTGTTGCGTATGTTGTCGGTCGTCTGAAAGCAGGAAGCGTACCCACTCCAAGCTGCTCCAATAAGGCTCGACTGTTGTATCGTTAGGGTTTTCAGACGGCCTTGCGGATGTGGTTTCCAAGCTTAAGGTATAGTCTTCGCCCTTTGTGATGACCAGTGCCAATGCATAGGCAAACGGCGCACGTGTAGCCAGGACGGGATAGTCTTCAGACAACGGATCATCGGCGACAATTACTAAAACAGATGGCGCGCCGTCTTGCAAAAGCGCGAATGCCTCGGTCAGCGCGGTTTCAAAGGAATCGGCGGCAACGGCCAACGCGGTATGTTCGCTCATGTCTTTGCGCAACATCGACCATTGCCCAATCGTCGCGTTGTGAACGGACAGGCCGAATGAGGTTGGCGAGACGGTATGCGTGTTCAAAAGCTCTTGCCACAATTCAAAGCTGCGGTTGCTTTCGCCGTCGTGAGAAACGTACACCGGTACGCTTTCAGGATATTGGTCGGCCAGATTCCATGCGGCATCACAAACCAAGCGCGCCGCTTTCCCCAAGCGGCGGCGTTGCATAGGCGGCAAAAAGGAGAGCGCGGGTTTGTACTCCGGCAGGGAGGCGGTATCGAGTTTTCCCTGCGCCCAGTCCTGCCATTGCTCCGGCGTACTGATCTTGCTGGAGGAGGCCTGCCATGCGGCAATATTGAAGCTGAAACGGCAAACGTTTTGAGGCATGATGTCTTTCAATGTTTTACATTTTCATACATTGTAATGAAATGGGTTAGTAAAAGCTAGGCTCTGTTATAATGCATATTGTAACGTAATTTATTCCCAGATGATATTTTATGCCTTTAATACCGAGTGCCCCGATTTATGATGTGGCTTCGCTGCTTCCGCACAGCGGACATATGGTGCTAATCGATTGTGTGAAAGAATTTGGCGACGACTACACGGTTTGCCGTGCGCCGGTTGGCGACAAGCATATTTTGCTGCAGGACGGCGTGTTGTCGTCTATGGCTTATATGGAATTGATGGCGCAGGGCATAGGCGCGTTTGCAGGCATTGAGGCTTTAAAGGCCGGAGAGCCTGTACGCTTGGGTTTTTTATTGGGAACGCGCAAACTGGATTTGTTTGCCGATTCCGTGCCTGTCGGTACTGAGCTGGAAGTCAGGACGCATGTGTCCATTCAGGATTTGGGCGGCATGGGCGTATTTGATTGCGAGTTGCGCTGGACGGATGCGCCGGAAGATGTGAAGTATCTGTTGCCGCCGGACGGTTTGCTGGCAAAAGCTTCTTTAAATGTGTACAGTCCGAAAGACGGTCAAATCATTTAAACCGTTTACAAGGCCGTCTGAAAAGACAAAGATTCAGACGGCCTGTCGATATAGTGAGAAAACGTATGAGTGAAACTATTTTAATTACAGGGTCTAATCGCGGTATCGGCAAAGCCGTCGCGCTTGGTTTGGCTCAGGACGGCTTTGATATTGTCGTCCACTGCCGCAGCCGTCGCGATGAAGCGGAAGCTGTTGCAGAAGAAATCCGTGCATTGGGTAGAAATGCGCGCGTGTTGCAGTTTGACGTGTCCGACCGCGAAGCCTGCCGAGAAATTTTGACTGCCGACATTGAGGCAAACGGCACATATTACGGCGTGGTGTTGAACGCCGGCCTGACGCGCGACAATGCGTTTCCTGCTTTTGCAGATGATGATTGGGACTTGGTGCTGCGTACCAATTTGGACGGTTTTTATAATGTGTTGCACCCTTTGACCATGCCGATGATCCGCCGCCGCAAAGCAGGACGGATTGTGTGCATGGCATCGGTGTCCGGTTTGACGGGCAACCGCGGTCAGGTCAATTACAGCGCGTCCAAAGCGGGTTTGATCGGCGCGGCAAAAGCCTTGGCGGTTGAGTTGGCAAAACGCAAAATTACCGTTAACTGCGTGGCGCCGGGCCTTATCGATACCGATATTATCGATGAGAACGTGCCTGTCGAAGAAATCTTAAAGGCCGTCCCTGCCGCGCGTATGGGATTACCCGAGGAAGTGGCGCATGCGGTACGCTTTTTGATGGATGAAAAAGCGGCGTACATTACGCGCCAAGTGATTGCTGTGAACGGAGGTTTGTGTTGAATACCAGAAGAGTCGTAGTAACAGGTATCGGCGGTATTACCGCCTTCGGCCGTGATTGGCAAAGTATTCAGACGGCCTTTAAAGCCGAAAAAAATGCCGTCAAATACATGGACTGGAGAGAACGCTTTCCTGAATTGGAAGCGCAACTGGGTGCGCCGATTGAAGGCTATTCTCCTCCCGAACACTGGACGCGCAAGCAGCTTAGAAGCATGGGTCGCGTATCGCATTTGTGTGTCGATGCGGCGGAGCAAGCCTTGACGGATGCGGGTTTGCTGGGCGATGAAAGCATTACCGACGGCCGTATGGGCGTAGCGTGCGGTTCGTCTGTCGGCAGCACCAAAGACATCGGCGATATGGGCGAACTTTTGATAACAGGCACATCGCGCAATTTCAACGCCAATACTTATGTGCGCATGATGCCGCATACGACTGCCGCCAATATCGGCATTTTCTTCGGTTTGAAAGGCCGCATCATCCCGACATCAAGCGCGTGCTCTTCCGGCAGCCAAGGCATTGGTTATGCTTACGAAGCGATTAAATACGGCCTGATTGATATGATGCTGGCTGGCGGCGGCGAAGAATTTTGTCCGTCCGAAGTGTATGTTTTCGATTCACTCTATGCCGCCAGCCGCCGCAACGGCGAACCTGAGCTGACGCCGCGCCCTTACGACAACGCTCGAGACGGCTTGGTCATCGGCGAAGGCGCAGGCATTTTCGTATTGGAGGAATTGGAACACGCCCGTGCGCGCGGTGCGAAAATCTATGCTGAGCTTGTCGGCTATGGTGCCAACAGCGACGGCAGCCATGTTACCCAGCCGCAAAAAGAAACCATGCAAAAATGTATGGAGCTTGCGCTGAAAAACGCCGGTATTACGCCTGATAAAGTCGGCTATGTCAGCGGCCACGGTACGGCGACCGAAAAAGGCGATATTGCCGAAACATTAGCCACTGAAGCGGTGTTTGGTTTTATACCGATGAGTTCGCAAAAAAGCTACCTCGGCCATACACTCGGCGCGTGCGGCGCATTGGAAGCCTGGTTTACCATCGAAATGATGAACAATGGTTGGTTTGCGCCGACCGTCAATTTGGAAAACATCGATCCGCGTTGCGGCAAGGTAGATTACATCCAAACTGGCGGACGCGAGATTCAAACCGATTATGTGGTCAGCAATAACTTTGCTTTTGGCGGCGTCAATACTTCGCTGGTGTTCAAACGTTGGCAAGAATAATCATTGCTTGATGTTATGATTAAAGGCCGTCTGAAACTTATCTGGAGTTTCAGACGGCCTTTATTTTATTTAGAGCTTGAGATGCTTGCGAATTTTATTCGTTTGTTTTCTTCTGATTTAAATCCACCAGCCTTGTTCCAGCCAAGAAGTCGTAGAGGAACTGGCGGTCGGGATGGAACAGGGAAAAGCCCCATGGCAGGATGAGCCAAATGAGCGCGGCGCCGAATGCGCCTTTGGGTGGTATATTGAGCAGATGACGCAATCCGGCGTAGGCAAACAGGGGAATGAAAACAATAAAAATGCTTGCCCAAATAAAGCGCAGGCGCAGTTGTGGTAGTGGCGGCTGGGTGTCGTTTTTATCGGCCAAACCGATTTTCCATGTCTGCATGGCGAGGGTTTGGCCTTTTTTGTGCCAGTTGGCGCGAAAGTAGAGCCACCATGCGTAGAACAGAATCAGGCAGGTTGCCAGCATGGACAGGCGTGTGGAAACGGGATTGAGAAAGATGGCGACAATACCGGCTGCAAGGGCGGCAATGCTGGTCACGGCGCCGGCCAGCAGAAGTTCGTAAACCAGTGCGGCGAGGCGGCGTTTGAGAGGGGCGGTAGGAAGACGGGTCATAATGCGATGGAAACGGAAATGGGTTTGATGGAAATAAAAACAGGCCGTCTGAAACGGGATAGGATGTTCAGACGGCCTGTTACTGTCGGGATTAGCGATGTGGACGTTTTTGACCGCGTGCCTGTTGGGCAGCCATTTGGTTCATTTCCTGACGGGTCGGACGTTTTTTGAAGATGGCGTGCGCTTCGTCAACGGAACATTTTTGTGACAGACAAACCAGGGTAATCGCGTCTTTTTGATGTTGGCCGCCACTGTGGTACATGCGGCGCAGGTTGGCTTCGTTGATACGGCCTTTTTCCGGATCGATGTCGAATTTTTTCAGGCGCTCGAGGAATTGGCGTTGCTGACGGCGTGAAGTCCAAACGAAACCGCCTGCGGCAGCGGCTACGATGATGACGGCCAACAGGATGGCCAGCGGCCATGAATCGACGATCAGAACGATGATGAGGCTTAATACGGCAGTGGTCAGCAGGGCCATACCGCCGATGCGAAGTTTGGTTTTATTATCCATATGGGTGGTGTTTCCTTGTTTTTTGCTGGAAGAGGCCGTCTGAAATGCGAGGTTCAGACGGCCTGAATTTGAGTTTACGCTATTTTACAGTATTTTCTGTTTTTGGGGCGTATTGCGTGCAAGTTTCTTGACGCGCGGCAACGGTTTCAAGCGGCCAGCGAAGTGACGAGTTGTTTGAACTCGGTCCATGCATCGCCTTCTTCCGCACCTTTGATGATGCGGTCGATTTTGGCGCAGGTTTTGAGCGCATCGAGCAGGCGGTTGATGGAAATGCGTTTGGCCGCCATCGGTGCAAGGGTCTGCTTGTCGCCCCATAAGCGCAGGCTGTTGCGCAGGCTTTGGATGTTTTGTCCCAGCTTGAGTGCGGCAGTCAAGCGGATTAGGGTACGGATGTCTTCGGCAACCGCCCACAACAGCAAAACCGGCTCTTTGCCTTCTTCTTCCAAACCGTCCAGCAAACGGGAAACGCGCAGGGCATCGCCTTTCATCCATGCGCCTGCCAGTTGGAATACATCGAAGCGGGCGACGGTGGCAACCGCGGCCTCTGCGTCGGCAATATTGATCAAATGGCCTTGGGGATGGAGCAGGGCGAGTTTTTCGATTTCCTGACGGGCGGCCAAAAGATTGCCTTCGACGCGCTCGGCAAAAAGGGCGAGTGCTTCAGGTTCGATATCCAAACCTTGCTGCTTCAGACGACCCTGTATCCATTGCGGCAAAGCATGTGGCGCAACGGCTTTGGCTTCTAAGACGATGCCTTTGCCTGCCAATGCAGAAAACCATTTGGACTGGATTTGCGCTTTTTCAAGCTTGGGTAGGAGGATAAGCGTAACCGTATCTTCGGGCAGGCGTTCGGCGAAAGTTTGCAGGGCATCGCCTCCGTTTTTGCCGGGTTTGCCGTTGGGAATGTGGATTTCCAGCAGTTTCAAATCGGCAAACAAACCTGCGCTGCCGGCACTTTGCAACAGCTCGTTCCAGTCAAAATTGTTTTCGGCGGTATAGACTTCGCGGTTGAGATAGCCTTGTTTTTTTGCGGCTGCGCGCAGCGTATCCAAAGCCTCGATGCGCAACAAATCCTCTTCGCCGTGAATAATGTACAACGGTTGGAGCGGCGTATCGGGGCGCAGGCTCTCAATGGGCGCGGCAGCCATTATTGCGCCTTCAGGAAAGTCAGGCGGCGGACGATTTGATCTGCGGCGTCGATACGCATTTCAGACCAAATGGTTTCTTCCTCTTCCTGTTTACCCAAAACTTCGCTGTCGGCGTAGTCCATGGTGCGGTGAACCTTAACTTCCATCGGTTCGCCAACCGGCTCGCCGTTGCGGAAGGCTTGGGCTTTAACGGTCATGACCAGCAGGTATTCGTTGATTGCGGCGGCGCGGGTGATGGTGTAGATATCGCGGCGTTTTTGAAAGTCGACAACGCGTAGGGTAATTTGTGATTCGGCTTCGCTAACCGGATGGCCGTCGGCACGGCGTAAGGCATTTTCCAGCGCTTTTTGCATGACGGCTCCGCCTTCTACATGCCAGTTTTGATAAGGCAGCGGCTGGGAAGTCACGCCTGTACCCTTCAGGTGGAAACCGCAAGAGGCAAGCAATAGGGCGAGTACAGGCAATAGGATTTTTTTCATTGGATATTCTTTCGTTGAAACCGGTTCCGGTCGGTATCGTCGGATTATAACGAATAATGTTTAGGCCGTCTGAAACTGCAAACGGAAAGTCTTTCAGACGGCCTTGTCTTTGATGTCGCGAATCTTATTTTTCCAACCAAATCAGGCTGACCATGCGGCCGGTTTGTCCGTCGCGGCGGTAGGAGAAGAAAGTATCGCGTTCCAAGACGGTGCAATGGGTGCCGCCATAAATCATGTTCACGCCTTCGCGGTGCAGAACCATGCGCGCCAAAGCGTAAATGTCGGCAAGGTATTTGCCGCCGCCGATGTCTTTAAACGCATCGACAGCTTCCGGCATAGGGGTGCAAAACGCATCAAATACATCTTGCCCTACCTCAAACGCATCAGGGCCGATGGCAGGGGCGAGATAGGCCATGATTTCCAACGGCTCGACATTCATTGCTGCAATGGTGTTTTGCAAAACGCCGCCGGCCAAACCGCGCCAACCTGCATGAGCCGCCGCAACGACTGTCCCTGCTTTGTCGCAAAACAAGACAGGCAGGCAATCGGCAGTCATCGAAGCGCAAGCGACTGTTCCCGTTGTATCCACCGAGGCATCGGCGTCGGGTGTTTTGCCTAATGTTTCGGCGGCATTTACAACAATGGTGCTGTGGATTTGATTGAGGTAGGCAACGGGCAGGCCGACTTGTTCCTGTACGATTTCGCGGTTGCGGAGCACGGCTTCCAGATTGTCGCCGACGTGCGAACCGACATTCAGGCTGCGGTACACGCCTTCGCTGACACCGCCGTTGCGTGTGGTAATAAGCGTTTTAACATTGGCAGGGGCAGGCCAGTCGGCAGTCAAAAAATTCTTGCCTTGCGGGGCGAGGTTTAGGGTATCTGTGATGGTTTTCATAATCTTTGAATCGCTGAATATTGGAACGGATTGATTTCAGACGGCCTCAAATAATATTTTAGGCCGTCTGAAAAATGGGTTTAATCCCTTACATAAACGACTTCGACATCGTAGTCGTCTTCATTCCAATCGTCGTCATCGTCCATGCCGAATTTCTCTTGCCATTCTTCCTCGTTGCTTAGGGACGAATCCAAACCGGCTTCCAGACGCAGGACGGAGAGCAGGTGGTACATATCGTCAGGTATAGGCGCTTCAAAGGAAACGGTTTCGCCGGTTTTCGGGTGTACAAAGCTCAAGCGGTAGGCGTGCAGGGCTTGGCGCGCGCCAAGGGCTTTGATGGCTTCTTTAACTGCGTCGCTGCATGGATGGCGCAGGTTGCCGTAAACAGGGTCGGCGGCCAGCGGATGGTTGGCTTCGCGCATATGAACGCGGATTTGGTGCGTGCGGCCAGTTTCGAGCGAGCATTCGATGTAGCTGTGTGCCAGATAACGTTCCAACACTTTGACGTGGGTAATGGCAGGTTTGCCGCCAAATTTGACGACTGCCATTTTCAGGCGGTTGTGCGGGTCGCGGCCGATTTGGGTTTCGATTTTGCCGTCAAAAGGAACAATGCCGTTGGCGACTGCACGGTAAATGCGTTTGACTGTGCGCTCTTGAAGCTGTTGAACCAGTGAGTTTTGCGCCGGCAGGGTCTTGGCGACCACCATCAGGCCGCTGGTTTCCTTGTCCAAACGGTGTACGATGCCCGCACGCGGCACTTGGCTTAATTCGGGACAGTGCGCCAACAGGCCGTTGAGCAGGGTGCCGCTCCAGTTGCCTGCGGCAGGATGGACGACCAATCCGGCCGGTTTGTTGATGACGATGACGGTATCGTCTTCATAAATGATGTCCAAATCCATCGGTTCGGGCGTGAACGCGAGGTTTTCTTCGCTCGGACGTACCGTAACGGCAATCAATTCACCGCCTATCATTTTATCTTTGGGTTGCGCCGGCTTATCGTTTACAATGACTGCACCCTCTTTAATCCACGAACTCAGGCGGCTGCGCGAGTAGTCGGGCATGAGTTTGGCCAATACGGCATCCAGTCTTCCGCCCGCCATTTCGAGCGGAACGGTCAAATTAACACAACTTTCTGTTTCAGGGGATGACGGAAAGTCTAAATCATCGCTATAATCGGCTTCGTTATCAAAGGAAGTATTCTGCATGAAAAAAATTCTTTTAGTAGTTTCTTTAGGTTTGGCACTGAGTGCCTGCGCAAATAAAGGCACAATCGATAAAGACGCCCAAATTACTCAAGATTGGAGTGTGGAAAAGCTTTATGCCGAAGCGCAAGACGAATTGAACAGCAACAATTATACGCGAGCTGTCAAGTTATACGAAATTTTAGAATCCCGTTTTCCAAACGGCCGCTATGCCCAGCAGTCCCAGTTGGATACGGCGTATGCCTATTATAAAGACGATGAGCCGGAAAAAGCCTTGGCTGCCATTGCGCGCTTCCAACGCCATCATCCGCAACATCCGAATATGGACTACGCGCTGTACTTGAAAGGTCTGGTCCTGTTTAACGAAGATCAGTCTTTCTTGAACAAGCTGGCTTCCCAAGACTGGTCCGACCGCGACCCGAAAGCCAACCGCGATGCTTATCAGGCGTTTGCCGAGCTGGTGCAACGTTATCCAAACAGCAAATACGCTGCCGATGCAACCGAGCGTATGGCCAAGCTGGTGGACGCTTTGGGTGGTAACGAGATATCTGTGGCGCGTTATTACATGAAACGCGGTGCTTATGTCGCAGCGGCCAACCGTGCGCAAAAAATCGTCAGCCGTTACCAAAATACCCGTTACGTCGAAGAAGCTTTGGCGATGATGGAATTGGCATACAAAAAACTGGACAAGCCGCAACTGGCTGCTGATACACGCCGTGTTTTGGAAACCAACTTCCCGCAAAGCCCGTTCTTGCAACACGAATGGCGATCTGACGATATGCCTTGGTGGCGTTACTGGCGCTAAGCGTCGGGTTGTTCAGGCATGAATTAAGGCCGTCTGAAAATGATGCAGCTATGCATTTGGTTTTCAGACGGCCTTTGTTTTTAATGTTTTTTTACGCTCTCTGTAAACAGGGTGCAAAATTCGTTTTAATATGGTAAAGTCTGATTTTAATAACTCGACGGTTTGAAGCCGTTACTCAGGGGCTGTTTAAATTTAAAATCAGTTTTGTTGAAGCCGCATCGGATTTGCCGTTGATGCATTCAGGAAAATTTCAGTCGTCAGGCTGATTTGGTTTTAAATTTAAGCAGCCCTTTATGTTTACAAAAAAACAGAGGTAGATTCTCATGAAGTCTTGGCAGCTTCCTGAACACGTTGCCGACGTGTTACCGACCAATGCCCGACAACTGGAAAGCGCCCGTGAGCGGCTGTTGGCTTTGTTTCGCGTGCATGGTTATGAATTGGTGCAACCGCCATTGATGGAATACAGCCATTCTTTATTGACGCATATCGATGCCGGTTTGTCTTTGAAAACCATTTTGGTCGTCGATCAGCTTAGCGGCCGTCAGCTCGGTATCCGCGCGGATATTACGCCGCAGGTGGCGCGTATTGATGCCCACTTGCTTTCTGCCAACCAGGGCATCAACCGTTTATGCTATGCCGGTTCGGTGCTTCATGCGCGGCCTGACGGATTGCTCAATATGCGCGAGCCTTTACAGGCAGGTGCGGAAATGTATGGCTTGGAAGGCATTGAAGCGGATATTGAATTGATTGATTTGATGCTGAAAAGCATGAAGATTGCCGACATGGGCGAAGTTTTGCTTTCGTTGGGCCATATCGGCGTATTCCGTGCTTTAGCAAATGCCGCGCATTTAGATGAGCAGCAATCGGCAACCCTGCTGTCATCGATGCAGGACAAAGATGCCGAGGTTGTCAGCCAGTTGGTTAAAGAGTGGAAACTTGACGGTATGTGGGCAAAAGCGTTTTCATTGTTGCCCCGACTGTACGGTGGTCGTGAAGTGCTGACTGTGGCTCGTGAGAAATTACCGGAATTGTCCGCAGTCAGTGCGGCCTTGGATGAATTGCAGGCAGTATGCGATGCGTTCCCAAATCAAAAAGTGCATATCGATTTGTCGGAACTGCGCGTTGACAATTACCACACCGGTTTGCTTTACGCGGCTTATGGTTCAAACCGTCATGATGCCGTGGCACGTGGCGGCCGTTATGACGGATTGGGCGGATACTTCGGACGAGCGCGTCCTGCAGCCGGATTCAGTTTTGATTTGCGCAGCTTCATCGGCCGCCTTCCTGCTATCGGACGGGAATCCGTGGTGGCTGTCGATGTAAAAGACATGCCCGCAGCTCAAGAAGCGGTAGATGCTTTGCGCGAACAAGGACAATGTGTCGTTATCGATTACGGTATCGGCTATAACGGTTCGGAAGAGGTTACAGGCCGTCTGAAACAGGTAGACGGCGTTTGGAAAGTAATCGCTTTGAACGATTGAGTTTTATTTTGAAATTTTGTATCTGAAATAAGGTTAGATGGCTATGGCTAAAAATGTTGTCGTAATCGGTGCCCAATGGGGTGATGAAGGCAAAGGTAAGATTGTTGACTGGCTGGCGGAAGAAACCAGCGGTGTAGTACGTTTCCAAGGCGGCCACAATGCCGGCCATACTTTGGTCGTCGGTGGCAAAAAAACCATTTTGCGCCTGATTCCAAGCGGCATTTTGCACGAGACTTTGGACTGCTTCATCGGCTCAGGCGTTGTCGTTTCTCCTGAAGCATTGTTGGGTGAAATCGACGAATTGAACGCTGCCGGTGTGAAAAACGTTGAAGGCCGTCTGAAAATTGCGCCGACCTGCCCATTGATTCTGCCTTACCACATTGCGCTTGACCAAGCTCGCGAAGCTTCCCGCGGTAAAAGCAAAATTGGTACAACCGGTCGCGGCATTGGCCCAGCCTATGAAGATAAAGTTGCCCGTCGCGCGATTCGCGTGGTGGACTTGTTGCACCCTGAAAAACTGGTTGAAAAACTGGAAGCTGTTTTGGCTTATTACAATGTTCAGTTGCAACACCTGCACAATGCCGAGCCGGTAAAAGTTGAAGACGTGATGGCGGTCATTGAAAAAGTTGCACCGCGCATTACGCCGATGATTACCGATGTTTCCCGTGTTTTGAACGAGAAAAACCGTAAAGGCGAAAGCCTGTTGTTTGAAGGCGCGCAAGGTACGTTGCTGGACATCGACTACGGTACTTATCCGTTTGTAACTTCCTCCAACTGCTTGGCTGGTGCCGCTTCTGCCGGTGCAGGCGTAGGTCCGCAAATGCTGGATTACGTTTTGGGTATCGTTAAAGCCTATACCACCCGCGTGGGTTCTGGTCCATTCCCGACTGAATTGTTTGACGAAGTGGGCGCAGGTTTGGCTGAGCGCGGCCATGAGTTCGGCTCCGTAACCGGTCGTGCGCGTCGTTGTGGCTGGTTTGACGCAGCTGCTCTGAAACGCTCTATTCAAGTTAACGGCATTTCCGGCATGTGCATTACCAAGCTGGACGTGATGGATGGTATTGAAAACATCAATATCTGTGTAGGTTATGAATTGCCTGATGGCGGCAAAACCGACATTCTGCCTTGCGGCTCTGATGCGGTAGAAACCTGCAAACCGATTTATGAAACCATGCCGGGTTGGAGCGAGTCTACTTTCGGCGTGAAAGAGTACGACAAGCTGCCTGAAAACGCTAAAGCTTATCTGAAACGTATTGAAGAAGTGTGCGGTGCGCCCGTGGCTATTGTTTCAACCGGTCCTGATCGCGAAGAAACCATTGTTTTGCATCACCCGTTTGCTTGATTGATTAAGTGAATAAAAGGCCGTCTGAATTTTCAGACGGCCTTTTATATAAATGCAATAAACATTCAGCCCTGAAGGACGTCTGTCTTCAGGGCTGAATTTTGTATTTTACGCCGTTTTTTAACGCGAGTGTTTGGAAACTGAGATGTAGTGACAAGTAACGATTATTCTCATTGATGTAAGTCAAGGAAAGGCTAGTCTGTAATTTTATTTCAAGAAAATCCCTGTAAATGGAAGGGTATTAGTGCTATCCTTTCAGAAAATTTACGGTCTATATTTTCAATAAAATTAGGAGCTTGATATGTCAAATGATGTTCAGCAACGTCCAGCCGCTTGGGAAGGTTTTACTGGTGGCAACTGGGAAACCAACGTAGATGTTCGCGATTTTATTCAGAAAAACTACACGCCTTATGAAGGCGATGCCTCTTTCTTGGCACCAGCAACCGAAGCCACAACCAAACTGTGGGCGGAAGTGATGGAAGGCATCAAGGTTGAAAACCGTACGCACGAGCCGTATAAAATTGACGCGCAAATCGTCTCCGGTATTACCAGCCATGCTCCAGGCTACATCAACAAAGATTTGGAAACCATCGTCGGCCTGCAAACAGACGAGCCTTTGAAACGCTCTATCATGCCGTTTGGCGGTTTGAAAATGGTGCAAGATGCGTGCAAAGTGTACAACGTTGAATTGAATCCAGAAGTCAGCGAAATTTTCACCAAATACCGCAAAACCCACAACCAAGGCGTATTTGACGTTTATACGCCCGATATCCGCCGCTGCCGTAAATCAGGTGTGATTACCGGCCTGCCGGATGCTTATGGCCGCGGCCGTATTATCGGCGACTACCGTCGTGTTGCATTGTACGGTATCGACTTCTTGATGAAAGACAAACTCAACCAGTTCAACTCACTGCAAGCCGATTTGGAAAACGGTGTGGACTTGGAAGAAGTGATCCGCCGTCGTGAAGAAATCAACGAACAATACAAAGCCTTGGGTCAAATGAAAGAAATGGCGGCTTCTTACGGCTACGACATTTCCGGCCCTGCAAAAAATGCACAAGAAGCCATCCAATGGACTTACTTTGCCTACCTCGCTGCCGTTAAATCTCAAAACGGCGCAGCGATGTCCTTCGGCCGTGTATCTTCATTCTTGGATATTTACATCGAACGCGACCTGAAAAACGGTGTGATTACCGAAACCCAAGCGCAAGAATTCATTGACCACTTGGTGATGAAACTGCGTATGGTCCGTTTCCTGCGTACGCCGGAATACGACCAACTCTTCTCCGGCGACCCGATTTGGGCAACCGAATCTATCGGCGGTATGGGTTTGGACGGCCGTACCTTGGTAACACGCACCAACTTCCGCGTGCTGCATACCCTGTACAACATGGGCCCGTCTCCTGAGCCAAACATCACTGTATTGTGGTCAGAACAACTGCCGCAAGGCTTTAAAGAATTCTGCGCCAAAGTATCCATCGATACTTCGTCCATCCAATACGAAAACGACGATTTGATGCGCCCTGACTTCAATAGCGACGACTACGCCATTGCCTGCTGCGTCAGCCCGATGGTGGTCGGCAAACAAATGCAGTTCTTCGGCGCACGTGCTAACTTGGCTAAAACTCTGCTGTACGCAATCAACGGCGGCGTGGACGAGAAATCTAAAGAGCAAGTTGGTCCGAAAACCGAGCCGATTCTGGACGAAGTTTTGGACTACGACACTGTCTTTGAGCGCATGGACAAATTCATGGATTGGTTGGCAACCCAATACGTTACCGCGCTGAACATTATTCACTACATGCACGACAAATACAGCTACGAAGCCGCGTTGATGGCATTGCATGACCGTGATGTGATCCGTACGATGGCATGTGGTATCGCCGGTTTGTCTGTGGCTGCCGACTCATTGTCCGCCATTAAGTACGCCAAAGTGAAACCGATTCGCGATGAAAATGGCATTGCCGTCGACTTCGAAATCGAAGGCGAATACCCACAATTCGGTAACAACGACGACCGCGTTGATGATATCGCCTGCGATTTGGTTGAACGCTTCATGAAAAAAGTGGCAACCCACAAAACTTACCGCAACGCTACTCCGACTCAGTCTGTGTTGACCATTACTTCCAACGTTGTTTACGGTAAGAAAACCGGTAATACTCCGGACGGCCGCCGTGCAGGCGCTCCGTTTGGTCCGGGTGCAAATCCGATGCACGGCCGTGACGTCAACGGTGCAGTCGCTTCATTGACTTCCGTAGCCAAACTGCCATTTGAGTTTGCAAAAGACGGTATTTCTTATACCTTCTCCATTATTCCTGGCGCGTTGGGTAAAGACGAGCATTCTCGCGAACGCAACCTTGCCGGTTTGATGGACGGTTATTTTCACCATGAAGACGGTATTTTGGAAGGTGGTCAACACTTGAACGTCAACGTTTTGAATCGCGAGACTTTGGAAGATGCGATGCACAATCCGGAGAAATATCCGCAGTTGACCATTCGTGTGTCCGGTTATGCGGTTCGCTTCAACTCGTTGACCCGCGAACAACAGCTTGACGTGATTACCCGTACGTTCACAGAAACCATGTAATCCGGGTAGCGAAACAAACCAGAAGCCAAATTTGCATTTGGTTTGTTTTGAAACAAAGCTCCAAGGCCGTCTGAAATGTTCAGACGGCCTTTATTGCCGTACAATTCACATCAGCAAAATTATTTTTGAGCCGAACACTATGTCCACGACTTTTGCCATTACCCCCGAGCCGGAACTAAAAAACCTTGGCCACCGTCACTATAACGGCAAAGGCATTATTCATTCGATTGAATCTTGCGGTGCAGTCGATGGTCCGGGTTTACGCTATGTCCTCTTTTTGCAAGGTTGCCTGATGCGTTGCCTTTATTGCCATAATCGCGATACTTGGGATTTGCATACCGAGCAGGCGCAGGAATTGGATGTGGCAACTGTAATGAAGCAGGTCATGACATATCGCCATTATTTGCGCGCGACAGGCGGAGGGGTAACGGCAACCGGCGGCGAGCCGTTATTGCAGTATGAGTTTGTGCGCGATTGGTTTACGGCCTGTCGGGAACACGATATCCATACCTGTCTCGACAGTAATGGCTATGCTTTGCACTATGATTCGATTTTGGATGATTTGCTCGATCATACCAATTTAGTCATGCTTGACTTAAAACAAATCGATCCTGAAATTCATAAAGTGCTTGTCGGTATCCCAAATACCAAAACGCTGAAATTCGCGCGCTATCTTGCCGAACGCAATCAGCCGACGCGGATTCGTTATGTGGTTGTTCCAGGCTACACCGATGATGAGCGTTCAGCGCATTTATTGGGCGAGTTTATCGGTGATATGGATAATGTCGAAATGGTCGAGCTTTTGCCGTATCACGAATTGGGCGCACATAAATGGGCTTTGTGCGGCGATGAGTACAAGTTAAAAGGCGTACATCCGCCGCCTAAAGAAACCATTTTGAAAATCAAAGAAATATTAGAGAGCTACGGAAAAAACATTATTTATTAAAACAGAAAAAGGCCGTCTGAAACGAAATAATCAGTTTCAGACGGCCTTTTCATTATTGAAAAAAACTTAAACGTTCAATGCGGCCAAAACCTTGGCGACAACTTCTGATACCGCAACGGCTTGAGCCTGATTGTCACGGCGTTCGGCATATTCGACATTGCCTTCTTTTAAGGCTCGATCGCCGATCACGATGCGGTGAGGAATACCCAACAGCTCGGAGTCATTCAGCAATACGCCCGCACGTTCGTCGCGGTCATCCAGCAATACATCCGCACCGACAGCTAGAAGCTCGGCATAGATTTTGTCGGCGGCTTCGCGTACGGCTTCAGATTTTTTGTAGTTCATCGGCACGATAACGACTTCAAACGGTGCCATTGCTTTGGTCCAAACAATGCCTTTTTCGTCGTTGTTTTGCTCGATGGCTGCAGCAACAACGCGGGTGATACCGATACCGTAGCAGCCCATTTCCATGATTTGGGATTTGCCGTTATTGTCCAAGAAGCTGACATTCATGGCTTGGGTATATTTGTCGCGCAATTGGAAGACATGGCCGACTTCAATACCGCGCGCCAGTTTCAGACGGCCTTGTTCATCAGGGCTGATGTCGCCTTCAATGACATTGCGCAAATCAACAAATTCAGGCTCGGCAGCATCGCGGCCGAAGTTGAAGCCGGTATAATGGTAGTCGTCTTCGTTCGCGCCGATAACCCAGTCTGCGCCTTTCTCGGTGGCGAAATCGGCATAGACTTTACCTTTGAAGTTGACAGGGCCGAGAGAGCCGCCGTTTGCGCCGAACTGTTCAACAATCGCTGCAGGGCTTGCCATGGTCAGCGGTGATTTCACACCGGCCAGTTTTTCTGCCTTGATGTCGTTAAACTCATGGTCGCCACGCAACAGCAGCAGGACGAGTTCGCCTTCGTTTTCGCCTTCAACCACGATGGATTTGAGGGTTTGTTCAACCGGAATATTCAGGAATTCAACCAAAGACTCAATGGTTTTGACGTTTGGTGTATGTACTTTGGTCAACTCGGCCTGAGCAGCAGCGCGTTCGCCTTTGAGCGGCAAAGTCGGTGCCAATTCGATATTGGCGGCGTAATCGGAAGTGTCGCTATATGCAATCACATCTTCACCACTTTCAGCCAATACTTGGAATTCGTGAGAGCCGGTACCGCCGATGCTGCCGGTATCTGCGGCAACAGGACGGAATTCCAAACCCAAACGGGTGAAGATACGGCAGTAAGCGTCGTACATATCTTGATAGGTCGTCTGAAGCGAGGCATAGTCGGCATGGAAGGAATAAGCGTCTTTCATGACGAACTCGCGCGCACGCATCACACCGAAGCGCGGACGCACTTCATCGCGGAATTTGGTTTGGATGTGGTAAAAGTTTTTCGGCAGTTGTTTGTAGCTGTTGACTTCTTTGCGCACGATGTCGGCAATGACTTCTTCGCAAGTCGGACCCATACAGAAATCGCGGTCATGACGGTCTTTTAGACGCAGCAGTTCTTTACCGTAAAACTCCCAGCGGCCGGATTCTTGCCACAGTTCGGCAGGTTGTACCACCGGCATCAGCAGCTCCACGCTACCCGCGCGGGCCATTTCTTCACGCACGATGTTTTCAACTTTACGCAATACGCGCAGGCCCATCGGCATCCAAGTATAAAGACCGGATGCGTTGGCTTTGATTAAACCGGCACGAATCATCAGCTTGTGGCTGGCAAGTGCGGCTTCGGCAGGGGCTTCTTTAAGGGTAGAAATGAAGAACTGGGAGGCTTTCATGGCGTATTTTTCTTTCTTAAAAATAAGTGCGTATTGTAACGCAAAATGTGTGGCCGCGTGTCTTTTGAATGGCATCTGATGAAATCGGCCGTTGTTTCATGCAGCTTTTGATTCGGGGCGATTTTTAGGGATGTCAACCCTAATTTATGCACAAAGCCGCATAACCTTGTTTTACCTATAAATTTTCACTGTATGATTATATTAAAATCTTATAAATATAACTATTTGATTTTATTAAGTTTTATTTGATTAAATTTTAGTCAATTTAAGACTTGGTTTGTTCCTAAAGAAAATTTTACGATTACCCAAAGCTTATCAACAGATTTATCCACAGAGATTGTGTATAGATTTTAAATGCCGTCAGCGTAATGATTTCGCATGATTGGCAAGCCTTGTTTAAAGCAGATTTGGTTGCCTTAAAAAGATGGGGTAACAACACGATGGATAGGTTTTGCGCTAACATTCTGCTTATTGTTGTTTCCTTACAAGGAATAAAATGAAAAATTCAGAATTGCATTTGCTGGAACACAGAAAGATGTTTAACGGGCATCAGGAACGGTACTGCCACTTTTCTCAAACCTGCCGGACGGATATGGTATTTGATGTCTATCTGCCGCCACAAGTCTTAAAAGGCTATCCCGCGCCTGTTTTATATTTTCTTTCCGGCTTAAATAGTGATGGTTCTGAATTGGTTCGGCAAAGCGGAATCCAACGTTTTGCGGTGCAATGGAATATTATCGTAGTTTTCCCGGATACCTCGCCACGCGGTCAGCATGTTGCCGACAGCGGTGAACATTATCTTGGACAGGGCGCCGGATTTTATGTCAATGCAACTGAAGCACCTTGGGCGCAGCATTACCAAATGGAGAGCTATATCAGCCAAGAATTGCCTGATTTAATCGAACATCATTTTCCAGTAACGCAAGAGCGAAGCATTGCAGGTTTCAGCATGGGCGGGCATGGCGCGCTGCATTTGGCTTTGAACTATCCCGGCCGATATGCTGCAGTTTCCGCTTTTGCGCCTTTATGTCATCCTATCGATACGGAAGGCGGCAGGCAGGCGTTTTCAGCTTATTTGGGTCAAAAGGTGGAAGCATGGAAACGCTATGACAGTACCGAGCTGCTTCAGACGGCCTCGCATAAATTGCCTGTTTTGATTGATGTCGGCAGTGAAGATGCTTTGTATCCTGAAGTCCTGCAACCGGAAGTGTTTGTCCGCTCAGCACGTGAAAAAGGTTTCAATATCCAATATAAAGTACGCCCGGGTTATGGGCATGACTATTTCTTTATTGCCAGCTTTATCGATTCGCATATTGAGTTTCACGCTCAGGCATTAGGGCTTTAAGCAGCATTGAATAAAAGGCCGTCTGAAATCCGATTAATGGTCGGATTTCAGACGGCCTTTATTTGGTCTTTTTTGACCTTTAATTTCAAACAGACTTATTCCTCAGGACGTTCGCCGTCGGTATCGTCCAATTTGCCTTCGGTAATATCGACATTGATACCGACTGCCGCACGGATTTTGGCATCGATTTCGTTGGCGATATCAGGGTTTTCTTTCAGCCAAACGCGTACATTGTCTTTACCTTGGCCGATTTTTGCGCCGTTGTAGCTGTACCATGCACCGGATTTCTCAACGATGTCATGTTTGACGCCCAAGTCGATCAATTCACCTTCCCAGCTGATGCCTTCACCGTAAAGAATATCGAATTCGGCTTGACGGAATGGAGGCGCAACTTTGTTTTTGATGACTTTGACTTTGGTTTCGTTACCAATAACGTCATCGCCTTTTTTAATCTGACCGGTACGGCGGATGTCGAGGCGGACGGAGGCGTAGAATTTGAGTGCGTTACCGCCGGTCGTGGTTTCAGGGCTGCCGAACATCACGCCGATTTTCATACGGATTTGGTTAATGAAAACAACCAATGTATTGGTGCGTTTGATGTGGCCGGTCAGTTTGCGCAAGGCTTGGCTCATCAGGCGGGCTTGCAGGCCGACGTGGCTGTCGCCCATTTCGCCTTCGATCTCGGCTTTAGGCACAAGTGCGGCTACGGAGTCGACAACGACCATATCGATACCGCCAGAACGTACCAATGTATCGCAGATTTCCAATGCCTGTTCGCCGGTATCCGGTTGCGAGAGATAGAGTTCTTCGACTTTTACGCCGAGTTTGCGGGCGTAAATCGGGTCAAAAGCATGCTCGGCATCGATGAATGCACAGATGCCGCCATTTTTTTGGCATTGGGCAATGGCTTCGAGACAGAGTGTAGTTTTACCGGAGGATTCCGGGCCGAAAATTTCAACCACACGGCCGCGGGGCAGACCGCCAACGCCGAGTGCCAAGTCCACGCCGAGGGAGCCGGTGGAAATAACATCAAGGTTTTCTTCCTGTTGGCTGCCGTCCATTTTCATGATGGAGCCTTTGCCGAAGTTTTTTTCGATTTGGGCAAGGGCGGCGGCTAAGGCTTTGCTTTTTTCGTCTGACATGTTTTCTCTCCGAAAGGAAATATGAATCGCTAAGAATTTATTTAGCTATTATCGCATAAATTAAGAAAAAGTATAGTTTTATTTTTATTTTTCAGACGGCCTGTGTTTTTTGTATGCAACAGGCCGTCTGAAACTTTGAATAATCAATCAGTTGGTCAATGATGCAAAAACTTGGAAATAGTCGGGGAAAGTTTTATGCGTACATTTTGGGTCGTTGATGATGACAGGGACGCCCAAAAGCGAAACCAGCGAGAAACACATGGCCATGCGGTGGTCATCGTAAGTATCGATGACGGCATCGGGGGTAAGCGTTTCGGGCGGCGTAATATGGATGGCTTCGGCTTCTTCAACGACTTCTGCACCCAGTTTGCGCAGTTCGGTTGCCATGGCGGCGATACGGTCGGTTTCTTTGACGCGCCATGAGCCGATATTGCGCAGGGTGCAGGGCTGTTTGGTAGCCAGAGCAACAATGGCCAGAGTCATGGCCGCATCAGGAATATGGTTGGCATCCAAATCAAAAGCCTGAATCTTGCGTTCGGCAGGACGGGAAATTTCAACAAAATTTTCGCCCCAAATGACATCCGCACCGATTTTCTCCAATTCACGTGCAAAGGCAACGTCGCCTTGAATGCTGTGTGCGCCGATACCGGTTACGCGGATGGGAGTACCCGCAATCAGGCCTGCGCCCAAGAAATAAGACGCGCTGGATGCATCGCCTTCTACATATAAATGTTCGGGCGCATGATATTTGGCACCGGCCGGGATGTTAAATACACGGTAGTCTTCATTGATGATGTCCACACCGAACTGCGCCATCAGCTTGAGCGTGATGTCGATATAAGGTTTGGAAATCAACTCGCCTACCATGTGGATTTCAAATGCTTGTCCGGTCAGGGGCAAAGCCATCAGCAGGGCGGTCAGGAATTGGCTGGAAACATTGCCTTTAATCGGAATAACGCGCTCGCCGTTGTCTTGGCGTTTGCCGATCTGAAGCGGAGGATAGTTTTCATTGCCCAGATATTGTACGTCCGCGCCTGCAATGCGCAATGCGTCCACCAAATCGCCAATAGGGCGTTCGTGCATACGCGGCACACCATGAAGATGATAGTCGCCACCCAAAACGGCAAGCGCGGCAGTCAAGGGGCGGAATGCCGTACCGGCGTTGCCTAAAAACAAATCGGCGGTTTGGTTGGGAAAGCGGCCGCCGGTGCCATGAACTTTCAGACGGCCTTCAGGTAAAGATTCAATTTGAACACCGAGTTTATCGAGTGCTTCAAGCATTCGGTCGGTATCGTCGGATTTGAGCAAAGAATGGATTTCGCAAACGTTGTCGGAGAGTGCCGCCAAGAGTAGCGTGCGGTTGCTGATGCTTTTGGAACCGGGCAGGGAAACGGTCGAAGGCTTGAGTGTAGAAGCGGGCAGGCGGATGGATTCGGTCATGGCTGGACTAAGCTCGTATGAATTGTAAATAGACCGATATTATACGCAGGCAAAGGCCGTCTGAAAAATGAAGAGGTCGCAATTTATTTGTGGAAAAATGAATTTTTATATCGTTACACAATTTTCTAATCATTTATTTTGAAATTTTCTGCTCCTGTTTTGTGTTTGCCGCTATAACTTATTTTGTTGTGGCAGGTATATAACCAAACACCATAAGAAAATCAGAAACCATTCTTTCCTATTTTTTCAGACGGCCTTTAATATCGGCGGACAATCATTGATAAAGCAAGAGCACGACCATGAGCCATTATCCTTTGTTTGCTGATTTGAGAAACCGCCCTGTTTTACTGGCAGGCGCGGGCAAGGTTGCCGAGCGCAAGGCGGAAAGTCTGTTTTCTGCCGGAGCGCGCGTGCGCGTTGTTGCGGAAACTTTGAATCCTCAGTTTCAGCAATGGGCGGATGAAGGGAAAATAGTTTGGCTGGGCGGCTTGTTTGAAGAAGCCATGCTGGACGAGGTGTATTTCGTTATTGCGGCGACGGATGACGGTATGTTTAACCGCCGTATTTTTGAAGCGGCGGAACGACGGGCAAAATTGTGCAATACGGTGGATACGGCGGATTTGTGTTCGTTTATCGTGCCTGCCGTTGTGGATAGAGGGCCGTTGAAGATAGCCATATCCAGCGGCGGTACTGCGCCTGTATTGGCGCGGAAATGGCGGCAAATTATTGAAACATTGATTCCGCTACATACGGGCACGATGGCGCGTATTGCCGGAAAATGGCGCGAAAAGGTTAAGCAAGTGCTGAATAATGTCGAACAACGCCGTTATTTTTGGGAGAAGTTGTTTGATGGCCGTTTTGGTATTTTTGCGGCTCAAAACAATATCGAGGCGGCAGAACGTGAATTGATCACGCAGTTAAACCGGGAAACGCCGTTTGGCGGCGAAGTGGTTTTGGTGGGCGCAGGGCCGGGAGATCCGGGCTTGCTGACCATACATGCTTTGCAGGCGATACAGGCTGCGGATACCGTGTTTTACGATGCTTTGGTGTCGGATGAGATTTTGGCGATGGTGCGTAAAGATGCGGTGAAAATCAGCGTGGGCAAGCGGGCTGGTGCGCACCATGTTCAGCAGGAAGAAACCAACCGTCTATTGGTTGAACACGCTCAAAAAGGCGAGCGCGTGGTAAGGCTGAAAGGCGGCGATCCTTTTGTGTTCGGGCGTGGCGGGGAGGAAGTACAAACCCTGCATCAGGCCGGAATTGCCTACCGCATTGTGCCGGGCATTACTGCTGCACTTGGAGCTACTGCTTATGCCGGTATTCCGTTAACCCATCGCGATTGCGCCCAAAGTGCTTTATTTGTAACTGGCCACAGCAAACACGAGGGCAATCAGCCTGATTGGCAGACTTTGGCTTTAAGCCGCCAAACGTTGGTAATCTATATGGGTACGCTTAAAGCGGCTGAGATTGCGGAAAAGTTGATGGCTTATGGCAGGCAGCCTTCTACACCTGTTGCCGTGATTTCCAATGGGACTTTACCCAATCAAACCGTGCGGATAGGCCGTCTGAAAGATTTGGGCTTGCTGGCTGCCGAAGCAGAGCGTCCAGCTTTAATGGTGATTGGCGAAGTGGTTGCCCTGCGCAATGAGATGAAATGGTTCGGAGAAGGTGTCGAATATTTCGAAGAAGCGGCGTAAAGAGGATTGATCAAATAAGGCCGTCTGAATATTGGTTTTCAGACGGCCTTGCCTTATTTAAAAGCTTGGTAATATTGCTGATAACGTTCTGCCAGTCCATATAGGATGATTGCTGTCAGACCCCAAATGTCGTAGTGTCGGAAAGGTAGGGCGGGGAGGGCGAGGGTTTGATTGTTGTGATGAAGATGACGGTATGAGTAGTTTTGCAGGTTTAAGGCGAAATCCAAAGGCAGATAAAAAATTTCAGCTACTTCGTCGGGATTGGCTTTTGGGTTGACGGGCTGGGTGCAAATTGCCGGAACAGGCGTAACACGGTAGCCGGAAGGCGTGTCATAAAAGGGTAGCGGCGCAAAAGTCTGCCATGCGGTAATCGGAATCGCGGTTTCTTCATAAGCTTCTCTTAGCGCCGTTGCCGTTAGGCTGTCGTCTTGGGTATCTTTGCGGCCGCCGGCAAAGGCGATTTGCCCAGTGTGCTGTCTTAAGGTTTCGGCCCTTTTGGTCAGTAAAATTTGCCACGCTCCTTCATGCAAGACAATGCCGACCAAAACGGCTGCTTCTTTGACTGTTTGGGCGGTAAATAATTGATTGCGCTCTGCTTGCATACGGCTGCTGAAGCGTGAAGCTTGAGTTAGGAAGTGGATAAGTTGGTCGGTATTCATTTTTGGCGCTGATCGTTTTATGCAGATGAGGATTACACAAGGTTTACGGTTACCGTGTCAACAAAATAGGGTGCGTGTGTTACAGTTATGCCTGAATGATAAATAAAGCTTTGCATCTGTTCTGCAAGTGCTTAGGCCGTCTGAAAATGCCGGCAGGTTCTCAAAAAGGATAGTTATGTTGTTTTCCCCATCCCGTATTCGAGTAGCAGCTGCGGCTGTCATGATGTTGTTCGCTGCACAAACTTTTGCCGCGCCCGGCGATTCAAAGGTTGTTTTTGAATCGGCTAAGATTATCAAAAAGAAAAGCCGTGCCGACCGTTTTTCTCCTGAAGAGCGCGAGCAGGAGCGGATACGTCTGTTGGGTATACAAAACCGTACTTCGCAGGTTTTCACTTTGTTAAATTCAGAACTGGCTCTGCAAAAAGGTGATGCGGCTTCTGCACTGTTTACTTATATTTTGGCGTTGCATCGCACCAAATCTCCCGAAGTGGCCGAACGGGCTTTGGAGATGGCGGTTTCTCTAAATGCCTTTGAACAGGCTGAAGCTATTTACCAAAAATGGCGCGAAATCGAGCCGGAGCCTGGTGAAACTCAAAAGCGTATGACTTGGTTGCGCAATTTGCTGCTGGGCAAAGCCGATAAGAATTTGAGCGGATTGGACAAGGTGATTGCCGGCGGTAGTGAAGATGAGCAAAAGCGCGTGTTCCTGCTTTTGGCACAAACCGCAGCCCAACAGTCGAATCTGACCAGTGATGCGGTCAAACAGGTGCATAAAACGGCCTTGAATTATAAAGACTTTCCAGAAGCGGCGATTGCGGATGCAATTTTTAGTGCAAAAGATGGTCAAAAGAAACATGCCATTGCCGCATTGCAACGCTTGGCCAAGTTGGACAACGAAATTCTGCCGCCGACTTTTGTTACCCTGCGTCTGATGGCGCAACGGCATCCTGATATTCTGGACGGCTTTTTCAAAGAGACAGACACCAAAACCTTATCTCCGATTTGGCAGGAATTGGATATCGCCAATTTGATCGCCCATGGCCAAAATGATAAGGCTTTTAAGCGTTTGCAGACTTTGTTGGAAGAAAATCCAAACCCTGATTTGTATATTCAGGCCGCCTTATTGTCCGCCAGCAAGACGGAAAATATTTCTGCGGTAAACAGCTATCTGGAAAAGGCTTATAAAGCCGGTACGGAAGAGCAGCGCAGTCGTGCAGCGTTGATTGGCGCGGTTTCATATAATGATGTAGAAGAATTGGCCAAAGCCAAACAATGGCTGGATAAGGTAACGGTAACGGCTTATACGTTTGATAAAACTATTTTGGCCGCTTCCATCGAAGCCAAACAGGGTAACCATAAAGAGGCTTGGGCATTGGTGCAACGCGCACAAAAAATGCCCGAGCAAAGAGGACGTTATTTTGAAGCTAAGGATTTGTTGAGTACGGCTTTGTTCGTATTGTCTAAAAATACCAATCTTCAAGAATCGTTGAACGCTTTAAACAGCTTGGTAAATTCCACCGAAAAATCCTTGAAAACCCAAGCTTCTCCGGAGTTGCTTGCTAATGTGTTGTATCAGCGTTCGATGGTTTATGAGAAGCTGAATCAGCCAGGCAAGGCGATTGCCGATTTGCGTCGAGTGGTAGAGCTGTATCCGGACAATCCGCACGGTTGGAATGCTTTGGGCTATACCTTGCTGTCCAACGGCAAGGATTTGGAAGAAGCGTTTAAAATGGTTCAGACGGCCTATCAAATGGAGCCGGAAAGCGCAGCCATTAATGATAGTGTAGGCTGGGTTTATTATCTTAAAGGCGATGCTCAAATGGCTTTGCCGTATATCCAATATGCCTATGAAAAAGAACCTGAAGCCGAAGTCGCCGCGCATTTGGGCGAAGTCCTATGGACGCTTGGCGACCAAGACAAGGCCAAAGAAATCTGGAATGACGGCTTGAAACGTGGAAGCAATCTCCGAGTATTAAAAGAGACAATGTCCAAATTCGGTATAACGCCCAGCAAACCGCATACTCAAAAACACAAATAAAACCAAAAGGCCGTCTGAAAAGCGTTTGATTTCAGACGGCCTATGAAGGAATATCCATGAATTTAAAACAATTATCATCGGTTGCAGCCTTATTGCTTTTGGCTGCCTGTGCGCAGCCAAACTTACCTCAACAAAACAGTTGGCAAGCAGCAGAGCAGGTGCAGGATTTTAGTGCGGATGGCCGATTGGCTGTCAAAGTGGAAGGAAAAGGCTCTTATGCCAATTTCGACTGGACTTATCAGAACGCGGTTCAAACCATTGATGTGAATACACCGTTGGGCAATACCGTAGGTCAGCTATGTCAAGACAGTGAAGGCGTATTGGCAGTAGACAGTAAGGGTAAGGTTTATCAGGCGGAAACGGCTGAGGAATTGAGCAGACAGCTTTTAGGCTTTGCTTTGCCGGTTCAATATCTGCATATTTGGGCTGATGGTAAACGCGTTGCCAATGCGCCATACAAAATCCTGCCTGATGGCCGTCTGGAGCAGTTTGACTGGACAATATCGCGTACTTTAAATAGTTCAGGACAGCCCAAAACGCTTCAACTTGAGAATGCCAAGTTTAATATCCGCTTGGTGTTCGATACAGTAAACCACTCTTTGGATAAAAATGGACAAACCCGATGCGCAGCACGCAAATAGAGGATGCCATGTCTGTTTCAGAGGAAATCCAAGCCTTTCCTGCGCCGGCTAAATTAAATTTGGATTTGAGGATTACCGGCCGCAGGAGCGATGGTTATCATAATTTGGAAAGTATTTTCTGTTTGATCGGCTTATACGATACCGTTCATCTGAAAATGCGTACTGATGAGCGAGTTATTCTGCATACGCCGGTCGAAGGGCTTGAACCCGAACAGGACTTGACTTATCGGGCGGCTAAATTATTACTGCCATATGCACGCGTGGCGCATGGTGTCGAAATCTGGTTGGATAAGGTGATTCCGACCGGAGGCGGATTGGGCGGCGGCAGCTCTGATGCAGCCACAGTCTTAATGGTTTTAAACCAATGGTGGCAATGCGGTTTGAGCAGGCAGCAACTGATTGATTTAGGTGTAAGTCTTGGTGCGGATGTTCCTTTTTTTATTTTTGGAAGAAGTGCTTTTGCCAAAGGCGTAGGCGAGAAGCTGGCTGAAATAGATGTCCCTAAACAATGGTATGTTATCGTTAAGCCCCCCGTTCATGTGGCAACAGCTAAAATTTTTGCGCATGAAGGCTTGACACGGGATTCCAAACCCAGCATAATGCCGACTTTCCAATCGTTACAGCCGTTTCAAAATGATATGCAGGCGGTTGTGTTTCAGGAATATCCTGAAGTTTGGAAGGCTTATATTGAGTTATCCCAATATGGTCATGCATTAATGACTGGTTCCGGGGCTTGTTTGTTTATAGCAAGTAAATCTCATCAAAAAGCACATACAATTTACCAACAGGTTTCTCAATCATATGAAGCTTATTGTGTGGAAGGATTAGATGTTCATCCGCTGTATCATATGATTTAGTAAGTTGGGGAGTCGTCAAGCGGTTAAGACACTGGATTTTGATTCCAGCATGCGAAGGTTCGAATCCTTCCTCCCCAGCCAAACCCTTTGTTGGGGAGTCGTCAAGCGGTTAAGACACTGGATTTTGATTCCAGCATGCGAAGGTTCGAATCCTTCCTCCCCAGCCAACACCCTTTATTGGGGAGTCGTCAAGCGGTTAAGACACTGGATTTTGATTCCAGCATGCGAAGGTTCGAATCCTTCCTCCCCAGCCAAATAAAAGCGTGTAAGTTTTCTTACACGCTTTTTTACGCTCAGAGCGAAATAACGCTGAAAAACTTTTTTTTACCCGTCTTTACGCGTATAATCGCGTGATTAGTGTCTTAGACATAGGGCGAAGGGAAGCGTAATGTTTTCTGCGCGTAAATCAAATCTAGAATCAGGTGAAGATATGGCTGCTTATGACAGTTTAATGGTGTTTACCGGTAATGCAAATCCGGAATTGGCGCAACGTGTTGTCAAACATTTGGATATTTCACTCGGTGAAGCCACTGTTTCCAAATTCTCTGATGGCGAAGTAGCCATTGAATTGTTGGAAAATGTGCGTGGTCGCGATGTGTTTATTTTGCAACCTACCTGCGCGCCTACCAATGACAACCTGATGGAAATTTTGACTATGGCTGATGCACTCAAACGTGCTTCTGCTGGTCGTATTACTGCCGCGATTCCTTACTTTGGCTATGCGCGTCAAGATCGTCGTCCTCGCTCTGTTCGTGTACCGATTTCTGCTAAATTGGTAGCAAATATGTTGTACTCAGCAGGTATCGACCGCGTATTGACTGTTGACTTACATGCCGACCAAATTCAAGGTTTCTTCGATATTCCGGTAGATAATATTTACGCTACCCCAATTTTATTGAACGATATTAAACAACAGCGCATTGAGAACCTGACTGTTGTCAGCCCTGATATCGGTGGTGTTGTACGTGCACGTGCTGTTGCTAAATCTTTAAATGCTGATTTGGCTATTATCGACAAGCGTCGTCCTAAAGCCAATGTGGCTGAAGTGATGAACATCATTGGCGATATTCAAGGCCGTACTTGCTTGATCGTAGATGATATGATCGATACGGCAAACACCTTGTGTAAAGCGGCTGTTGCCCTGAAAGAGCGCGGTGCAGATCGTGTACTGGCATACGCCAGCCATGCAGTATTCTCCGGCGAAGCAGTGAATCGAATTGCTTCTTCTGAAATTGACCAAGTAGTTGTAACAGATACGATTCCGTTGTCTGAAGCAGCTAAAAAATGTGAACGCATCCGTCAAGTAACTATTGCCGGTTTGCTGGCTGAAACGGTACGCCGTATCAGCAATGAAGAATCCGTCTCATATCTTTTCAATGAAGATGTGATGACTGGCGGCATGTTGCTGCCATAACCCGATGTCGTCTTAAGCTGGTCGCGGCCGATGACGACGATTTTATCTAAATTGGAGTATTAAACATGACTTACGAAATTCAAGCCTCTGTTCGCGAAGCCCAAGGCACTGGTGCGAGCCGCCGCCTGCGTCGCGAAGGCCAAATCCCTGGCATTCTGTACGGTGAAGGTCAAGAGCCTGTTGCTATCGCTGTAGACCACAAAACTGTATTCTACGCATTGGAAAAAGAATCTTTCCATACTGCTTTGATTAAACTGTCTTTGAACGGTGAAACTAAATACGTTATCGTGCGTGACTTCCAAATGCACCCATTCCGTCGTGAAGTTCAACACATCGACTTCCAAGCTGTAAAAGCTGACCAAGTTGTACGTATCCGTGTTCCTCTGCACATTGTTAACGCTGAAAACTCTCAAGCTGTTAAATTGCAAGGTGGTCGCGTATCTCTGTTGAACACTTCTGTTGAAGTAGTTGCTTTGCCTGCAAACATTCCTGCTTTCTTGGAGCTGGATTGTGCATCAGTAGTTGCCGGCGATATTCTGCACTTGTCAGACATCAAATTGCCAGAAGGTGTTGAAAGCGTTTCTCTGAAACGTAACGAAAACCTGGCTGTTGCTACTGTTACCGGTAAAAAACGCTAATCGGTAGTTAATATAAGAAAACCGTATCAGATTTATCTGATACGGTTTTTGTTTACATATATAATCATTTGCTATAAAACTTGGGTAAATGTAATAGCATATGCACTTTATAAGATTGAAGCAATTTCATTGCGAAGTTTATTAAGAAAGCGTCCATGCTGTACCCATTGTACGGCTGATTCATAATCCTGTTGTTCAAATGCTTGTTGCAAATCTTGATATAGGTTGCTTTGTACTTCTTGGATTTCTTGATCCAGTGCTCGGATGGCATCATGGTTTTGTTCTATTTGAGCATCCATCAATGTTTCCCGCCATTCCATCTGCTGCATGAGGAATTCTGGTGAAAACGAAGTGTGTTCAGGTGCATCAGCATCGATATTTTGGCTTTTCAAGAGATAAGCGGCCCGATCAATAGGGCTTTTTAATGTGCGGTAGGCATCATTAATTGTAGAAGACATCATAACGGCTTGTTTCTGCTCAAAAGCTGAAGCAGAAGCAAATTTATCGGGATGAAATCGGGCAGCTAAAGCTCGATAGGTCTGTTCGAGTGCTTCGGTATCAATATTGAAAGATGGCTCAAGCTGGAAGAGGTTGAAGTATTGAGACATGATATTAAAGGAAAAAATCTAAAGAACAGGATTATTTTACGATATAATCCGGAAACTGTTTATACGAAAGGAAAACAATATGACCGGTAAGATGCAGCACAATAAAGGCAAAATACGAGACAATGCCTTAAAAGCCTTAGTCAAATCTGATTTGTTCCGACACAAAGTAGAACGAAAAAGAAAAGGCAAGGGTAGCTATAATAGACAAGAAGCCAAAAAATGGCGGGATGGTTTTGATACTTTCCTGCCATTTTTTATATTTTAAACGTGGAAGCTCTCGCCGCAGCCGCAAGAATCTTTGACATTCGGATTTTCAAATTTGAAACCTTCCTGCAAACCTTCTTTGGTGTAATCGACTTGTGTGCCGTCCAGATAAACTAAGCTTTTCGGGTCGATATAAATGCGTGCGCCGTGTTCTTCGAAAATCAGGTCGTCCTCGTTCGCTTCATCGACAAATTCAAGGTTGTATGCCATTCCTGAGCAGCCACTGGTTTTCACACCCAAGCGCACGCCCAATCCTTTGCCGCGTTTGGTCAGGTAGTTATTGATGTATTTGGCTGCGTTTTCTGTGATGGTAATCATGCTTTTTTCCTCATTTCGCAATCATTTTCTGTTTTGCCTGCTTTTTTATTCCAGACGGCCTCTTGAACTATCAGGCCGTCTGAAAACGCTGTTTTGCCCACTCTATTGCGGCGGCAATAGCAGCTTTAGCCTGCGGACTATTTTTCCAACAGGTCGAGCCGGTCAATTTTGCGCCTTGTTCCAAAATATTGTCCAAATCTGCCACCGCCAGCTTGGCAATATCATCCAACCCTATTTGCTGCAAACGCGTCAATATGGTTTTATCTATGCCTTTGACAGCAAGTAGGGATTGGATTTCTTCATCGGTAAAAGGCATATCGTCTTCTTTGATTTTGCAGGTACTGGCGCACTTAATATGGCAGTTGGTGCCCATCAAGCCGATTTAGACATTAATAAGTATCTGGCAAACAAGATTATTTATTTTCCTGACGTTTGCGATAGTCGGCAACAGCTGCTTTTACCGCATCTTCAGCCAAGATGGAGCAGTGGATTTTCACTGGGGGCAGTTCCAATTCTTCGGCGATTTCGCTGTTTTTGATTGCCAGCGCGTCATCCAGACTTTTGCCTTTGACCCACTCGGTAATCAAACTGGAAGAAGCAATGGCGGAGCCGCAGCCGTAAGTTTTGAATTTTGCATCTTCAATGATACCCTCATCGTTTACTTTGATTTGCAGACGCATTACGTCACCGCAGGCCGGTGCACCGACCATGCCGGTACCGACAGATTCGTCATTTTTGTCGAAAGTACCAACGTTGCGGGGATTTTCGTAGTGGTCGATTACTTTATCGCTGTATGCCATGATGTGGTTTCCTTTGTGTTTTTAGTGGTGTAAATGGTTTGTTTACGAATATTCAGACGGCCTGAAGTTTAGATTTTACACGCGCCACCTTCGCAGCCGTCATCATTCTCTGAATCAACGCCGCCTTCTACAGTAACGCCGTCAAAATCTTCGAGCAGGTTGTCGAGATTATCGAGGTCGAGTTCTTGTTCGTTCATGGGTTTGTATCCTTAATTTGAAAATTGTAGCTTTTAGGTTATATGAAAAGCTTTTTTAGAATTTCAGACGGCCTTTTTTGTTCAGATTAGGTAGCTCATTTTTTCCTATTACAGTTGTTTCTTCAACCATCTACAAAGGCACATTCTAAAATTGTTTGGGGTTTTCCGTTAACATTAATCGGTTTTAGTTTTGCTTGCAGGGTTTCGTATTCTTCTAAAATCAAACTGTATTTTCGAATAGGGCGGTATTTTCCTTTTAACACCTTGCGTGCCTGTTCCAAAGGTACATCCAACAATAAACGGGTGTAACTGTAACCTGCGGTTTCTAATTGGAACGTCTGGCTGATATGAACCACAGGCAAGCCATAGTAAGTACCGCTGAGTTTCAAACGGGTTTGATCAAGAATAAACGGTTTTCCATTTTCACTAAATTCCGCTCGGTGCAAAGTCATCGGAGGGTGCGCAAGATCACGGCAAGCCTTTGGCAGCTTGACTCTATTGGGATAATTCAAACGCAGGTTTTGATATTTAGAGTCTTTATCGTTCCAGTCATAGCTTACATCACTAAATGGATCCAACAGGTTTTCCAAATGTTTATCGAATTGGCAGCCATTTTCAAATGATTTGAATATAGTTGACCAATCAGATTGTGTCTGTGCTGAAACCAGCTGGGCCGAGCATAGAATCAGACAAGAAAGTAAGTGGCGTATTTTATTTTTTATTATCGTCATTTTATTATTTTTCTTGATGAGGTCGTCTGAAAAGATAAAGGCCTTTTAGATTTTTCAGACGACCTTTTCCTTTGATTAATGTGCCGCCCATTCAATCGAGTTCAAATCGATACCTTCTTTAAACATTTCCCACAGCGGAGACAGTTCGCGCAGTTTGCCGATTTTGGATTTGATCAGTTCTGCTGCAAACTGCACTTCTTCTTCGGTGGTCATGCGGCCGAAGGTGATGCGCAGGGAAGAGTGTGCCAATTCGTCGTTGCGGCCGAGTGCGCGTAAAACGTAGCTTGGCTCAAGGCTTGCGGAAGTACAGGCGGAGCCGCTAGATACTGCGAGTTCTTTCACCGCCATAATCAGGCTTTCGCCTTCGACGAAGTTGAAGCTGACGTTCAGGTTGTTCGGAGCGCGGTGTTCGAGGTCGCCGTTGATATAGACTTCTTCGATGCCTTCGATGCCTTTGAGGAAGATATCGCGCAGTTTTAAGTAGTGTGCAGTGTCTTGTGCCAATTCTTCTTTGGCAATGCGGAAGGCTTCGCCCATGCCGACGATTTGGTGGGTCGGCAATGTGCCGGAACGGAAACCGCGCTCGTGGCCGCCGCCGTGCATTTGGGCTTCGAGGCGGACGCGTGGTTTACGGCGTACATATAGGGCGCCGATGCCTTTAGGGCCGTATACTTTGTGGCCGGACATAGACAACAAATCAACTTTGGCGGCTTCAACGTCAACAGGTACTTTACCGCATGCTTGTGCTGCGTCAACGTGGAAAATGATTTTGCGTTCGCGGCAGATTTCGCCGATGGCAGGAATATCTTGAACCACGCCGATTTCGTTGTTTACCCACATGACGGAAACGAGGATGGTGTCTTCGCGGATGGCGGCTTTCAGTACGTCTAAATCAACCAAACCGTTTTCTTGTACGTCCAGGTAAGTCACTTCGTAACCTTGGCGTTCGAGTTCGCGCATGGTGTCGAGCACGGCTTTGTGCTCGGTTTTTACGGTGATGAGGTGGTTGCCTTTGGATTTGTAGAAGTGCGCCGCGCCTTTAATGGCAAGGTTGTTGGATTCGGTCGCGCCGCTGGTAAAAACGATTTCTTTGGAGTCGGCGTTAATCAGGGCTGCAATGTCTGCGCGTGCTTTTTCTACCGCTTCTTCTGCTTCCCAGCCGAAGCTGTGGCTGTTGGAAGCTGGGTTGCCGAAAATATCGGACAGGTAGGGAATCATTTTTTCGGCAACGCGGCGATCAACGGGAGTGGTTGCGGCGTAGTCGAGGTATACGGGGGTTTTGACGGTCATGGTTTGCTCTTTCGTTTGGTCATCTGCCTGCGGTCTTTGCCGCAAGTCGGTTTAATGAATGTGTGTAAAGGTAACGACATGACTGCTGTCGCTGCAGTTTTTTTGTTCAATGATGCTTTGCAGCGTAACGCCGCTGAGGTAATCATTGATGGTTTTGTTTAAGTTTTCCCAAAGGTCATGGGTCAGACAGGGGGCGCCGTGGTGGCAGTTTGCTTTGCTGCCGCATTGTGTGGCATCCAGTCGGTCTTCGGCTGCGGAAATGATTTGTGCAATATTGATTTGCTCGGCGGGCGCGGCAAGGATGTAGCCTCCGCCTGGGCCGCGTAGGCTTTCAACCAATCCGGCACGGCGCAGCTTGCTGAATAATTGTTCGAGGTAGGAGAGCGATATGCTTTGTCGTTCGCTGATAGCACTGAGTTTGACAGCGCCGGTTTGCGCGTTCATCGCCAAATCTATCATGGCGGTTACTGCAAATCGCCCTTTGGTAGTCAGTCTCATGGTGTGGTTGCCTGTATGGGCGTTTTTATTAGTGGAGGGAATTGTCTAATATCTGAGTGTTTCAGTCAAGTATGTGGCGGCTTGGTTTGATTGTTTGTTTAAATGGTGGCATTGGCTGATTTTTAAATCGGAAAATATTTTCTTTATTTTTCTGTAATTTGGATTTAAGGCCGTCTGAAAAAAGGCTATCAACCCTACAAATATCAGGGTTAAAATGTTTTGATTTAGTATTGATACTAATATAGATTATCAAAATTATTCTTAAAATTTAGTTGTTTTGATGGAGTAAAATAATGAGGTGTTTGAAATGTTCAGACGGCCTTGACCATCCATCTTTACCTTAACAGAGGCAATCGACAATGAAATGTGATTTAAGCAAAATAACCTGTATCGAAGACTTGCGCCTTGTTGCCAAACGTAAAATGCCGCGTATGTTTTATGACTATATTGACTCAGGCTCTTGGACGGAAACTACTTATCGTGAAAACACTTCGGATTTCAAAGACATCCGTTTCCGCCAAAAGGTATTGGTTAATATGGAGGGGCGCAGTCTCGAAACCAAAATGATTGGGCAGGATGTGAAAATGCCGGTAGCGATTGCGCCAACAGGTTTCACGGGTATGGCGCACGCCGACGGCGAAATCTTGGCGGCGCGGGCGGCGGAAAAATTTGGTATTCCGTTTACGCTGTCGACCATGTCCATTTGTTCGATTGAAGATGTGGCTGAAAACACCAGCTCACCGTTTTGGTTTCAGCTTTATGTGATGCGCGACCGTGAGTTTATGGAAAACCTGATTAAGCGTGCAAAAGATGCCAATTGTTCGGCTTTGGTATTGACTGCCGATTTGCAGGTTTTGGGTCAACGCCACAAAGATATTAAAAATGGCCTGTCTGCGCCGCCGAAACCGACCATCGCCAATTTAATCAATCTGGCGACCAAACCGGAATGGTGCATGAAAATGCTGAACACGGAACGCCGCACCTTCCGCAATATTGTCGGTCATGCGAAAAACGTGGGTGATTTGTCTTCGCTGTCTTCATGGACTTCCGAACAATTCGACCCGCGTCTGAGCTGGGACGATGTAGCGCGTATTAAGGATTTGTGGGGCGGCAAGTTGATTATTAAAGGCATTATGGAACCTGAAGACGCGGAAAAGGCAGCGAAAAGTGGCGCGGACGCATTGGTCGTTTCCAATCATGGCGGCCGTCAGCTTGACGATACCGTGTCTGCCATTAAGGCTTTGCCGGATGTGGTCAGCGCAGTGGGCGGCGACATCGAGGTTTGGATGGACAGCGGCATCCGCAGCGGTCAGGATATTTTGAAGGCTTGGGCTTTGGGTGCGAAAGGTACGATGATAGGCCGGGCGTTCCTGTATGGTTTGGGTGCGTATGGTGAAGAAGGCGTAACCCGTGCGCTGGAAATCCTGTATAAAGAAATGGATATTTCCATGGCGTTTACCGGTCATCGCAATATTCAAGATGTGGATTCTAGCATTTTGCGTTCTACGCGTTGGGTTCAAGATGAATTTTAATTTCTGAACATAAGAAGAGGCCGTCTGAAAATTTGTTTTCAGACGGCCTTTTTATAGACGGCTATTTCTCGTTTTTGCGATACCATTCGATGAAGGCATCGGGTTTGACAAAGCCTAACAAGGCTTCGCTATGACTGCCGTCGGCGCGGACAACAAACACGCCTGGAGGGCCGAAGAGGCCGTATTCTTTCAGTAGGGCCTGATGATCGGGAGTGTTGGCGGTTACGTCGATTTGGAAGAAGCGTTGCATATCGACTGCTTCGTGTACCTGCGGTTGGTTGAGCGTGTAGGCGGCCATTTCTTTGCAGGATACGCACCAGTCGGCGTAGAAATCAATCAGCACGGGCTTGCTTGGATCGGCTTTCAAAGCGGCATCCATAGCGGCTTTGAGTTCGCCGACATCGGTAAACATCTTGCCGTGGTCGGTTTCTTGTCCGGCTTCGGATGGCGGAACCAGTGTTAAGAAGTGGTGCAGGGCGGTGGTTTGTTTATTAAAGCTTTGCCAGCCAAACCATGAGCCGCCAATCAGCAGTAAAAAGCCCAATACGGTGGCAACCGTTTTCAGACGGCCTTTTTGTTTGCCGGATTTCGCCAAAAGCATAAGGGCGGGAACAATCATCAGTAAGGTGTAGAGGCCGACTACTGCGAAATAAGGCAGATGCGGTGTGGCAAGATATACGGCAACGGCCAGCAAGATGAAGCCGAATGCGTATTTGATGCCGTTCATCCAGTCGCCTGCTTTAGGCAGGATATGGCCGCCGAATGTGCCGATGATGATGAGCGGTACGCCGGTGCCGAGTGCCAAGACATAAAGAGCAAGGCCGCCCAATACGGCATCGCCGGTCTGGCCGATATAGCCCAAAGCAAATGCCAGCGGAGGCGCAACGCAAGGGCCGACAATCAGGGCGGACAAAATACCCATGATGAAGACGGAAACGATTTTACCGCCGGAGAGTTTGTTGCTTTGGTTTTGGAAATAGGATTGGACTGAGTTTGGCAGCTGGATATTGAAGAAGCCGAACATGGACATAGCCAGTACCACCATCAGCGCTGCGGCGGCAAGTACGACCCAAGGTTGTTGCAGCCATACGGTCAACAGCGCACCGGTCAAACCGGCAATCACGCCGACCAAGGTATAGGTCAATGCCAAGCCTTGTACATACACCATAGACAAGGTAAACGCGCGGCCTTTACCGGCTTTTTTATCGCCTACGACAATGCTGGAAACAATCGGCAGGAGCGGATACATACAGGCGGTAAAGCTTAAGCCCAAACCTGCGACAAAAAACGCCAACAGGTTGGCGTTTAAAGTATCCCAAGAGAGCTTAAAGCGGCTGCTGTCGGGATTGTTTGTACTGGGTTGCGTGGGCATTTGGCCGTCTGAAGAGGCGGATGGTTGCAAGAATCGGTCTTTGGCAGAAACCGGCTCGTCGCTTTGCGGCTGGTAAACCCCGTTGCCTTTTACGTCAAACTCGGTGTCCACAGGCGGATAACACACACCCACTTCGGCGCAGCCTTGATAAGTCAGTGTCAGTTTGTATTGCGGCGCGGCTTGTTTGTAAGGCAGGTCAACCTGTGCGGTATGGTGGTAAACCGTTTGTTTGCCGAAGAATTCGTCTTCTTTTTCTTCGCCTTTGCTGAATTTGGGTTCGGCCAAGACTTTGTCAGGATTGGTCGCTGCAACGATTTTGGACTGGTACATATAGTAGCCGTCAGCGATTTTGAACTGCACGCTGATGCCTTGATCGGTTACATTGACTTGAGGCACAAAGGCTTGCTCGGGTGGCAGCAAATCATTGGCATCTACTGCGAATGCGAAGCTGCTCAAGCCTAAAAATGCAATAAGGAAATAAAGGAATTTTTTCATAGTATCTACGGAGATGCCGTTGAGGAACCATCATTATAAATGATGGTTAAAACAATCGGCTTAATTTATGTTAAATATTGCGAGAGAAATCTAATGCTTTTGAATTATATCGAAATAGGGTTGCCCATATATGACCGATAGTCTCATGTTATCGTTCAATCTATGCCAAAGGCCGTCTGAAATGTTCAGACGGCCTTTGTTTTTATTCGGCTCGGCTTTTAAGGATAAGCGATATAAGCGTAAGCGGAATGGTTGTGTATCGATTCGAAGTTTTCGCTTTCGACGACGAATGATTCGATGCGTTTGTCTGCAATTAACACCGTGGCCACATCACGAACCATGTCTTCGACAAACTTCGGATTTTCGTATGCTTTTTCCGTTACATACTTCTCGTCAGGGCGTTTGAGCAAACCGTAGAGCTGGCAGCTTGCTTGTGCTTCAACGTAATCGATGATTTCTTCAATGCCTACATCCGCATTCGCAATCAGACTGACCGTCACATGCGAACGTTGGTTGTGCGCGCCGTATTGGGAAATTTCTTTGGAACACGGACACAATGAAGTAACCGGAACCATCACTTTCAGGCTGTGGCTGTATGTACCGTTTTTAATTTCGCCGGTCAGGGTAACATCATAGTCAAGCAGCGATTGGATGCCGGAGACAGGTGCACTTTTCTTGCGGAAAAACGGGAAGGAAACGCTGATTTTGCCGGAATGCGAATCTAGCAGGGCAACCATATCGGCGGTCAGCTTGTGCAGCGTATCGAAATCCAAAGCATCGGTTTGTTTTTCCATCAGAGCGACAAAGCGCGACATATGCGTGCCTTTTTGGTCGGCAGGCAGGAAAACCGTCATGGTCAGGCGGGCGACGGTGGATTGTTCGCCTTCTTTGCTTTTGAGCGAGATTGGAAAGCGCAGGTCTTTGATGCCGACCTGATTAATCGGCAGGTTGCGTAAATCGCGGCTGGATTGCACGTCTGCAATGGCGTTCATGCGTGGTATGTCCTTCATGATGGGATTGTTGAGATGCGTGTAGGGGAATCGGCTCGTATCGGCCGATTTGCAAATGCGAGATTATATCACTTGCTTTATCTGCCTGCATTGATTGTTTCTATTTTTCAGATAGTGATAAAATCTTTGATTATTCACATCTACATAGGCAGAGACCAAATGAAATTCGCCACGAAAGCCATCCATTCCAGCTACGATTGCGACGAACACAACCGTGCGCTGATGCCGCCGATTTATCAAAACAGTATGTTTGCGTTGCACGAGATTGGCGAAAATGTGCCTTACCGCTACTCGCGCCTGAGCAACCCGACCCGTCAGGTATTGGAAGATACCGTTGCCGATTTGGAGCACGGTGCGGCCGGCTTTGCGTTTTCCAGCGGTATGGCAGGGATTGATGCCGTATGGCGTACTTTCCTGCAACCTGGTGATACCATTGTTGCCGTCGCCGATATTTACGGCGGCGCTTATGATTTATTGGTCGATGTTTATCAAAAATGGGGTGTGAACGTTGTTTTTGCCGATTTGGGCAATCCGGATAATTTGGACGAGCTGCTCAAAGCGCACAATGTCAAACTGGTCTGGCTGGAAACGCCGTCCAATCCGCTTTTGCGCTTGGTAGACATCAAAGCGCTTGCCGCAAAAGCCAAAGCGGCTGGTGCGCTGGTCGGCATCGACAACACCTTTGCCACGCCGTATTTGCAACAGCCCTTGGATATGGGTTGCGATTTTGTGTTCCATTCCGCTACCAAATATTTGTGCGGCCATTCCGACGTATTGATGGGCGTAGTTGTTGCCAAAACCAAAGAGCTGGCGCAGCCTTTGCACGATATGATGGTGCATACCGGCGCGATTGCAGGTCCGATGGACTGCTGGCTGGTGTTGCGCGGTATCAAAACATTGGCCTTGCGCATGAACGCCCATTGCCAAAACGCACTCGAAATCGCGCGCCGTTTGGAAGCCCATCCTGCCATTGAAAAAGTGTTCTATCCCGGCCTGCCGTCGCACGAACATTACGAACTCGCCCAAGCACAAATGCCCAAAGGCATCGGCGGCGTAGTTACGGTTTATCTCAAAAACGACACGCGTGAAGCGGCCAATAGCGTGATTAAAAACATGAAACTGGTCAAAATGGCTTCCAGCCTCGGCGGTGTGGAAAGTCTGGTCAACCATTGCTATTCCCAATCCCACAGCGGCGTGCCGCATGATGTGAAAATGGAAATGGGCATCAAAGTCGGCCTGCTGCGTTTCTCGGTTGGCATCGAAGATGTGGACGATATTTGGAACGATATTTCCAAAGCATTGGATACGACTTTGTAAATAAGACTTAAAGGCCGTCTGAAGGTGGATAGTTTTTCAGACGGCCTTTAGCAATAATTAAGGGATGGATATGAAAACATTATTCGGCGCATTGATGAGTATGGTAGTTTTGGCAGCTTGTACATCTCCTTCAGCATCTAAGCCTGAACAAGCCTCTAAAGTGCAGGTGCAAACTCAACAAACGGCGCAACCTACTTTAGCCGCCAAATGGCGTGTTGTTGCTTTCAATAAATTTACTGAAAAAGATTTGGCCGGTACTGATGCCTATCTGGATTTGAGCGAGATGCCTAAGGCGTATGGCAAGATGGGGTGTAACGGTATGATGTTCCAAACCAATACGATTGGTTCGGACAAAATTGATTTTGGCCATATTGCGGTAAGTATGATGCTGTGTGAAGACATGAAGCTGGAAGATGCGTTTTTGCGTAAACAAAGCGTGTGGAACTATCGTTTTGATGGTAACGATTTGATTTTGGAACAAAAAGGCATCAGTATCCGTTTGCGCCGTGAATGATCTTAAAGGCCGTCTGAAAATAAATATTTCAGACGGCCTTTTGAATCTTTATAATAAGCCCTATTTGAAACTGATACCGAATATCAAGGAAACCTATTATGGCAGCTTCTCCAGAAGCCAAGTTTACCGAAGAAAAAGTCTTGTGGATCAAACACCATACGCCTAAGTTGATGACTTTTGCCATCAGCCGTCCTGAGTCCTACCGTTTTTCGGCAGGGCAGTTTTCGCGCCTTGGTTTCCGTGACGGCGAGGGCTTTATTTGGCGCGCGTATTCTGTCGTATCTGCCGAATACGCCGATACGCTTGAGTATTTCGCGGTGTTAATCGAAGGCGGCCCGATGTCGGCGCGTTTTGCTGCGATGAAAGAGGGCGATACTATTTTGCTGGATAAAACGGCTACCGGTTTCCTCTTGCCCGAGCGATTCCCCGACGGCAAAGACTTGGTCATGCTCTGCACGGGTTCCGGCATTGCGCCTTTCCTCTCCATTATCGAGCAGCCTGAAATTTGGCAGCGTTTCGACCGTTTGGTTTTGGCGCATTCCGTCTCTTATGCCGACGAGTTGATTTTCAACCAGTGCCTTGCTGATTTGAAAGGGCATCCGCTGATTGAAGAATATTTCCATAAATTCACTTTTGTTCCAGTTACCACGCGTGAGGAAACAGAAGGCGCATTGAGCGGTAAACGGATTCCCGAATTGCTGAAGAATGGCGACTTGGAAGAAAAAGTCGGCTTCAAGTTCACCAAAGCCGATACGCGCTTTATGGTCTGCGGCAATCCGGCAATGGTCAAAGACACTTTCCAAGCCCTGATGGATTTGGGCTACGCCATGCACCGCAACCGCATCCCCGGCGAAATCATGATGGAAAATGGTTTCTAACAGGTAAATGGTCAAAGGCCGTCTGAAAGTTTCAGACGGCCTTCAATATTAAATATAAATCGAAAATCAGAGAAAATATGAATATCAAACAAATTATCCAAGCCCTGCCCAAAGCCGAGCTACACGTCCATATCGAAGGGACGTTCGAGCCGGAGCTGATGTTTGAAATCGCCAAGCGTAACCACATAGCGATTCCTTATAAAAATGTCGATGCGGTACGGCAGGCTTATGATTTTCACAATTTGCAGTCGTTTTTGGATATTTATTATGCCGGTGCCGGCGTCTTGCTGTACGAGGCGGATTTTTACGATTTGACCCGCGCGTATCTTGAGCGTTGCCGCGAAGACAATGTCGTGCATACGGAAATATTTTTCGATCCGCAAACCCATACTGCGCGGGGCGTGGCGTTTGAAACCGTGATTAACGGCATTGTCCGATCCTGCCGTGAAGCCGGACAGCAGTGGGGTATAAGTACGCGTTTGATTATGTGTTTCCTGCGTCATTTGTCGGAAGAAAGCGCATTTGAAACCTTAAATCAGGCTTTGCCTTATAAAGAACACATCATCGGCGTAGGCTTGGATTCGAGCGAGCAGGGGCATCCGCCGGCCAAGTTTGAACGCGTATTTGCTCAGGCGCGGGCGGAGGGTTTGTTGACGGTGGCCCATGCCGGAGAAGAAGGCCCGCCGGAATATGTTTACGAGGCTTTGGACTTGCTGCATGTCCGCCGTATCGATCATGGCGTACGGGCAGAAGAAGATGAGGCCTTGATGGCGCGTTTGATTAAAGAACAAATGCCGTTGACCGTTTGCCCGTTGAGCAATTTGAAATTAAAAGTATTTCCGGAAATGGCGAGACACAATTTGCGCCGTATGTTGCAACGCGGCGTGTTGGTAACCGTCAATTCCGATGATCCGGCGTATTTCGGTGGCTATATGAACCGCAATTTTGAAGCGCTTGCCGAGGCTTTGGATTTGAGTGCGGAAGAAATCAAAACCTTGTGCGCTAATTCGTTCCGCGCTTCGTTTTTGAGCGAGGCGGAAAAGGAAGAATGGATACGGAAGATTGAAAGTTTTCATGTTGAATAACGATAAAAGGCCGTCTGAAAAAGTTTCAGACGGCCTTTTATGATGACGGTTAATAGTCGACTTTGATTTTAGGCGTTTCCTGAGCGGCTTTGTATTCTTCTTCCAATTCAAAGCGCAGCGGATACAAATTCAATTTTTCCATCAGCAGGCGGTCGCCGTCTTCGTCCGGATTGCCCGTAGTCAGCAGCTTGTCGCCGTAGAAAATCGAGTTTGCGCCAGCCATGAAACACATGGCCTGCATGGATTCCGGCATATTGCTGCGGCCTGCGGAGAGGCGGACGTAGCTATGCGGCATGGTAATGCGCGCGACGGCGATGGTGCGGACAAATTCCGTCCAGTCCAAATCTTCGGCATCGGCCAGCGGCGTGCCTTCCACTTTGACCAACTGGTTAATCGGCACGCTTTCGGGTTGCGGATCGAGGTTGGCAAGGCTGGCAATCAGGCCTGCGCGTTCGGCGCGGGTTTCGTTCATGCCGACAATGCCGCCGCAGCAGACTTTCAAACCGGCATTGCGAACTTTGCCCAAAGTATCCATGCGGTCTTCGTGTTTGCGCGTATGGATGATGTCGTTGTAGCGGTCGGGGTCGGTGTCGAGGTTGTGGTTGTAGTAGTCCAGACCGGCTTTTTTGAAGTCTTCCGCCATGCCGTCTTCGAGCATGCCGAAGGTGCCGCACACTTCCATGCCCAAGCTTTTCACCGCGCTGATGATTTCGGAAACAACAGCCACGTCTTTGGGTTTGGGGCCGCGCCATGCCGCGCCCATGCAGAAACGGCTGGCGCCGCGCGATTGGGCAATTTTGGCTTTTTCGACGATTTCGTCCACGTCCATCATCTGCTCTTTGCCCAGATTGGTGTTGTGGTGTGCCGATTGCGGGCAGTAGGCGCAGTCTTCGGGGCAGCCGCCGGTTTTGATGGAGAGCAGGGTGGAAAGCTGGATTTCGCGCGGGTTGAAGTTTTGGCGGTGGATTTCGGCGGCTTGGAAAACGAGGTCGAGGAAAGGCAGTCCAAACAAAGCCTCGACATCGCATTTTTTCCAATAACGCGCAGTCGGATGCGGCTTGCGCTCGGTTTGACGGCGCAAGGCTACGGGAGATACGGTCATAGTGTGTTCTTTCGTGTTTACAGCGACGCAGTGTCGCTGACGGCTTGACTGCCGGCGCAATGACGGCAGCAGCAGGTTTGAAATCAATATAAAAGGCCGTCTGAAACGGCGCAGCAAGTGTAACGCTTTTGATAATGTAGAGCAAATGTTTCAGACGGCCTGAAATATGGTTTGCCCGGGTTTGCTATAATCGCATTTTTAATTTTTCCGTTTTCTTATGAACGCGCCCAAAGCCTTCGCCGTACTCGGCCCGACCGCCGGCGGTAAAACCGCACTGGCCTTAAATATTGCCCAATCTTTGCCGGTGGAAATCATCAGTTTGGATTCCGCACTGGTGTATCGCGGCATGGACATCGGTACGGCCAAGCCGACTGCCGAAGAGCTTGCCGCCGTACCGCATCATTTGATTGATATTATCTCGCCGCTGGAAAGTTACAGTGCGGCAGATTTTGTCGGCGACTGCGTGCGCTTGGTGAACGAAATATATGCGCGCGGTCGCTATCCGCTGATTGTCGGCGGCACGATGATGTATTTCCACGCGCTGACGGAAGGTTTGAATGATTTGCCCGGCGCAGATACGGCGGTGCGCGCACAGCTTCAGGCGGAAAAGAACGAACATGGTCTGGCAGGCCTGTATCGCCGTTTGCAGGAAGTTGACCCGATTACGGCAGGCCGTCTGAAAGCCAATGACAGCCAGCGTATTGAGCGCGCTTTGGAAGTCTATCTTCTGACCGGCAGGCCTTTGAGCGAACATTTCACAGAGCAGAAGCAGGCTGCGTCTTTATTGGATTTATGCACGGTTGCCCTTATCCCCGAAGGCCGCCATTTGTTACACCAGCAAATTGAAAAACGCTTTTTAAGTATGCTGGAACACGGTTTCCTCAATGAAATGCACGCTTTACGCCGCGATTATCCACAGCTGCATGCGGATATGCCGTCTATGCGCTGCGTGGGCTACCGTCAGGCTTGGGATTATCTCGAAGGCGAAACCGATTATGATACCTTTGTCGAAAAAGGCATTGTCGCCACGCGCCAGCTTGCCAAACGCCAGTTGACCTGGTTGCGGAAAATTCCTTTGGCGCACACGTTAGATCCTTACGCAGACAGCGATTATGTTCAGGCGGCCTTAGCCTTGGCGCGTCAGCATTTTCAGGAATAATCCATGCTGACCACGCCACCACTTGCCCCTAAAACATTGGCCGCGCTAAAAGAATTGGGTATTCGTACACTGGAAGATTTACAGGAAATCGGCGCAGTCCGCACGTTTCTATTGCTGAAAGCGTCGGGTTTGACCGTAACCAAAAGCACCTTGTGGCAACTGGCTGCGCTGGTTTCGGGTGTGGATGTCCGGCATATTTCCGAGGAGAGAAAGACGGAGCTGGGCGAGGCATTAAAAAACCATCCGCCTGTTGCCGTTTTCCCTTCTCAAAACGATATGGAAACCTTTATGCGACTGGCGATAGAACAGGCCAGACAATCGGCGGCATTGGGCGAAGTACCCGTTGGCGCAGTCATCGTATATCAAGGCAAGGTAATCGCAGCGGCACACAATACCTGCATTGGCGACCACAATGTCAGCCACCACGCCGAAATCAACGCGCTTGCCGCCGCAGGCAAAGCTTTACAAAACTACCGTTTGGAAGATTGCGACGTGTACATCACCTTAGAGCCTTGCTCTATGTGCGCCTCTGCCTTGATACAGGCACGGGTCGGGCGCGTGATTTATGGTGCGGCCGAAGCTAAAACCGGTGCGGCAGGCAGCGTGGTCGATTTGTTTGCCGACAAACGTCTGAACAAGCATACCGCAATTTTGGGCGGCATATTGGCAGAAGAATGCCAAAGCGTATTGCAGGATTTCTTTGCGGCCAAACGTAAGGCCGTCTGAATTTCAGACGGCCTGTCAGCAAAAATACTTTATTTTAAATTTTCGGATTTCCCATGTCAGTCAATCATTACGAAAACTTCCCAGTCGGCTCCATTGTGCTGCCGCGCCGTTTGCGCAAGCCGGTTCACGCCGTTTACGCTTTTGCGCGGACGGCGGACGATATTGCCGACGAAGGCAATGCCGAAGCAGCCGAACGCCTACGCCAACTGGACGAACTGAAGGCAGAGTTAGACCGCATTGCACAAGGCGGGAAACCGCAAATGGCATTGATGCAGCGTTTGTACAACGAAGCGATTGAGCCGTTTCAATTACCGTTGCAGCCGTTTTATGATTTGCTGGCGGCGTTCAGTCAGGATGTAGTCAAAAACCGTTATGAAAACTTTGGCGAATTGATTGCCTATTGCCGTTTGTCCGCCAATCCGGTGGGGCGCATTATGCTGCATTTGTACGGGCAAACCGATGAAGTGAGCATGGCGCAAAGTGACGGCATTTGCACTGCCTTACAGCTGATTAATTTCTGGCAGGACGTGGCGGTAGATTGGCAGAAAGGGCGCGTGTACATCCCTCAGGAAGATTTGCAGAAGTTCAAAGTCAGCGAAGAACAGATTGCGGCCGGCAAAGCCGACTTCGCCTTTCAACGACTGATGGCGCACGAGTGCCAACGTGCTTTTCAAATGTTGAAGGCAGGCTCGCCGTTGGGCAAAACCCTCAAAGGGCGAATCGGTTTTGAGCTGCGCATGATTATTGTCGGCGGCCAGTTGATTTTGCAGAAGCTGGACGGTTGCAAGTATGACGTGTTTAACCAGCGGCCGCTGTTGGATAAGAAAGACTGGATGATTATCATCAAACGGGCTTTAATGAAGAAATAAAAAAAGGCCGTCTGAAACTGATGTTTCAGACGGCCTTGATGTTTTTGATTAGCGGTTTTTCAAACGGTTGATGCGGTTGTCCAAAGAAGGATGGGTACTGAACCAAGAATCTTTGGCTTCGCTGGCAATGCCCATTGCCGTCATGGTTTGCGGCAGGTCGCTGGGGTTGCCTTTTAAGCGTTGCAGGGCGGCAATCATTTTCGGCGCGCCCACCAGTTTTGCAGCGCCCGCATCGGCGCGGTATTCGCGTTGGCGGCTGAACCACATTACGATGATGCTGGCGAGGAAGCCGAATACAATTTGTAATACCATGCTGACCATGAAATATGTACCTTGCGAAGTGCTGCCGTCATTGTTGCGCGCCACCATGCTGGAAACGATACGCGCCAAGAAGACGACAAAAGTATTCACGATACCTTGAATCAGCGTCAGCGTTACCATATCGCCGTTGCCGACGTGCGCCATTTCATGAGCCAAAACGGCTTCGACTTCATCGCGGGTCATGTGGTTGAGCAGGCCGGTGCTGACAGCGACGAGCGAGCTGTTTTTGGTCGCGCCGGTTGCGAAGGCGTTAGGCTCGGGCGAGTTGTAAATGGCGACTTCCGGCGTTTTCAGATTCCATTGGCGGGCTTGCGCTTCAACAGTTGCCAACAGCCAAGCTTCTTCTTCGCTTTGGGGCTGGTCGATGACGACGGCGCCAACCGAATGTTTGGCAATGGTTTTCGACATTAGCAGGGAGACAATCGAGCCGCTGAAGCCGACGACTGCGGAATAAGCCAACAGGCTGCCGACTTGGTCGGTACTGTTGATACCCAAGATGGCCAAAATAACACGGATGACAACCAGAACTGCGATATTGGTTGCGATAAATAAGAAAATGCGTTTCACCGATTATTCCTTTTTAGTGTGGTTTGTGAGGTGATTTTTTATATGGGCGCATTGTCTCAAAAACTCTATAGAGATGAAACAGCGCAATAGGCAAAGGTATGCAAATTCAAAGCAATTGAAGCAAAGGCCGTCTGAAAAGGTAGTCTCAACCAGTGAGAATCGCTCTTCAGGCGGCCTTTTATAGGTAAAACTATCTGCCGGCTTCTTCCAGCCAGTTGCGCGGTATAAGGAATTGATTGAGGCGTGCTTCGGGTGAACCTTCTTCCGGCACATATTGATACTCAAAGCGTACCAAAGGCGGCATGGACATCAAAATGCTTTCCGTGCGTCCGCCGCTTTGCAGGCCGAACAGCGTGCCTCTGTCCCAAACCAAGTTAAATTCGACATAGCGTCCGCGACGGTAGAGTTGGAAATTGCGTTCACGTTCCCCATAAGGCGTGTTTTTACGTTTGGCCACAATCGGCAGATACGCTGCGATATAGCCTTCCCCGACTGCCTTGATAAAATTCAAGCAGGTATCGAAATCCCAGCGGTTTAAATCGTCAAAAAACAGGCCGCCCACGCCGCGTGTTTCATTACGGTGTTTCAAATAGAAATATTCGTCACACCATTGTTTGAATTCAGGATAAACCGATTCGCCAAATGGCGCGCATACGTCCCGAGCCACTGTGTGCCAATGCACAATATCTTCTTCAAAAGGATAAAACGGCGTCAAATCAAAGCCGCCGCCAAACCACCACACAGGTTCGGCATTTTCAGGATAGGCAATAAAAAAGCGCACATTGGCATGGCTGGTCGGGACATAAGGATTTTTCGGATGAATGACCAGCGACACACCCATGGCTTCAAACGCCGCGCCTGCCAATTCAGGACGATGGGCCGTGGCAGAAGCCGGCATTTGGGTTCCTTTTACATGCGAAAAATTCACACCTGCCTGCTCGAATACTGCGCCGTTTTTCAATACGCGGGTTTCGCCGATGCCCAGTTTCCCCGTCCATGCTTCATGCACAAATTTGGCTTCGCCATCTTCTTGCTCCAGCGCGGTGCAGATTTGGTTTTGCAGGGTTTTGAGGAGGGTGAGAACGGATTCTGTGTGCATGATATTTCCTTGATGGTTTTGTACTTACAAAATGACAGGGCGAAAGATGATTTAAGCTTTTAAAACTGAGTGTTATTTTACTATTGCTTTGTTATGGGTAAATTTTGCATGAGCTTATCTTGTAATCAAGCTTGACTCATCAGCAATAGATTGAAAGGTATCGATGATGTGGCGATACCTTTCAGACGGCCTTGATTTATTCAGTAAAAAAAGTATGTGCGCCCAAATAGTTTTTGGCGTAAAACGGAGTGGAAAGTTTTTCGGTTTTGATGGTTTTGCCGCTGCTGGGGGCGTGGATGAATTCGCCGTTGCCGATGTAGAGGCCGACATGGGAATATTTGTGTGCGCCGCCGGTATTGAAAAAGACCAGATCGCCGGCTTTTAATTTGTCATCGGAAATTTTACGGCTGGCGGCGGCCATATCGCGTGCGGTGCGTGGCAGGTTGACGTTGAGGGCGTTTTTATAGACGAATTGGATCATGCCGCTGCAGTCAAAGCCTGTGGATGTCGTGCTGCCGCCCCATTTGTAGGGCGTGCCGATCAGGCCTAGGCTGTGAAGCATCAATTCCTGCGAACCTTGGGTGCGGTCGATATGGGAAATGCGGACAGGTTGGACTTTTCTGGCGGTTGTTTGCGGCTTATGGGATTTGTGTTTGCCAGTGGTGCCGCAGGAGGCCAACAATAGGCCGGTGGTACAAACAAATAGGGTTTTACAGATGAGTCGAGACATGGTGAATTCCTCCGGCCGCATGATTTCTGTTTTCAGACGGCCTCTATAATAATCCTTCTATGGGTAGGATGGATAGGATTTTTGAAGTAATCCGTTTCCAGAATTTGGCTTCGGGCTCGTGTGCGTAAGTTCGTTTTTCGCTTGGGTCATACCAGTATAGTTTATTGTAATTGCCAAGCGTTACCTGATAGGCGTAGCTTGGGGTGGTCGTTACAAGGGCACGCTGCATTTGGCCTGCGATTTCGGGGCTTTCGATGACGACGCCCATTTCGGTATTAAGGCGTGCGGAGCGTGGGTCGAGGTTGAATGAGCCGATGAAAATGCGTTTCTCGTCCACGATGAATGTTTTGGCATGCAAGCTGGTGGCGGAGCTACCGGTCAAGCCGCGGTCTTTGGAGGTTGGAACAGCGTGGTTGGGTTGGAGCTCGTAAAGTTTGACCCCGGCTTTAAGCAAGGGCTTGCGGTATTTGACGTAGCCGGAATGGACGGCGGCAACGTCGGTCGCTTGGAGGGAGTTGGTCAGGACGGTAACGTCCACGCCGTTGTGAATCAGCTTTTCTATGGCCTTAACGCCCGATTTTGTGGGTACAAAATAAGGGGAGACAAGGTAAACGCTTTTTTCTGGTTGCTTGAGGGCGTCTTGCAGGCGTTCGGAAATAGGCGGTTTGTGCCGGTCGCGGTCTAAACCTTTGGCCGGGTCATCGCTGATCAGGCGTGTGCTGACACTTTGCCACTCCATAAGGTTGCTCTGCATTTTTTGATAGAGGTTGGAGTGTTCGATGCTTTGACGGTAGCGGATGAGCGTTTGATTTTTATCTTGGTCGGTGTAATCAAGCTCTGCTAATCCTTTTTGCAGGTTTCCCCGTTTGATGATGCTGGTCGCGTTATAGGCGGATTGGCTTGCCCAATAGCGGTCAAAGTCTTGGGAAACTTCTGTTACGACACGGCCTGTGGCGAGGATGTCGAGGTCGGCAAAGATGGTATCGTCGTTAACCTTAAAATATTCGTCGCCGATATTGCGTCCACCCAAAATGGTGGCACGGTTGTCGGCGGTAAACGATTTGTTGTGCATTCGGCGGTTAAGTCGCGGAAAGTCGGCAACGTAGCCGAGTGCACGCCATTTTCTGAAAATAAAGGGATTAAACAGACGGACTTCGATATTGGGATGATTGTCGAGTGCCAGCAGGAGATCATCCATGCCGTTGGTGTTGTTGTCATCCAGAAGCAAACGCACACGGACGCCGCGTTCGGCCGCGCGATGAATTAGGTTGAACAGAAGTTTGCCGGAGATGTCATTGTGCCAGATATAGTATTGTAAATCGAGGGTATGGTCGGCGGATTCAATCAGTGCAGCACGGGCGACAAAGGCTTCATGGGCATCGTTCAGTAGATAGATATGGGAAATATCGGCCTTGGAGGGGGTTGAAGGAATACCTAAGGCACTGTCCAGTCGCGGCGTTGAAGGGATGTCAAGATAACTGCTTTGGGTGCGTTCGTCCAATGATGGCAAAAACGCGGCGCAACCGCCCAATAGCAGAGTATAAAGAAAGGGAAGATGAAATTTCATGGGAAACCGGTACAAACAATCCCTACCTAAATGACATTTAGGCAGGGATTGAATTGAAATTAGGTTGCTTGAATCAGCTTAGAAGGCAACATAATTTGCCGGATTGACCGGTTTGCCGTTTTGACGGATCTCAAAGTGCAACTGGGTACGAGATGCATCTGTATTACCCATGTGCGCAATGGTTTGACCGCGTTTCACGGTTTGGTTTTCATTAACCAGCAGGCGTTGGTTGTGGCCGTATGCGCTCAAGAATGAGGAGTTGTGTTGGATGATGACCAAGTTGCCGTAACCACGCAAGCCTGAGCCTGCGTAAACGACTTTACCGTCTGCCGCTGCAACAACAGGCTGACCTTGCGTACCGGCGATATCCACACCTTTGTTGCTACCGCCGAAGTTGGCGATAACGTTACCGGTAGTCGGACGCTGCCATGTGATGCCACTGACGTTGCGGCTGCTGCCGGTAGATACGGTTGGTGTATTGGCAGGAGTGCTTGGAATCGGAGCAGTAGTTGTTGGCGTAGAAGGTTTGCTTGCAGAAGCTGCAGGTGCAACGTAGCCTTCAGGTTTCACGCGCAGGGTTTGACCAATGCTGATGGTGTTGTCGGCCAGGTTATTCCATGCACGCAGATTGTCTTGGGTAATGTTGTAGCGTTTGGAGATGTTGTAAACGGTATCACCACGAACAACAGTATGTGTCGCTGCATTGATATCAACAGGCGCGTAAGAAGGCGTGTAAGTGCCGGTGCTGCCGCTGTTGTATGTTGGAGCAGGTGTACTTGCCGGCGGAGTGTATGGAGCATCTGCCGCTGGGCTGGTGTTGGTATTGTAAGGCGCTGCACCGTAAGGATTGTCAGCGGTAGAGCTTGTTGTTGAACCACCGCTTTGTGTGCCGACGACTACAGGAGCCGGTTGTTGGCTGGCACAGGCTGCAAGTAATAAAACCAAAGCTGCCGATCCGGCATAAGATACACTTTTTTTCAACATGTTAATGACTTTCGTATTCGGGTAATTGTTCTCGTCGGAGCATATCATAATAAAAATATGCTTGTTTCTCAAGTGTTCGGCTGTTAGGGACTGTTAAGGCGCAGGGATTTCTGACCAAAAGGAAGCGGTTTGCTCCATTTGTCCGTAGGCAGTCAAATCGACTTGCAGCGGGGTAATCGTGATGAAGCCGGACGCGCATTCGCCAAAGTCGGTACCTTCTTCGCTGTCGGAAACATCGCCGACCGGCCCAATCCAATAAATTTGTTCGCCACGTGGATTATACATGGGAACAATGCTTTGTTCATGATGGCGACGACCAAGCCGTGTAATTTTTATGCCTTGGATATCTTCAGGTGCGACGGCAGGGATATTGATGTTCCATAAGATGGGTTTGGAAATAGGGCGTTTAAGAAAGTAGGAAAGCAGCATCCAAGCGGCTTTTTCCGCAGTTTCCCAATAACGGCCGCTGGAATCGGCAAGCGAAAAGGCAATAGCGGGAATGCCCATTAAATAGGCTTCCGTTGCGGCGGCAACCGTACCGGAATAAAGCGTATCATCACCCATGTTTGCCCCGTTGTTAATGCCGGATAAGACTAAGTCGGGTTTGAAATCGGCAAGGGCGTGTTGGCCGACATGAATGCAGTCGGTGGGCGTGCCGTTCACATAGTAAAACCCGTTTTCCGCCTGTTTCAGTTGTAAAGGACGGTCTAAAGTCAGGGAATTGCTGACGCCGCTGCGATCGCGTTCGGGCGCAACTACCCTGACATTGGCAAATTCTGCACATACTCTTGCCAAAACTGCCAAACCGGGCGCAAGATAACCATCGTCGTTTGAGATTAATATGTTCATGTGACAATATTGTGTCTATCGGTAAGATGGGCGGTATTGTACTGGTTTGCTTGAGCGATTGTCCACGAATCGGCAACGTTTGGGCGGAAAGGATAATAATGAAACATTATGAGTTAGACCCCAAAGCTTTATTGGGAGGCGTGATTGCTTCAGACGGCAATCAGGAGATTGTTCAGCTTTCACTGCAGAAAAATAATGAAATTCCGGCATATGAGGCGGATGCGATTATTTTGCTTTTGGTTTTAAACGGCAAAGCCGAAATCAAAACGGTGGGCGAAGTGTTGCAGACTGAAGGCTTGCAAGTTATCCGTCTTGAGCCGATGGAAGCGCACAGCATTCGCGCCTTGGCCGATAACACCAATATTTTGGTTATCAAACAATTAATTCACGAAACAGGTCTCAGCAAACGTTTGAGATTTGGAAGTTGCTGTCTGTAATGGCAATAAAGGCCGTCTGTAAAGTTTCAGACGGCCTTTTTAAAATCAGCTAGATTTATTTCAAACCTTTTTTCACCAAGTCTTCATAACCGCCATGGTTGGTTACGTTGGTGTAGCCGGCTTTTTTCAGCTCAGTCAGCGCGGCTTCTGCACGGCGGCCGCTGCGGCAGTAGAGGTTTACCGGCGCATTTTTATCCGGACTGACGGATTTGATGCGGTCAACGATTTGGTCATGCGGAATATTGAGCGCACCTTGCAAATGGCCTTCTTTAAACTCTTCGGCAGAGCGGACATCAATCCAAACGCCTTTTGCTTTTGCAGGTTGAGCCGCGCTTTTTTCAACTTTAGGCATAGAGGCTGCGGAAGCGGCCAAAGGAGTGGCCACAGCGGCGGCAAAAAGTACGGCGGTCAGCAGTTTCTTCATGGTTCAATCTCCTATTAGACAGAAAACAATATGATAACTTTATCAGTTTAGCATTTCATCAGGCCGTCTGAAAGGGGAGTTGGCTTTCAGACGGCCTGATTTTACAAACCGATTAGCGTTGGGTTTCTACTGCTTCCAAAGCGCGCAAAGCGTAGGTATAAGCGGCACCTGCGTTCAGGGCGATAGCGGTGGCCAATGCGCCGGCGATTTCGCTTTCGGTTGCACCTGCTTTGGCTGCTGCGGCTGCATGCACGCTGATACAGCTTTCGCAACGTGTGGTAATGGCAACGGCGATGGCGATCAGTTCGCGAGTTTTGGCATCCAGTGCTTCGGCAGCGGCTGCTTGATCCAGTGCGCCGTAGGCTTGCAGCATTTTAGGATGGTTTTTACCCAGTTCGCCGAATGCTTTTTTTACCAAGGCGGTATGTTCAGGCCAGTCTTTAAACATGATATGTCCTTTCTTAATGTGAGTGGATAAGATAAAAAATCCTATCCGTTTGTGTTTGGTGTGTGTATTATTGCAATAATTGGAAGAATAAAATCGTCAAAACATCTCATTTATTGGTAAAAAACACTATGGATATTTTGGATAGGCTGGTTGAATTGGCGCAGGTAAGAGGTAGCGTGGATGTTCAATGTCTTTTTCGGGGGGAGTGGTATGTGCGGCATGAACCAAAGCGTGCGCATGGTTTGGTGCATATCGTAACTGCCGGTTCGGGTTATATCCGAATTGATGGGGAGCAAGAGGCAAGGCTGCTGAGTGCGGGGGATGTCATTTTTTTCCCGCGTAGTGTAGGGCATACTTTGAGCAGCGATAGCAGTTGTGAAAATCTCGGCGTCAACGTGCTGACGAGTGAAAAAGGCGCATTTAAAGTCAAGCAGAGTCATGCAGGAGGCGATGCGGCTTTGCATCTTTTCTGCGCGCGGTTTGAATATGAAGCGCAGGCAGATATTATGGTGGGGCTGCCTGATACGGTTTTGCTGAATATCAACCATCCTTCTTTACAGTATTTGGTGGCATTGTTGCAGTATGAGAGCGGTCAGGCTTTGTCCGGTTCGGTAGCGGTTGTGAATGCATTGGCTTCGGTGTTGCTGGTATTTCTACTTCGAGCCAGCTTGGAAAAAAATGGGGAAGCGCAATTAAGCGGTTTGTTGAATGGTTGGCAGGACAAACGCCTGCGGAATTTGCTTCAGGCAGTAGTGGATAAGCCGGAAGAGGAATGGAATATCGAGAAAATGACCGTGATTGCCAACTTGTCTCGCGCCCAGTTAATGCGTGTATTTAAGCAGCAGACGGGAACAAGCCCGCATGCCTTTGTAAACAGTATCCGCTTACAGCAGGGGGCATTATTGTTGAAACAGACGGCGGATTCGGTTTTATCGGTTGCGCTCTCGGTCGGTTTTCAATCGGAAACGCATTTTGGCAAGGCATTTAAAAAGCAATATGGGATATCGCCGGGGCAATATCGTAAGAATGATCGCGCTGATGAAGCAGCAGTACAAGCGGAAGAAATGCCGATTTATTTTATTTGAACAGATGATAAAAGGCCGTCTGAAAGTGTAAAAATGAAATCTAGGATTTCCAAAACACTTTTCAGACGGCCTTAATTTTAAAACGTATCAATCAAACAGAATTAGTCCAGTTTTTTGAAATGACGGCGACGTTCCAATTCGCTCAGATAGCGTTTACGCAGGCGGATGGATTGTGGCGTGATTTCAACCAGTTCGTCATCGTCGATGAACTCAACTGCACCTTCCAAAGTCAATTTGATCGGCGTAGTCAGGCGTACGGCTTCATCTGTACCGCTGGCACGGACGTTGGTCAGTTTTTTACCTTTCAGAGGGTTTACCACCAAGTCGTTGTCGCGGCTGTGAATGCCGATAATCATGCCTTCGTAGACTTTGTCGTTTGGAGAAACGAACATACGGCCGCGGTCTTCCAAGTTCCAAAGGGCGTAAGCAACGGCTTCACCTTGCTCTTGAGAAACCAATACGCCGTTGTGACGGCCGGGCATATCAGGTTTAACCGGAGCATAGTCGTCAAAAACGTGGCTCATCAAGCCGGTACCGCGGGTCAAGGTCATAAACTCACCTTGGAAACCGATCAGGCCGCGTGCAGGAATATGGTATTCCAAACGTGTGCGACCGTTACCGTCGCTTTCCATATTGGTCAATTCGCCACGGCGGCGGCCGAGTTCTTCCATGACCGCGCCTTGGTTTTCATCTGGTACGTCTACGGTCAGGTTTTCGTAAGGCTCGCATTTTTGACCATTGATTTCACGGAATACCACGCGCGGTTTACCGACTGCCAATTCAAAGCCTTCGCGGCGCATATTTTCCAACAAAATGGTCAGGTGCAATTCGCCACGGCCGGAAACGCGGAATACATCAGCGTCGGCAGTATCTTCAACACGCAGGGCAACGTTGGTCAGTAATTCTTTTTGCAGGCGGTCGCGGATTTGGCGGGAAGTCACGAATTTGCCTTCAGTACCGGCCAAAGGAGAAGTATTGACCATAAAGTCCATGGTCAGGGTCGGCTCGTCCACGCTCAACATAGGCAAGCCTTTGGGATTGTCTTTGTCGGTAATGGTTACGCCGATACCGATGTCTTCGATACCGGAAATAATCACGATGTCGCCGGCTTCAGCTTCTTCCAAAGGTACGCGTTCCAAGCCTTGGAAGCCCAACAGCTGGTTGATGCGGCCTTGGGCAACTTGTTCTTCATGGTTCATGACGGCAACCATTTGGCCGGGTTTAATGCGGCCGTTCAGGATGCGGCCGATACCGAGGCGGCCGGTGTAGTTGTCGTAGTCCAGTTGGGAAATTTGCAGTTGCAGCGTTTCGTCCGCGCTGCCGCTTGGTGCAGGTGTGTGTTTCAAAATGGTCTCGAACAGAGGGCGCATGTCGCTGCTCTCGTCGTTTTCATCCAGTTTGGCAAAGCCGGACAGGCCGGAAGCATAGACGATAGGGAAGTCCAATTGTTCGTCTGTTGCGCCCAGGTTGTCGAACAATTCGAATGTTTGGTCGATAACCCAGCTTGGACGGGCAGACGGTTTGTCGATTTTGTTGATAACAACGATAGGTTTCAGACCCAAAGCCAAGGCTTTTTTGGTCACGAAACGGGTTTGCGGCATAGGGCCTTCTTGCGCGTCAACCAACAGTACGACGCAGTCAACCATGCCCAAGACACGTTCCACTTCGCCACCAAAATCGGCGTGTCCTGGGGTATCTACGATGTTGATATGGTAGCCTTCGTATTCGATGGCGGTATTTTTAGCGAGAATGGTAATGCCGCGCTCTTTTTCAAGATCGTTGCTGTCCATGACGCGTTCTTCGACTTGCTGGTTGGAACGGAATGTACCAGATTGACGCAGCAATTGGTCAACTAATGTGGTTTTGCCATGGTCGACGTGGGCGATGATGGCAATATTGCGGATTTGTTTCATGATGATTTATGTGTTTCAGCTAGGTGCTTAAAAAAAAGATAACTGGTAATTATAGCACGATTCCTAAGTGTTGACCGAGTAGAAGATTCAAAAAAATGAGACAAAAGCAGTTGAGAATAATTCATAATTAAATTTGATTGATTTTGTTGGATTATTTGCTTTTATTTATGGTTAACGAATGTAAATGTTTTTGAATAATGCAATGGATTCTTAATACTAATGTCAAAAAAATATTATTAAAAACAGGGGATTAATTTTTCAGACGGCCTTTTTGGCTGGTTAACTTTTTTGATAATTGTTTGTATTTTAAATAGAAAATTTGTCAAAAGTGCTACTTGTGCATACAATTACCTCATTCCATAACAACACACGAATCTTCATTTCGTGATTATCAACTTTTAAAAGAAAGAGAAAGAATTATGCAAGGCAACCAAGCAGTTATTGATTACATGAACGAATTATTGTCTGGTGAGTTGGCTGCTCGCGACCAATATTTTATCCACTCTCGCCTGTACTCTGAATGGGGTTACACCAAACTGTTCGAACGTTTGAACCACGAGATGGAAGAAGAGACCACTCACGCCGAAGACTTCATCCGTCGTATCCTGATGTTGGGCGGTACGCCTAAAATGACCCGTGCCGAACTGAACATTGGTACTGACGTAATCTCTTGCCTGAAAGCAGACTTGAACACTGAATACGAAGTACGCGATGCGCTGAAAAAAGGTATCAAGTTGTGCGAAGAAGCTCAAGACTACGTTACCCGCGATTTGATGATTGCCCAACTGAAAGACACTGAAGAAGATCACGCTCACTGGTTGGAACAACAACTGCGTCTGATCGAATTGGTCGGCGAAGGCAACTACTACCAAAGCCAACTGTAATCTAGCGTATAACATACAAGGAGCTGAATATGAAAGGCGATCGCTTAGTTATCCGCGAATTGAACAAAAACTTAGGCTTGTTGCTGATTACCATCAACCAATACTTCCTGCATGCCCGCATTTTGAAAAACTGGGGCTTTGAAGAATTGGGTAGTCATTTCTACAAACAGTCCATCCGCGAAATGAAATCCGCAGACGATTTGATCGAACGTATTTTGTTCTTGGAAGGCCTGCCTAATCTGCAAGAATTGGGTAAACTGTTGATCGGTGAATCTACCGAAGAAATCATTGCCTGCGATCTGAAAAAAGAGTATGAAAAACATGATGCTCTGGTTTCAGCCATCGCTCTTGCAGAAGAGCAACAAGACTACGTCAGCCGTGATTTGTTGGAAAAACAAAAAGACATCAACGAAGAACACATCGACTGGCTTGAAACCCAGCAGGAATTGATTGGCAAAGTTGGTTTGCCAAACTACCTGCAAACTGGGGCGCAAGAGGACTAAAACACAAACCACTGCCAAATATAGCAGTCCCTGCTCCCATCGACGGCATATCTTTACGGATATGCCGTTTTCTTTTATGAAAATGCTTAAAGGCCGTCCGAATGTTCAGACGGCCTTGATTTTATATCGCTTTCAAACGGTATAGATAAGTAGTTTCCTTGTTTCTGGCAAACGCCAAAGGATCGGATTCATCTATTGCTTTTTTGTGTTGCGGTTTGGTTTTCAAAATATCGACTATATTGAGCGAGGCCGTCTGAAAGCATTGGTTTAGAAAGTCTTTATCGCGCAAATGCAAGTGTTCTGCCAAGTCGGAAATAATCAACCAGGCTTCGCCGTTCGGATTTAAGTGCTGGCGTACGCCGTTGAGAAACGCGGTCAGCATGGCATTATTGGGGTCGTAAAGGGCAGTCTCAATAGCGGATGTCGGTTTTGCCGGCAGCCAAGGCGGATTGCAGACGATAAGGTCGGCGCAACTTTCGGTAAATAAATCAATCGATTGAATGCTGACGGCTTTATCCAAGCCTAGGCGTTCGAGGTTTGCTGTGGCGCAGGCAATTGCTTTTGGGTTGGTGTCTGTGGCAATGATGTCGGGTATGCCTCGTTTGGCGAGAATAGCGGCAATCACGCCTGAGCCGGTGCCGATGTCAAAGGCCGTCTGAATATTGGGAGCGAGTGGCGCTTGGGCGATTAAATCCAAATATTCGCCACGCAGTGGAGAGAATACGCCGAAAGGAACATGGATTTTTCCATCAAGCTGAGGAATGTCTATGCCTTTTTTGTGCCATTCGTGCGCACCGATAAAGCCCAGTAATTGATTCAGCGGTAAAAGAAACGGCTTATCGTTTGGTGTGTCGTAAACATCGCACAGAGCGGCGTAGATGTCGGGTGCACGCGCATTGTCCAGTTGAAAATTAGGTTGGATTTCGATGGCAAGCATATTGAGCAAACGGCTTTGTTGCGCCTGTTTCATACGGTGGGCATGAAAGGCTGTCTGAATATCGGCAGGTGCGCCTTTCTTTTTTTCAGACGGCCTGCGGATACGTTTTTTCATTGCAGATAAGACTTGCGTGGCATTGTGAAAATCGCCAGTCCAAACAGTTGCAGTTTGCGCGTGGGCATTTTTTAAGATTTCTGTTGCGCCTGCTCCTTGTATGTAAACCGCCTGCTTGGGTGGCTTTTGTGTACTTTCGTTGCGCCATTCGATGTCGGAGCGGTTGGTAGGGATGGTATGGGGCATAATGTGTTTCAAATCGGGGAAATAGGGGATTAGTTTACTATATTTAGGATGTGTTCGGTTTGAGAGGAGCTTTTAATAGTCCAAATTAGACAAAATGTATAAAAATTTCTCAAGTTTTAAAATTTATACCAATATTTTGATAAAAATAGATTGTCGTTTTGTCTAAAATGAGTATAATGCAAAACTAGAACTCAATAATCTTAATCAGATTTGGACAAGGAACATCATGCAATTAGACATTGACCGTTTGGTTGCCTATTTTGGCGGTGTAAACGCGCTGGCCGAAGCCCTGAAACAGCACGACCCGGAAAATGCTGCGACCACTGCGGCTATCTACAAATGGCGTACACGCGGTTCCCTGCCTTTGGCTCAGTTGCAAAAACTGACCGCTTTGGCGGAAGCGCAAGGCAGACCGCTTGATTTGAATGCTTTTTTACAAAAAAATGAATCTCTGGAGAGAACAGAAATGACACAAACCAACCGCGTTATCATTTTCGATACCACCATGCGCGACGGCGAGCAGTCGCCGGGTGCATCCATGACCAAAGAGGAAAAAATCCGTATTGCCCGCCAGTTGGAAAAGATGGGTGTCGATGTGATTGAAGCAGGTTTTGCCGCAGCCAGTCCGGGCGATTTCGAGTCGGTTAATGCGATTGCCAAAATCATCACCAAATCCACGGTCTGCTCGTTGGCGCGTGCCGTTGAAAACGATGTGCGTAAAGCAGGCGAAGCCGTTTCCCCCGCGCCGAAAAAACGTATTCACACTTTTATCGCCACCAGCCCCATCCACATGGAGCACAAACTGAAAATGAAGCCGCAGCAGGTCATCGATGCGGCGGTCAAAGCGGTGAAAATCGCCAAAGAATACACCGATGATGTGGAATTTTCCGCCGAAGACGCCGTGCGTTCGGATTTGGACTTCCTCGCCAAAATCTTTACGGCGGTTATCGAAGCGGGCGCAACCACCATCAATATTCCCGATACTGTCGGCTACTCCATCCCTTCCGTATGGTACGAGCGTATCAGCAACATCATCAAAAGCGTGCCCAACGGCGACAAAGTAGTCTGGTCGACCCACTGCCACAACGACTTGGGTATGGCGGTTGCCAACTCGCTGGCCGCTGTTCAGGCAGGCGTGCGCCAGGTGGAATGTACTATCAACGGTTTGGGCGAACGCGCGGGCAATGCCAGCCTTGAAGAAATCGTGATGGCGTTGAAAGTGCGCCATGATTTGTTCGGCTTGGAAACAGGCATCGATACCACGCAAATCGTGCCGGTATCCAAACTGGTATCCACCATTACCGGCTATCCGATTCAGCCAAACAAAGCAGTAGTCGGCGCAAATGCCTTTGCACATGAATCAGGCATCCATCAGGATGGCGTGTTGAAACACCCTGAAACCTATGAAATCATGACTGCCGAATCAGTCGGCTGGTCAACCAACCGCCTGACTTTGGGCAAACTCTCCGGCCGCAGCGCATTCCGCAGCAAGCTGGCAGATTTGGGTATTGAATTGGAAAGCGAAGAAGCGTTGAACGCGGCATTTGCACGCTTCAAAGAGCTGGCGGATAAGAAACGCGAAATCTTTGATGAAGACCTGCACGCTTTGGTGTCTGACGAAATGGGCAATATGAATACCGAAAGCTACAAATTCATTTCCCAAAAAATCAGCACTGAAACTGGCGAAGAACCGCGCGCCGATATTGTGTTCAGTATTCGCGGCGAAGAAAAACACGCTTCCGCTAGCGGCTCGGGCCCTGTTGATGCCATCTTCAAAGCCATTGAAAGTGTGGCACAAAGTGGCGCAACCTTGCAGATTTACTCTGTCAATGCGGTAACTCAAGGTACAGAAAGCCAAGGTGAAACTTCCGTCCGCCTGCAACGTGGCGACCGTGTGGTCAACGGCCAAGGTGCAGATACTGACGTATTGGTGGCAACTGCTAAAGCCTATTTGTCTGCGCTGAGTAAATTGGAATTCGGCCAAGCCAAGCCAAAAGCGCAAGGCAGAGGCATGATTTAATGCTTTGAACAAGTAAAGGCCGTCTGAAAACGTTGTAATACGTTTCAGACGGCTTTTTTATTAGTCCGAAGAACCAGCTCGGTTATTGAAGTTTCAGCAGCCTATCTTGTTCGACGGACAATACGCCGTTTACCTTTTTAAAATAGGCAATGGCATCTTCAATCTTGGTCTTGGAAGACGGACGAATAGCAATGCCGTTCAGGTTTTTGTATTCATAAATCAAACTTGCGCCGGAGGCTTTCACTGCTTTTAGCAATGGCTCAGAACCGGTTTGTACATCATAGAAGATAATCAGGTTGCCGGTAGTATCTTGGGCCTGTTGCTGAGATGGAGTAGCGTTTGATTGGGCAGGAATACTTGGGCTTTGGCAGGCACAAAGCAGGGTGGAGAGTAGGATGAATAGCAGCGTTTTCATGATGTTGATTTAATCAATAAACAAGGCCGTCTGAAAAGCGTAAAACGAAATCTAAGTTTCCTTTTACAATTTCAGACGGCCTTAGTCCGTTATGCTTCAGGCAATTCCATGGCTAGAACGGTTTGCTCTTGTTTGGCACGGAAAGCCGCCAATTTTTCAGCCAATTCAGGATTTTCGTTGGCTAAAAGTGAAATGGCAAACAGCGCCGCATTGGCCGCGCCTGCTTCGCCAATGGCAAATGTGGCAACTGGAACGCCTTTGGGCATTTGTACAATCGAAAGCAGGGAGTCTTCGCCGCGCAGATATTTGCTGGGAACGGGTACGCCCAATACGGGGACGGTGGTTTTGGCTGCGACCATGCCCGGCAAATGCGCTGCGCCGCCTGCGCCGGCAATGATGGCTTTGATGCCGCGTTCGCGTGCGGTTTCGGCGTATTCAAACATCAAATCAGGCGTACGGTGTGCAGAGACGACACGCGCTTCGTATTCAACGCCGAATTCTTTGAGAAATTGTGCTGCCTGCTGCATCACCGGCCAATCGCTGTTGCTGCCCATAATAATGCCGACTTGGATCATGAGGAGTTCCTTTTGCTTGAATGGATTAAGGGTAAAAAATATTCAGACGGCCTTGGGAATGACAAGGCCGTCTGAACGTTTATCTTTGTTTAAGGCTGATGGAAGCGCGCTTTGCCGCTTCGCTATTGGGGAAGCTTTGTATCAGTTTGCGCCATGTGCTGCGGGCGATGTCTTTTTGTTGCAGTTTGTATTGGCACTGGCCGATGCTGTACATCGCATCGGGAGCTTGCGGGCTGTTGCGGAATCGGTTGGCGTAGCGGTTGCCGATTTCGATAACGGATTCGCAGTTGCCCAGACGTTGTTGGCTTTGCAGGAGCAGATACATATTGCGGCGGGCAATTTCGCTGCCGTTGCCACCGTCAGCCTCTTTCAAAATGGCTACTGCGGCAGAGAAGTTGTTGCGCTGATAGTATTTTTGCGCCTGATTATAAAGGCGCAATTCGTTTTGCGAAGCTGAGTCTGTTTCAGACGGCACGCCGCCGCCATTTGCCAAATAGTTCATTTTCAGCTTGCGGTCGTCCAATCTTTGGGCTTTGGGGTTGGAAACCGAAGTAGTCGGACGTTTGATGTTTCGTTGTTGTTCCAATGTGTGCAAGCGTTGATTTAATTCTTCAACCGTGCGTTCCAGTCGGGCAATTTGTATGCCCAAGTGGTCAATCTGGGTTTGTGCGTCCAAACGCGGATAGGGAATATTTTTCTCAGGTAAAGGCTCACGCGGAATATCCGGCAGGACAAAGTTGGGATTGTCGACAGGTTGAGGAGGATGGGAAACGGCGCATGATGCGGCCAATAGAGTAAGCGGCAAAAGAAACAGAGAATGTGATAATGTTTTCATCGGATTGTGTCGTTTTATTTTTTTAGTAGCAATGTCAAACCGTCGCCGATTGGCAGGGTAATGGGAATAATGCGTGTATCGTGCGGCAGATTTTGGTTGAAATGGCGCAGGATATCCAAGCTGGGCGGATCGTTTTCGGCAGCTTCATTCATGACGCGACTGCCCAACAAGATATTGTCGATGGCAATCACGCCGCCGCTCCGTACCAGTTGCAAACAGCGTTCAAAATATTTCGGCGTAGGCGGTTTGTCGGCATCGATAAGCGCTAAGTCGTAGCTTTCCGATTCGCCTTGCGCAATCAAATCGTCCAAAGTCAGCAAAGCCGGTTGCAGATGAAGCGAGATTTTATGTGCTACGTCTGCTGCCTGCCATGTTTCGCGGGCAATATCGGTAAAGGTTACATTAATGTCGCAAGCCGTGATTTTGCCGTCTTCGGGGAGGGCAAGCGCCACGGAGGTGCTGCTGTAACCGGTAAAGACGCCAACTTCCAAATATTTTTTGGCATTCAATAATTTGGCCAACCACACCAACATGGCTGCCTGCTCTTGTGCGATGGCCATCTTTCCCAGACGATGTGATTGGGTACGCTCGCGCAATGCGGTCAAAACGGGATGTTCGGATTGACCGATGCTGTTGAGGTAATGTTGTAATGCCGGATCGGTATTGTGCGTGTTGGTCGTCATGCCGATACGGGATTAGTCTTGATAGTAGGTGTAGGGTTTTTTGTTGACTTTGGCCGCTTCAAATTCGGCCTGCTCTGTCGGATTGAGGGTAACATCCCACAGCAAATGGCGGTTTTCGAGGCGTTGCGCTTCCATTTCGGGGTTGTCTTCCATGAGTTTGTCGAGGAATTGGGTAGCTTCGGATTTGTAGTGGTACATGATGTTCTGCCTGAATCGTTGTCAAACTGTCATTATAGCCGATATTTTTTGCCAATACGCTAATTAATCGAACTTCCATAAGGTATAATGGCACGTCTTTTTTAGGCCGTCTGAAGCCTTTGCTCAATGTTTTGCCCCTTCCGCGGCAGAATATTGTGCAAAGGCTTAAGCCGGACAAGTTTCAGACGGCCTTTTTTATTGTGAAAAGAGCTGCTTATGTTAAAAAAATGGCTGCATAAAGTGTTGCCTAAAAAACACGTCAAGTCGTTGCCTGAAAAGGAGATTATTCCATTTGAGCAACATGGTATCCATGCGGATATGTTGAGCTTTGCCGCGGAGAAAATTGCCAAACGCCTGCATGAAGCTGGTTTTCAGGCTTATGTTGTGGGTGGGGCCGTTCGGGATTTGTTGCTCGGGGTCGAGCCCAAAGACTTTGATATCGCAACTGATGCCACGCCGGAGCAAATCCGTAAAATATTCCGCCGCAGCCGCATTATCGGCCGCCGCTTCCAAATCGTTCATGTGATGATCGGCCCTGAAACCATTGAAGTGACGACGTTCCGCGGCGGCGATAAGGTTCAGCAAAATGCGCAAGGCCGTATTATGAAGGACAATACTTACGGCAGCATTGAAGAAGATGCCATGCGTCGCGACTTTACTTGCAATGCGCTGTATTACGACCCGATTAAAGAGGAGATTTGGGACTTCCATCAGGGCGTGGCTGATGTTGCCGATAAAAAATTGGTGATGATAGGCGATCCTGCCGAACGCTATCAGGAAGATCCTGTCCGTATTCTTCGCGCTGTACGTTTATCGGGCAAGTTGGGCTTTGAAGTGGAAGAGCAAACGGCTTTGCCGATTGCCGAATATGCAGGCCGTCTGAAAAATGAGCCTGTTGCTCGTCTTTTTGATGAAATTCTGAAAATTCTGTTTTCCGGTTATTCCTGCTCCTGTTTAAAACGATTGAATGAGTTGGGTATTCCCGAAGGCATCCATCCGCTTTTAGATGCCTTGAAAACTGCTGAAGCGGCTGAAAACCGTATGATTATGTTGGCCTTGAAAAATACCGACGAGCGTATCCGTGCGGATAAGTCCGTTTCCGTCGGTTTCGTATTGGCGGCGGTATTGTGGCCGACACTAAATGCTATGTGGCAACGCAATCTAAGCCATGGACAAAAACCTGTCCCTGCATTGATGGATGCGATGAACACCATGCGAGATACGGTAGAGAAGGGTTGGGGCGTACCGCAACGATTTTCTGCAACCATGCGTGAAATTTGGCAATTTCAGCCGCAATTCGACAATATGCGTGGCGCACGCCCGTATCGCCTGCTATCACAAGCACGTTTCCGAGCCGCATATGATTTCCTGATTTTGCGTAGCGAGGTTGGCGAGGTTGATAAAGAGATGGCTTCTTGGTGGACAACTTTCCAACATGCCGATGAGGAAACACGCCAGCAAATGATTGCGGCCAATGATCACAAACGTCAGAAACAAAGTGGATCAACTGATGGTAAACCCAAACGTCGCCGCCGTCGTCCGAAAAAGAAAACCACTGAGGCTGAATAAGTTATCAAAATAAATTTAAGGCCGTCTGAAACGATTAAATCTTCTGAGATTTGGTTTTCAGACGGCCTTCGTATTTCAAAAAAACCGCAGGTCTTTCAACCTGCGGTTTGCTTTTATGATTTGTTTTCTTCGCTGTCGAGGAAGCTGCGGAGGCGGTCGCTGCGGGTCGGGTGGCGCAGCTTGCGCAGGGCTTTGGCTTCGATTTGACGGATACGTTCACGGGTTACGTCAAATTGTTTGCCGACTTCTTCCAAAGTGTGGTCGGTATTCATATCGATACCGAAACGCATACGCAAAACTTTGGCTTCGCGCGGCGTCAGGCTTTCGAGGATTTCTTTGGTTACTTCGTGCAGGCTGGTGTACATCGCAGCTTCTGCCGGCGCAACGTTGTTGGCATCCTCGATGAAATCGCCTAAGTGCGAATCGTCGTCGTCGCCAATCGGTGTTTCCATGGAAATCGGCTCTTTGGCGATTTTCATGATTTTGCGGATTTTGTCCTCCGGCATTTCCATCAACTCGGCCAGTTTGGCGGAATCAGGCTCTTCACCTGTTTCTTGCAGGTATTGGCGCGAGATACGGTTCATTTTGTTGATGGTTTCAATCATGTGAACCGGAATACGGATGGTACGTGCTTGGTCGGCGATGGAACGGGTAATCGCTTGACGGATCCACCATGTGGCGTAAGTCGAGAACTTGTAGCCGCGGCGGTATTCGAATTTGTCCACCGCTTTCATCAGACCGATATTGCCTTCTTGAATCAAATCAAGGAACTGCAAGCCACGGTTGGTGTATTTTTTGGCAATGGAAATAACCAAACGCAAGTTGGCCTGAATCATTTCCTGTTTGGCGGCTGAGGTTTCTTTTTCACTCAACACCATGTTTTTGTTGATTTCTTTCAACTCTTCGATGGAAATGCGGGTTTCAGCTTCCATATTTGCCAGCTCGGTTTGTTTTTCGAGGATGGCGTGGCGGAAACGATCCAACGCGTTTGCCCATACACGGCCTTTGGCTACTTCTTCTTCTACCCATTTCAAATCGGTAATGGCAGGCAGGAAGTTTTTGATGAAGTAGTCGCGCTCCATACGGACGCGGTCGATACAGATGTCACGGATTTCGCGTTCGAGTTTGCGGATGTTTTCAACGCGGCTGCGCAGGCTGCTGCTCAGGTTTTCGATTTGACGTGTGGCGAAACGGACTTCCAACAGTTTGTTGGCAATGGCATCGCGATGTTTCAGGTAGTTGGCGTGTTGGCTGCCGTGTTTTTCCAACTGCTTGATCATTTTGCCGTATTCACTCTCGATAAAGGCGAAGTGTTCCAAAACTTTTTGTTTCAGTTCGGCCAAATGGGCGGCGGATATGGCTTCAGAGTCGCTACCTGAATCGTCTTCATCTTCATCGTCGCTATCTTCATCATCGCTAACGGTTTCGCCTTCTTCGTCATCTGGTTTGGCATTTTCTAAGTGACCTAAGCCCAATTCGTTCAACAAGACTTCATTAGGGTCGATAATGGCTTCAACGACTTCATCCACACGGATTTCGTCGTTGCGGACTTGTTCGATCAAAGCCAGAATTTCGGCAATCGAGCCTGGGCAGGCTGAGATTGCCTGCACCATGTTTTTCAGTGCATTTTCGATTTTTTTGGCGATGATGATTTCATCTTCGCGCGTCAACAGATCGACTTGACCCATTTCACGCATATACATGCGCACAGGGTCGGTAGTGCGGCCGAATTCTGAATCTGCGCTGGAGAGTGCTGCTTCGGCTTCTTCAACGGCATCGTCGTCGGTCATGGCGGCGGCGTTGTCGCTCAAGAGGATGTCTTCAGCATCGGGGGCTTGCTCGGTTACTTGGATGCCCAAGCCGGAAATCATGCTGACGATGTTGTCGATTTGCTCGGCGTCGGACATATCGTCGGGCAGCGCGTCGTTAATTTCGGAATAAGTGATGTAGCCGCGTTCTTTACCCATGATAATGAGTTGGCGCAGACGGGCGCGCTGCTCTTCGATACTCAAGGGACGGTTGTCATCTTGGTCTTGGTATTCTTCGTAGTTTTGGTTTTTAGACATGGATTGCTCTCTAGGTTGATAGGATGCCGACGGTTTACGGTGATGTGGCCGTACCTGAAGGCGGAGCAGAGCTTTTTGTTGTGAAATCAGATTTCACTTTAATACTCTGAGGCCGTCTGAAAATATTACGGATGGAGTGTTCTGCGTGTCATGTTTCGCAGCGTGTGTTTAGATTGTTCAGACGGCCTGAGGGGTTAGTTTTGCTTTGCCGTCAAAAGTGACAGCAATAGTCTTTTTTCATTTTCGGTCAAACCAGTTTGAATACTTTTTTGCTTTAAAGTTTCGATTTGACTGTATTTTAATTCATTTAACAACTTTTTCATGCCGATTTGGAAACTTTCGCAATCTTCTTCGTTATCCCCTTCCATTTCTTCAGAGTGAAGGGTTGATAAAAAGATTTGATTGACGGTTTCCTCATAGGGCGAACCGCGCATATATTCAAGCACTTGTGCGGTTGCAGGAATCGTATCGTGATGCTTGATGGTTTCGGCCAGATTGGCAAGGCAGGCGAAGTCGCCACTTAAAGCCAAATAATCGGGCAGGTCTATATATGAAGCCCAAGCCGGATTTATCAAGAGGCTGCGTATCTGTCTTTGAACCAGTGTTAGCATGGTTGGCTGTTTGACAGAAATAGGCGGCAGTTTGTAACTTTTTTGTTTGACGTGCCGCTTTGGCGCTTCTTGTCCGAGTAATTGGGCGAGGTTGTCAGGGTCAATGCCCACCAGCTCGCTGAGTTTTTGTTTCAGAAGATAGCCCAATGCCGGTGCGGTAATCTGAGCCAAAAGCGGAGAACTGGTTTTGACTAATTCTGCTTTGCCTTCTTGCGTATTGAGGTTGAGGCCGTCTGAAAGATGTTCCCAAAAATATTCGGATAGAGGCTTGCTTTGGTTTAACAAGGCATCTTCAAATTGAGTCTTGCCGTAGGCGCGGATGTAGCTGTCTGGGTCGTGTTCTTCGGGTAGGAAGAGAAAATGCAGCGATTTATCGTCTTTTAATTGCGGCAACGCATTTTCCAGCGCGCGCCAAGCCGCTTTACGTCCTGCGCCGTCGCCGTCAAAACAAAAATAAATACTGTCGGCCTGGCGCATCAGGATTTTGACATGTTCCGCCGTGGTTGCCGTACCTAAAGCCGCTACGCCGTAGCCGACGCCGAACTGCGCCAATGCGACCACGTCCATGTAGCCTTCGACCACCAAAATCCGTCCGGCCTCTTTTACGGCAGCACGCCCTTCATATAGCCCGTAAAGGTTTTTCCCTTTGTCAAACAAAGGGGTATCGGGAGAGTTGAGGTATTTGGGTTTTGAGTCATCCAATACGCGGCCGCCAAAGCCGATGACCTGCCCACGTGGATTACGGATAGGGAACATAATCCGATGGCGAAAGCGGTCGTAATGTTTGCCTTCGTTGTCGATGACCATGCCCGTATCCACCAACGCAGTATTCGGATAGGGTTGGAATACTTGCGCCAAAGATTGCCAACCGTCAGGCGCATAGCCCAAACCATAATGCGCGATGACTTCCGCACTCAAGCCGCGTTTGTCCAAATAAGCCTTCGCTGCCGGATTGAATTTCAACTGTTGCGCGTAAAAATCCGCTGCCGCTGCCGTCGTTTCTTCTAAAGTCTGCTGTTTTTTCTTACGTTCGGCACGGATTTCGGGATTGTCTTCCTGCTCGCGAACTTTAGGCACCGTCATACCGACGCGATCAGCCAAAAACTGCACCGCCTCCGGAAACGACAGCCCCTGATGTTCCATCACAAAACCAATCGCCGAACCATGCGCCCCGCAACTGAAACAATGGTAAAACTGCTTGGTCGGGCTGACCGAAAACGACGGCGTCTTTTCCTTGTGAAACGGACAGCAGGCCATATAGTTCGCCCCGCCTTTCTTCAGCGGAACCTGCTCGTCGATAATATCGACAATATCGACTTTGGACAAAAGCTCGTCAATGAAATCAGATGGAATCATGGCTCGGCAGAAGAGGATGGACGGAAAACATTTCAGACGGCCTTATAAACAGACAAAGGCCGTCTGAAAATGGAATTTTGGATGAGGGTTGAACTGAGTTTTATATTATAGCAAATTGTTGTAATACATGTGTCTTATCCTTTTTAGTGTATTTGGAAAGAGTATTTCATGTTCAAAATAATCACAAATATTACAAATTTTTGTTATACCAAGGAGCCTAGGTTAAGGGAGATGTTGTTCCAAAATTGTAGATTTCACTGGATATTTTGACTAAATTTCTTTATACCTATGGGCAAAGAAATAATTACTTGTAGGAGTAGAAATCCTCTTTCCTTTTTGGAAAGAGGATTTTTCAAGTTTACCTAATTGCTTATTTCTTCTCTTTAGGCATTTGAGATACCAATGACAAGTTGACATCCAAGCCTTCGATTTGGAAGTGCGGGCGGGCAAACAGGCGGACTTTGAAGAAACCCGGGTTGTCCTCGATATCTTCCACCAATACTTTTGCCTCCCTTAACGGATGTGTTGCCTGCAGCTCGTCGCTCGGGTCGGTCATTTCCGTTACCAGGGTATTGATCCAATTATTCAGTTCCAACT